>WGFM01000035.1 GCA_015492245.1 Deltaproteobacteria bacterium | reverse complement strand
TGTTATGAGCCCTCTTCGCTCGTAGTAGCGTATGGTCTCTACCCTGCATCCTGCGGCTTTTGCAAGGGTGCCTATGGTGAAGGACCGTTCCATAAACACAATTATACACCCTGAACCATGGTGCAGGGTCAAGGGTTTTAAAAGGAGTTGTTTTGTTAGAAGAAAATCTTGGGCTGAAAGGGTCTTGTGGAGTGAGCCTATCTGCCCATGGCCAGGGTGGTGGTCTTTCTGTAGAGTGTGGCAAGGAGTTCTTCTTTTACCTCGTTGAACTCTGCAAGGGCCTTGCCACGAAGGCTCCTTACAGGCTCTACCTTTATTGAAAGCGGGTTTACCACCCTGCCACGCACCCTTACCTCGTAGTGTAGATGCGGGCCTGTTGAAAGCCCTGTTGAGCCCACATAGCCTATGACCTCGCCCTGTTCTACCCTCCTGCCCCGTTTTATTCCCCGCTTTATCTTCGACAGATGTCCATAGGCAGTGGAGTAGGTGGCATTGTGTTTTATCGTTACATAGTACCCATAACCCCGCTTCCAGCCTGCAAACAGAACCCTGCCGTCTCCAGCCGATTCAACAGGGGTGCCATAGGGTGCAGCATAGTCCACACCATGGTGGGGAAGATACTTCTTGAGAATGGGATGATACCTGCGCTTGGTGAAATAACTGGATATACGCCTGTATCTGAGGGGGGACTTAAGGAGCACCCTTCGAAGGGCCCTGCCCTCCGGGTCGTAGTATTCACCCCTGTAGTGTATGGCCACATGGCTCCTGCCAGCGTTTACAAGCTCTGCAGCAACCACCTTTCCCACACCGATGGTTCTTCCCTCTGCCACTATCACCTCGTAGAGGAGGCGGAAGGTATCACCCTTTCTCATGTCTGTGGAGAAGTCTATCTGCCAGGCGAATATGTCCGAAAGTTCCATTATAGCCTTTGGCGGTATGCCGGTTTTTCTTCCTGCCTCGTACAGAGAGTTTTCTATCCTGCCCTCTGCCGTGGCAAGCACCACTTTTCTTGGCACCTTGAACTTTCCGGCCCTCCAGAGCCCCTCCTGCTTTTCCACAAACACACCATCAAGCCCGTTGTAGAGATACTCTATCCTTCTCAGCCCATCGCCGTTTTTCGAAAGCCTTATCTTGCTGCCAGGAAGTATCCTTCCTGGGTCATAGAGCTTTTCCATAACCCCCAGTACCTCGACCACCTCAGGGGTTGTAAGCCCCTCGGAAAGTAGAAGCCCGTAGAGGGTCTCGTTTTTCCTTATGGTTCGCTCTATGGAGGTGAAGGTGGGGGGGCGTTTTTTGAAGCTCTCCATGTCTACCTTGATCGGTGGGGGCGATTGCTCCCTGCTTTCTGGCTGTGGCGGTATTATGTAGAGCAGGAGCAGGGGGAAGATTATCGCAGGAAAGAGGTACAGGGCCTTCCTCTTCCAGGGGGGTTTTCTTCTTGCAGGAAACTCTCTGTTTCGAAAGTAAAATTGCATAAGACCGCCCTAATGATATTAGGACAAAGAAGGCAACCCTGTCAAGGTTTTTAAGCAGTATGGACCATAATATCTCGCCGGCCCCGGAAAAGCAACAACACCCCTTCCCAGACACAACAAATGCCCTGCCAGAGGAGTCTGCCCTGCGCCGAACAGCCGTTGCAGGATCTTTAGAACAAAATCAACTGGTTAGGCGAAACACCGTGTGCCACCATGTTACGCGTCTGTGGACAGCGTTGCCGCAGCCACAGGGAGCCTGTTTGACACACTTTGATAAGATGAGATAAAATATTGCCTGTTCTTCTGAACAATGTTTCACGTGGAACGATTATGAAGGAAAAGAACTACCATGTGATAGTCATAGGCGGCGGCCATGCGGGCTGCGAGGCAGCCCTTGCCTGTGCAAGGCTCGGGCTCAAGACCCTCATGGTAACCATGAACCTGGACACCATAGGGCAGATGTCCTGCAACCCTGCCATAGGGGGTGTTGCAAAGGGACACCTTGTGAGAGAGATAGACGCCCTGGGCGGAGAGATGGCCCGTGCCGCAGACCATGCAGCGGTGCAGTACAGAACGCTTAACGAGAGCAAGGGCCCGGCAGTGCGGGCAACGAGGGCGCAGGCAGACAGGACCCTCTACAGGCTCTACATGAAGATGACCCTTGAGAACACAGAGGGGCTCTACCTGAGGCAGGGCATGGTGGAAAGGCTGCTTGTGGAGGAAGAAAAGGGGGACAGGCGCATAAAGGGTGTGGAGCTTGCAACAGGCGAGAGGTTTCTTGCCCCATGTGTGGTGGTTACGGTGGGCACATTCCTCAAGGGGCTCATCCACATAGGGCTTGAAAACTACCCTGGCGGAAGGGCAGGGGATCCGCCAAGTGTGGGACTCTCGGCATCCCTGAAAGGGCTGGGCTTCAGGATGGGACGGCTCAAGACAGGCACATGCCCGAGGCTCGATGGCAGAACAATAGACTACTCCCGCCTTGCAGAGCAGCCCGGAGATCCAGGGGCACGGCCCTTTTCACTCGATACAGAAGGGGTCATTCAGACCCAGCTTGCATGCCATGTAACCTATACCAACGCGGACACCCACAGGACAATAATGTCCTCCCTCGACCGCTCGCCCCTTTTCAGCGGCAGGATCGAGGGCACAGGGCCCAGATACTGTCCATCCATAGAGGACAAGGTGGTAAGGTTTCCAGAAAAGGGGCGCCACCAGGTCTTCCTTGAGCCCGAAGGGTGGCACACCCAGGAGGTCTATCCCAACGGCCTGTCCACAAGCCTGCCTGTGGATGTGCAGACAAGGATGCTCCGCACCATACCAGGGCTCGAAGAGGTGGAGATAGTAAGGCCAGGGTATGCCATAGAATACGACTACATAGAGCCAACCCGGCTCCGACACACCCTCGAGGCAAGAGAGATAGAGGGCCTCTTCTTCGCAGGCCAGATAAACGGCACCTCCGGATACGAGGAGGCCGCAGCCCAGGGCATTGTGGCAGGGATAAACGCAGCGATGAGGCTTAAGGGAAGCCCTCCTCTTGTGCTTAAAAGGCAGGATGCCTACACAGGGGTCATGATAGATGACCTTGTAACAAAGGGCACACAGGAACCCTACAGGCTCTTTACCTCAAGGGCGGAATACAGGCTCCTCCTGAGAGAGGACAACGCAGACTGGCGCCTTCAGGAGATTGGCCACTCTGTGGGGCTTGTGGATGAAGATAGATACAGGAGGTTCGAGGAGAAAAGACAGAAGGTGGCAGAACTCATGGGATTTCTTGAAAGAAAGGTGCTTTATCCAGATGCAGCCACCCTGAAGGCTCTCGAGGCCTGTGGTGCGGGCACGGTGAAAAAACCCACCACCCTCAAGGAGCTACTGAGAAGACCTGGCGCACAACTTTTGAGACTTGTGGAGACACTCTTTCCGGATGAGACCCCCTACACGATGGGCATGCCGGCAGATGTGAGGGCGTTTGTTGAGACCGAGGTCAGATACGAGGGCTACATACGACGCCAGCTCGAAGAGGCGGCCCGCCTCGAGGAGATGGAAAGGGTGAGGCTTCCAGATACACTTTCCTACAGGCAGATACCAGGGCTGTCGAGGGAGGTAAGTGAGAAGCTCGAGCGCATAAGGCCTGCCTCCCTCGGGCAGGCATCCCGCATACCCGGGGTTACGCCAGCAGCATTGAGCATCCTGATGGTCTACCTTAAGAAGCTGGAGGCAGCAGGGGGTTGAAACAGGGGATAGTATGGCTTGTCGAAGAGGGTTCCAAGAGGCTCGGTGTGGAGATGGACCGGGAGGCCTCGGAGGGGCTCTGCTTTTATATAGAGGAGCTTGGGCGCTGGTCAGAGAGGATAAACCTTACAGCCGTAAGGGGAGAAAGGGAGATTGCCGTAAGGCTTGTGCTCCACTCCCTTGTGCTTGCAGGGTTTGTAAGGGACAGAGGTAGCCTCATGGATATAGGCACTGGTGCCGGCATTCCGGGGCTTGTGCTGAAGATAGCCATTCCAGCCCTCAGGGTGGTGCTTGTAGAGAGTGTCGGAAAGAAGTGCCACTTTCTGCGCCACATCATACGCACCCTTGGGCTTGAAGGCGTCGTGGTGGAGCCATCGAGGGCAGAAGACCCGAAGCTTGTGGAGAGATACCGCAATGCCATGGATTGCGTGGCCTCCCGTGCCGTTGCGGGGTTCAGGGAGTTTTCAGGGCTCGCAGGACCCTTTGTAAAAAGTGGCGGGCTTATACTAAACCTGAGAAGCCCAAAGGAGAGAGAGGGGCTTGAAAGAGAAGGGCTGAGCTGTTATGAGGTGGAAGTGCCCTTTTCTGCGGAAAAGAGCCTTGTGGTGGTAAAAGAGGTGTTGTAGCCTGGGGGTGTTCCACGTGGAACATTTGCAGAAAAAACTGGTGGAAAACCTGCAGGCTTCTATGTTAAACTCTTCAGGTTCATGGGCATCGTAATCTCCATTGCAAACCAGAAAGGCGGTGTTGGCAAGACCACCACTGCGGTAAACCTTTCTGCAGCCCTCGGGGTGGCAGAGAGGCGGGTGTTGCTTGTGGACTTCGACCCCCAGGGTAATGCCACAAGCGGGGTGGGTGTGGAGGCAGAAAGGGGGGTATACGAGGTGATAAGCGGTAGCTGTACGCCAGAGGAGGCCATACATCCAACGGAGATACCGTTTTTGAAGATTCTGCCCTCTACCATCGACCTTATAGGCCTCGAGGTTGAGCTTGTGGACGAGGAGGGGCGTGAAGGCAGGCTAAAAGAGGCCATCGAGGGCATAAAAGAGGGGTTCGACTTTGTGTTCGTAGATTGTCCGCCATCTCTCGGGCTTCTTACGGTCAACGCCCTTACGGCCTCGGACTCTGTGCTCATACCGCTACAGTGCGAGTATTATGCCCTCGAGGGGGTCTCCAGGATGCTTCGCACAGTAGAGCTTATAAAGGAGCGCTTCAACCCCGGTCTATACATAGAGGGCATAGTGCTCACAATGTTCGACGGAAGGAACAACCTTTCCCGGCAGGTCTCGGAAGAGGTTGAAAGGTATTTTCCTGAGAAGGTCTTCGCAACGGTGATACCCAGGAATGTGAGGTTGAGCGAGGCACCGAGCTTTGGAAAACCCATAATCCTCTACGACATAAACTCCAGGGGGTGTGCAAGCTACATGGACCTTGCACGGGAGATGCTAAAAAGACGGAGTGTGGTTGTATGAAGAAGAAGGCGCTGGGCAGGGGACTTTCGGCACTGATAGGGGAGAAGAAGGAAGAGGACAGAAAACTCTTCATGTGTAGTATTGAAAAAATCTATCCCTCCAAGAGCCAGCCCCGGAAGGTCTTTGACGAAGATGCCATCAGAGAGCTTGCGGCCTCCATAGAGGAGAAGGGCATTATAGAGCCCCTTGTGGTAAGAAAAAAGGGGGATGGCTATGAACTCATTGCAGGCGAAAGGAGGCTTCGGGCAGCCCGTCTGGTGGGTCTCAAGGAGGTGCCCCTCGTGGTCATGGAGGCAGGCGATGAGGAGGCCCTTGAGCTATCACTCATAGAGAACATCCAGCGCGAAGACCTCAATCCCATAGAGGAGGCCACGGCCTACAGGGTGCTCACAGGGTTCGGCCTCTCGCAGGAAGAGGTGGCAAGGAGGGTGGGCAAAGAACGGGCAACGGTGGCAAACTATCTGAGGCTATTGAGGCTACCCGATGAGGTCAAAACAGAGCTGTCGGCCGGACGCCTCACCATGGGGCATGCAAGGGCAATACTGGGGCTTACGGAAAGGGCCCTCCAGAGAGAGGTTGCAAGAAAGGTTGTGGCCAGGGGGCTTTCTGTAAGGGAGACCGAAAGGCTTGTAAGAAGGCTTGCAGAAGGGAAGAAAAAAGGGGGGCGCGGCCATCAAGCAAAGGACATACACACAAGGGGGCTCGAAGAGGAACTCAAGGGGATACTGGGAACGAAGGTGAGCCTCAGGGAGCGAAGCGGCAGGGGCAGGATAGAGATAGAGTTCTACACCCCTGAAGAAAGGGAACGCATAATAGGGCTTCTAAGAAACACTGGCAGATAAAGAGCACAAGCAGGATTATTCAAAAAAAAAGAGGAGGCTAAGATGGCTTCAGAGATAGTGGGTGTCATATGCAAGGGGATGCACATAGAGGGAAGGATGAGCTTCGAGGGCACCGCAAGGATAGATGGCTCATTCAAAGGAGAGATTCTAAGCGATGGCACCCTTCTTGTGGGTGAAGGTGCACGGGTTGAAGGCGAGGTGAGTGTGGGAGACATCGTGGTGTCGGGCGAGGTGCACGGCACAATTGCCGCCAAGGAGAAGGTGGAACTTAGGGCACCGGCAAGGGTCCACGGAGATATAAGAACCCCCACCCTCATAATAAGCGAGGGTGTGCTCTTCGACGGAAACTGCATCATGACAGAAAAGAGCGAAGAGGTAAAAAGGACGGGCACATAGGGGCTTCTATGGGGACAAGGCTCTCTGTTGCAACAGTAGTTGTGGTAGCAATTCTTCTACTGTATAACATGAAGGCCGGTGCAGAGGAGGTATTTGCAGCAATAAAAGAAGGTGGGCACCTTATTGTTGTGGAAAAGGACAGGCACACCCTCACCGTATATGACCACAGGTTGAGGCCTGTCTCTACCTACAGGGTTACAACGGGAAAGAAGGAAGGAGACAAGCAGAGAGAAGGAGACCTCAAGACTCCCGAGGGTATATACTTCTTTACCGAATACATAGATGGCAGAGGGCTCCACAGAAGATACGGTGTGGGCGCCCTCGTTATGGACTATCCCAACCCCTTCGACAGGTTGAAAGGAAAGGGCGGATATGGTATATGGCTCCATGCAACGGATGAGCCAGAGCGCATAAACATACCCAGAGATACAAGAGGTTGTGTGGTTACAACAGACGAAGACTTCCTGAGGATAAAGGCCATCGTAAGGCTAAGGGTTACGCCCATCGTGGTGGTAAGGGAGGCAGAGCTTAAGGACGGTGGGCAGAGGATTGAAGAGCTGAAAAAGGCAGGCCTGATAGATGGAAAGGGCTGGCAGGGGTTCGTCTCTTTAAGGGACATGGCGGTGGTAGAGGATGGACGAAAGAGGGTCTATCTTCTGGCAGACCGAAGCTGGAGGACAATAAAGATAGAGCCTATAAACGATTAAAGGAGACATAAAGGGTGGAAAAGACAGAGAAGATATGGTTTAACGGAAGGCTTGTGGGCTGGGACGAGGCAAGGGTGCATGTGCTCACCCACACGCTGCATTACGGGCTCGGTGTGTTCGAGGGCATAAGGTGCTACCGCACAGATGAGGGAAGAAGTGCACTTTTCAGGCTCGAAGACCACACAGAAAGGTTCTTTGCCTCTGCCCATGTGGCACAGATGGAGATACCCTACTCGAAAGAAGAGATAAACCAGGCCATAGTGGATACCCTGAAGGTAAACGGACTCGAAGAGGCATACATAAGGCCCATAGCATTCATAGGCTATGGCAACATGGGGCTTTATCCACGAGACAACCCTGTGGATGTGGCCATTGCCGCATGGAAGTGGGGTGCATACCTTGGTGAAGAGGGTATAAAAGAGGGCATAAGGGCAAAGGTCTCCTCCTTTGCAAGACACCATGTGAATGTGGCCATGACCAAGGCAAAGATAGTGGGCAACTATGTTAACTCCATACTGGCAAAAAGAGAGGTGGTCTCATGTGGATACGACGAAGCCATAATGCTTGATCCAGACGGCTTTGTGAGCGAAGGCAGTGGCGAGAACATATTCATAGCAAAAGAGGGTGTGCTCAAGACCCCACCTCTTACATCCATACTCAGGGGGATTACCAGGGACTCTGTCATGGAGATAGGCTGGGACATTGGCATAGAGGTGGTGGAAGAGCGGTTCACAAGGGATGAGCTGTACATGGCAGACGAGGCCTTCTTTACGGGCACGGCCGCGGAGATAACGCCCATAAGAGAGGTGGACGACAGAAGAATAGGCAAAGGAAGGCCAGGGCCAATAACAGAGCTCATACAGAAGGTCTTCTTCGAGACGGTAAGAGGAAAGAACACCCAGTATAACCACTGGCTCAGATGGATATGAACAGGGGCCTCCGGTCTGTGGGGGCATTTTCGCAGGGAACATATCCCTTGACTTTCCCTTCCATATGTGTTAGTAAAAAACGCTTAATTGTTTAAGTTTCGCTTCTCTCTGTCAAAGGGGGTAAAGGGATGATAAGTTTAGACCAATCACTTCTATACCAGATAGCGGTGTTTTTTGTGCTTCTCTATGTGCTCAACAGGCTGCTCTACAGGCCCGTCATGGATACACTCGATGAGAGAAAAGAGCGAACCGAGGGAACACTCAAAGAGGCAGAAGATATCGAGGAGAGCGCAAGGCAGGGGTTCGAAGAATACGACAGGCGCTTCAAAGAGGGTGTGGCAAAGGCACAGGAAGAGAGGGCACGCATAAGGGAGAAGGCGGTGGCAGAGAGCAATTCCATCGTTGAAAAGGCCCGAATAGAGGCACAGGCCGAACTCTGTAAGGCAAGAGAAGAACTTGAGATAACAGAAAAGGGCATAATCCAGAGCCTCAAGGAGAATATACCCGCTCTTTCCAGAACGATCGCAGAGAAGATACTGGACAGAAGGCTCGCACTCCTGCTCCCTGTGATGCTTACACCAGGGGTTGTGTTTGCAGGTGGAGGGGGTGAAGAGGGCTCAAGTGGTATGGGCTGGAAGATACTCAACTTTATACTGCTTGCTATAGGTGGATGGTATGTATGGACAAGGTGGATAAAGGGGCTTCTTGAAGAAAGGGCGGAGAAGATAAGGGGCGCCATAGAAGAGGCTCGAAGGATAAAGGAAGAGGCAGAGGAGAAGCTGAAAGAATACAAGGAGAAGATGGCAGGCTTTGAGAAGAAGATGGAAGAGGTCAGAAGGCGCATAATAGAGGAGGCAGAGGCAGAAAGAGACAGGATAATAAAAGAGGCACACCATACGGTGGAGACCCTCAAGGAGCAGGCAAGAAGAAGTGTGGAGCAGGAGGTAAGAAAGGCCCGTATGCGTGTGCAGAGAGAAGTGGTTGATGGCGCCGTCGAGATGGCCCGAAGCATACTGGAAGAGAACATAACAAGGGAGGACCAGGAAAGAATAATAAAGACATATATAGAGAGGTTGAAGCTTAACTGATGCGCAAGACCACCCTTGCAAAGAGATACGCAGAGGCACTCATAGATATAGGTAAAGAGGAGCATAGATACGAACAGTACGGAGAGGAACTCAGAAAGGTGGCGGCTGTATTCGGCACAGCCCCTGCACTCTACAAGGTGCTCCTTAACCCCATGTACAGAATAGAGACGAGAAAGGCCATAGTGGAAGAGCTCGCAAAGGAATTGACACTTTCAGCTGTGGTGGTAAAGTTTCTATCGCTTCTTGTCGAAAGACGCCACATAAGGCTTGTTGAAGAGATTTCGAAACAGTACTCGCAGATGGAGGACAGGCTTTCGGGCAGAATCCGCGTAACGGTAGAGGTGGCAAAGGGCGTGGAAGAGGAGATGGTGAGGGCCGTAAAAGAGAAGATAGAGAAGGAAAGTGGCAACAGGGTTGTTCTCTCAACCCGCCAGAATCCCAGCCTTATAGGCGGATTGATCATAAAGATAGGCAATACCATATTCGATGGTAGCATAAAGACACAGCTTGAAAGGATGAAAGAAAAATTACTGGAAGGAGTGAGCTGATATGTTTAAGGCAGAGGAGATAAGCGAGCTTATTAAGAAACAGATAAAGGGTTACGAGAAAGAAATAGACCTTGCAGAGATAGGCACGGTTATCTCTATAGGCGATGGTATAGCACGAATCTACGGGCTTGAGCGTGCCATGTCAGGAGAGCTTGTGGAATTCCCAGGAAACATCTACGGCATGGTGCTCAACCTGGAAGAAGACAATGTGGGCGTTGCAATATTCGGCTCTGACCACGATGTGAAAGAAGGAGATACGGTAAGTAGAACAGGCAAGATAGTTCAGGTGCCTGTGGGAAGAGAGCTCATGGGCAGAGTCATAGACCCGCTGGGCAGACCCCTTGACGACAAGGGCCCCATAGGTGCCAAGGAATCCAGAAGGGTTGAGGTAAAGGCCCCTGGAATAGTGGTCAGAAAGCCTGTTAAAGAGCCCCTGCAGACAGGTATAAAGGCAATAGATGCCATGATACCCATAGGAAGGGGACAGCGTGAGCTCATAATAGGAGACCGCCAGACAGGTAAAACCGCCATATGTATCGATACCATTATAAACCAGAAGGGTCAGGATGTGTTCTGCATATATGTGGCGGTGGGGCAGAAGCAGTCCACCGTGGCACTGCTTGTTGAAAAGCTTCGTGAGGCAGGAGCCCTCGACTACACGGTGGTCGTTTCTGCAACGGCAAGCACCCCTGCCCCCCTACAGTTCCTCGCACCCTATACGGGCTGCACCATAGGTGAGTACTTCAGGGACAACGGCATGCACGCCCTTGTCATATACGACGACCTCTCGAAACACGCCGTTGCATACAGGCAGCTCTCGCTTCTCCTGAGGCGCCCACCTGGCAGAGAGGCATACCCCGGGGATGTGTTCTTCCTCCATTCAAGGCTTCTCGAGAGGGCTGCAAAGCTCAAGGACGAGCTCGGTGGAGGTTCGCTCACCGCCCTTCCGATTATCGAGACACAGGCAGGTGATGTCTCCGCATACATACCCACAAATGTCATATCCATTACAGACGGGCAGATATACCTCGAGTCCGACCTCTTCTATTCAGGCGTGAGACCTGCCATAAATGTGGGTCTTTCGGTCTCCCGTGTGGGCGGTAGCGCACAGATAAAGGCCATGAAGCAGGTTGCAGGCACCTTGAGGCTTGAACTCGCCCAGTATCGTGAGCTTGCAGCCTTCGCACAGTTCGGAAGCGACCTCGACCCCACCACCCAGAGGCTTCTTGCAAGGGGCAGCAGGCTCGTCGAGATACTCAAGCAGAAGCAATACAGCCCTGTTCCAGTTGAAAAACAGGTGCTCCTCATATACGCTGCAACAAACGGCTATGTGGATGACTATCCGGTAACGGCCCTTGCAAAGTACGAGCAGGAAATCTACCAGTTCTTTGAGGGCAAACACCCTGAGATACTCGAAGAGATAAGGACCAAAAAGGAGCTCACCCAGGATCTCAAGGAGAAGATGAACAGGGCCCTCGATGAGCTCAAGGAGACATTCGTTGCAGAGTAGTGCCCGGTAAGACAGGCGCCATTGGACAAGGAGGATTATGGCAACCCTAAGGGACATAAAGAGAAGAATAAAGAGTGTAAAGAACACCCAGCAGATAACCAAGGCCATGAAGATGGTGGCAGCTGCCAAGCTGAGAAGGGCACAGGAGGACATACTCAGTGCACGCCCCTATGCAGAGAAGATAAAGGGGCTTGTGAACTCCCTTTCCGCAAGGGTGATGCCAGAGAGTAATGATTTTCTCTCGAAGGCCGGAAAGGGCAGAGCGCTTCTTGCCACCTTTGTTTCCGACAGGGGCCTGTGCGGAGGGTTCAACACCAACCTCATAAGAAGGGCAGAAAGGTTTGTAGAGGAGAACCCCGAGCTCGATGTTGGCTACTATCTTGTGGGCAGGCGCGCCCTCGAGCACTACAAAAGAAGAGGTGTTAACATAGTAAAGACGCGCTCCATCGGTATCGCACGGCCCAGCTACAGTTTTGCCCACCAGATAGCAGAAGACCTTATAAAGGACTACAAGGAAGACCGCACAGACGAGGTATACATTATATATAGTGAGTTCCGCTCTGCCCTGAGCCAGCGCCCTGTAATAGAGCGTATTCTACCCCTGGCCACAGAAGAGAAGGAAGAGGAAGAGGAGCAGAAGGCAGAGGGCATACTCTTTGAGCCCTCCGAAGAAGAGGTTCTGGCAGAGCTTCTGCCAAAGTATGTGGAGTTTCAGGTCTTCAGGGCACTTCTCGAGACAGCTGCCAGCGAGCATGGTGCAAGGATGACCGCCATGGATGCCGCAACAAGAAACGCAGGTGAGATGATAAACAAGCTCACCCTGGACTTCAATCGTGCCCGCCAGGCAGCCATCACAAAAGAGCTTATGGAGATTATAAGTGGAGCAGAGGCGCTTAAAGGATAAAAATCCGGGAGGGAAATAGAGATGACAGAAGAAAAGAAAAACATGGGAAGGATAACACAGGTCATAGGGCCTGTTATAGATGTGGAGTTTCCACCCGGAAACCTTCCACCAATATACAACGCTCTGAGGGTAACAAACCCTGCGATAAACGACGAAGAATGGAACCTCGTTGCAGAGGTGGCCCAGCACATAGGAGAGAACACTGTTAGATGCATAGCCATGGACACCACCGATGGGCTTGTGCGCGGTATGCCCGTGCTGGATACAGGGGCAGAAATATCTGTGCCTGTTGGAAAAGAGGTGCTTGGTAGAATCATCAATGTGGTGGGTGAGCCTGTGGACGAGGGTGAGCCAATAAGGACGGACAAATATCTACCCATACACCGCCCGGCACCTGCCTTCGAGGAGCAGTCGACAAAGCTCGAGGTATTCGAGACAGGCATAAAGGTGGTGGACCTTCTCACCCCTTATCTTAAGGGTGGAAAGATAGGACTCTTCGGTGGAGCAGGTGTGGGTAAAACAGTGCTCATAATGGAGCTCATACACAATGTGGCCATGCAGCATGGTGGGTACTCTGTGTTTGGAGGTGTGGGTGAAAGGACGAGAGAGGGTAATGACCTGTGGCTTGAGATGAAAGAGAGCGGGGTTCTCGACAAGGCAGCCCTTGTGTACGGACAGATGAACGAGCCCCCTGGGGCAAGGGCAAGGGTGGCCCTTACATCCCTTACCATAGCAGAGTACTTCAGGGACGAGGAAGGCCAGGATGTGCTCCTCTTCATAGACAACATATTCAGGTTCGTTCAGGCAAACTCAGAGGTCTCAGCCCTTCTGGGCCGAATCCCATCGGCCGTGGGTTATCAGCCAACACTTTCAACAGACATGGGCGAGCTGCAGGAAAGGATTACCTCTACAAAGAAGGGCTCCATTACATCTGTTCAGGCCATATATGTGCCGGCAGATGACCTTACGGACCCGGCACCTGCAACCACATTTGCACACCTGGATGCAACAACGGTTCTCTCCCGCCAGATTGCAGAGCTCGGTATATATCCTGCGGTAGACCCGCTGGACTCCACCTCAAGGATACTCGAGCCACACATAGTGGGCGAGGAACACTACGCAGTGGCAAGAAAGGTTCAGCAGATTCTTCAGAAATACAAGGACCTTCAGGACATAATAGCCATACTCGGTATGGACGAACTCTCAGAAGAGGATAAGCTCATTGTGGCAAGGGCAAGGAAGATACAGAGGTTCCTCTCACAGCCCTTCTTCGTTGCAGAGCAGTTTACAGGCACACCTGGTAAATATGTAACCATCAAGGATACCATAAAGGGCTTCAGGGAGATTGTGGAAGGCAAACACGACGACATACCCGAGCAGGCATTCTACATGGTGGGAACTATAGAGGAGGCCCTGGAGAAGGCAGAAAAACTGAGGGCACAGGTATAAAAAGATGGCAGGTGTCTTTTTGCTCGAGATAGTAACCCCCCAGAAGGTGGTGCTCTCAAAAGAGGTGGAAGAGGTTACAGCCCCGGGAAGGGATGGAGAATTCGGGGTGTTGAGGGAGCACACCCCCTTTATAACCACCCTCAAGCCGGGCAGGGTTGTATGGAAAAATGCCACAGAAAGCGAGACCTATGTTGTGGATGGTGGTTTCGCAGAGGTCTGGCCTGACAGGACAAACCTTCTCGTAAATATGGCGGTAAGAAGAGAAGATGTCCAGATGGACAGGGTAAAGGAAGAGCTCAAAGAGGCAGAGGCAACGCTTTCAGGGCTTAAAGAGGACGAGCCCGAATACAGAAAGGCAGAAGAGAGGGTGGAGTTTCTCAAACTCCAGCTCGAGCTTGCAGGCAGCAGGCGGGACTAAGAGGGCTTCTTCGTAACAAAGGCTATGCGCACCTTGCCGTCCTTTACGATGGTTCGGGGCTCCACATCCTTCAGCCCATGGCTCTTCTGGAGCTTCTTTTTCTGTTCCTCCAGGGTCTTCTTGAACTTTTCGAAGGAAATATCCTTTGCAGACCCATGGTGTTGTTTCTTGAGGGCAATATACTCTTCGTAGACCTTCTTGAGTGGATCCGAAGGAGGTCGGCTCTCCTTCTGGGGCGATGGTTTTTCAGCAGAGACGAAAGCGCCTGTTTCAGGGCTTCTCCTAAGGCGGCCCTCCTCCATGGCACGAAGCATGCGGTTCCAGTACTGCCTGTAAGAGTTGAAGGTTGCAACCACTGTGTTCAGACGAAACTTAAGGGCCGTGTTGTTTATGGGGGTGGAGGTGTAGCGAAGGATGGCCCTTTCAACAGCTTTTCTCAGGTCAATCGGTTCACGGTCAAGGATGCGGCTGAAGTACTGCTCGTATTCCCGCTTGAGACGCATTATGTCCTTGTAGAGACTCTCTATATCCTCTCTGGTTACAGTCATAGATGAAATATATAGCAGAATATGTGGCAGAGAGAAAGAGGTTTTTTTAAGATTTTATTGCTTGTAGGAAAAACCTGTCCTCTGGTATAATTTTTTAGATTATGAAGGCCCTATCGGTCATAGTGCTCGCAGGTGGTAAGGGAAAAAGGATGCGCTCCGGATTACCCAAGGTGCTTCATCCTCTCTGTGGTGTGCCCATGGGAAGGTATCCGCTCGAGAGCGTAAGACCCCTGAGGCCTGAAAGGATAGTCGTTCTTTTGGGGCATGACGGAGAGAGGGTGAAAGGGATATTCAAAGACAGCTCCCTTCTTTTTGCCCACCAGCCAGAGCAACTTGGCACGGGCCATGCTGTGGCATGTGCCATGGAGCCTCTCAAGGGGTTCAGGGGAGATGTGCTCGTGCTGTCAGGCGATGTGCCCCTTATTACCACAACCACACTTAAGGCACTCGTGAGGTTTCACAGAAGGGAGAAGAACACCCTTACATTTGTATCCACCATTATGGAAAAACCCCATGGATACGGTCGTGTGTTGAGGGACGAAGAGGGCAGGGTATGTGGTGTGGTGGAAGAGAAGGACATCAAGGGACAGGAAAGGGCAATATCAGAGGTGAACGCCGGCATATATCTCTTCTGCTCGGAGTTTTTGGGGAAAAGCCTGGGAAGGCTTCGCAGAACCAACAGGCAGAAAGAATACTACCTTACAGACCTTATACAGATAGCCTTTGAGGAGGGAGGAAAGGTCTCTGCCCTCACCCATAGCGACCCTGTGGAGGTGATGGGGGTTAACACCAGGGTGGAGCTTTCGGAGGCAGAGAGGGCGATGCAAGAGAGGATACTCGAAGGGCTCATGCTCTCAGGGGTTACCATAAAGGACCCCTCCAGCACATACATAGACCATGGTGTAAAGGTGGGCAGGGATACGGTGATACAGCCCGGGGCATGTCTTTATGGAGATACTGTAGTAGGCAGGGGGTGCACCATAGAGGAGGGCGCAAGGATAGAGGGCTCGCGCATAGGTGATGGCACCACCATAAGGAGCTATACAGTTATAGAGGCCTCCAGGATAGGCCGGGAGGCCACCATAGGGCCCTTTGCAAGGCTTAGGCCCGGGTGCAGGGTAGACAGGGGCGTGCGTATAGGAAACTTCGTGGAGGTAAAGAACAGCCACATAAAGGAAGGAACAAAGGCAAACCACCACTCCTATATTGGTGATGCAACCATAGGAAAGGGTGTTAACATAGGGGCAGGCACCATAACCTGCAACTACGATGGCAGGAGGAAACACCGAACCATCGTAAAGGACGGTGCCTTCATAGGTAGCGATACCCAGCTGGTAGCCCCTGTTACAGTGGGCAGGAATGCCTACATAGGGGCAGGCTCCACCATAACCAGGGATGTGCCAGCGGGAGCACTCGCCCTGTCGAGACCAGAGCAGAAGACAATAAATGGCTGGGTAAGAAAGAGAAACTCGAGGGAATAGCAAGAATATGTGTGGCATAGTTGGCTATATAGGCCCCAGAAAGGCGATGGATGTGATAATAGAGGGGCTCAAGAGGCTTGAGTACAGGGGCTATGATTCCTCGGGGCTCGTGGTCATAGATGGGCGGCAGTTTGTAAGATACCGCAGCCCCGGAAAGATAGCCAACCTTGTGGATAGAGTAAAAGAGAGCCCCGCAGGAAGCCACATAGGCATAGGACACACCCGCTGGGCAACCCATGGCAGACCCACAGAGGAGAACGCCCACCCACACATGGTGGACGGCGTGGCAGTGGTTCACAACGGTATTGTGGAGAACTACCTTGAGCTCAAAGAGGAGCTCAAAGGGGAGGGTGTGAGCTTCAGCTCAGAGACCGACACGGAGGTCCTCGCCCACCTTATCGCCCGGGAGCTCGAAAGGAGGGGAGGCCTCGAAGAGGCCGTAAGAGAGGCATTGAGACCTGTAAGGGGCTCCTATGCCATAGCCGTTATAAGCACCCGGGAGCCCGATAAAGTCATAGGTGCAAGAAAGGAGTGCCCCCTGGTGGTTGGCCTGGCATCTGGCGAGGCCATACTCTCATCGGATCTGCCCGCCATACTCGATATAACAACAAGGGCAATCTTTCTCGATGACGGGGAGATGGCGGTGGTTACAGCCTCAGGGGTGAGGGTAAGGGACAATGAGGGCAGGGAGGCCAGAAAGCCTGTTAAGAGCATAGACTGGAGCCCTGTCATGGCAGAGAAGGGAGGCTACCGGCACTTCATGCAGAAGGAGATATTTGAGCAGCCCCGTGCCACAACAGATACATTCAGGGGGCTCCTTCTTGAGGAAGAGGCAGATGTGTTCCTTCATGATTTCAACATAGATACATCCACCATAGACAGGCTCTACACAGTGGCCTGTGGCACATCCTGGCACGCAGGGCTTGTGGGAAAGTTTCTCTTCGAAGAGCTATCCCGCATACCCACTGAGGTAGACCTTGCCAGCGAGTTTCGCTACCGTTCCCCCCTTGTAACGGAAAAGACCCTTGTGGTTGCCATATCCCAGTCAGGTGAGACCGCTGATACCCTTTCGGCCGTAAGAGAGGCGAAGAAGAGGGGGGCAAAGGTGGTGGCCATAACCAATGTGGTTGAAAGTAGCCTTGCAAGGGAAAGCCACTGGACATTCTACACCCATGCAGGCCCCGAGATAGGGGTTGCCTCCACAAAGGCCTTTACGACACAGCTTGTAGCCCTCTTTCTTCTGGCACTACATATGGGTAGAATGAGGCATATTATAGAGAAGCACCGGGGTATGGAACTTATAGGCGAGCTTCTTGCCATACCATCGAAGGTGGAGGAGGCCCTTGCCACAGAGCCCGCCATAAAGGGGATAGCAAAGAAGTACTCGGGCTACGGAAACTTCCTCTACCTTGCAAGGGGCATAAACTATCCCATAGCGCTCGAAGGTGCGTTGAAGCTGAAGGAGGTCTCCTACATCCATGCAGAGGGCTACCCTGCAGGCGAGATGAAGCACGGCCCGATAGCCCTTATAGATGAACAGATGCCTGTGGTGGTGCTCGCCCCGGAGGACGAGCTGTATCCAAAGATACTGGCCAATATGGAAGAGGTAAGGGCAAGGGATGGCAGACTCATATGTGTGGTGGATGGGGACAACACAGAGGCCATAGAGCTGGCAGAGGATGTCATAAGGGTGCCACGCACCATCCACCACCTTATGCCCGTAGTCATGGTTGTGCCCCTGCAACTTCTTGCCTACCATATAGCGGTGCTCAAGGGGACCGATGTGGACCAGCCAAGAAACCTTGCAAAGAGCGTTACAGTGGAATAACACATGAGCATGGTAATGGCTACAGGGATGGTTGTCTTCGGCTATCTTCTGGGTTCCGTGCCCGTTGGTGTGGTTGTGGCAAGGCTGTTCGGTGGGGCAGACCCCCGCCAGAGCGGGAGCCGAAACATAGGGGCAACCAATGTAACAAGGGTTGCAGGCAGGAAGGCAGGCATCATAACCCTTGCAGGAGACATGCTCAAGGGCGCGGTGCCTGTGCTCGTTGCCATGGGGGTGGGGCTTGAACCCCTGTGGGTGGGCCTTTCAGGGCTTGGTGCGTTTACAGGGCATCTCTTCCCCATATTCCTGGGTTTCAGGGGTGGAAAGGGTGTTGCAACGGCCTGTGGGATGTTTCTGCCCATAGCACCACTACCCCTTCTTTTGAGTGCCCTGGTGTTTGCAGTCCTTGTTGCGATTACACGGTATGTATCGGTTGGCTCCATGGCTGCCTCGGTGGTGCTGCCCCTTTTCATCTATCTTGTGGGCGGAAAGGAAGAGTATGTGTGGATTGCCGTGGTGGTCTCCGTGCTGGTGATGATAAAACACAGGGACAATATAGGAAGGCTTTTAAAAGGAGAGGAAAACCGCTTCAGTCCCGGCAGAAGGCGGTAGCACACCGGATGTAGCGGTCGAGCTCTGTGCGCGAGTTCATCTCTGTTACGGTAACAAGCACGGCCCCCTTAAGGTTTGGATAGAACCCTTCCATACAGAGCCCACCGATTATCCCTTCTTTCAGCAGGGCCTTAAGAAAAGAGGGTGCATCCTCTACTGTCATCACAAACTCGTTGAATGTTGGAGAGGTGAATGCTATCTGGATGCCATCTATACTGGAGAGTGCCTTTTTAAGGTAACTCGAGGCAGCGAGGTTTGTCCTGCCACACTGTTTGAGCCCCTCTTTGCCCAGAAGTGCAAGGTAGATTGCGCAGGCAAGGGCAGAAAGGCTCTCGTTGGTGCAGATGTTCGAGGTGGCACGCTCGCGTTTTATGTGCTGCTCACGGGTCGAAAGGGTTAGCGTGAAGGCACGCCTGCCGTCTCTGTCCACGGTCTGGCCAACGATTCTTCCAGGAACCTGCCTGAGAAATTCCCTTCTTGTGGTAAGAAAGCCGACATAGGGGCCACCAAACCCCAGGGGGTTGCCAAAGGACTGGGCCTCTCCACAGACGATGTCCGCACCGAACTGGCCAGGGGGACGAAGAACAGAGAGTGAAAGTGGCTCTGCCACGGCGACTATGAAGAGGGCGCCCTTGTGGTGGACTATCCTGCCCATACTTTCGAGCTCTTCTATACAGCCAAAGAAGTTGGGGCTCTGCACAGCCACACAGGCGGTCTCTGTATCCACCACCTTTTCAAGTGCCTCTGGTATGGTTATACCGCGCTCGGTGCAGAAGAGGGTCTCCACTATGCAATTGGCCTGGGCAGAAAGATAAGTTCTAACTGCCTGGCGATATTCGGGATGCACAGAGGAACTTATAACGACCTTGTCTCTGCCTGTAATCCTCTGTGCCATGAGCACCGCCTCTGCAAGGGAGCTCGCTCCGTCATAAAGAGAGGCATTGCTCACCTCGAGCCCTGTGAGCTGGCACATGAGGGTCTGATATTCGAATATGGCCTGAAGGGTGCCCTGGCTTACCTCGGCCTGGTAGGGTGTGTAAGCGGTGTATAACTCTGCTCTTGATAGCAGGTGCTTCAGTGCAGAGGGTATGTAGTGGTTATATGCCCCGGCACCGAGAAAGGATGCGTATCTGGTAGTCGCCCTGTTCTCTTCACTTATGGATGCAAGGAGTTCCTTTACATCCTTCTCTGTGAGTCCTTCGGGAAGGGAGAGCTCCTTAGAGAGTCTTACCTCCTCTGGGATGGGGCTTAAGAGTTCTTCCAGGCTTTTCACACCGATGACAGAACACATCCTGCGGATGTCTTCATCGGTGTGTGGTATGTATGGATAGTCGCGCCTCAATTACTTTTCTTCTTCAATGTAGTTCTGGTATTCTTCGGCTGTAAGAAGGTCGCCCAGCTCTTCAGGGCTTGCAAGCTCCACCTTTATCATCCATGCATCGCCGTAGGGGTCTTCGTTTATGGCCTCGGGGCTGTCTATTATGGCATCGTTGACCTCCACAACAGTGCCTGTAACAGGCGAGTAGAGGTCAGAGACAGCCTTTACACTTTCCACCACACCAAAGGGCTCGTTCTTCGTTACACTGCCACCCTCCTGTGGCAGTTCCACATAGACCACATCGCCAAGGGAGTCCTGTGCGTAGTCGGTAATGCCCACCACAACGGTGTTGTCATCTTCCTCACGCACCCACTCGTGCTCTTTAGTGTATTTAAGGTCTCGCGGAAAATCCATAAAGCACCTCTCCTTTCTTTTGGTTTTGTATATTATATCTTCACCAAATTTGCGGCTATGTCAAGTAGTCTTTTGTGAAGGTCTGTAAAAGGGTAATCTTCTTATAGAAGCCCTGTGTAGCCTGCCCCTTATCTCCACCTCTACAGGGGCACCAGGGGTTGCAAAAGCCCTGTCTATATAGCCCATGCCTATTGCCCGCTCACGCACAGCAGACCATGTGCCGCTTGTAACCCTTCCTATTGTATGGCCATCCCTCTCTATGGGATAATCCTTTCTTGGTATGACCTTTTTCTCCATCTCGAAGCCCACGAGCGTCCTGGAGATACCCTCTTTAAGCTGCTTTTCTATTGTCTCCTTACCTGTAAACTCCTTGTCCATCTTGACGAACCTTGATAGCCCTGCCTCGATGGGGCTGGTCTCCTCTGTAAGCTCGTTTCCGTAGAGTGGCAGCCCTGCCTCTATCCTCAGCACATCTCTTGCCCCGAGCCCACAGGGCCTTATATGGTATCTTCTACCCTCTTCCATGAGGGCATCCCACACAGCTTCTGCATCAGAGGGGTCTACATAGAACTCGAAGCCATCTTCACCGGTATAGCCGGTTCTTGAGATTATGGCCCCCCTGCCTGCCACCCTGCCACAGGAGAAGCGAAACCTCTTTATAGAAGAGGGCTTCGGTGTGCCAATAGGAGCGAGCACATCCTGTGCCCTTCTGCCCTGAAGGGCTATAAGGGCGTAGCCCCCACTTACATCCTCTACCATGACAGAAGAGGGCGCCCTGTCTGCAAGCCATGCAAGGACCTTCTCTCTATTTACGGCGTTCACACAGAGGAGAAATCTCTCGGAAGAGAGCCTGTAGAGTATCACATCGTCCACTATGCCCCCATGGTCGTTACATACAAGTGTATACTGGCAGAGCCCATCTCGAAGGCAGGCCACATCATTCGTTGTAACAAGCTGGAGAAACTCAAGGGCTCCGGGGCCTGTAAGCTGAATCTGGCCCATGTGGCTTACATCGAACAGGCCACAGCCCGTGCGCACCGCAAGGGCCTCTTTTATTATGCCTTCGTATTCAACGGGCATCTGGAAGCCTGCAAACTCCATGAGCCGTGCGCCAAGGGCTTTGTGTATCTCAAAAAGTGGTGTATTTCTATGTGTGGACTTTACCTGCATCGTGGGTTTCAATATTATCAAAACAAGCAGTATTGTCAAAGAAAAAAAATGGCCCTGTTGACAGGCCAGAAGAAAAGGGGTTATATGTAGTTTAGAGTCCCGAAGGCTCTATAAACCATGGGGAGGCACAGATATGGACGAAGAGGTATTAAGAAATGTACTCACAGTAAACCTGGGGGTCAAAGAGGATGAAAGGGTGCTCCTGTTCACTGACCTTGTGGGCACCGATGAAGCTGTCTCAGAAGATGAAAGGACACGCAGGGATGGCCTGCGCTTTGTTGCAAGAAGGCTCAAGGATGTGGCAGATGGAATGGGGCTTAGGGCAATTTATGAGGAGTTTCCTGCCGTTGGCTCCCACGGGGCAGAACCACCCCGCAGCCTGTGGAAGGTTGCCTTCGGCCAGAGATGTATGGAAGAGCTTGAAAGAGAGGGGCTTGTAAATGGGCTTCTTGACAAAACCATATCAGACGAAGAGCTCAAGATTGCCCACTCCATTGTAAGAGAGTACAGGGAATATGCGGCAGACTGCGTGGTGGCCCTTTCCAACTACTCCACAACCCATACCAGATTCCGTAAGCTCCTTACCGAAAGCGGGCTCTCAAGGTATGCCAGCATGCCCCTTTTCGAAGAAAGCATGCTCCATGGCGCCATGCAGGTGGACTGGTATGAGATGAAGAGACTCGGTGAGAGGATAGAAGAAAGGCTTTCAGTGGCAGACCTTGTGCACATAACAACACCCCATGGCACAGATATGAGGTTTTCCATAAAGGGACGGCCCGTGAAGATAGACGATGGAATACTGACAGAGCCTGGCTCCTATGGCAACCTTCCTGCAGGCGAGGTCTTCGTTGCTCCCATAGAGGGCACAGCCTGTGGCAGGCTCGTGCTCAAGTGGGCACCCACACGAAGGCTCGAAAGAGATGTGGTCATCATGGTGAAAGATGGCAGAGCCATCGGCGTGGAAGGCGACGAGCCCTTTGCAGGAAAGTTGAGAAGGGCACTTTCTGAAAACCCCCTTACAGGCAACATCGCAGAGCTCGGCATAGGCACCAACCCACGGGCAACCAAGCCCGACAACATACTTGAGAGCGAGAAGATACTCGGCACCATACACATAGCCCTTGGAGACAACTCCACCTTTGGTGGCACCGTGAAGGTGCCCTTCCACCAGGACTTCGTCTTCTTCGAGCCAACGGTGGAGCTTGAAGGGAAAGAAGGAAAGTCAACGCTACTTAAGGATGGCAGGCTTCTGGTGGAGGGCTGAGGAGAGAGCCCTTCATGGTTGAGTTCCTTGACATAGGAATATCGTTGAGCCTGTCCAGCCCGTAACTCATTGCCTTAATATGGTTCATAACTTCTTCTACATCTTCACTTTTGAAACTTCGCTCGCCAGCCTCGAACTCCAATACATCAACGAGGGAAGCCTGTGTTCCTTCGATCTGGGAGCTTAGCAATGCTTCCTTTGTTATGTACATTGCGACAGAAAGGTCCGGGTCAGGCAGTATGTAAGAAATGCCATCCAGTCGTGCAAGCGCTCTGTCTGCTCGTGAGAGCAGCACCTGCGTTTTTTCGTCTATCACTACAGGAGGCCTGGGCGGCATAGGATGGGGCACAAAAGCCTTGTAACCACCAGGCTGAGTTACAAAGATACCACTTCTACGCCCCATAGATAACCCCGGATTTTATTCAAGAAGTTTTTAATAACAAGCCCGCAAAAGGGTCCTTATTTACATATCTTTAAACAACTCCGGTGGGAGGCAGGGGTTATCCTCTACGAGGACTATCTTTTCGGCAGCACCACCCTGAAGGTTGTGCCCACACCGGGCTCACTTTCAACCTCTATTCTTCCCCTGTGGGCATCTATTATGCTCTTTGCTATGGAAAGGCCAAGCCCTGTTCCACCGATTTTGCGGCTTTCTTCCACACGGTAGAAGCGCTCGAAGATACGACACAATTTGTCCTGCGGTATACCCATGCCAGTATCCCTTAGGATTATCATTGCCCAGCCATCCTTCTTTTCAAGTTCTATATCCACCCTTCCGCCAGGACGGTTGTACTTTATTGCATTATCGACGATGTTCTTTATGGCCTCGGTAAGCCGCTCCCTGTCGCCATGGACCTTGACCCCATCACCCTTAAGCCCTATGGCTATATTGCTACTTGCAGCGGCGGGATCAAGGAGCCTTACCACATCCTCTGTAAGGTCTTTTAGGTCTACCTCCTCAAGCTTGAGGGAAGATAGTTTTCCCTCAAGCCTTGAGACCTCGAGCAGGCGGCCTATAAGCCCTGAAAGCCTTTCTGTAGCCTGTTTTATCTTTTCAAGTGCCTCCTCGTATTCTTCGGCGGTTCTCTTCCTTGAAAGGGTTACATCGCACACGCTCTTTATTACAGCCGTTGGGGTTCTGAGCTCGTGGGAGGCGTCTGTGAAGAAGCGTTTCTGCCGCTCGAAGGACTCTTCAAGGCGCGAGAGCATGGTGTTGAAGCTCTTTGCAAGGGAGCTCAGTTCAGACCCCCTGGTCTCCTCTATCCTCTCGTTGAGGTTACGCTCTGTAATGGTGCCGATCTTCTTTGAGAACCGTTCAAGTGGCCTTAAAGACCAGACGATTATGAAAAGCACACCAAGCCCGGATATTATGAATACCGCGGGAAAGACCACAAGCAGGGTGTTCCTGAAAAGTCTTAAGAGTTCGTATGCCTCCTCCAGGCTTTCCGCTGCCTCGATGGTTACCACCTCGCCGTCAGGAAGTCTGAAGGACTGGGCAAGAAGCCTCAGTGGTTCACCACGGGGCCCTGTTGCCGTTGTATAGACGGGTTCAAGGAGTATCCCCCTGACATGGGGTAGTCTCTTGCCTGGTATGGAGAGAGAGGGAGAGCGGGCAAGCACCCTTCCATCAGGCAGGACCACCTGATAGTAATGGCCTGAAAGGGGGGTGGCATAATCGCCGATGGCAGCCTCTGAAAGCTCAAGCTCAGGGCCCTCTTCTTCGGTCTCAAGGAGACCTGCAATGAGCTGCACCTCGGAGTGCAGATGATTGTCTATCGAGCCTATGACAATCCCCTCCAGCTTGTTGTAGAGAAAAAATCCCAGCCCTGTAAGGACAACGAAGAACGCCGAAAGAAAGAGAGCAAGAAGCCTGCCCTTTATGGAGGAAAAAAGCAGGTTCATCTCTCCGGCTCCTTCAGGATGTAGCCTGCACCCCTTACGGTATGGAGCAGTTTGTTCTTAAACCCACGGTCTATCTTCTTGCGAAGGTAGTTTATGTAGACATCCACTATGTTCGAGTCCCTGTCGAAGGATTCATCGTATATGTGTTCCGTTATCTCGGTGCGGCTTACAACGGTATTTTTCCTGTAGGCAAGGTATTCAAGGATGGAGTATTCCCTTGCCGAAAGCCTTATGGGCCGGCCTGCGCGTCTTACCCCGTGGCTTGCGGTGTTTATCTCGAGGTCATCTATGCGGATGATGGCCTCTTTCACCTCTGCGGTGCGCCTTAAGAGCGAGCGTATGCGCGCAACAAGCTCTGCAAACTCGAAGGGCTTTGTAAGGTAATCATCAGCCCCTGTATCGAGCCCCTTTATCTTCTCGGAGAGTGCATCCCTTGCCGTAAGAAGCAGCACAGGGGTCTTGATGCCCTTGGAGCGGATCGTCTTGAGTATGGTAAGGCCATCTGTGTGGGGAAGCATTATGTCCAGCACGATCACGTCTGCAGGGAAGTTCTCTGCCATGTAGAGACCTTCCTCGCCATCGTAGGCAACATCCACGCTGTAGCCCCCTTCCTCGAGCCCCTTCTTTATGCTATGGGCAAGTTCTCTTTCGTCTTCTACAAGTATTACGCGCATGGCAAGATTATAGCCCCAATTCGCCCTTCTTGAAATATTTTTTACCATGCACCATGGAGCCCAGAAGCCCTCCCCTGTCGAAAAGGTGGTGGGTGAGGAGGCCTGTCAGGTGGGCCATGAAGAAGAATATCACAAACCACAGGCCTAACGCATGTATTTCCTCTATGGCCTCTTCGAGCTCTTCCATGGCCTCCTCACCAAGGCCAGAGGTAACGAGGCTTGCAGGAAACATGTTGAACTCCATGCCAGCAAGCAGAAGCCCAGTGAGTGCCTGCACCAGAAGCACCGCAAACAGCGCCATGTAGAATAGCGAGGCAAGGGGATTATGCCCTATATGAACGGGTGCCCTGCCACGAAATCCCGAAAGATACCACTTCATGTTCTCCACTACGGCACGGCCTTTTTCCCTTGTGAAAGGGAGCATGTCAGACCACCGGGCATAGCGGTTGCCCACAAAGCCCCACAATATGCGAAGCGTAAGGGTCAGGACAAAGATTCTTCCAACCTGTGCGTGTATCGATTTGAACCAGTCCTCTGTGGCCTCACCAAGGCCGAACTCTTCGACTGCCTCTGCACCGAGTATTAGCACAACAAGGCCTGTTACAAGTATGGCATTGAGCCAGTGAAGAACCCTTGTCTGCCAGTCCCACACCTCTATGGCTACAGGCTCCTCTTTGTTGTCCCATTTTTCAGGTTTCATCCTGTCATCCCTCCCTTGGAAAAAGTTTTTTCCGCAGGGGCTTCGGAAGAGACCCGAAGCCCCTGCGGGTTGGTGTATCAATCGTCGTCTTCATCGTCATTGTAGTAGTCCCTGGTCTGCTCGCTCTTTGTGATTTCGCCGGTCGATGCATCTATGTAGAGTTCTGTAAGGCTTCCGTCATCCTGCCTTATCTTTATCTCGTATCTACCCCTTTCATACTCTGCCTTAATGACCTCACCAGGTGTGGCCTTTTTGGCAGTGGCAACTGCTTCATCGAATGATATGCCTTTAGCCTTGTCGTGGACAACCTTTCCGGTTTCGGCATCGATGTAGAGTTCTACCCTCTTTCCCTCCTGCGTTAGGAGCTTTACCTCGTAAAGCCCCCGTTCGCGCTCGACCTTTATCAGTTCCCCTGGTGCGTGCTCTCTGGCTATCTTTACCGCCTCTTCAAGAGTTATGGCACTCTTCTTTGCTGCAAACGCTGGCACTACAGACAGGGTGAGCACCGTTATGATTGTGGCCATAAGAAATGTCTTTCTATCCATCTTTCCGTACCTCCTTTTTGTTTTTTTGGCCATCGAGGATGGCCCTGTTCTTTCAGGGGATGCATCCCTGTTCTACAGCTTCATTATAAAAAGGGGAAGATTAAAGGAAGATTAGAGGAGTTTTTTGTAGATAGCAGGGGCAAAATGATGAGCAAAGAAGTTGTTTGTCAAGGGATTGCAACTTTGAATCACATAAGCCTGGCTGCAACAGAGGCCGGGCTTTCACGCCGGGGTCGTGTTGTTTTCCATCAGACCCGGACACATGAAAGATAACCCTATCCGTTTCATAACCCACCTCCACGGGTTTTATCAAAGTATAGCAGGCAGGGGAGGAAAGACAATGTGGGAGAGGGCAACTGAACAAGTGCATCTTTTGGGTTTGTCCATAAACCGACCCGTCTCGGCTTCAGGTAAAACCCCTTGAAGACTTCTCCATCAATGTCCTGCCTGCATTCAGGGGAAGCCCGTGCCTGTGGTGTGATATTTCTAAACCGAGAATGAACCCAGAAAGATTGACAAATTGTGTAAATTCTGGTAAAAAACATTAAATAGTTTGTATAATTTTTGGACAAATTATTTCTCTATATATTCTTACAAACAGTATGCAATTTGATCACTCAGTCCTTTGATAGTTTTCTTCCCGCAGATTTTATTTATCTTTTCAGTGCTGATAGACAATAAGGTGTATATGTACAGCATACCGCAACGGTGCAGTAGCGATGGGTTGGTTCTCTGCCAGGGGTGTTGTAGACAAACATTTACAGGGATTAAAGATGGTTTAAATCCATCGTCGTGGAAATATATCTTCTATGGAGCAGAGGATAAAGATATTTGTTGCGGATGATCACCCCGTGATAATAGAGGGTATAAAACATATCTTCTCGACCCTTCCACGCTATATCATTGTGGGTGAGGCCATGGATGGATTATCCGCTGTAAAGGGTGTGCTGGCCCTCAGGCCCGACATTGTATTGATGGATATATCCATGCCCAATATAGATGGCATACAGGCAACGAAACTGATAACCACAGAGATTCCTTCAACAAGGGTGTTAATAATCTCAATGTACTACGATAAACAATGTATAATAGAGGCCTTTAAGGCAGGCGCAAAAGGTTACATATTCAAGGGAACTGCTCCAAGGGAAATCGTAGAGGCCGTAGAAAAGGTTGTGGGTGGCAGACAGTATGTAAGCCCACAGATAGTGGATGAGTTTATGGAAGATTTTGTGGACACACTCAGAAAGACAACCCCGGAAGAACCCTTCGATACCCTCAGCCAGAGAGAAAGGGAGATTCTAAGACTTATTGCAGAGGGAGCCACCACAAAGGAGATAGCCTCCAAACTATATATATCTACTTCTACGGTGAAAACACACAGGGTAAATATTATGAAAAAGCTCCATGTTAAAGACATCGCAGGACTTGTAAAGATAGCCATACGCAAGGGCATGACGAAAGTTGATTGACCTCATAAAGTGGCTAATCCCCAGGACTACCCTCAAATCAACCCACCGACTATCCTGAAAATACACCCTTTTCCCTATAAACACAGATACTATATGGAACCGATAAATAAAACTGTAATCAATAGACCTCTAAGAGACTGGCAATGAGTATGATAACCATTAGACAGGAAGATGGTGGCATACAGCTTGTAATGGAGGGAAGACTATCCATAGAGGAGGCTCCGGTTTTGCTGAAACATGTGATGGACAACATGGATGAACTTACGGCAATCCATATGGGAGGGGTGGAGTCTATTGGTACTGCGGTGGTTCAGATACTCCTTATGGCAGATTACAGGATGAGAAAAGCGGGAAGAAGGCTGTCTATTGTCGAGCCATCCGATGAAGTGCTCAGGGCAATGGATGATGCGGGTCTTTCGGAAACATTAGGGCTTACACATGTATATGAATAACAAGGGGTATTTGTATCCCATGGTCTTAATCCCAGGTTCTTAAAGGAAGAAGGGGATGGATAACAGAGCCGATGTTCAAAGGGCACAGCTGAAGACCTTCGTCTTGGGAGGCATACTTTTTGCCATTCCCCTGGCAGTCTTGCTTCCCTTTGTGCAAAGCAGTGCCGCTATTGTTGTTGCCATATGTTTCTGGCTTCTGGCGAGTCTTGCTCTTTACCTTCTTATGAGAAGAAGCCTGACAGAATGGATCGCGGGGATTGAGAGAGAAGAGGAAGACCATCGGCTCAAGATGGAAGAGAAAAACACCCTGTTTGACTCTGTTATGCAGGGATGCGTCAAGCTCATACCAGTGTTGAACGAACAGCTTAAAGAAGCAGTAGAGTACACAGAACAGGCAGCCCTTGATATCAGTGCGAGATTTCAGGATATAGCAAGGAAGGCTGATGACCAGACAAACACTGCACTAAATACAATCAGGGCAAAAAACAATACCAGCGACAAGGGGCTGAGTATAGAAGGGGTGTTGAATCTTACAGGTAACAGCTTGGAGGAGATGGCAGAAGAGGCGGTCAATGCCTCAATGTCTCTCTTGAAGGCAGTTGATGAAATGGATGACCTTGCAAAAAATGTGCGCAGAATATCGGAGACAATGGAGGACATAGAGTTCATCGCTGACCAGACAAACCTTCTTGCACTCAATGCAGCCATAGAGGCGGCAAGGGCAGGAGAGGCCGGAAGGGGATTCTCTGTAGTGGCAGAAGAGATACGAAGACTCTCTTCAAGATCAGCCTCGGCAAGCACCATGATAAAGGATGTGATAAAGAAGATACAGGAACACATACAAAAGGCATCGCACAGGATAAAGGATATGGCAGCAAAGGATATAGAAGGGGCAGAAAGGACGAAGACAAGAATAACACAGCTGCTCGACGATATAAGACATATCCACAAAGAGCTCGAAAGATCGGTTGATATGCTCCTTGAAGGCAGCAGGTTCATAGCCACCGACATATCCTCCATAATTACATCCCTGCAGTTTCAGGACATAACACGACAGAGGATAGAGCATGTGATAACACCACTTGAGGATATGAAGAGCGAAATGGAGATGCTCCTTAATGCCGACAAAAAGAACCTTAAGGAAATCAATACCATAGAAAAGAGACTGGAAAACCTTGCAAAACAATACACCATGGAGAAAGAGAGAGCAACGCTCAAGATAGTTGCCGATGGGGGACAGAGAGAGTTGTCTCCACAGGAAGGAGAAACAGGGGATGACAGGGTTGGAAACAATGTGGTGTTATTCTAAGTAAGAAAGGAATGGTGCTATGGCAAAGACCATACTCATTGTAGACGATGCCCAAACTATGAGACAGATGGTGGGGTTTACACTGAAGAGCAGGGGCTATTCGGTCGTTGAAGCATGTGATGGTAAAGAGGCCCTTGAAAAACTAAAGAACGGGCTCAACCCCGATATGATTATTACTGATCTTAATATGCCAGAGATGGATGGCATATCGTTCATAAAGGCTGTGAGGGGATTGACGGGTAAAAGGTACATCCCCATACTGATGCTCACCACAGAGTCCATGGAAGAGAAAAAAAGAGAGGGACAGGCAGCCGGTGCTACAGGATGGATAGTGAAGCCCTTTACACCAGAGCAATTGCTTAAGGTTGTAGACATGGTTATGCCATAAGGAACACTTCAAACCATCTTTTCAAATGGAGCTTCAGGATGCCTGACAGTTTCACCATCGACACTTCCAAGATAAAAGAGAGCTTCTTTGCAGAGTGCGAGGACCATATCTCCAGCATGGAGGGCTTCATAATGGAACTCGAAGAAAACCCCGATGACAAAGAGCTCCTCAATGCCCTTTTCAGATCTGTCCACTCAATAAAAGGTAACAGCGGTTGTCTCGGTTTCGACGATATATACTCCTTTACCCACAGGATGGAAACTGTCCTGGACAGACTCAGAAACGGTGAGATGAGTTTTACGGACGAGCTTGCCTCCATACTTCTGGAGTCAGTCGACTGCATAAAGGACCTTGTTGAATCTGCCAAAAAGGGGCAACCTGCTCCAGACAACATGAAGGATGTGCTAAGAAAAGTAAGCTCACTGCCTGGCCATACAGAAACCGATAGCACCGTACATAGAGAAGGGGCCTGCCATAAAAATAACAGGCCATCACACCCCACCGATACAGGGCTGTTGCGCGTAGTGTTCAAGCCCGACCAGGAGATACTTAAACGGGGTATGGACCCCTTAAGGCTCATAAGAAAACTCCGGGAACTGGGAGACCCTATAAGCATAAAACCATATTTCAGCAGACCCATGGAGCTCGAAGAGATCGACCCGGAATTGTGCTATCTATCGTGGGATATGCACCTTGTATCAAAGGAAAGCGTAGAGGTTGTAGAGAGTGTCTTCGAGTTCGTGAAGGACAGAAGCCATGTGGAGATAACCAGGCTGATACCCTCTGAATCTGCTGATGACGGAACATCAAGAAGGGATAGGAGGGTCTCCCAGAAAGGACATGGCAGCACACAGCATCCTTCCGTAAGACCCGCAATGCAGTCCCACCATGTCCATGGCAGAGAATCCTCAACCATACGGGTGGATATAGACAAGGTAGAGCAACTGGTAAACCTTGTAGGAGAGTTGCTCATAACCCAGACCATCATAAACCAGTTGAGTTCAGGTCTAACCGGTGAGAGGGCAGGGCTTCTGGAAAAATCTATCTCACAGCTTAAGAGAAATACAATGGCCATTCAGGAACGGGTTATGTCCATAAGGATGCTACCCGTGGGTAACATCTTCACCAGATTTAAACGCCTTGTAAGAGACCTTGCGGCTCAAAGAGAGAAGAAGATAGGTCTCCTCATATCGGGAGAGGACACAGAGCTCGATAAAACTGTCATAGAGAGGCTTGCAGACCCGTTGACCCATCTTCTGAGAAATGCTGTAGACCACGGGATAGAAACCCCTGAGGAGAGAAGAAATAGTGGAAAACCAGAGGAAGGGGTTGTGCGTATAAACGCCTTTCACGAGGGAGGCAAGGTGGTAATAACCGTAGAGGATGATGGCAGGGGTATAGATAGAAAGAAGATACTGCATAAGGCTGTGGAGAAAGGACTCATTGAAGATGGAAAGAGTATTCCAGACGATGAGATATATGAGCTGATATTTGCCCCGGGTTTTTCCACTGCCGATAAGGTTACCGATGTTTCTGGCAGGGGAGTGGGGATGGATGTGGTAAAGAGAAACATGGAGGCGATGGGGGGTGCCGTCTCTATCGAAAGCCGTGAGGGGGCCTTCACAAGGTTTACACTCAGACTGCCACTTACACTCGCCATAATAGATGGACTTATAGTCAGGGTGGGCAGCGAAAAATTCATCATACCCATAACAACTGTTCTTGAATCTAAAAGACCTCTGCCAGAAGAACTCAAGACAGTTGAGAACAGGGGAGAGGTTATAGACTTCAGGGGAAGGTTCGTGCCTCTTGTAAGGCTTCACAGGGTCTTTGGCATAAAGCCCCTGGAGGAAAGGCCCTGGTGTGCACTCGTTGTCATTGTATCTATAGATGGAAAGCACTACGGGTTGCTCGTGGATGAGCTCCTGGGGGAACAGCAGGTGGTGATAAAGAGTATGGGGTGTCTGCAGGGCATAACAGGCATAGCAGGTGCAACAATACTGGGTGATGGAGAGGTCGCCCTGATAATCGATGGTGGGGGAATCATAAAAAGAAGTATATGTTGTTGAGACCCTTGTATGAAAAGGAGGAACTGTCATGGCAGATAAGGGGTGTGATTTTACGGTTACAGTGGATGGCACCCAGTTTGTTACATTCTGTCTGGGCGATGAGGAATACGGGATTGAGATTCTTAAGGTGCAGGAGATAATAGGACTTTCTTCCATAACAAGGGTTCCCCATCTTCCAGACTTTATAAAGGGGGTCATAAATCTCAGGGGTATAGTTGTGCCAGTAATAGACCTGAGGGCACGATTCGAGCTTGCAATGGCAGAGTATACAGACCGCACATGTATAATAATTTTGAAGGTGGACGACAGGATATTTGGCATTATTGTGGATACCGTCTCAGAGGTGATAAGTATCTCACAGGACAATATCCAGCCCACACCATCGTTTGGTTCCAGAATAAGAACCGAGTTCATCAAGGGGATGGGAAAGATAGGCGAGAGGCTTGTGATACTGCTCGATGTAGAAAGGCTCCTTTCGGACGAGGAGCTAAAGCAACTCAAAGAGGCACATGACGATACCACAACCTGCGAGAAAACAGACCACAAAGAGTATAGGCTATAAGCCCGAAAATGCAGATGAGAGCCCTCGGTACGGTTGAAAGAACATGTTCAAACTCAGAGCAATAAAGGAGGAATGCCATGAAAAGGAGTATAAGATTCAAACTCGGCTTGATACTTGGTGGTTTTATAGTGCTTATCCTTGCAACCATAGGCTCTACCTTCTGGGCTATAAATTCCAGTAAAAGCGATGCACAGCTTATAAACATAGCTGGCAGACAGAGGATGCTGAGCCAGAAGATGACCAAAGAGGTATTTGCCTTCGAGCAGGGCAGAATAGACAGCGCCTCGGTGCTTGCAACGGTCAACCTGTTTGAAGAGAGTCTTGAAACCCTGATATCCGGAGATCCGAAACAGGGAATACCCCCGACAACTGAACCGGCCATAGTTGCACAGCTTAACAAGGTCCAGGGCCTGTGGAAAGAGTTCGGAAAGAATCTCCAGGAACTTGTTACAGCAAGCGAGGAGCGAAATGGTATCTACAAATATCTTCTTACGAACAACACAGCGTTGCTCGAGGAGGCAAACAGGCTGGTCAGCATGATGGAATCAAGGGGCATGGAGCCTGCTGTTATAAACATGGCTGGCAGGCAGAGGATGCTGAGCCAGAAGATGACCAAAGAGGCACTCGCCCTTGCATCAAATGGGGCAAGCCCGAAGGAGCTACTTTCTACGGTAACGCTTTTCGACAGGGTTGTTAATGGATTCATAAACGGAGACAGGGAACTCGGGCTTGAGCCCATAAGGGATGGAGAGATACTGGCCCAGCTACATAATATAGTGAGAAGCTGGAAGCCCTTTAAAGCCAATATAGAGAAGCTGGTAGATGTTACAAAAAGGGCGAATGGATATTTAGATTATATACTGGCAAACAACCTGCCCCTTCTCAAAGAGATGAACGCAGCTGTAAAGATGTACGAGAACGCAAGCAGGGCGAAGGTAGACAGGTCATGGACCATGCAGATTGTCTTCCTCGTTATAACTTTTGTGGTATTCGGCATAGGGTGGTATTATCTGTCATGGAATATAATAAAACCTGTGAAGAAGATAGCAGAGACAGCCCGAGGTGTTGCCGATGGCAATCTGAAGGGCGAGCCCCTTGAGGTAAGGACAAGGGATGAACTCGGCCAGCTGGCAGAGACCGTTAATACCATGAGGGAGAACCTCAACAGGATGATAAGCCAGATAAGGGACGGAGCAAGCCAGCTGTCTCTTGCATCGAGCCAGCTTGCAAAAGGCAATACAGAGTTCTCACAGAGGATAACCGAGCAATCAAGCTCTGTGGAAGAGACCGCCTCAACCATGGAAGAGATAGCAAGTATGGTCAAACAGAATGCCGATACCGCTAAAGAGGCGAACAAACTTGCTACAGAATGCAGAAACAAGGCCGAAGATGGTGGAAATGTAATGGGCAGGATGATGGAGGCTATCAACGAGATAAAGCACAGCAGTAAAAAGATTTCCGATATAATCAATGTTATAGAGGAGATAGCATTCCAGACCAATCTACTGGCCCTCAATGCGGCAGTGGAGGCAGCAAGGGCCGGGGAGCAGGGCAAGGGATTTGCGGTGGTGGCCGTTGAGGTGAGAAACCTTGCCCAGCGCAGTGCCCAGGCAGCAAAGGAGATTACATCTCTTATAAAAGAGAATCTCTCAAAGACAGAAGGGGGCGCACAGTTTGCAGAAACCACGCAGGCAACACTTGAAGAGATAATAGTGAGTGTTAAGAAGGTTACAGACCTTATCGCAGAGATAAGTGCGGCCTCTCAGGAACAGGCAGGTGGAGTGGAGCAGGTGAACAAGGCAATAGCACAGCTCGATGAGATAACCCAGAAGAACGCAACCCTCGCGGAAGAATCCTCTGCAGCGAGTGAACAGATGTCCGCACAGGCCAGACAGCTTTTAAACCTTGTGGGCAACTTTCAACTGATGGAGAGTATCGAATCCGCACAGCCTCTGGCCCAGGAACACCTTGAAGAGCCGGATGCAAGGATAACACCCATAAGGCAACCATACAAAGAAGACGAAAGGAACGAGACCACACAACCACAGCAAAGACCTCTTAAAAAGGCGATAGGGGATGATACCAGTGGGTTTGTAGAGATACAGTAGACCCGAGGTGATTGTTATGGCCACAAATTGCGATGACATGATACCAACCATGTCTGAAGTAGAGTTCCGTCTTCTAAGCAACATTATACATGATGTGGCTGGTATAAATCTCACCCCCAACAAGAAGCCACTTCTTGTATCACGGCTTGCAAGGAGATTGCGCGAGCTTGGTGTAAATTTTTCCGAATACTACAGGATAATACTGGAGGACAAGGAAGAATTCATAAGACTTATCGACAGGGTAAGCACCAATAAGACAGAATTCCTCAGAGAACCGACACACTTCGAGTTTCTCGGAACAAGGTTTGTAGGTGAGATGAGGAAAAAAATTGCAGAAGCTGGCAAGAGAAGTATCAGAATATGGAGTGCCGCATGCTCTACAGGGGAGGAACCCTATTCCATAGCACTGACACTTCTTGAAGCCCTGGGTGGTGATACCAGCTGGATGATAAGAATTCTCGCAAGTGATATATGTACAGAGGCACTGAAGACCGCAGAGAGCGCAATATACGACGAGGAGGGAATCGCAAGGTTACCAGCACAACTGTGGGGTAAGTATCTGCTTAAAGGGGTAGGTGAATACAAGGGAAAATATAGGTTCAAGGAGTTTGTAAGAAGGATGGTCGAGTTTCGCAGGATCAATCTCAAAGACGGCAAGTTGCCTGTAAGGGAAGAGTTCGATGCAATATTCTTGAGAAATGTCCTCATATACTTTGATAGACCCACTCAGGATGAAGTTGTGGAAAAGCTGTCCCGCCATATTCGCGATGGAGGATACCTCTTTCTCGGTCATTCAGAAAGCCTCCAGACAAGACCGGGTGGTTTCAAAATGATTATTCCAAGTGTATATATTAAGATGGCTTCCAATAAAGGGGTACATTGATGGAAAAAAAGATAAAGGTCCTCATTGTGGATGACTCTGCTGTTGCGCGGATGATACTTAGTGAGCTCCTTTCAAAGGACCCACAGATCAAGGTGGTGGGTATAGCTCAAGACCCTATTATAGCCCGACAAAAGATACGCACACTCAAGCCTGATGTAATTACCCTGGATGTGGAGATGCCGAGGGTAGATGGACTCACATTCCTGGAAGAACTCATGGCGGAAACTCCCATGCCTGTGGTGATGGTCAGCTCACTCACTGAAAAGGGGTGTGAGACCACATTAAGGGCGCTGGAGCTCGGAGCAGTAGACTTTGTAACAAAACCACGGATAGATATAGTGTCAGAACTGCCCAATATAATAGAGGAGGTAACGGAGAAGATAAAGGTGGCCTCCAGGGTGCGTGTAAGGGCTCGTGCCTCCATCAGAGCGCCTTCAAGAAGGGTGGGCCCTGACGCGGTCATGCCCCCCTCTTCCAGTAAAGGTGCGATGCTCAGGACCACAAATAAGGTCGTAGCCATAGGGGCTTCAACAGGAGGCACAGAAGCAATAAGGGATATACTTATGGGGCTACCTGCTGATCTTCCCGGTATAGTGATAGTTCAGCATATGCCACAGAGATTTACAAAACTCTTTGCAGAGAGATTGAACAAGCTCTGTGCCATGGATGTAAGGGAAGCAGCAGATGGTGATAGGGTTATATACGGCCATGCCCTGATAGCTCCGGGAAACTATCACATGCTTCTTGACAGAAGTGGTGCAGAGTACTATGTAAAGATAAAAGAAGGGCCTCAGGTCAACCGGCACCGTCCATCTGTTGATGTGCTTTTCAGATCTGTTGCAAGATATGCGGGAAAGAATGCTATGGGCATAATACTTACAGGCATGGGGGCTGACGGAGCGGCAGGACTAAAAGAGATGAAAGAGGCAGGAGCACTCACTATGGCACAGGATGAAAGAACATCGGTTGTGTTTGGTATGCCAAAAGAGGCTATAGCCCTGGGTGGAGCTAAAGAGGTATTACCACTTCAAAAGATACCAGAAGCAATCGTTTCTTTTTTCAGGGATGATGCTTCGAGAAAAAACTATACTCAACATCCTACCTGAGGGTCTTGCCTACTTCTGTTTTAGGGATGGAGGAGAAGCCAGTGCTTCAAAGTAGAGCCCTATAAAAAGCCCCTTACAGAAAAAGAGCCTACGGTTTATCGATGATAAGCACTATCTGCGAAACCACAACCACTTCTGGTAAAAGGCATATCTTAATTTCTACTTTGGGATAGACAAGGAAGTAATGTATCCCATTTAGGAAGCCTGGTAGCAGAGTCATGTTTCAATAAATTCAAGATTCATTAAGAAATCAGCCTCCTTTTCTATCAATAAAGCGCAGATACTGACCCTGCTACCTTCAGGTTATGAGACCGAAAAAGGGAAAAATCCAAGGGTCCTGACTTTCGGCTGGTTTCCCCTTTTTGCCTTTAGAATCAAAGAGTTATGTGGCATTCCGATGATTCCAATAATTCCATATTTTCCATCCAATTGTGATAATTTTATCACAGTTGGGTGGGATGAGGTGATGGTGAGGAATAACCCGAGGGTGTGAGTGGATGGGGGTGTAATGTTTGGTTACATTAGATTTTTGGGTTTTATGGTGGATTCTTATCACATTGGTGAAAGGAAGCTTTTGTTATTTTTTAAAAAAGACTTGTAATTATTGTTGGCTGATTGAATTTGGGGACAGGTATGGTAAAATGGCTTTGGATTAAAGGAGGTTATTGTAATGAAAGACTTAAATTCCGTACTTAAAGAGCTTAAAACACGAGTTACTTCCCTTTATGTTGAAAGCCTTAAAAGTGTTGTACTTTTTGGCTCATGGGCACAGAGTTAGGCTACAGAGGATCCGGATATAGATGTGGTGATTCTTGATGGAGAAGTGAACCCCGGAGAGGAGATAGACAGGACTATCGATATTATAATCGAAACTGAAGAATAAAGTATGAGTCACTTCATCATTATAACGTACTTCTGCCCAAGCTCATCTCAGGCGAGTTGAGGCTTAAGGAAGCGGAGAAGTTTGTGAAAAGAGAGGTATGAGAATAAAACGTCTCTTCATAAAGAATTTTCGTTCTATCGAGAAGCTTAACATAGAGCTACCTCAAATTTGTGCGCTTGTCGGCCCTAATAATGCTGGTAAAAGCAATATTCTTATTGCCATCTATAAAGTCCTTGGTCGTGATTGGGTCTCGGTTAATTCGTTTGATGAAAACGATGTCTATTTAAGAGATGCAGAAAGAGACATTGAAATATCCCTTTCCTTTGATACTCCTCTCCAATATCAAAAATACAAGCATGCTGATCCATCAACCATTTATGGTTTTTCCTTTAAATATACGCGCTATGAGATTGGCGATAGCAAAGGCCAAAGAAGACTGGAGCAGAAATGCTTTGATGATAAAGGTAAGGATGACACCATAATATTGCACTCAAATAACGCGACCGCGTCGATCCAAAGGTTCTTGAGGTTATGCCTTTTGAGGAGTGGAAATCACTACAACTCATTCGGACAGATGTGAGTTTCAAAAGAGATAATTGGAGAAGAAACCGCTGGAGAGCTATATTTAATGATGGCTCAGGGAATGTCCTTTATTTAAAAGTTGATTACCCGGAAATTGTAGCTAGGCTAAATAATAACGAAGAAATCGGAAAAGACTGTGTTCTTACAATAAGCCTTGCCGGTCCTTGGGCTCCACCAGGCGGTTTTAAAGCCGAGCGATGCTACAAACTTGTTGCAGGGGTCATAGAACTATAACGATGATTCCTAGAACCAAAGTTTATAATGTCGGTACCCCTTGTGGCTGCACTTTTGTGGTGTAATATACCAACCGATACACTGGAGGAGGTCCAAAGTGGGGACTGTCTCATAAACTGTGTAAGTAGTTTTTCCCTCATTGTATCCTATCCTCAAAGAGAATGGCAAGCTGGCTGTAGATAGAAGCCCAGTCCCTTACAGGCCGGGACCACTTCCTCTCAAGCTCAAGTGCCGCCATATACAGACATTTTAGCACACTCTCATCAGAGGGAAATACCCTCCTCGAGCCAGTCGCCTTCCTGAACTTCGAGTTGACACTCTCCACGATATTCGTAGTATACAACATCCTCCTTATCTCCACAGGATAGTCGAAATACCTCGTAAGAGAACCCCAGTTGACCCTCCAGGACTTGACCACATGGGGATACCTCACAGACCACTTCTCCTCAAATCTGTCCATCTGTAAAGATGCCTCATCAACAGTACTGGCACCATAGACGAGCTTGAGGTCCCTTGCAAGCTCCTTCCTCTCCTTCCATGATACATACCTCAAAGAGTTCCTTATCTGATGTACCACACACCTCTGGACATCAGCCCTGGGATAACAGGCTCCTATGGCATCCTCAATCCCTGACAACCCATCCACACTGAATATGAACACATCCCTGACACCTCGTGACTTCAGATCATTCAACACCCCAAGCCAGAAACCCTTGCTCTCGGTGCTGGCTATCCAGAAACCCAGAAGCTCACGCCTGCCATCCAGACCAAGCCCTATGACCACATAGATCGCCTTCTTCTGTACCCTGCCTTCCTCCCTCACAGAATAAAAGATGCAATCAAACCAGATGGCAGAATATACAGCCTGCAGAGGTCTCTTCTGCCACTCCTCGAGCCTCGGTAGTATCCTGTCAGTAAGCCTCGATATCAGCGAGGCGCTTATCTCCATACCATACATGTCTCCCAGTATCTGCTGGATGTCTCTCGTGGTCATCCCCTTGGAGTACAGGGCTATTATCTTGTCTTCAAGCTCTCCAAGAACCGTCTGGCGTTTCTTTACAAGCTGGGGTTCGAACTCGCTATTGCGGTCTCTTGGGACATGGAGTTCCACTTCCCCTGTATCTGTCCTTACGGTCTTGGAAGTATAGCCACCTCTGGAGTTGGGGTTGTCGGTTCTGTGATGTTTGGGGTAGCCGAGAAAATCCTCGAGATCTGCCTCGAGGGCCTCTTGAAGGGTCTTCTGAACGAGCTCCTTAAGACGGGCTCTTACCTCCTCAGGCCCTGGTGCCTTCTTCTCCTTTACCATCTGTCCACCTCCTGTGTTTTATACTCAGTTTATCATTTACACAGTTCGGTGGACAGTCCCTGATATGTAAATGGAGCCGCTACAGAATTTCAACTAAAAATGGGATTGACTCTTCGATCCCCTTTTAACCTTTTTCACTAATATCCAAAAGCCATGAATCAATTAAATCAATTACTTCTTGCCCTAAAATCAGACAGTAACCCTTTTATCTTTTACGATTATACTTCAGGACAAATATATTGGATCACAAGCTGATGCCACAGACGAAGATTATCTATCTCTCCATATTTCTTCAAAGTATTATACATCTCTTTCACGAATCTGGTACGAACATCAGCATTTATAGACCATACCATCATTTGTAAATATTCGCTTATAGAATAATGTTTATAATACAATGGAAAATATACTTGAGGATCCACGGACTCAACCTCATCACTAATAACATTAGCTATAATCATAAGCTCTTTTATTCCAGCATTTCTTGCTTTTATTGATTCACTTTCCAGCTTCTCCTTGGAAAGCCTATCTGTTATACTTATGGCAATTTTCAATTTGCCTTCCTTATCATAAACTTCTATGTCTGCCTTACTACCTGAAGAAGAATCAGAAGTAGTTGCACTCTTCATTTTTATACAATTATAGATTCTAGCGATATTATTAAAGGCTATAAGAAGAGAATATATCGTATATTGGGGTTTGCTCCCAAGAGAAGATGAACCTTCTTGGAATTTTTTTACAATTCCAGTTAAAACACCTGGTGGTATCTCTTTATCTTCCAGTCCAGAAGGCGGTTCTAAATTCATTTCCAATCTTCTTTTTAATACACAAAGAATATAATACAAAACAGCAAAGGCATTTTCATGTTTACCACATTCAATCTGCTCCTCTGTATAAGTCAATATTTCTATCAACGTTCTCAAAGCTGTAGGATCTTTTATGCTACTGTCGCTTATATAGAGTCTTGATTTTCTTAACGGTTTACTGACATAAGGATCAGAAGACCTTCCCAATAGATTATGAAGGTGTTTTCTTTCGAACCATACCACAACATTTTTGCAGAAGGTCCTGGCATCGAAGCTCTTTTTCTCTTTAGATATTGGTTCATCCTTCGCCTGTATGCTGAAAATATCTATGTCAGTAGCAACAAGCTTGGCAACAATCTGGGTTATCAAGGCATATCTGAAACTCTTTACAAACTTGGACTCAAAGACACTCTCTATGTTTTGTTTTATGCGGGAAGGTAGTCGAACTTCTTGAAATGATTCGGCGTTATTCCACGATTCCTCTAAAAGTCGTCTTCCTTCTTCAACGAGAGAAGAAAAAGCCTTTCTTTTTGAAGTCTTGGATGAGTTCTTCATGACTTTCTATTTCTTCGAGCGAATAGTTCAACCATAAGGATTCTTTTCTTATGGCTTTGGATGAATGTATAGTCTTATCTGGCGCATCTATCCTCAACCAGTCTTGATAGAGACTATCAATTAAAGGCGATCTATATCCAGACAAAGCGACTTTTCCTTTAACAGAATGCAAAAGTTTGGCTAATTTGATATGTTCTTCTTCTGTCATTTCAAATTTATAAGAATTTTTATCGGTACGAGATTCATGTATATACGGAGGATCAAGATAAAAAAGAGTGTCAGTGGAATCGTATCTTTTTATAACTTTGAAGGCATCGTCATGTTCTATTTGAACTCTTCTGAGTCTATCGGCAACTATCCACAGAGTATCTATACGAGACAACCATCTTGATACGGCACCAGCCATTCCCCTTCTACTAGTAAGTTTACACCATGCCCATCTCCCGGGGGTAGCTCTCTGAGCAAGTCCTATTCTGACTTGTTCGGCTCTTATGAAGAACAACCTGGCCCTTTCAACATCGGACAGTTCTTGATTGGTACGATTTTCCCATGCCTTAATAAACTCTTCCTTTGAGAAAGGTGTCAGGTAAAGTTTCGATATAAGTTCTTCTGGCTTATCCCGTAATACTCGAAAAAAATTAACAAGATTTCCGTCTATATCATTATAGGTTTCGATAGGAGAAGGTTCTTTGTTAAGTAAAATAGAAGCTGAACCGCCAAATGGCTCGCAAAAGTGTTTGGTTTGCGGAAGTAGAGGCAAAATCCAATCAAGATGTGAATATTTCCCCCCATACCATCTAATAGCGAGTACCTTTTTGCGAAGTTGCTTTTGTTTTACGAGTTCGAAGTAAAGAGGAATTTCCGCTTGTAGGCCTTCGAGAGCATGATGTTTATCGTCTATGAGTTTTCTTCCACCCATCCCTGATTACCGTGCCGTTTTACTTTACTCCAAAGTCTGAAACAAGCAAAAAAAGCTCTACTATTACCACTATTAATGTTCATCGCTTCTCCACGCCCCGTTTACATCACCACCATATGCCTTGAATCTTTTTATAGACTATTGAGAGAGTTTTTTCAAGTCTTAAAACGTATTTTTTGGAAACAGACATATACATCTTACCACCCTAAAAAGGCAGAATACGAAACCATAAGTGTAAAAAAATCTATGGTGGGTGTAACATCCCTATCCAGAAAGCCTTACCCACTCCTCTCTTCCCTGCGGATCCTGGTCTTCAAGAGACACCTTACCCATCCAGAAGACACAGGACTTGGCTTTCTTACCCTTCATTATTCGACCACCTCTTCTGCTGTTTTCGGGCACTGCTCGTGGGTATAACCCATCCTCTTCAAAACCTCCCTTACCTCTTCAATCTCCGCTGTGCTGTTTGAGATAATCACATCCTCACCACATCTTGCACAGGGAAAGCTGAACCTGAACTTGCGCTCTGCATCCTCAAAGCCCCTGTGATACGAACCATAGGTGGAACACTCCAGAAGACCAAGCGCTTCTTTGACAAGCCAAGGAAATATTCCTTGCATGTCCATACCTTGACGCATCAGACACATAGGCTCGTTCCTTTCACGGAGTCTTTCTGATAAAAATAGTAGTCTGCCAACATATTGAGTCCACAGCACTTGGAAAGTTTGTCGAGCCCCTGTATTGTCAGAACATATTCTGAAACTTCTGGCCTTTTCCTATTAACTCTCCAGTGTGCTAAAGGGTAGAGATATTTGGGTGTGACTGGCTCATAAAAGAGGTTAACTATAAGAAACTAATTCACAACCATATTCCCTTTCCATAAAAATCTGAGAGGGGCTATGGACTGTTCAACCCGCCTCGAGCCAGTTCCTGCCAACCCCAACCTTCACCTCAAGGGGCACGCTCAATTCCACAACCCCCTCCATCTCTTCTTTGAGCACGGCCTTGACCCTGTCGAGGGCGTCCTCTCTCACTTCCAGCAGAAGCTCATCGTGTATCTGGAGTA
>WGFM01000034.1 GCA_015492245.1 Deltaproteobacteria bacterium | reverse complement strand
TCATATCTACGCTGCCTGAATAGTTGTATTCGCCATACTCATCTGCAAGGGTATATGTAGGGGCCTCAACAGCCGAACCATCATCCCATAGGGAACCAGAGAATGTAACATCATGCTCCTTCTCTGCAGAATCTCTCGCCCTTACATCGAAGGTATGTGTGCCCTCTACGGCTATGGTAAAGTTTCTCTGCCCTGTGGACCCGGTTGTGTATGTATAGGACATGACAGAACGCATGTCCACCTTGGTGCCTTTAAGGGTATCGGTAAGATAAAGGGAAAGCAAAAGGTTAATGGGCCTCTTTCTTCGCCATAGAGAGAAGAAGGCTCGGGTCGTCCTGTATCTATCAAGGTGATTCCATCTTTTCTCCATGGACCCCTCTCTGCCCTGTATGATAAGACAATAAAAAAGCCTCAAAGCCGTCCTAAAGGCCCTGAGGCACCCATTACCCCAACAACATCCCCCCACAACATGAGGGCTATGCTCAACAGCAATTATACAATCATACCACCTTTTATGTCAAGAAGAATCCCTTGACCTAACAAGGAGACATGGTGCAGCCCCTCTGTGTGATGCAGGCGAGCACCTTCTCTGCACTCTTCCTGTCAGCCCCTCCTGTTGTGGTCTTGAGCCGTGCTATATAGCGCATGCCCTTTTCAGCACACCACCATGAAGCCCATATACACACCCTTATCTTCAAACCACACGAGCCTGTTTCCATCGAACAGGCCGTAGCTCGATGACAACCTGTGGGCACCAAGTTGCCCAACATGTTCGGCACGAATCTCGAACCTGCCTCAAGGAGGGGATGGCAAGCCGCCTTATATTGTTCTTTTCTCCCCACCCGGCCTACAAGGTTACTGTATGTATCCCACCTGATGGAACTCGAGATAGGGATGGTTGTCTGTATTGAGTGGGGCATTCCTGCCAGCGGCAAGGCCACCTGCTGCAAGCCCTGCCATGAAGGCAGACAGAACGGCACTGACGGCAAACACGGCCGACTCGTAGATGAGGGCACTCATACCTGAAAGAAAGAACGCCGAGAGTATGATACCCCTTCTGTAGCCTTCCCCATCCATCATGTAGCATCTATATTCGAGTCCTATTACACACCTTGCTTCGTTGTGCCGATGGCCTACAGGATATAGTAGAGGTATCTAAGGAAGAGTCCGGCCACCACCATGATCCACCCTGCAATTATTCCCCACAGGGTGGGATCATTGCTTATCTGTACCTCCACCACCTGTCTTATCTCCTTGAGCTCCAGGGTGAACCCGTTGAAGTGTGCCACATCCTGTGGGATCAGCACCCCACGCCATATATCCCTGAAAAGGTCGTCCTTCTTTGCCACCTTTATACCGAATGCCGGGTTTCTTGGCTCAAGAGACAGGGTGCCGTAGCTGCTGCCCTTTCTGAACATATCAGGAAAGAACCTGGTATAGAGGACGAGCCCTGCCCCTGGTATCTCGAAGGTATCTTCTGTGGCGGTACTGTTGGAGAGATTTACGAACCCATCGAAAAGTATCCTTCCCCTTTCATCCAGCAATACGAAACGGGGGCTCAGGTACCCCCTGGCGAGCATTATCTGATAACCATTCATCTTCAGTGGATAGTTAACCTTTATGGTCTCATCCTTCGAGACAAAGCTATCGCCTTCCATATAGCCGATGTTTATGTCTGCCCTGTGTTCCACGGGGAATCTGCCATCTCTATAGATGGTCTTGTGGTGGTTCAGTCTCATGTAGACAAACGACGGGGTTGATGAGAAGGGACCCCTTGTCTGGGCGAAGAAGTTCTGGTCTGCGGGCTCTACCATCACATCCTGTGGAAGGACAGCCACCGCATAGTATCTCCACAGGGGACTCATAAGGCCTGTCAGTATCACCACTGTCATTCCCAGATGGAAGACAACAGAGCCTGCAAGCACTCTATCCTTGAGTCCGCCACCGAGACGCCTTACAACGCACACGGCCATACTCAGCAGCAGAACCCCGGGGATGAGCATGAGCCAGTGCGAGTAGAACTGGGGATACCTTGTCCACACAAAGAGTACTGCAATGGAAAGAGCAAGCAGGAAAAGGGCAAACCCCCTTGATGTAAGAGCATCCACCACCCTCATGGCATCAATGATAAACCCTTCCGGTCTCGTTGGTCAGTCTATCACGAAAGAGTAGATACCCATCTTCGATGTTCTCCAGATAGAAACTGCCTTCCACTCTATCGCCTTTCTTGAGAACCAGCAGTTCTCCGCCTTTACTCAGAAATATGCTCTTTGTGCCATCTTTCTCTACGAAACCCTCGAACCTTGGGGCCTCGACGAAGCAGAGTGCGGCCTCTTTTCTCTTTGCCACACCCTCTATGACAAGCCTTCTCTCTTCCAACATCGGTGTTATGGAGACCAGCGCAACATCTGCTGGAACGAGGCCCTCGAGCCTCGAGAGAAGTGTTGTCCACACCGAGCACCACAGGATAAGTTGCCGAAGCTATCACCCCCACCCTGAGCAGACTTACAAGCCCCGGGTTGAACAGGAGAGACTCTTCCGGCCCCTTCCTCTTCTTCCTCCAGAAGGGGATGGCAGAAACCGATGCCCTCTTTAGCACACCCAGGGGATGAAGCCCCTCCTCCACCTCTCTGTAGACCACCCTTCCCTCGGGGGTCATGTGGTCAGAACACCTACGGGTCTTACAGGACGCACCTTTCCAAAATATCAATAACGATAAGATTCTAACCCAACACTGTTGAGGGTGTCAACAGGAGGTGCCCCCTGGGGCACACTACTGGCCTTGCCTCTTCCCTGTAAGGTAGGCCTCTATGAAAGGGTCTATGTTGCCATCGAGCACGCTGTCCACATCTCCCAGCTCGACCCCCGTGCGGTGGTCCTTCACAAGGCGGTAGGGATGGAGCACATAGCTTCGAATCTGGCTGCCCCAGGCTATATCCTGCTTTTCCCTGTGGAGGTGGGAGAGCCTCTCCTCTTCTTCTTTCTTCTTGAGCTCGTATAGCCTTGCCTTCAGTATCTTCATGGCTGTGGCACGATTTTTGTGCTGGCTTCGCTCGTTCTGGCAGGACACCACAATGCCAGTGGGTATGTGGGTTATACGCACGGCCGAGTCGGTCTTGTTTACATGCTGTCCACCTGCCCCACTTGCACGGAAGGTATCTACCCTTACTTCATCGTCTCTTATCTCTATCTCTATGTCCTCGGCCACCTCGGGATATACGAAGACCGAGGCGAAGGAGGTATGCCTTCTTCTTGCAGCATCGAAGGGGGAGATCCTTACAAGCCTGTGCACCCCTCTTTCGGCCTTAAGGTAGCCATGGGCATACTCTCCTTCCACGGTGAAGGTTACACTCTTGATACCCGCCTCCTCGCCTGCAAGGTAGTCTATTACTTCTACCCTGTAGCCATGTGCCTCTGCCCACCTCATATACATGCGCATGAGCATCTGTGCCCAGTCCTGTGCCTCCGTGCCTCCTGCCCCTGGATGTATGGACACTATGGCATTCTTCACATCCTCCTCGGAGCCGAGTATCTGCTCGAGCTCCATACGCCTGACCTTCTTTGCTATTGCCGCCAGTCTTTCGGCCACCTCTCTGATGGTCTCTGTATCGTTCTCCTCTTCTGCAAGGCTTAAAAGGAGTTCTGCCTCTTCCACCTCTTCCTTGAGCCCATCGTAAAGGCCAACCTGGGCCTCAAGGCGTGCCTTCTTCTGCATGAAGGCGGTTGCCCTCTTCTGGTCTTCCCAGAAGCCTGGCTCAAGGCTCTCCTCTTCTATCCTCTGTAGCTCCTTTCTCTTTTCCTCAGGGTCAAAGATAGCCTCCCAGCTCATCGAGGCGAGCCTTTGTCTCTTCCAGTCTCTGTCTTAGTTCATCAAACACCCTCTTTCCTCCTTTTGATATGGCCTGAAACCACAAATATTACAGCAACTACCCCCATTATACAAGGGTAAACCAGTGGATGACGGCTGAAGAAGGTTGGTGGCCCCTTGCGAAGCCCTATGGTGCTCACAAACCAGTATCTCTCCATGAGGGGGCCCCTTACGAGCACCCTTCCTGTGGGCCCTATGATACCACTTATGCCCGTGTTTGCAGCCCTTACGACGAAGACCCTTCCCTCAACAGCCCTCATTACCGATATTGCAAAGTGCTGGTATGGACCCCATGTCCTTCCAAACCATCCATCGTTGGTTATGTTCACAAGGAAGGATGCCCCCTTCTGCAGGAGCTCTGCCGATATTTCAGGGAATATGGCCTCATAGCATATGAGAACGCCGAACCCTGTATCCCCGTCAAGCCTTATGGGGTCGAGCCCTCTTCCTGGGGAGAAGTCTCCCACCCCTTCTGCCAGTTTGTCCACAAAGAAGAGTATCTTCTTGAGCGGCACATACTCACCGAAGGGCACAAGGTGAACCTTGTCGTAGCGGTCTGCCACATTGCCCTCTCCATCTATCAGGAAGGCACTGTTGTATAGACGCACCCCGCTGTCAGAAGCCTCGTAATGTGGGGAGCCCACAAGGAGGGCCACCCCCTCTTCTCTGGCGATATTCTTCATGTAGCTGCCAAGTGTCGTGTCGTAATAGAGGTAGAAGGGCATGGCGGTCTCTGGCAGTATCACAAGATCAGCCCCCTCCTTTCGTGCCTTCTCAACGAGGCCCTCGTATATCTCGACGGTGGTGGCCTTCATCTCTTTCTTCCACTTAAGCGCCTGCTCTATGTTGCCCTGGGCCACACCTATGGTGAGCCCCTGCCAGCCATCTACCAGGACCTTCACTGTGCTGGCCCTCATTATTCCATAGGTGAATACCACTATGAGGATCACCCCTGTGAAGACGAGATACTTCAACACACTCACCACATCCTCTCTCTGCAGGCACCTTATGATGAGATACAGGGTTATGTTGACCGCCACAACCCAGAAGCTCACCCCCCACACCCCTGTAAGCTCTGCCACCTGTATCATGGAGGTCATGGGGACCTGTGTGTATCCCAGGAGTGCCCAGGGAAATCCTGTAAAGAGGAGACCCCTTACGAACTCAAGCCCTGTCCACAGGGCTGCCCCCCCGATTATTGCAAGGTAGGGGTTCATGTATTCTGCCCCTCTGAAGCAGAGGGAGAAGAACATGGCGTATATGGCAAGATATGCCACAAGAAGCAGCATGACCCCTGTGGCCGCTGGCAGGCCCATCCCACCGTAGTAGTGCATGGAGTGTATGACCCACCATATGGTGCCTGCAAAGAAGACAACCCCCCAGAGGTAGCCCGTGATGGCTGCCTCTCTTCTTGTTGCACCCTCGAGCGCCATGAAAAGGGGCACAAGCCCCACCCAGCCCACATACCAGCCGTCAAAGGGTGGATAGGCAAAGACAAGCACCGCTGCCGATACTATTGCAAGGCCTGCTCTTCTTCTCATCACCTTACAAGGGAATATACAGAATAGATGGCAAGGGTTATGCCCACGCCTGTGAGTGCACCCATGAGGAGTTCTCCTGTGGTATGCACCCCAGTTTTGAGCCTGCCATGCCACACCAGTATCGCCATGAAGAGTGTAAGGAGGCTTACGAGGGGATTCTGTGTGATTATGGTTACAGACATCCAGAGAGAGAACGCAAGTGCCGTGTGTCCGCTTATTATACCTCCCCACAGGGGTCTGCCCCTTCCACCGTATGCCTTGATTGCCACCACCCCTATTAGCACCACAAGGAGCGTTATAACCGCAAGATGTGGGGCGAACTCCTCGGCAGCCCTTATCGCCCCTTCGGCAGGCGAGGAGATGTATCTTACGAACACCACATAGCCCATGAGCACGACCCCTGTGCTCGCCACAAGCACAGCACCTGCCGATACATCCTTCGATGCCTTTGCCCTCATGTGGTGTTTCTCCTCGATGAGGTCCACCGTCTCCTCTATGGCCGTGTTGAACATCTCTGCAGAAAGCAGCATCACCACCGCAAGCACAAAGAGTATGAACTCCGTAAGGGGCATCTTGAGCAGAAGGCTTACACCCAGCACCACCATGGCTGTCATGTAGTGATACCTTATGTGCCTCTGGGTCCTGAAGGCGTGTATTATGCCCTCTATGGCACAGTTGAGACTCTCTGTGAAGTTCTTCGGTTTACGCGGAAGTTTTGCTTCCATAGAGCAGTTCATCCTCTTTGAAGTAGCCCTTTGCCTCGAGGTTGCAGAGAAGCTCTGCCTCCCTGGTGCGCATCCTTCTCGCCTGGTGGCCTCCTTTCACATGGTCGTAGCCAATAAGATGGAGTATCCCGTGCACCACAAGCTCTGCCACCTTTCTGTCAAGCCCTGTGCCCTCTCTCTGTGCATCCCTTTCTGCCATCTCAAGGGATATTACCACATCTCCGAGTATCTTTTCATCCATGGGAAAGCTCAACACATCGGTTGGCCTGTCCTTGCCCCTGTAGGTTCTGTTCAGCCCCTGTATCTCCTGGTTCGTGGTAAGAAGGATGCTCAACTCCACCTCATCGAGCCCAAGGGCATTCAGAACCTCTCTGCACAGGGCCTTTATCTTCTTTTTGCCCCTTTTGAGTTCCTGCCTACTCTGTATCCATATGCTCGGCTGCCTCTTTTTCGGCATCCCCTTTCTTCCTTTCTGCCCTCTCGAAGGCCTTTATGACCTCCTGCACAAGGGGGTGTCTTACCACATCTGCCTCTGTGAAGTAGACGAACCTTATCCCCTCTATGCCCTTGAGTATCCTCTGTGTCTCCACAAGCCCCGAGGGTCTTGCCAGTGGCAGGTCTATCTGGGTTACATCCCCTGTTATTACTGCTTTGGAGTTGAACCCCAGCCTTGTAAGGAACATCTTCATCTGTTCAACCGTTGTGTTCTGTGCCTCATCGAGTATTATGAAGGAGTCGTTAAGGGTTCTACCCCTCATGAAGGCAAGTGGGGCAACCTCTATTACACCTCGTTCGAGAAGCCTTCTTGCGTCCTCAAAATCCATCATGTCATGCAGTGCATCGTAGAGGGGACGCAGGTAGGGGTCTACCTTCGAGGCAATATCACCTGGCAGAAAACCGAGCTTTTCGCCTGCCTCAACGGCAGGCCTTGTAAGGATTATCCTCTCGACCTCCTTCTCTGCAAGGCTTGCCACCGCTTGAGCCATGGCCAGGTAGGTCTTTCCCGTGCCGGCAGGCCCTATGGCGAAGACCATGTCGTATTCCCTTATGTAGTCTATGTAGAGCTTCTGTGCAAGGCTCTTGGGCACTATCTGTTTCTTACGGTAGGATATGTATATGGTGTCCATGAATACATCCTTGAGGTGCACATTCCTGTCTGAAAGGAGTATCCTTACGGCATGGTCCATATCCGGTGGGGAGAAGGAATACCCCCTGCCTATGAGCTCGTAGAGTTCACTAAGGAGCTTTTCTGCCACCTCGACCCTGTCCCTGTCTCCCTCCAGTATGACCATGTTCCCCCTGTTGTGCACCCCTATACCCAGTCTCTCTGAGAGATTCTTGAGGTTCTCTCCACCCTTGCCGAATAGTATGAGGGCACGGGTGTTGTCCTCAAGCACGAGTGTATTCTTTACCCTCTCTTCCATCATATCTCCTCGAAACTGGATATATCTATATCCGGGAAGATGTTGTCCCTTTGCTCGAGCCTGGAGACAAGGCCTTCTTCCTCCCTGTTGATACCCCCCTCTTTGAGGTATCTTTCAAGTATCATGGCAAGTCTCTTAATGTCCTTAAAGTGTGTCTCAACCCGCTCCTGTGCATAGTCCTTTGCGGTGCCCGTGGTTACAAGGAATGGCCAGTCAGAGGACTCGAGGAGCAGAAGCTCCCTTGCCATCTGCTTCAGAATCCTCTCTGCCACAGCCCCCCTTCTTCCCTGTGATAGCTCGCAGGCCCTTCTCATAACGGATTCGGCGCTGTATATACATCTCCATATCCACCTTGTCTGGTCGTTCAGCCATACCTTGTGGTCCCCGCCATCTCCCCAGCTACCCTCTGGAATATCCACCTGTGGGCCTGCCCCCTGGAGGCCATCTATGTGGCTTCGGGCTGTTGTGGGAAGCACTGTTCTGTGTCTGTATAGTCCTTTTATGACACTGCGAAGCCACATGGGCCCTTCATACCACCAGTGGCCAAAGAGCTCTGCATCGTATGGTGCGGCTATGGTAGCGGCAGAGCCTGTCCTTTCATAGAAGCTCGAGGCGAGACCCTCAACAAGCCCTACAAAGTGTGCGGCATGCTCCTCTGCCCTTCTGGCTGCCTCATCAGGGTTGTAGAGAGACTTTTCACCAAGCCCACAGTCCCTGCTGGTAACCCTCCAGTATCTCAGGCCTGCAGGAAAACTCTTCTTGTGAAACTCGAGATAACTTCCATCCCCTGGATAACCCCACTGTGAGCTCCATACCTGAACCCCTGTGGCAGGGTCCCTTGTAAACATGTAAAGGGCCCCACCAAGGCTGAAGACCCTGTATGGAGACCTTGGAGACCCCATCCCCAAGACATCATGTTCAGCCTCAACCTTGGCATGTAACAATGGATAGAACAAGGGTTTTCCACCTGCAAGCATGTGTGTATCCAGAAAGACATATCTAATACCCTCTGCCTCGAGGAACCTCTCTATACCCTTTCTGTGGAGTGTGGAGCCTGTAATGGGGTTGTGCCACAGGCCTTCGGGTCTGTAGGCACATTCTGGAAGCCACATGCCAGCAGGCTCTTTACCGAAGTATTTTATGTGTGTCTTGACTGCCTCTTTTACCTGGAGTTCTATGCTGCCATCGTCTGAAAGAAGTGGCAGGTAGCCATGGGTTGCGCAGGTGGTTATAACCTCTATGGAGCCGGCCTCCTGGAGTCTTCTGAAGGCTCCGAGGATGTCCTGGTTGTATCTTTCCCTGAAGTCCTTCGATACAGATGTATAGAACCCAAGCCACATGAGGGCAAGCCTGCAGAGGGGGTCATCTGTAGAAAGTGCCTTCAGCTCCCTTTCTGTGGCGAGTATCCTTTCAGAGAGATAGCCTTCGAACCCCCTTACAAACTCATCGTCTGAGAGCATCTCACACACTGTTGGAGACAGGCTCACCGTTACACCCGAGGTGTAACCCTCTTTAGAGAGGTCTTCGAAGACTCTAAGAAGGGGTATATAGGTCTCTGCACATGCCTCGTTGACCCAGTCCACCCCATGGGGCCATCTTCCATGGGAGAGCACATAGGGAAGATGGGCATGGAGCAAAAGTATCAGTTTGCCCTTCATACCTTAAGAGTCTACCACAGCACATGGATTTTTGCAATTTAGTGAGAACAGGGCATTAAGCGGAAAGGAAACTCTCTTTAAGGACGAAAGAAGGATGCCCCTCTACGGAAGGTGAGCTATCCGGGCCTATCTCCTCCCAGCAGTCCCTCTTCTTGAGCAACTTCTTTACAAGCCTGTAGTTCAGGTAATGGCCTGCCCTGTAGCCCTCCACCCTGGCACACAGCCTTACACCAAGAAGTGCAAGGTCTCCTATAAGGTCAAGCACCTTGTGTCTTACAAACTCGTCTTCGTAGCGCATGATTTCCTTGTTCAAGATATTCTCCTCGCCTATTACTATGGCATTATCGAGCCCTCCGCCCCTGGCGAGCCCGTTCTCACGCAGCATCTCCACATCGTTCAGGAAGCCGAATGTCTTTGCGCCAGAAAGGCTCTTCTTGAACTCCACAGGTGTAAGCCTTATGCTTATGGACTGGCTCTCGAGATAGGAGTAATAGAAGTCCATACCGTAGTCTATCCTCAACCCCCCACCCTCTTCAGGTGGCAGAAGGGCTATGAACCTGCCATCCTCCTCTATCCTTACAGGCTTCTTTACCACCACTATCTTTCTCGGGGCATTCTGTCTACTTGTGCCTGCACTCTCTATGAACTCAACGAACATCGCGGCACTACCATCGAGTATGGGTAGCTCCTGCCCCCAGACCTCGACCACCGCATTGTCCACACCAAGGGCATAGAAGGCCGCCATGAGGTGCTCCACGGTGGACACCCTCGCACTGCCCACACCTATGGTGGTGGCATAACTTGTGTCCACCACATTATCAACACCGGCAGGTATGACCGGGGCACCCTCCATGTCCTTTCTCACAAAGAGGATGCCCATGTTCTCAGGGGCAGGCAGTATCCTCACCCGCACACTCGAGCCCGTGTGAAGACCCCTGCCACCAAACTCTATCGCCTTATTTACAGTCGTTTGACACACCATAACACTTCTTTTTTATATGCAAGACACATACCATAATATATTTCTTCAACAAAACAAGATACTTGGGAATCAGAAAAGAGAAATGTTACACATCACAATGTATCAAAAAAACAACACTTTGTCCATCCCATTCTCGTTTTTGCAACACTTTTATCTGCGTGTAAGGATGTAGAAAAGGAGCGAGAGTACGATGCTTATGAGTATGGATGTTCCCAGTGGAAAATAGAATACAAGGTTATCTCTTTTGTAGTATATGTCTCCAGGGAGTCTTCCCAGGTAGGGTATCTTTGGGGCAAGGGTAAGCAGAACTCCAAGCCCTGCTATTACAAGCCCCAGTATTATGAGAAACTTGCCCAGGGGGTAGAGGGTGTTCATACAGTAGATTATACATACCTTCTGTCATAGGGTCAACGCCGTCGGTGGAGATGGGGAGGCGGGCCTTACAGGGCAACAGGCTTCACCCTCTTTTCATCCTCTGCCATTTCTCAAGCCCCCTTGTACCCGCAGCTATGCCCAGAATCATGAGCATGGCATTCCACAGGCTCGATGGTATATCAATCGGCTGCAAACCATAGGGTTTAAAGTATGGCATGAGCACATAATTATTAATGATGACAACACTGAATGTAAGTCCTACAATCGGCCGCCAGCTCCACTGTAGCCAGTGCTCACTACGGGCCTCTGCCTGCATGGTGCGATTTACCGCCTCTATGACCCTTATATCCTGTTCAACCTCTTTGAGGACGAGTTGTTTTGCCCTGAGCCTGAACTCCTCGCGTTCCTTCTCATCGAGCTTTTTGGGCAGGAAGTGGTCAGTAAGCTTGTCTATCACTCTACCAAGGGTGCCATCAAGGACTGCCTTCAGCGGATTCATAGCCCGAACCTCCTCAAAAGTTCCTTGAGGCCAAAGAGTTCGTCCTTTGCGTCCTCGAGGCGTTTCTCCTCGATACACACAAGAACGAACTGTAACGAGTCCCTCACCCTGCCACCCATCTCTCTTCGCACCTCCGCTGGCAGTCTCATCACATGGAGCCTTACCTCTGCCGTCTCAACGCCTGAGTGTCTCATCCCTTCCTCATCATCTCTGCGAGCTTCTCTGCCCTTCTGCCAACCTGTCTTGCCCATTTGCTGTCGAGCATCTCCCTGGCTGCCTGCTCGTAATC
>WGFM01000033.1 GCA_015492245.1 Deltaproteobacteria bacterium | reverse complement strand
TCCTCCGTGTATTGAATCCTCTGGTCTGCCATGGTCTGAAAACCTCCTTTTATATTACCTCTACATTTCTCTCTACCGCCCTCTTTATGGCAGGCGCAATACGCTCCTCAACCAGCCGCTCCCACTCACCGTCCGTGCCCGTGAGGGGGTTGTTTATCTGAATGGTTATCTGGGGGCTTCCTGCCTGTGGGCTGGCAGGTCTTGCTCCACCTGACAGCCCTGCATGGATACTACCGCCTCCTCTACTTATACCACTACCTCCTCCACCACCGCCACCTCCTGGGGTGGTTGCCCTTATCTGCTGGACACGGGCAAGCCCCTGCGCCATAACAGCTGCGGCTGCTGCAAGGTTGAAGGGGTAGGGCAGGCTCGCAAGGGTGCGGTTGAAGGCCGTGTAGGTATCCATCAGTGCCTGCGCCATGTTGAATGCCTTGAGAAGTGTGAAGAGCCTGCGATTGTGAGAACCCGTGAGGCTATAGAGGGATTTCATAAAGGATGACATATAGCCGAAGGTCTCTTTCGAGTACTGGATCTTGAGGTCTCGTTCTGCCTTTGCCTGCATGATGCGTCTTTTTGATAGCCCTATCTCGAGTTCTGTCCTCCCAGGGTTACCCTCCTGTGAGTAACCTTCGGCCAGAGGCCCCTCTCCTCTGTTGCCAGGGGTGAGGCCGGAAAGGGTTGCATCAAGCCTCTCCAGAACCCTCTTGAGCTCACCCAGACTTGCCACAACTAACTCTCTATCTTCCGCCATCTTTCAGACTCCTCGAGGTATAGCCCGTAGGCTTCAACGAACCAGTATGGCTGATCTGCCCAGCCACCACTGAGTGGAAGCCTTCGGGTATGTTCCAGAAACCTTATCATTCGAACCATCTCCCATGTATCCTCTGTTATGTAACTTAGAGGGCACTCGTAGAGCCTCAGGTTGCCCAGCACAACCACCTTTTCTGCCCCCTTCTCTTTCAGCTCTCCTTTGACCTCTTCTGTGTAGTCTGTTACAGCCCTTGCCCCCTCTGAGAGTGCAAGCATGTTGGCACAGTTTCTCTTCTTTCTGTCTGTGGGGCTGCATCTTTCGCAATCGAAGGGGCTTCCGCCATCTGTCGAAAGGTATATGTAGCGGAAGCCCGCTATCAGTTTTTTCGCTGTCCCTCGATGAGTTTCTGCTGGTCTTCCACTGCCTCGAGTATCTCGTAGACAAACCTTGCAGGGGCAACCTCGTAGAACTCCTCGGGTTCTCTTACCTCACGCTCGCCCACATAGAAGCCACTGATGCTTTCCACACTCTCTACGAACTCCTTTTTCTGCACTTCCTGTGCAACCTGGAAGACCCTTTCAGGGTCTGTAAGGCCATGTGTTCTTGCCTGAAGGAGCCTTGCATAGTGGCGCACCTTCGAGTAAGGCACGAACCTCAGCCTTACCACACAGGGGCTCTCGCTCTCTCTGTTGCCGCCGTACTCGGGTATGTACTCTATGACCGTGTCCTTGTCGAAGCTCACTATTGCCATATCCTCTACCTCCTGTTAGAGGGTCTGCGCTGTGTTCTGAAGCAGACACCCTGCAATATAACCTGTGGTGTCATCATAGAGAGCCCTGTATTTGAGTGTTATGGTGGGCTCTTTTTCGTGCCCGTAGTCTGGCTCACCACCGAGCCTTACGAGCCTGGGTATATCGATGACGAGCCTGTGGTTGTAGCCTGCACCTGCCTCTGTGCCCGTATCCCACACACAGAGGAGATTTGTGGTGGTGGAGGTGGTGGCAAGCCAGTCGTTGAACTCTGCCACAGAGGAAAACCCTGTCTGCGGGTCCTCCCAGTCCAGGACAAACTCCACCTCCACACTGAACCTTCCAAGCCTTGTCTTGTCAGGATAATCGAGACCCGACAGCCTCAACACATCCTCCTTGCCACTGTCTATCTTTATGGAGAGTCTGTCAGGCCTTATCCTTGTGGCAGTGGCATCGGCCGATATGTCTGTAAAGTCAGGTGCTGTGCCTGTCCTTGTAACCGCTCCTGTATGGATTGTGAGTGTGGAATAGTCGCACCTCAAGGCCTCTGAAGGAAAGACAGGGCTGGCAAGGGCTTCTGCCGGTGTATCCCTGAACTGGCCTGTAAGCTCTGCCGTAAGCTTGAGCGGCTCGCCAGGGGTCTGCTCGAACCCGATGGATACCACCCTGCCACCCACATAGGGGTAGTTCTTGACAACATCACCCTCGTTAAGATTGTAGTTGAGTGTGAGGGCCCTGTCCTCGATTTCACCACTTCCCTCTTCATACATCCTTGCCGATGGATAGAGCATGTGCACATAAGCGGTGGTTGTGCCAAGCTGTGTGGATGTGGCCCTGCCAAAAAGGTGTTTTATGATGGTTCCCACCATACGGGGCTCAATACCTGCCTCTGTGTAGAATGGTAGCTCAAGGGTTGCCTGCCATCGCCTGCTCTTGCGCAACCACATGGTGGGCCCAAGGAGTGTGGCCTCGCCCCTGAACTCATCCACCACCGATTCATCGAACTCTACCGAAGGCAGTTTTGCCGAAAGGAGGGGCACGAAACCAGCTGATGTGGTCTCTGCCACTCCCCTTACCGATTCCTCGCCTATGGCAAGATAAAATCTGCTTTCACCCATACTCAAAAAACCTCCTCAGGGGTTCTCCCTGTATCTTATTGCCAGACCATACATTACCCTCCACCAGCCTTCCTTCTCCTCCACCCTGACACCCTTTGTGTCCACCCTCACCACAGGCCTTGTGGCAGAAAGGCTGCCCACATTGAGAGAAGAAGGGCTGACACAATCCCTTATCCTGTGGATCCAGTCCTGCAGGGCCACCACTGGCTCGTCTGTAGCCCTCTCCCGCAATACCACCTCCAGACGAAACTCTGCCACAGCATAACCAGGCCTCTCTCCATGGGTGGGCTGAAAATCCTCACCAAGATACGAGACCCTTCCCGCAGGAGACCTTCCAGGGGTGTGGGGAAGATGGCCGGTACCATGGTGCAGCGCAAGTCCTTCCTTCTCAAGGATTGTAGAAAGGTTTCTCGTTATTTCGTTTGCAGTTGTGCTCATTCCCTTACAGCCTTTATGATGTTTATCCTGGTTACCTCTTCTGCCCTGCTTATGTAGCCGTTGCGGCCTCTGTCGTACTTGAATGTAGTGGTCTCAAGGAGTCTTTCGGCCCCTCTCTCGTATTCCTTCCACATGTGCCACCAGAAGTCATCCTTTTCTGCACTGAGCCCCTTGCAGACCTCTGCCACAGAGAGACACAGATGCAGCTCCTTGAGGTCTGCCGGGTCCATCACAAGGTGGTGCTTTATACCTGCCCTTGAGAGTCTGTCCTCGAGTTTCTCGAAGGCCCGTTCTATCTCCCGCTCGAAGGTGCGTGTGAGTATGTATCGCTCGCCAGATGCCACAGAAGAGCTGAAGCTCTCTGTGGTGAGGGTGCCTGTTGAGGGGTCGAACCCGAGTATCTTACGCGTCTCTCCCTTATCCACACAGTAGGCCCTTCCCCCTGTAAAGTAGTCTTCTGGATAGCCCTTGAGCCTTGTGTCCACTATAGTGGTCAGGCTGCCTCCTTCGGCCATACCCGTGTGTTTCCAGCCACCTTCTGAAAGCTGCGGCAGTTCTGCCACGAGGTCCTCATCGGTTACCACAATGGCGGGTTTGTTCAACACCACATCGTAGAAGAGTATAACTGCGCCTGTGTATGTGCCATCGGAGTATTCAACAACCGCCCTGTAGTTCTCCCCTGCCTCGCCGTTGTGTGTTGAGCTGAGCTGGTAACTGAGAAGCCCATCCTGGGCTATGGTCATGTCCACACCATCGAGGAGTTTTTCCGTTCCTCCGGGCCTGTAGACAGTAAGCCTCGCCCACTGTGGAACTATGCGTTCTTCATCCTCCTGTATGTAGAGCGTAAGTGTGGAGGCCATCTCCTTGAGAAACCTGGGCTTTCTCTCCCTCTCCTTGAGTATCTTTATCTCCATCTTCCGCCACCCCTTGTGTTTCTGTGGTCTACCCTCTGGGCTATCGTCTGGGCCTTCTTCTCCATCGTTCGTTTGAGCCTGTCCTGGGGAAGGCTCCCTGTGGTTTTGAGGTGGTGCTCATACATCCTTCCCACAAGCCTTTCAACCCTTTCTCTCGGCTCCATGGGTCCTACCTCCTTTCAACGGGCCGCCAGCCCTTCTCTCTGAACTCACGGGCATCATCCTCTGTGTAGGCACAGATGGTGCGGCTTATGGTGGTCGGGTTTCCGTTCTCATCGATGGCCTTCATGGTGCGGCCGGTATCGAACCATACAGGGGTATCCAGTGGTCTGGACCCTCTTCTCATACTCTTTCTGAACCCTATGCTCGCATGCCTTCCCACAGAGAGGGGCTCGTAGCCCTTCTCTATCATTGAAGAGGCCATCTCGTTCATATCCTTAACTCCTTTCACAATAATGGGTGGAGAGGGTCTCATGGAAGACCCTCTCCATGTGTGTTTTTTTTACTCGTGGTCTGTTATGATCGCCACTCCACCAGAGGCATCTGGATTCACACATTCATCGCCATATATGGCGGTTACCACTATCTCTGTTGCACGCAGCGATGCATCGCGCTGTAGCTCTGTTCTTGCGGTCTGCTTGAGCACGAATGCAAGCCCGCTCTGGTTACCCATGGGCATCATCACACCCTGGCGGTCCTCTGGCAGCCCTGTGTTCACATCCACATTCACCTCTGCACAGTTGGTGCTGCGGAAGATGTCCACCCCGTAGAGGCTTCCAAGTGAACCGAGGTCCTCTGCAGGTGCTGTGGGTCCACCCCAGACGGCACCACCGGATGTGGCTATGGCCTTGCGAAGGTCATGGATCTGTATGGGATGGAGCACCGCAACGAATGGTGCGGTGGCGTTGCCTGCCTCAAGCAGATATATGGCCTCAAGGAAGTCCGCCTCTGTCATGTCCACACCACTCGTGCCTGCAGAACCTGTGAAGTCTCCCACCTCCTGGAGCAGATCCTTGTCTATCTTGTTTGCCAGGGCCTTGCCCAACTCCATCGCATAGGGCTCGAGCCCGCCAAGGCTTGCACTGGAGAGCAGCATGTCTGTAACGGTAATCATTATGCCCGCCTCATCGGCAGTTACGCTTACCGAGCTGGTGTTGACAGCCGTGTTGGTTGCATCAACACCTTCTGTAAGGTCTGCTGCCTCAAGTAGGGGCCACTTCGGGAACTCCACTGTAAGGGTAGACTCCTGTGATATGTCTGCAACCCTTACCAGCGGAGGCATAACACTTTCTGCATAGGCCGCATCTATGACGAGTCTCGAGACTATCTCTGCGGCCACCAGTTCTCCTGCCGATGTGGCAGCTGTGGTTACCTCGTTTGCCATAGGCTAAGTCTCACCTCCCTGTAATCTTTCTTCTTCTTGCCTCTCTGAAAGGGTTGGACACATCCCTGAACCTGTAGAGCCTTCCACCTGCATGGATGTCCACACCCTCTTTGAGGTATCTGTGGAGGTCCTCCTGGGGCATATTCCTCCATGCGGTGGGGTCCGACAGGTCGTAATGGGGCCTCAGTTCTGTAAGGCCTGCCCCATGTGAGCCTCCGCCACCATGGGTTGTGCGCAGATGGTGAGGCCTTCGTGAGAGCCAGACGCTCACATACTCATCGAGTGCCATCCCATCTTCACCCCTTACCCGAAGCCCACCTTCATCATCCACCTCCACATCCCGTAAGATGAGCTCCACCACCTCATCGGGGTCCACCACATTGAAACGGCTCACAGTGCGCAGTATGTCGGCCTTCTTTTTCTCTTCCCTCAGATGTTCGAGCTCACCTCGCAGTTGCTCCACCTCTTCCGGGGCAGCCTGCTTTGCCGCCTTCTGGAATGCCCTCCTGTAGGCATCGTCTATAAGGTGCTGTATCCTTTCCTGCTGCTGGGGTGTGAACTCAACCCTTTCCTCATTTGTCTCCATGGTATCCTCCTTCTCTGTTATTCCCCCCTTTCGGGCCCCATCTTCCCGGGGGTAGAGGAAGACGGACCCTTAAGGAAAAACCTTCCCTCTAAAGAAGCCCCCTTCTATCTCCAGAGAGAAAGGCCTGTACCCTCTTCTCATCGAGCAGTGCCCTTACAACCATGGTGCATATGGCAGCCCTGTCGCTGAAAGAAAGGCTCTGCCAGCGCTCCACACCCATCTCTCCCAGAATCTTCACCACAGACCTCCTTGCCTCTTCAAGGAGCCTGCGGTTGAACCGGTAACACAGCCGTGGGTCTACACCCTTAAGGGTGTCCACAATTGTCCTTGTGTTCTCAATGGCCTTCTTTTCTGTGTAGTCCATCTATCTCCTCCAGTATCTGTGTTTTTACCTCTACAGGAAGCTTCGGTAGCACGGTCTCAACAAGCCTTTTCTCAAGCTCCTTTCTGAATGTTCTGGACTCGAGCCCCAGGCTCACGGCCTTTATGGCACGCTCTAATTCTCTGTCCAGGTCCCTTACGGAGAACTCGTCAGGATAGTCCACCACACCATCGAACCTTCTGCCCTGCCAGCGTGCCCAGAGCCTCAATATGTCCCTTTCTGCCTCCTCGAGGTTGTCTGCCTTCTCGCTCAGCACTGCATGGAGTTGCTGCCACTCGAGCTCGAGGGCTATACCGCTCTGTGGCTGGCCTCTGTCCTGGGTTGCCTTTATTCCACCAAGCTTTGCTATACGGTGTATCTCTGTTATGTCCTGCCTTACCCATTCGCGTATCTCGGAGAGCGAGGAATGGGGGGCCTCGAGCCAGTAGGGCCGTGCATTGGGCTCTGATGGGTCGAACTGGAGGATGTTCCGTGGGCCTATCTCCTTTTCTTCCACCGCACCCTTCTCATAGGGCATGGCAAGCATGGGAAAGGCCGTGTTCTCTATGATCTCACGGGCATCGCTACAGAGGTAGTAGATATTGCGGTTTATATCGGCTATGTCCTGTATGTCAGAGAGCCCGAGCATCCTTACCCCTGTCTTCTTGTTGTAAAGGTTCACCATGGGGACCTCACCAAGGTGGTGTGTGCCACTGTCAACGAGGCCCGCCTCGTCTTTGTCATCCACCCTCCAGAGCTGCCAGCCCCTGTGTGTCCATATCCTGTAGAGGCCCTCCTCCTCCCTTATCTTCACCATCTGGAGGGCCACCCTGCCAGAGGGAAGCCTTGTAAAACGCCAGTCCAGAAGGTTCTCAGGCGTTATGAGCACAAGATAGGGCCTCAGCCCCCCTGCGATCTCTTCTTCACGGGTGAAGGCAGTAAGCCTTGGCTTGTCCACCACAATGGACACCCTTCCATAGATGCTCGCAAACCGCTGGGCCTCCCGCATGAAACGGGCAAGGCTTGAGCCCTCGAGATCACAGTCCTCAAGGAAGGCCACAAAGAGCGGGTCCTCCGAGAGGCTGCCGAAATCCCTCTTCGGAGGTTTTCTGAAAAGGTGGGAGACCATTATGTCCACCACGGGCCCACAGTAGTTGTAGTAATAGGCGGTGGCCTTCCTGCGGCTGTAGTTCTCCGTAGACTCAAAGGGATGCTTTAGAAGATAACCACCCTCTCGATAGAGCCTTCCACCGAAATAGCTCCTTACAAAGAACTCCCACTCTGCCACAGAGGCCATGTACAGGGGATGCCTCCTTTCAAGCTCTTCTCTTGTCATACAGGACACACTCCTCTCAAGTGATATTTTTTATCATGTCTTATTTGTAAAACCTTTTATTTCGTGGCCTTTTAAGCCTTACAGGAAACTCCTTCACTATGAAGTATCCCAGCGCATCCGAGGCATGGGTCCTTTCGTTGTCTGCCTTGTCTATATCCATGGAGTCTTTCTGCCAGGTTACGGTCTCCAGGTCTCTCCTCAAGTATCTGCACCGTGGGTGGTGGAGGAGTCTTACCTCTGCGCGGGTGTTGCAGAGCATGGCATTTACCGCATTGACCCTGTCCTTCACAGGTGGGTTCTTCCGTGGTATACGCTGGTCTGCAAGACCCAGCTCCTGGAGCAGTGCGTAATCGCTCTTTCCTGCGGTAGAGCGTCTTCCGCCTGTGGCATCGCCATAGACGACTATGCCGGCACCATGGGTGCCGTAGCGGCCCAACACCTCCTTTGCCATCTCCACTGTGCTGGCCCCCCTCTTTACCACCTCGTCTACAACCCACACCTTTGTGCCATCTGTCTGGCAGACAAGCCACACACAGGGGTCCACATTGAAATCACAGCACAGGATGAGTGGCAGGCCACCCTTCACCTCCACAGTTGCATCCTGGTGGAGTTCCACACTGTAGGGATAATAGACCCTTCCCACAGCCCCCTCGAAGCTTGCCTGGTATTCCTGCCTGAAGGTCTTCGGGTCCAGCACCCTTCGTGCCGCCTCTATCTCTTCGGGCGGGAGTATGTCCTCTGAGAACCAGGTGTAAAGGCCCCAGTCGGGGTCTGCACCACTACGGGCGTAGTCTGCAAGGTCTTTGTAGTGGTTAAGCCCCTCTGGCACCCCTATGAACCAGCACCAGCCCTGCCTGTCAGAAAGGGCTGGCCTTACATGTGCCTGCCAGGTCTCGGGCTTCATGTTTGCGTACTCATCGAGCACACAGCCATCCCAGGGGATACCCTCTATGCGCTCTGGTCTGTCCAGGCCCACCACCCATAGCTCAGAGCCCATACGGGTGGTTATGCAGAGCTCTGTCTCGTAGATACGCCTTATCCAGCGTGGCGGCACAAGGGCCTTAAGGTCTTTCCAGAATATCCTCTTCGCCTGCTCACGGGTGGGTGCTGCGGCAAAGTAGCGTGGGTCCTGCCAGCCCTTCTTCTCTGCAAGGGCAACAACGAGCCTCCTCTTTGCAAGCTCTGTCTTGCCACTCCTTCTGCCTGCAGGCACCACCTTGAACCTCTTATTCTCCGTCCACAGACGCCTCTGTTCTGTGTGATACTGTAAGGGATTCCATCTCTTTGGTAATCGCATCTATCTCCTCTTCTGTAAGCCCTTTATCGGCAGGGTCCATGTCCCATACCTCTTTTTCTCCCTTGATGACGCTTAAGAGCACATCGCCTGCCATCTTTGCAATCTTCAGTTCCTTTTCGTCTCCCCTGTTAAGCCCTACCGAGAGCCTCTTTTTTACCTCCTGCCAGAGTCTGCGGTGCTCCTTGACGAGTGTGCCTGCCCCACACTCTTCTTCCCTAAGCCTCTTCCAGCCCTCCCTGAGTATTCTGTTTCTGATGGTTCTTATGCTGCAGTGGTAGAGCTCTGCGAGCTCTTCTGGAGAAAACCCCCTTGAGTAGTCCTCCCTGAGCCGCTGCCAGTCTATCCGTCTTCTCATATCTCCTCAAGTCCATCATGGTCCACACATCTTTTAAGTGGATAGAGGCTCAAGAATGTCCTGAGACACTCCCTGCACATCTCGGGCTCCCTCAGGAGCACCCGTTCTCTACCCCTGGGATGATGCCTTCTCCAGTCCTCAAGCTCTCCGATGCGGGCAAAATAATCATAGTTTGCCATGGCTACACACCTCCGGTTTTTTGTGAATACAACCAAGACACCCTATGGTGTATTTTTTCTACCCCTAATTTTGCAAGCTTTCGTTTTAAAAGAGAAATTTTGTTCTTTTTATTCTACCCCTGCAGGCCCTCGAAACGAAAAAGCACACCCCTGCTGGGGGTGTGCCTGTGAGTAGAAGATTAGAGGCTGGAGATATGAGAGGAGGTTAAGGGTCCTTTGTCAGCCAGTTGTAACCGTTTTTTGTCTCATCACGAAGTGGTTCTCCTGTGCCACTTCTGAATCCTTCCAGAATATCTCCCATGGACTGATACTGCCTTATGGTCTTGTAGTCGAGCCACGAGAGTTCTGGCGGTCTGTCCAGATTTTCAACCTCTGGCACCTTTCTTCTTCTCCTGTGTCCTTGAAGACGCAATCTTCTTTTCTGCCCTGTAAAGTATCTCATAAGCCCTCCCAAGAGATATTCTGTGGCTTTCCGCTATGACCTTCATATGGGTGTTCCAGTAATGATATTCCACAAAGACCGCCCTCTCACGGGGCGTAAGATGGGCAAGGGGCCATAGAATCTCCCTGAGCTCACTGCCTTCACCCTTGAGCTCTCCGTAAAAAGAGTCGGGGTCAACCCTTGTTGTTCCACTCACCGATGCTCCCCCTTCGCAGATATTTTCAAGCAAGCAGCAGACAGGTCTCCAACCAAAGATAAAAGACTTTATTCAACTTGTGGTGTAAATATTATACAGTTTTTGTGGGTTTTTGTCAAGGGGTTTTGTAAGTCCTTTTATTTTGTGGATTTTTTGGGTGGAGAAATGGTGCTATTTTGCTCAATATCTTGTTTAATAAGTTTACCTCTCACATCGCCGAAGAATATCACATCCTTTGCGACCGCAAGGAGTGGTATGAGGCCCTTGTTGAAGAGTATCTCTATCTTGCCGCTTCTGGAGTCGAAGAGTTTCTTCGGTATCTTTGCATCGGCAAGGTAGTATTCATCTGGCAGGGGGTTCTTCTTCTCTTTCTTGAGACGTCTTTTTGCCTCACCTTCTGTGAGTATACGAAGGTGTATATCTATCTCTTTGCCGTCCTCTTTTGGAAGGGTCTTTATACGGTATTTCCCGCCTTTTTTCACATCTCCGTAGACGCCGAACCTGAAGTTGTAGAAGGCTGTAAGTGGACAATCGTAGGTGGTCCCATGGGGTATGGGCAGTGTGCCCTCCTTTGTCTTTTTGCCTCTGCGCCACTTCTCCCACCTTATAACACCCTCTTCGTGGTCGAGCATGGTGATTGTTCTCTTGCTCTTCTTTCCTATCCTCACATTCTTCTCGAACCTCAGTGTTCTGAACCTTCTGCCTCCATCCACCTCTTCCATTATGGCGGTGTAGGAGTCTTCCCTGTGGCGTATACGGTCAATGAACCCCCTCGTCTTTGCCTTGAGGGTGGCCACATAGTAGGGGCCCTTCTTTTCGAGCCTGACCTCTGCCCTGGCAACATCATCAAAGAGCCAGAAACTGAGCCTGTAGCGATAACTCTCACCCAGAAAACTCTCTCCTATGGAGGCTGCCTCAACAGCACCGATGGCCGTAAGAAGTAGTGCCAGGCAGAGCACAATATACGAAACACCCTTTTTCATCTATTCCTTTGCAAACTCTCTTTCCTCAAAGTCTATTGATGGAGATGGTCTGCCAATATAGTAGCCCTGTGCATAGTCTATGTCAAACTCCTTGAGGAGTTCGAGGCTTTCTTTGTTCTCGACGAACTCTGCGATGGTCTTAATATCCATACCCTTTGCAATATGCGATATTGCCTGCACCACAAGCTGATCATGCCTGTTGTCCTTGAGTCTTCTTATGAACGAGCCATCTATCTTTATGTAGTCCACCGAGAGTTCTCGCAGATACATGAAGGATGTAAAGCCCACCCCGAAGTCATCGAGCGAGAAGTGGCAGCCTGTCTTCTTCAGTGTATTTATGAACCTCCTGGCCATCTCTATGTCTTCCACTGCAGCGGTCTCTGTTATCTCGAAGACAAGGTGGTCCGGGTCTGCTCCTCCCTTCTTTATGGTATCGCTTATGAACATGAGGGAGGACTCATCACCAAGTGTGAGTCCCGAAAGGTTTATGCTTATTGCAACAGGGCTGTTCTTTCGGCTCATCTCTGCCTGCAGTGTTATGGCCTTCTCCACTATCATACGGTTCAATGCATCTATAAGGCCAAAGCGTTCTGCTATGTCTATGAAGACACCAGGGAATACGAGTTCTCCCTTCTCATCGCGCATCCTTGCAAGCACCTCGTAGTGGTAGATCATGTTGTTTCTTATATCCAGTATGGGCTGGAACCACAGCTCTATGCGATCCTTCTCGATGGCGTCGAATATAATGTGTTTCCACTTGAGCCTTTCGTGCATGTCCTCGAATATACGGTATTCTTCGCTGAAGAATTCACAGCGGTTTCTTCCCTTCTCTTTCACATGGGATAGTGCTGCATCCGCCCTGGTTATAAGCTCCTTGGTTGTTGTACCGTGCTCGGGGTAGAGGGCAATACCTATGCTTGCCGTAAGGTAGAAGTTTCTACCCATGAGTCTGAACTCCTCTATCATCTTCCTTATCTTCTCCGCTATCTTCACAAGCTCCTGTGCATTGAGATGGGGTATGAACACGGCAAACTCGTCGCCACCGAGTCTTGCTATAATACTGTCTCTTGCTGCCTTTCTTGAGTATGTATCGTCTGTATATCTCACGCATGCCTCTATGAGCCTTGCAATACTTCTGAGCACCTCATCGCCCATACCGTGTCCATAGGTGTCGTTTATGAGCTTGAACTGGTCAAGCCCGACAATCAGCAACCCACCCTTTTTCCCCTTCCTCCCTGCGGCACCCATCCATTCACCAAGCAGCTCTATGAAGTAGTCCCTGTTGTAAAGCCCTGTGAGCCCATCGTGGGTCGAGAGATAACGCATACGCTCTTCTGCGAGCATTCGCTCTGTTATATCTTCCTGTATGGCTATAAAGTGGGTTATCTTTCCACTCTCATCCTTTACAGGGTATACAAGTCCATTGGCCCAGTAGAACTCCCCGCTCTTCTTTTTGTTCTTGAATATTCCACGCCAGGTTCTTCCACTCTTGATGGTAAGCCACAGCTCTCTGTACTTGGAGGGCGGTGTCTCCCCTGATGCAAGCATGCCGGGGTTCTTGCCGATGACCTCCTTCTTGGTGTATCCTGTAACCCTCTCGAATGTGGGATTCACATACTCTATCTTGCCCTCGGTGTTGGTAATAAAGACTATGTTTATGCTTTCCTCTATTGCACTGGAGAGCTTTTTGAGCTCAAGCTCTGCCATCTTCTGCTCGGTCATGTCTGCTATAAAGCCCTCCAGGACTGCCACATCGTCCTTCCTGGCAACCATCCTGCCCTGTTCCCACACCCATCGCTCCTTGCCATCCCTGGTTATAATCCTGTATGATAGCCTGTATGGCACCAGCCTCTCCACCGCATGGTGGATTTCCCTCACTACCTGCTCCATGTCCTCGGGATGCATAACTTCTGTGCCATAGTGCACCCTGCCAGAGATGAACTCCTGGGGTGTGTAGCCCGTGAGTTCCATGGAGCCGTTGCTTATAAACTCCATGGTGCGTTCCCTGTCAGAGAACGCCCTGTAGGCCATACCAGGAAGGTTGCTCAAAAGTGTCGAGAGTGTCCTCCTGCTTTCGGTTATCTCCCGGGTTCGCTGCTTTATCTCCTTAGCCATCATGTTGAATCTTTCTGTCAGCTGGCCTATCTCGTCATGGCTCTCAACAGGCAGTGTAACATCGTAGTTGCCACGGGATATTTTGTCTGCAAATGCCACAAGCCTCCTCAGGTTCTTAACCACTGTTCTTGAGAACATGGCAAAAAGCACGAACATTATCACTCCAACAACCATTGCTGTCAGCACGACAGCCTCTTTTATTATGTTTATGGGCCTCCACACATCTGCCATGTCCACCTCCACAGCGAAGACCCATCCGGGCGGGGTTATACAGCTTGTGGTGGCAAAGACCTCTCTGCCTGAAAGCGTGGTGTATCTACCCTCAAAGCTTCTGCCATAGCCTATGCACTCTCTCACATGTGGAGAGCCGGCAAGTGTCCCCTCAATCTCCACCGTCGAAGCTATAGGGATGCCATCTCTATCCACAAGGTACATCCTCATGGACTCATAACGAGGCACCATAGCGCTCATGGGCAGTATGTTGAGCTCTCCAATGTGGAACCTGTTTATAACGAAACCAGCTGGCTCTGCCGAGTCATCAAACACAACAGGGGCTATGGCATACAGAAGGGGTTTGCCATCTTTCACCCTGTCGATTATCACAGCCCTGTCCTTCTTCAGGGCATCCGGCCCGAAGAGTTCTTCTGTGTCTGTGTTGTTGCCACCTGTTGAGACGAGTATCCTTCCGTCAGGCCCTGCTACGGCTATGTCTCCCTCGTTCTCCCAGCGTTCGGCGATGTAGCGCTCGAGCTTCTCAACAGCTTTCCCGTCTTTGCCGGCCTCTTCAAGAAGCGAGTGAAGAACAGGGTCCCTGGCTATGTTCACTGTATGTCTTTTTGCATGCTTCAACATACGCTCTATCTGGTTGTCCATCACATCCTTTATGATGGTTATATCGTTGAGTACCAGGGACAGTATGTGTTCCTTGAGGTTGTTGTAGGTTACAAGGAAGGTAATGAGCACAGGAAGTTGTATGACAACGAGGGCGATAACGGTCTTCTGCAGCAAGGAAAAGCCTGCTCTATCCATGATACAACGGCTTTATGTGCTCAACATGTTCCGCATCGATGGTTCTTGCATCGAGCACAAACCTTTCCCTTTCCACCCTTCCCAGCACAGGTGGCTCACTGTGGAGGAAGTGGTTGAATATCCTCTCTGCTCCTATCTCATGGTGTGTGATGGTAACCACTCTGGTTGGAATACTGCAATCGGGCAGTGCCCCGCTTCCCACTATGGAGCTGCTCTCTTCCACATATATCAGGAACCTCTTACCCAGTCTTGAGGAAAGAAGCTCCTTTATCCTCCAGGCCCTCTTCTCTATCTCTTCCAGTGGGCGGGTAAGGAGTCTGAGTATGGGCAACCTCTCCTCGAGCCCTTCGGGGTTCAGGTAGAGCCTGAGTGTTGCCTCAAGCGCGGAGACGGTGAGTTTGTCCACCCTCAGGGCCCTCTTGATGGGATTTCGTCTTATCCTCTCTACAAACTCCTTCTTGCCTGCTATGATACCTGCCTGTGGGCCGCCAAGGAGTTTGTCCGCACTGAATGTAACCACATCAACACCCTCCTTTATACTTTCGTCCACCACTGGCTCTTTCTTGAGTCCATATCTGGAAAGGTCTACGAGAGAGCCGCTGCCAAGGTCTTCTACCACAGCAACACCATACCTTCTGCCAAGCGTAACAAGCTCTGGAAGATGAACCTCCTTTGTGAACCCTGTGATGTTATAGTTGCTTCGGTGCACCTTGAGGAGAAGGCCCGTATTCTCTCCCATGGCGTCCATGTAGTCATGGAGGTGGGTCCTGTTGGTTGTTCCCACCTCTTTGAGGATACAGCCGCTTCGTTCCATTATCTCTGGCAGCCTGAAAGAACCCCCTATCTCTATAAGCTCACCCCGGGAGATTACAGCCTCTCTGCCATATGCCAGGCTGTTCAGTGTTATGAACACCGCTGCCGCGTTGTTGTTCACAATGCAGGCAGCCTCGCACCCGGTAAGCCTCCTTATCAGTTCCTCACAGTGTGCATCCCTCTCCCCTCTCGAGCCATCTTCAAGGTCTACCTCGAGGCTTACAGGCCCCTCTGCCGCAAGCCTTACCGCCTCCAGGGCCTCATCTGGCAGGGGTGCTCTTCCAAGATGGGTGTGGATGACCGTGCCAGAGGCGTTAACCACAGGTTCAAGCCCTGGGCGGAGGAGCCCCTCAAGGTCTGCCCTTATAAGGGCCCTGATGGTGCTGCGGGAAAGGTCCTTGAGCCTTCCACAAAGGACTTCTTCTCTCAACACCTCAAGAACCCCCCTTATGGAGTCCTTCACTATCGAGGCTGAAAACTTCCTGTAAAGTGGGACCAGCTCACTATCTCTCAAGAGTTCGTCAACAGATGGAAGGTTTCTGAGAAGGCTTTTCACCATAGATCTGGTAGCCTCCAAAAAATTAAGAGGTGCTCTTCACTACACCTCCACAATGTTGTTGCACCACAGTTACTTAGAATCTACCACACCAGGGCTATCAAGGTCAATATGTTTGATTTAACCCTGACTGTATGGCACAATAGGGGGCATGGAAAAGACAGGGTTTGAAAGGCTCATATGGCTCATGGAGCATTTAAGGTCTCCAGGGGGCTGCCCCTGGGACAGGGAGCAGACACTCAACAGCCTTATCCCCTACATACTGGAAGAGGCATACGAGCTGTGCCATGCCATGGAAGAGGGCTCGAAAGAAGACATAAAAGAGGAGTGTGGAGACCTCCTGTTCCAGGTTCTGTTCGTCTCGCAGATAGCAAGGGAGGAGGGCTGGTTCACCATAGAGGATGTCCTGAAGGACTCTTTCGACAAGATGGTCCGAAGACACCCCCATGTGTTTGGAGACAAGAGGGCAGAATCAGCCCATGATGTCCTCAAACAATGGGCAGACATCAAGGAGGAAGAAAGGGAGGAGAAAAAAGGGGAGGGATTCCTCTCTGACATAGAAGAGGGCATGCCAGCACTCCTTAAGGCACAGAAGGTGTCGAGAAGGGTGGCAAAGGTAGGGTTCGACTGGAAGGACATGGCAGGGGTTCTCAATAAACTGGAAGAAGAAGTTGAAGAACTCAAAGAGGCGGTTGCAGCAAAAGAGGACCACCGCATAGAAGAGGAACTGGGAGACCTCATGTTCACACTGGTCAATGTATCAAGGTTCTCAGGGGTGGATCCCGAATGGGCCCTTGCCAGGACAGTGAAAAAATTCATCCACCGCTTCCACCACCTCGAGAAAAAACTCGACAGGATGGGAAAGAGCCTCGAGGATGCAACCCTCGAGGAGATGGAAGCCCTCTGGCAGGAGGCCAAAAGAAACGCTAATTCAACGGATTAGAGAGATTTCCCCACCTTCTGTGGATAACCTGTTGAAATACAACCGCTGCAAAGAACTGTGGAATGGTATTTCAAAGGTCTTCCGAACATTGCACAAAATTTAATCACCATTTTTACCTTAAAAATTAGACAGTTATACTGTTATGTGAACACTTTCATTTGACACACAGGAAAGTCCTTTATTTTCGGCAACCTCTGTTTCTGGTGAGCTCCTTGAGGTGTCCGAACTCTTCCATTCTCATAAGGGAGGCTCCCCCTATATACGCTCCCACCCCTGTAAGGACCAGGAAGATGAGCACTGCAAGTTTTACAGGCAGTGTGCTTTCAGGGGTGTACAGGAGGGCAGCAAGAAGGTAGACCACCGCCCCCATGAAAAGGGCTACAGAAGAAGACCTGATGGCCGAGGCGAGCATATCTCTTATACCCATCCTTCCGAGCCTCCTTCTGATAAACGCTGCCAGCACCACAAGGTTGACAACCGATGCAAGGGTTGTGGCAAGGGCAAGCCCGCCGTGTGAAAGCGGGCCTATGAGAACCATGCAGAACCCTATGTTCGAGACAAAGCTCAACACACCTGCCACAACAGGGGTTGTGCTGTCCTTCATGGAGTAAAAGGCCGTTGCAAGAAGCCTTGCAACAGAGACGGGCACGATACCTATGGCATAGAAGAGCAGGGCATACACGGTAAGCCCTGTATCCCGGGGGCCGAACTCGCCCCTTGCAAAGAGGGTATCCACAAGTGGGGTGGCAAGAACCACAAGCCCCACCGTGGCAGGAATATTTACAAAGTTGACCATCCTTATGCTGAACGAGAGTGAAGATAGGAACCCTTCTCGCTCTCTACCCACCATGTGGCCCGACAGGGCAGGTAGTGCTGCCTGTGTGAAGGCAACACCGAAGACCCCTATGGGCAGCTCCACAAGCCTTGAGGCGTAGTAAAGGTAGGAGACACTTCCCTCTGACAGGAGAGAGGCAAACCTCATGGTAACGAATATGTTGAGCTGGTATATACCAATGCTCACCACCGCAGGGGCTATAAGGCGGAATATCCTTCGAAGCTCGGGGTCTCGAAGCTCGAACAGTGGTGGATATGGAACCATGCCGTATCTTCTGAGCACCGGTAGCTGCACCCCGAACTGGAGCAACCCACCAAGGAGCACCCCATAGGCGAGGGCATAGGCAGGCTCCGTAAGAAAGGAGGCAACAAGGAAGGTGGCCCCTATGAGTGAGAGGTTGAAAAAGACAGGTGAGAGGGCCGGCATGGTAAAGTGCCCCATGGAGTTAAGCACCCCCATGCTTGCCGCCATGAGCCCTATGAATACCATATAGGGGAACATGATACGGGCAAGGTCTACCGTAAGGGAGAACTTGCCCCCGATGGCCTCGAAACCAGGGGCAAGAAGGGAGACAATGCTACCTGAGAAGACCATACCCAGTGTTGCAAGCCCCAGGAGGATGAGGAAAAAGATGGTAAAGAACCTTCTTACAAAGAGTGTGGCCTCCTCTGTGCCCCTTACCTCTCTTATCTCCGTAAAGATGGGCACAAAGGCATGGGTTATGGTTCCCTCGCCCACAAGACGCCTGAGGAGGTTGGCAATCCTGAAGGCAACAAAGAAGGCATCACTTGCAAGGCCCGCCCCGAAGACGAATGCTATGGCAGCATCCCTTATATAGCCCAGCACCCTGCTTGCAAAGGTAAGTAGACCCACCTTCGTTGCCGCACTCGTTATCCTTCCTCTTTCCGTCATTTTTTTAGTTAACCCTTGACAACCGATGAAAAAAAGAATATCATCTTTCAATTAAATCTTTCTGACGGAGGTGGACCACATTGCCAAACCATCGTTCAGCACTGAAGAGGCTGAGGCAGAGTGAGAAGAGGAGAGTCAGGAACAAGGCCGTAAGATCCGCCATAAAGACCGCCATAAAGAGGGTGAGGACAGCCATCGAAGAGGGCAAACCCGAGGAGGCGAGGGCCCATCTCGGAGCAGTTGTAAGGCTGGTTGACAGGGCTGTAACGAAGGGGGTTCTGCACAGGAACAACGCATCGCGCAGAATCTCGCGCCTTACAGTGGCAGTAAACTCCATGTTACAGAACAGATAACTACTCGCCACCCTGCTTACCTACTTGCAAAGCTCCATTATGAGCCTGAATATAATATTTACGGGTCTCTGCTGCGAGCCCTTAAGGAGGCGGTCTGCCTCTGAGAGCAGTAACAGAAGCCCATAGAGCCTTCTCTGTGAGAACCTTCCTGCGGCCTGCATGTATGCAGACACCCTGAAGCCGGGGATGCGGAGCCTCGAGGCTATCTTCTCCGGGGCCAGCCCCTCGTCCATAAGCTCCCTGCACCTTGCAAGAAGCCTCACATACCATGCAAGGGCACCCAGAACCTTGAGCGGCTCTTCCTCTTTCAACAGTGTGAATATCCTCATGGCCTCTGCCCTGTCCTTCCTTCCTATGGTATCGATGAGCCGGAACACACCGGCCCCTTCTGTCTGGAGGGCAGACTCCTCCACATCGTCCCTCTCTATTGTAACATCCCCTCCTTTATAGAGTATGAGTTTGTCCAGTTCCGCCCCGAGTTCACCAAGGGCATCTCCCTTCATCTCCATGAGGAGGGAGACGGCCTGCGGGGTTATATCCTTGCCCTCCTTTCTTACATACCGCACTATCCAGTCCTCAAGCCTCCTCCCTTTGGGGCATTTGAGCTCCTTAACATAGCCCCTGTCTCTAAGTGCCGAAAAGAGCTTATCCCCTGCCTGTGGCCTCTGCTCACCATAGAGAAGAACGAGGCAGGTATCCACCGATGGTGCCATGGCATACTCTATAAACAACGCCCTCTCACGGTCTTTCATCTCCTGACAGTCCTTTACCACCACAACCCTCTTTCCACCAAAAACTGGCAGTGTAAGGGCTGTCTGCAACACCTCTTCTGCATCCATCTCTGCGGCACTGTAGCCATGGTAGTTGAAGGACTCATAGCCAGGGTTCAGGGCCTCTTTTCTGAGCTTCTCTCTAAACTCCCTTACAAGTGAGGGGTCTCCATAGAGAAGGTATATGGGTTTGAGACTCTCTGCCATCCTAATAGACCTCTTCGAGTATCCTCTCCCTTAGAAGCCTTGCCGTGTCCTTTGCCATCTTCCTGAAAGAGTCTATCTCCTTTATCTTGGTCTCGGTTACACTTGCGGTGTCTATCTGGAAGTCCTCGTAGTCAGGGATAAGGCCCTTCCAGATGGTCCTGCCATCCTTCGCACCCTTCAGCTCGAACTGGAAGATCACCTTCAGGCGGTATTCATTGACCACATCGCGCTGGCTGTAGGATATGGGCACAAGCCTGTAACTCTTTATAACTCCGTGGAGCACCGCATCGGCATCCTTCTGGTCCACTATCTGCACGATGTTTACGAACTCGTCCACCACGGCGGTGGTCATGATGCTCTCTATGTCCGGTTTCTGGGTGAGGTTCTTGAAGATCGGTATGGCGAGCCTCTCTATACCGGCTATCCTTGTGCCCCTTCCTGCCACATGGTAACCACACCCGTAAAGCAGTGTAAATACAAGAAGAAGGGCTATAAACTTGATATTTTTTGTCATCTCTGTGCCGTTACTATATTGAGTATCCTTCCCTCAACATATATGGTCTTCCTTATGGTCCTCTTTTCGAGCCATCGTGCTATGGCCTCATCCCCAAGGGCCCTTTCTTCCACATCCTCCCTGGTTGCATCCCGTGGCACGGTAAGTTTGCCTCTGACCTTTCCGTCTATCTGCACCACTATGAGCACCTCTTCTTTCTCTATTGCCTTGGGGTCGTACTCGGGCCAGGCTGTTCTGTAGAGTGGGGTGGTGTTGCCCATCTTCTCCCAGAGTTCCTCTGCGATGTGTGGGGCAAATGGTGAAAGGAGGGCCACCACCGTCTGCAAAGCCTCTTTAAGGACCATTCTGGCAGGTTCGTCTTCTTTGTCTCTATTCCACAGATAGAGGCTATTTACAAGCTCCATGATGGCGCTTATGGCGGTGTTGAAGTGGAACCTCCTTTCCATATCCTCTGACACCTTCTTTATGGTCCTGTGGGTCATGTGGCGTATCTCTTCAAGGGGGCCATCGAGCCTCTCGCCGCCTCTGTAGGGTTCCACATCCTTTATGAGGGGCAGGTGTTCTGTAACAAGGCGCCATACCCTGTTAAGGAATCTGTAGCCACCCTCGACCCCTTCCTCACTCCACTCGAGGTCTCTCTCTGGTGGGGCTGCAAAGAGGGTGAAGAGCCGTGTGGTGTCCGCCCCATAGCGTTCTATTATGGAATCAGGGTCCACGGTGTTCTTCTTCGATTTGCTCATCTTCTCCACGGCCCCTGTGGCATACTCTCTTCCGCAGTGTTTACACCGTCCATCCTGGCACTCATCGTCCGAAAGGTATCCACACTCAGGGCATCTTTTAGTCTCTTTGCAGACCATACCCTGTGTAAGAAGGTTCTTGAAAGGCTCATCTATATCGGCAAGTCCCATATCCCGCATGGCCTTTGTGAAGAACCTGGCATAGAGAAGGTGGAGCACCGCATGCTCTATGCCCCCTATGTACTGGTCTACGGGCATCCAGTAGCTGGCATCCTCCCTCTTGAAGGGGGCGTCCTCTGTGTGTGGTGAGGTAAAACGCAGAAAATACCAGGATGAATCCACAAAGGTGTCCATGGTGTCGGTCTCTCTTTGTGCATCCCTGCCACAGCGTGGGCAGGTTGTGTTCACAAAGGAGTGTCCTTTGAGGGGCGACAGCCCCCTGCCTGTAAGGTTCACATCGAGGGGCAGTATGACTGGAAGCTCCTGGTATGGCAGGGGCACTGTGCCACACCCTTCGCAGTATACTATGGGTATGGGGCAGCCCCAGTAGCGCTGCCTGGATATACCCCAGTCCTTGAGCTTGTAGTTTACAGTCTTCTTGCCCATTCGAAGCTCTTCGAGCATCTCGACTATCTTCTCTTTCGCCTCCTCACTGGGAAGCCCTGTAAAGGGCCCGGAGTCTTTCATGACCCCTGGCTCTGTATATGCCTCTTCCATCCCATCGGGGTTGAGCTCTCTCTCAGGGGGATGGATAACGACCTTTATGGGAAGCCCGTACTGGCGTGCGAACTCAAAATCGCGCTGGTCATGGGCAGGCACTGCCATTACAGCCCCTGTGCCGTACTCCATGAGCACGAAGTTTGCCACATATATGGGCACAGCCTCGCCCGTAAGGGGGTTTATACAGTAGGAGCCTGTGAACACACCCTCCTTACAGGAGGCCTCACGATCCCTGGTGGTAAGGGAACTCACCTGTTTGATGAACCCTTCCACCTCTTCCCTTCTTTCAGGGCTTGTAAGCTCTGCTGCCAGTGGATGCTCAGGGGCAAGGCTCATGAATGTAACCCCGTAGAGGGTATCGGGCCTTGTGGTGAATATCTTTATCTTCTTGTCCGAGTCCTTTACAGGAAAGTCCACCTCTGCGCCTGTGCTCTTGCCTATCCAGTTACGCTGCATTACAAGGACCTTCTCTGGCCAGCCCGAAAGCCTGTAGGTATCCTGAAGGAGTTCTTCTGCATACTCCGTTATCTTTAGGAACCACTGCATGAGGACCTTCTTTTCAACCACAGACTCACACCGCCAGCACCTGCCCTCTTCCGTCTGCTCGTTGGCAAGAACGGTTGAGCAGGAGGGACACCAGTTCACAAGGGACTCCTTCCTGTAGGCAAGCCCCTTCTCGTAGAGTTTGAGGAACAGGTACTGGTTCCAACGGTAGTACCGGGGCGTGCAGGTTGAAATCTCTCTGTGCCAGTCGTAGCTGAAACCCATCCGCTTGAGCTGTGTCCGCATGTATGCTATGTTCTCTTCGGTCCATCTTGCCGGGTGTATGCCATGGTTTATGGCGGCATTTTCTGCCGGCAGCCCGAATGCATCCCAGCCCATGGGATGGAGCACATTGTAGCCCCTCATCCTCAAAAATCTTGCGAGCACATCGCCTATGGAGTAGTTCCTCACATGGCCCATGTGTATCCTTCCAGATGGATAGGGAAACATCTCGAGTAGATAGAACTTCTCCTTCGAGGCATCTCTCTCCACACTGAAGGCATCCTCTTTCTGCCACCTTTCCTGCCATCTCTTCTCTATCCCCCGGGGATTATATGGTTCCATAAGGGGTTTCCACCTCTTCACAGAGTTTTAATAAGTGTTTCTAACATATAGAGGTTTTTTTTTCAAACCAAAAATGTGGTTTGAAAGACCACCCGCACCTCTGTTATAGTAATATCCATGAGGCTTGTTGCAATCCTTCTTATACTCGCCGCCCTCCTTCCAGGCTGTGGAAGAGAGGGTGAGCCTGTTGGCTCTGGCTCCATAACAGTTGGCAAGAAGGCACCACAGTTTGCCTATCCGGACATGGATGGCAGGGTGTTCAACCTCGAAGGTGAGCGGGGGCGGGTGGTGCTTCTGTTTTTCTGGAGGTACCGCTGCAAGGAGTGTAGACAGATGTTTCCATCCCTCAAGGAGCTCGAGGCCATGTATAAGGGTAAACCCCTCACCATAATAACCATAGACGAGGACACCATACACTCAGGCTCCATATACACCATAACAAACTTCTTCAGGGAGGGTGGCTACACATTCCGCATCTTAAGAGACGATGGTGCCTACCTTGCAGGCCTCTACAAGGTCCTGTGGACACCCACGGTGGTTGTGGTGGACAAGGCAGGCACCATGGCCTTCATAAGTATGAAGGAGAGGCTTGAATTCACCTCCCCTCGCTTCATATCCCTCATCGATGGGCTTCTTTCCGCTGAAACCCCAGGATAGAAAGGGCTGCCATGAGCACCACCCCTGCCACAATAGAGATGGCACCGAACTTTGTGAACATGGTTGCCCAGCCCACACCGAACACACCGTACAGATAGAGCATCCCTGAATGCAAAAGGGTACCCACAAGGAAGAGGAGGCCTGCAACAAGTTTATATACACTGGGGAGTGTGAGCTGTAGGAGTGCAAGCCCAACCACTATGTTCAGGACTGCCTCAAGGTTTCCATGGCCATGGACAGCACTTGCCAGAAAGTGCGAGTCCGAAATCTGTGATAGATAGCCCACCACCCCATGGAGGAGTTCATCCTGTGGCACGGAAGATGCCCTTGAGGCAAGCTCCCCCATGGCCTTAAGGTTCTCGCCTGCACGAGGCACGAGCACAAGGGGGCCAAGCACTATGGTGAACACAAGGTAACAGAACCCGAAGATTACATTGAGCCTGCCATCCATCTCAAGGCCTCCTTTTTTAAGGGTTCATGGATGGTCTCTCTTCTACTCCCCTGAGGAATCTCTCCAGGAAGGCCACGACCTCATCCAGATGTACCAGTTCCTGGCTTCCGCTCCTTCGCTTCCTTATCTCCACAGAGTCCTCCTTCAGGGTTCTTCCGCTCACGGTGAGTCTGAGGGGCATACCGAGCAGATCCGCGTCCTTGAACTTTATACCAGCCCCGATGTCTCTGTCGTCGTAGAGCACACTGTAGCCTTCCATCCGAAGGGTCTCATAGAGTGAGTCTGCCTTTTTGCGGGTCTTCTCGTCGTTCATGTTTACCGGTAGAAGGTGTACATGGTATGGTGCTAAAGGTGCAGGCCATATTATGCCTGCCTCATCGTGGTTCTGCTCTATAGAGGCTGCAACGGTTCTGCCTATGCCTATGCCATAGCAACCCATTATTATGGGGCGCTCACGGCCTGACTCGTCTATGAACAGGGCGCCCATGGACTCGCTGTACTTTACACCGAGTTTGAATATATGCCCCACCTCTATACCCCTTTTGAGTATCATGGCCGTAGAGCAACGGGGGCACGGGTCCCCCCCTTTTGCAACCCTTATGTCCATGTAGGTGGGATTGAAGTCCACCCCGGGGGTTACACCCACAAGGTGGTAGTCTCTTTTGTTGGCCCCTGTAACGGCATCTTTCATGTCCATAACGGAGTAGTCTGCTATGACAGGTACCTTGAGCAGCCCCACAGGCCCGCTGAACCCTGCAGCCCCCCCTGTGGCCTCCTCTATGGTTCTGTCGTCTGCAAGCTCTACCGTCTCCACCCCTGCTGCCCTCTTGAGTTTTTCCGGGTTTACCTCTTCTGTGCCCCTCACACAGGCAGCCACAGGGCCCTGCTCCGTTGTGAATATGAGGGTCTTTATGAGCTGTTCAGGGCTTACCCCCAGAAAGGCTGCCACCTCATCCACACCCTTTTTCCCCGGGGTATGGACCTCCCCTGGGGGCTCACCCTTTTCAGCTGGTGCTGGTGGAGTCCGGGGGGGTGCTATCTCTGCCCTCTCTGTGTTTGCGCTGTATCCGCAGGCCTGGCATACCACTATGCTCGACTCCCCTGTGTCTGCAAGCACCATGAACTCATGGGAGAAACTGCCCCCTATGGTGCCTGTCTCTGCCTCCACACAGGTGAACTCGAGCCCGCATCTGTGGAATATGCGGGTGTAGGTCTGGCGCATGTTTTCGTATTCTCTCTCGGCACACTCGTCTGTTGCGTGGAATGAGTAGGCATCCTTCATTATGAACTCTCTTGCCCTCATAAGGCCGAAGCGGGGCCTCATCTCATCACGAAACTTTATCTGTATCTGGTAGAGGTTTAGCGGAAGGTCCCTGTAGGAGCGCACCTCTCGCCTTACCATGTCCGTTATGGCCTCTTCATGGGTGGGACCAAGGCAGAACTCCCTGTCCCCACGGTCTTTGAGCCTTAAAAGCTCCTTTCCGTAGAGCTCCCACCTGCCGCTTTCCTTCCAGAGCCCTGCAGGCAGCACCACTGGAAGAAGCACCTCCTGGGCATCTGCCCTGTCCATCTCCTCGCGCACGATTGTTTCAACCCTCCTTATGGCCTTAAGCCCCAGGGGAAGCAGATCGTATATACCAGAGGCGAGCTTTCTTATCATCCCTGCCCTTATCATAAGGCGGTGGCTCACAACCTCTGCATCGGCTGGGCTCTCCTTCAGTGTTGGTATGAATGCCTTTGTGAAACGCACCTGTTTACCCCTTTTAAAGGAGTTCCTCCCTTATCTCTATGTCTGCCTTTTCACGAAGTTCCGAAATCCACTGGCTGAACCTTTCCCTTCGTTTCTCCATAAGGAGTGCATCACGAAGCCTCTTTTTCACCTTCTCGAAGGCCTCCTTCGAGGGCTCCTGTGAGGACCTGAGCCAGAATACATAGAACCCATCCTGGTGTCTTATCACCTCTGGGTATAAGGGCAGCTCCTCTTTGAGTGTAAAGATGGCCTGCCTCTGGGCAACGAAGATGCCAAGGTCTGGTATTACGCCGTCTCGCATGCTGAAGAACACGGTGTTACCCATCTTAAGCCCCTCTTTTAGTGCAAGCTCTTTTACATCCTCGCCTGCCATGGCCTTTTCAAGTATCTCCTCTGCCTTCTCCTCTGCAAGCTTCATGGCCATATACTCTGTGTAGTCCTCTCTGACCTTCTCTTTCACCTCTTCGAACTCTGGCATGTGCGCCTCGACCCTGTCGATAACCTTGAGTATGTAGAACCCCTTGTCGGCATCTATTATTCCACTCACTCCCCCCCGAGGTAGGGTGAAGGCGGCCTCTTTGAGATCTTTGTTTCCCAGGAGTTCTTCGTCTCCACCATGGGCGTCCATGTAGTCTGTAACCTTAACGGTTATTCCGAACCTTCTTGCCTGCTCTTCAAGCTCATCGGTGCTGTCTGTCTTCTTGAGCAGTGTGTGGAACTCTGCCATCCTCTTTCTCGCAAGCCTCATGGCGTATCTTCTTTTGAGTTTTTCCTCTATCTCCGCTCTGGCCTCCTTGAGGGATATGGTCTTGCCTGGCTTTCTGTCATCAACCTTTATTATGTGGAAGCCGTACTGGGTCTTCACGATGGGGCTTACCTCTCCTTTTTCAAGGCTGAAGGCAGCCTGTTCGAACTCCTTTACCATCATGCCCTCTTCGAACCAGCCGAGCTCGCCTCCCTTCTGTGCGGAGCCCGGGTCCTGGGAGAACCGTTTTGCAAGCTCTGAGAAGTCCTCGCCCTTCTCTACCCTTTCGAGTATCTTCTCTATCCTTTCTCTTGCCTCCTGCCATGCCTTCTCCTTGTCTTCTGTTGAGGAGTCGGGCCTTATGAGTATATGGCGTGCCCTGACCCTTGCAGGCACCCTGTATTCATTCATGTGTCTTTTATAGTAGGCCTCGATTTCCTCTTCCTTCAGCTCTACCTCTTCAAGGAGTGCATCCTTGTCTATCCATGCATACAGAACCCTGACCTTCGGTGGCACCATGTAGTTTGAGCCATGCTCCTTGAAGAACTTCCCGAGCGCCTCCTCATCGGGTTTTACCACTTTTCTGAACCCCTCCTTCTCGACCACAATGTAGTTCAGCGATACCTTTCTGTTCTCCACAAGGAACTTCTTCCACACCTCTTCGTCGGTTACTGTAACATCCCTTGTTACAGAGTCTGCCATCTTCTCTATCATGAGTTCCTGCCTGACAGTGTCTTCGTATTCTGCCGGTTTTATACGGTTTGCCTGGAGGATTGCAAAGTAGAGTTCCTTGCTGAACACCCCGTTCTGCTGGAATATGGAGGTAGAGAATATGCGCTCTCTTACCTCCTCTGGTGAGACCTCCACACCCTGGCGTTCCGCCTCCTTGAGAACAAGAATTCTATCTATTATGGCGTTGATGGTTCTCTCTCTCAGGTTGAGTCGCTCCAGCACCTCGGGTGAGAACTTCTCCCCCAGTGCCCTCTTGTAGTATTCGAGCTCTCTACGGTAGGCATCCTCGTAGGTGCTGCCATATATTGGTATGCCGTCGACCCTTGCCACCACCTGGTTTTCGGAGCCCTGCTGTGGGGTTGGTCCGACACCCCAGAAGATGAAGACCACTATTATGGCAAAGAATATGAGGAGTATGACGAAGGACCTCTTCTTTCTTCTCAGAAAATCGAGCATCAAGATACCTCCTGTGTTGGATTAAGTGTGTATGTTAATAGATTTCCCCCATGAATTCAACTTTATTTATGTGGGAAGGGCCCATGTTCTGGTGAAATATCTGCTACTGGGCATCTGCCTGCAAGTTTTCTCTTGCCAATGAAGATATTTTTTTGCTACCATAGGGTATTAAAGGTTATCCACAGGGGAGGCGGGATGTTCAACTACTTTCTTGGACTCTTCTCCAATGATCTTGCCATAGATCTTGGAACAGCAAGCACACTGATATATGTAAAGGGCAAGGGTATAGTTACCAATGAGCCCTCGGTCGTCGCCGTCAAGAAGGATGGCAGGGGTGGCAAGAGGGTTCTTGCCGTTGGCAAGGAGGCGAAGGCCATGCTCGGCAAGACCCCTGGCAATATAGCTGCCATAAGGCCCCTTAAGGATGGTGTCATAGCAGACTTCGAGATAACCGAGGAGATGCTCAAGTACTTCATAACCAAGGTCCACAACCGAAGATTCCTTGTAAGACCCCGTATAATGATAGGCATACCCTCTGGCATCACCCAGGTGGAGATGAGGGCCGTGAAGGAGTCTGCCTACTCGGCAGGTGCTGGAGAGGTATATCTCATAGAAGAGCCCATGGCAGCGGCCATAGGTGCGGGGCTGCCCATAACAGAGCCCTCGGCCAACATGATAGTTGACATAGGGGGAGGAACCTCTGAGATAGCGGTCATATCCCTTGCCGGTATAGTGAGGTCAAAGTCCATCCGCATAGGTGGAGACAAGCTCGATGAGGCGATAGTGCAGTATATAAAGAGAAAATACAATCTTTCCATAGGTATAAGCACCGCAGAGAAGATCAAGATAGAGTTCGGGCTCGCCATGCCAGAGGAAGAGGAGAGGACCATGGAAATCAAGGGTTCCAACTTTGTAACAGGCATACCCACCACCATAGAGATAACCGCTGGCGAGATTCGCGAGGCGACGAACGAGCCCATTGGTGCCCTCATTGAGGCCATAAAGCAGGTGCTCGAGACCACCCCGCCAGAGCTGGCAGCAGACATGGTTGAGCAGGGCATAGTGCTGGCAGGCGGAGGGGCACTGATAAAGAATCTTGATGTAATACTGAGGGAAGAGACCCGGCTTCCTGTAACCATCGCAGAAGACCCGCTCACATGTGTCGTCAAAGGAGCAGGCAAGGTGCTCGATGAGGTAAAACTCTTAAGAGAAGTAACGGTGCGTAACTGATAACGATATGTTTTCGTTCATAAGGAGACACCAGATCATTCTTTCGGCCTTCCTGCTTTGCCTTGTGTCTCTACACATAGCCGTTAATGCAGAAAGGGGAATAGGAGGAGAGGTAATAGTAAGGGGGGTTGTCTCCACCGTATCGAGACCCATTCAGAAGGGTTTCCTCACCCTGTATTCGGTGTTCGACAGAGTCTGGTCAAACTACATATACCTTGTGGGCATCAGGGAAGAGAACAGGTTCCTCCATGAAACACTCCACAGACTCATGGAAGAGAACAACAGGCTTCGTGAGGAACTGCTCCTTGCCGAAAGGCTGAAGGAGATACTCAGGTATCGCAATGTGCTGGGCATAGACTCTCTGGCTGCCGAGGTTACAGGATACAGCAGTTTCGGTGCCGCAGGATGGATGAGGACCGCAACCCTGGACAAGGGCTCCAGGGATGGCATAAGGGTGGACATGGCCGTGGTATCCCCCAGGGGTGTGGTTGGCAGAATCATAGAGGTTACATCCACGACCTCCACGGTGCTTCTCATAACAGACCCGAGATCCAGCATAGATGCCATAGTGCAGAGAACCAGGACAAAGGGGCTTGTTGAGGGCACAGGAAGCCGCACCCTGAGGCTCAAGTACATAAGGCAGCTCGATGATGTAAGGCCAGGGGATGTGCTCGTTACGGCAGGCCTGTCTGGCATATTCCCCAAGGGGCTTGAGGTGGGCAGGATAACGAGGGTTGAGAAGGGAGAGGACAACTTCTTCAAATACATAGAGGTGGAGCCCACAGCCCCGCTGGACAGCCTCGAGGAGGTGCTCATAATAAAAGAACTTACAAGGGGTTAGTCCTCATCATGCGTGAGTTCATACTCTTCATACCCGTTGCAATAGTGTACCTGTCCTTCAGGGTTACCATAACCCCCAACCTGCCGATTCCTGACATATCGGTTCTCATAGTGTTCTTTCTTGCAAGCCGAAGGCCATCCCTGGAGGGTGTGTTCCTTGCCTTTGTTCTTGGCTACATAGACGACATATTCAGCGGCACCATAGTGGGCAGTTCCTCTTTCTCCCTTGTAATAGTCTACACCGTGCTCTGCTTCGTATCTCGAAAGGTCGCCTTCACGGACCCGCTTATAAGGGGTGTGGCCATGTTCATAACCTGCATGGCAAAGGAGCTTGTGGTCCTGCTGGTGCTCTATTTTACCGGCATAGCCGTTGGCCCTGGCCTGTATATCTTTGTGGTTGCCTTTGTTACGGCACTCCTTTCACCCCTTTTCTTTCTTCTTTTCAGGAAGGCATCTGAACTCGTACTGTTACGCACTGAAAGAGGTGAGCTCTAAACCATGCGTTACATATCGGACAAAGACCCCACCGAATTTCGTGAAAGGCTCTTTGTAGCCATAGGGGTTGTGTTCTTCATATTCTCTGTGCTGGTTGTAAGGCTATGGTATCTGCAGGTGATGAAGTCTCACTACTTCGGGGAACTCTCTCTCAACAACCGTATAAGGGTTACCAAGACCCCTGCCCCCAGAGGGCTAATACTCGCACGGGATGGCACCATACTCGCCGAGAACCGGCCCGGCTTTGATCTTGCCATAACCCCTGAGGATGTGGAGGATATGGAAAAGACCCTGGCCACACTCGAGAACCTGGTGGGTGTGGACAGAGCGGTCCTTCGCAAAAGGATAGAGCGTGCAAGGGGAAGACCCCCTTTCAAGAGTGTGAAACTCAAAAAGGACTTGAGCTGGGAGGAGATGGTAAGGGTTGCCATCTACAGGTTCGAGCTTCCGGGCGTATCCATAGAGGTTGGTCCGAAGAGGAACTATCCCTTTGGCGAGATGACGGCACACCTTATTGGCTATGTGGGTGAGATAACCCCAAAAGAGCAGGAGAAACTCAGAAGGGCCGGCAAGACCTCCTACAGCCTTGGAGACATAATCGGAAAGTCCGGTGTGGAGGCCCTCTACGAGAGTATCCTCAAGGGCATAGACGGAGGCCGCCAGATAGAGGTGGATGCCCATGGAAGACTCATAAAGGTTACAAAGGAGATACCACCCTTCCCTGGCAACAACCTTCGGCTCACGATAGATGTACAGGCCCAGCTTGCCCTGTGGGAGGCCCTCGAGGGAAAGGCAGGTGCAGGCGTTGCCATGGACCCACGCAACGGCAGGATTCTTGCCATGGTGAGCACCCCCTCTTTCGACCCGAATCTTCTTGTAAGCGGTATAACCGAGGAGGACTGGCAGAGCATGATAAACAACCCCTTCAGGGTATTCACCAACAGGGCCATACAGGGGCAATACCCCCCTGCATCGACATTCAAGGTGATAACCGCGGCTGCAGCCCTGGAAGAAGGCCTCATAGAGCCCTCCACCAGGATGTACGCAGGGCCTGTCTTTCGATTCGGAGGCCACGAGTATCGCGACTGGAAGCCCACTGGCCACGGAAACATAGGCATAGAAGAGGCTATAATAAGGAGTGCCGATACCTTCTTCTACCAGGTGGGCCTCATGGTGGGTATAGAACGGCTTGCCCGGTATGCCACCATGTTCGGCTTCGGCAGAAAGACAGGCATGGGCTTTGGCACAGAAAAACCAGGGCTTGTGCCCACCCCGGCATGGAAGAAGGAGAACCACGGCACCATATGGTACGATGGCGAGACCATCCTTACAGCCATAGGGCAGGGTTTTCTCCTTACAACCCCGCTTCAGCTTGTAAATGCCTACTCGGCTATAGCCAACGGGGGCACCCTCTACCTTCCACAGCTTGTAGATACCATAGAGAGCCCTGGTGGAGAGGTGATAAAAAGGTTCGAACCGGTGGAGCTTGGGAGGTTGAACATATCCGAGGGGACATTGACCCTTATAAGAGAGGCCCTCAGGGGTGTGGTAGCCCATGAAGAGGGCACAGCCCACCACCTCAATGTAGACGGCCTCAGGATAGCCGGCAAGACAGGCACTGCCCAGGTGGTGAGGTTTAAGAAACGCGTTAAGGATATAGAGAAGATACCCTACAAACACAGAGACCATGCCTGGTTCGTGGGGTTTGCACCCTATGATGAGCCCAGGATAGTCGTTGTCGTCATAGTGGAGCACGGTGGGTTCGGCTCCCAGAGCGCTGCACCCATAGCCCTTAAGGTGATAAAGACCTATCTGGAGGGGGTCAACCAGGAAGAAGGCATGCTCTCCGCAGAATACACAAGGAGAGAGAGACATTGATACCTAAACGCTACTTCTTTCAGACAGACTGGCTTCTTCTTGCCATAGCCATAGCACTTGCCATGACAGGAGTGGCCAATATATACAGTGCCACCCATGTACACCAGCCCTTCCTCTACAAGAAGCAGATCTACTGGCTTGTGGTGGCACTTGTGGTCATGGTGCCGGTGGTGATTGTAAACTACTCTCTATTCGAGCGGTTCGCCTATGTGATATACGGCATATCCATTGTAACCCTTGTGGTTGCCCTTCTGTGGGGACACTCTGCAGGGGGTTCCAGAAGGTGGCTTGATCTGGGGTTGTTCAACTTTCAGCCCTCTGAGCTTGCAAAGATAGCCTTCCTCATGGCACTCGCAAAGTACCTAAGCTCCAGAGAGCTTCCCAGGAGGGGACTGGGCCTCAAAGAACTTGCAGGCCCTGTGGCACTGGTGGCCCTGCCGTTCACCCTCATAGCAAAGCAGCCTGATCTTGGAACAGCACTTATATTCCTCTTTGTATTCGCCTCCATGCTCTGTATGGTAAAGATAAGACTAAGAACGGTGCTGACCATATCTGCCGCTATTCTATCCATGGTTCCCTTTGTGTGGCACTCGCTCAAGGATTACCAGAAGGCAAGGCTTTTGAGCTTTCTGGACCCCACCATGGACCCCCTGGGTTCTGGCTACCACATTCTGCAATCCAAGATAGCCATAGGCTCGGGAGGTTTTCTTGGCAAGGGCTTCACACAGGGCACCCAGGGCACCCTGATGTTCCTGCCTGCCCATCACACAGACTTCATATTCCCCGTGCTTGCAGAGGAATGGGGGTTTGTGGGCTCCTTCGTGGTGTTGCTCCTCTTTCTCTTCTTCATAATAAGGGCAATGGATATAACCGGTGGGGCAAAGGACAGGTTCGGCTTTCTTCTGGCGTTTGGTATAATATCGATGGTCTTCTGGCACACGGTGGTGAACATGGGCATGGTTACAGGGCTTCTGCCAGTGGTGGGCGTGCCACTGCCGTTCCTCAGCTATGGTGGAAGTTTTCTTGTAACCACATTCATAGGGGTGGGTCTGCTTCTGAATATAGCAATCAGGAGGTTCCTCTTTTAGACCCTTGTATAAGGCAGGCAGAAATAGCATACTCTTTCTTGCAACCTCAGGGTTTTCTGGCTACATAAGGGTTGCCCCCGGCACATTCGGAACCCTTACGGCCATACCACTGGCCTATGGTATATCCCTTTTGGGTCTCCACCTGGGGCTCATGCTTCTTCTACTGGTCCTTACAGGCAGTATCCTTGTATCTGGTGAGGCAAGGCAATACTTTCGAAGAGAAGACCCCCCCGAGATAGTCTGCGACGAGGTCTCGGGCTTCTGTGTGGCCCTCTTCGGGCTTCCCTTCGACTGGACAAACCTCATATTGGGCTTTATTCTTTTCAGGTTTTTTGATATTCTTAAACCATTCCCCATAGGAGTTGTGGAAAGAAGGCTCACAGGGGGGACAGGAATAGTTGCAGACGATGTTATTGCAGGGGTGTATACAAACCTTCTGCTAAATATCATTATGGTGGCTCTACGCTGATGGAACAGCCTGCCAGAAAGATAGGCCAGATACTGGGTGAAAGGGGATTGTATCTGGCTGTTGCAGAGTCCTGCACAGGCGGGCTTCTGGGAGCCACAATAACCGCCGTGCCAGGAAGCTCCGGCTGGTTCAAGGGTGGTATTGTCGCCTATGCCAACGAGTTGAAGGTTGCCCTGCTGGGGGTATCCGAGAGAACCCTCGAACTTCATGGAGCTGTATCTACGGAGACTGCCTTGGAGATGGCAGAGGGTGCCAGAAGGGCCACAGGCGCTGATGTGGCCATCGCCATAACAGGCATTGCAGGGCCCACAGGCGCAAGCCCCGGGAAACCTGTGGGCACGGTCTTCGTGGCCATAACCGATGGGGAAAGAATGAAGGCAGAAAGGCTTCTCTTTCAGGGATCAAGAAGGGAGATAAGGGAGAAGGCAGTGCTCAAGGCCATCGATATTGTAGAAGAGTTTGTTGAGAGCTCATAGAGGTATCGAGCAGGTTGGAACGGATAAGGACCTTCATAGCCATAGAGATTCCAGAGGATATAAAGAAGAAGATAGCCTCTATTGTGGACAACCTCAAGGATCGGCTACCCGGGCTCTCCTGGGTAAGGCCTGCCACACTACATGTAACAGTCAAGTTCCTGGGCGGTGTGGAAAAAGAAAGGATTGAACCCATAAAGGAGATACTCGAAAGGATAGGCTCAGAGACCCGCCCCTTCGAGCTGACGATAGCCGGTATGGGAGGGTTTCCATCTCTAAGGATGCCGAGGGTTCTGTGGATAGGTATAGAGATAAGCCAGGAACTTGCGGAACTCCACAGGAAGGTTACTCAGGAGATTTCGGGGCTCGGTTTTGAGGAAGAAAAGAGGCCATTTCGGCCTCACCTTACCATCTGCAGGGCAAGGGACGAGGCACAGAGAAGAAGACTGTCGAGGGAGCTCGCCCGCTTTGAGCCGGCAATATGTGAAACCTTCGTTGCAGAGGGTATAATACTGTTCAAAAGCGAACTCAACCCAGGAGGTGCCATACACACCCCTTTGAGACATATACACTTTAAGCACTAAAAACAGGAGGTTTTAGCCATGTCTACCCAACCACCACAGGACAGACACAAGGCGATAGAGCTTGCCATAACCCAGATAGAGAAACAATTCGGTAAGGGCTCGATAATGCGTCTCGGAAAGGGCGAGGCGGTAATAAAGGATGTATCCACCATATCCACGGGCTCACCTGCCCTCGATATATCCCTCGGCACAGGTGGGGTGCCACGGGGAAGGGTTGTGGAGATATTCGGCCCCGAATCCTCCGGAAAGACCACCCTCTCCCTGCACATAATAGCAGAGGCACAGAAGGCCGGAGGCACCGCTGCCTTCATAGACGCAGAGCATGCACTCGATGTGGAGTATGCAAGAAAGCTGGGGGTCGGGGTTGAGGACCTCCTTCTATCACAGCCAGATACAGGCGAGCAGGCCCTCGAGATAGCAGACCTTCTGGTGAGAAGCGGGGCCGTGGACATAATAGTGATAGACTCTGTGGCAGCCCTCGTGCCCAAGGCAGAGATAGAGGGAGATATGGGGGATTCTCACATGGGGCTTCAGGCAAGGCTCATGAGCCAGGCCCTGAGGAAACTCACCGCAACCATAAGCAAGAGCAGAACCTGCATGGTCTTTATAAACCAGATACGCCACAAGATAGGCCAGTTCTACGGAAGCCCTGAGACCACCACCGGTGGAAACGCTCTCAAGTTCTATGCCTCGCTCAGGCTCGAGATAAGAAGGGGTCCCTCCATAAAGACGGGAGAGACGGTGGTGGGACACCGCACAAAGGTAAAGATAGTAAAGAACAAGCTTGCCCCACCCTTCAGGGACTGTGAGTTCGACATAATATTCAACCACGGAATATCCAGAGAGGGAGACCTCCTTGACCTCGGTGTGAAGACAGGTATTGTAGGAAAGAGTGGCTCCTGGTTCTCATACAACAAGGACCGCCTTGGCCAGGGCAGAGAGGCTGCAAGGGCATACCTCATGGAACACCCCGAGGTGGCAAAAGAGATAGAACAGAAGGTGTTCGAATATTACGGTGTGAAACACTAAGCATAAAGGAGGACCCATAGACCATGGCTATCGACCTTCATGCAATACTCAATTTTGCGGTAAAGGAGCAGGCCTCGGATGTGCACATAAAGGCAGGGCTTCCACCAGTGCTGAGGATCAACGGAAGGCTCATACCCATAAGAAACCATCCCAGGCTCTCTCCAGACGATGTAACCCGCTGTGCCACCCGGATAATGAACGAGACGCAGAAGGAGACCTTCCGACAGAAACACCAGGTGGACATAGCCTACAGCGTGCCGGGGCTTGGCAGGTTCAGGGGCAATATATTCCAGCAGCGCGGAGCCGTGGGGGTGGTCTTCAGGGTCATACCCATGGTCATAAAAAGCTTCGAGGAACTCAACCTCCCACCAATCCTTAAGAAACTCTCCCAGGAGGTGCGTGGGCTCATCCTCGTTACAGGTATAACGGGCAGTGGAAAATCCACCACCCTTGCTGCCATGATAGAGCACATAAACTCCACTCGCTCCTGCAATGTTGTAACCATCGAGGACCCCATAGAGTTCCTCTTCAAGGACAAAAAGAGTATCATAAACCAGCGGGAGATAGGGGTGGACACAATCTCATTCGCCGAGGCACTGAGGGGAGCACTCAGGCAGGACCCTGATGTCATAATGGTTGGTGAGATGCGAGACATGGAGACCATAGAGATAGCCCTCATGGCTGCAGAGACAGGCCATCTTGTGCTGTCCACACTCCATACCATAGACGCCATGGAGACTGTAAACCGTATAGTATCTGTCTTCCCACCCTACCAGCAGAAACAGATAAGGATACAGCTTGCTGGGATACTCAAGGGGGTGGTATCCCAGAGGCTCCTGCCAAAAAAGGATGAAAAAGGCAGGGTGCCTGCCGTTGAGGTCATGGTTTCAACGGCAAGGATAAGGGAATGTATAGAGGACAAGGAGAAGACAAAGGAGATACCAGATGCGATCTCAAAGGGTCAGATTACATACGGTATGCAGACCTTTGATCAATCTCTGCTGCATCTCATGAACAGCGGGCTCATATCATACGATGAGGCACTCAAGCAGGCATCGAACCCCGATGACTTCGCCCTGAAGGTCAAGGGCATAACAGCCACAAGCGATGCGGGCTGGAAGGAGTTCGAGGAAACTGGTGGCTCAGAGAAGGAAGAGACCGTAGAGGTGGAAAAAGACGAGATAGACAGGTTCTGACCGATGAGGGCCGATGAGATAAGAAATGCTTTCCTCGAATACTTCCGTTCGAAGGGGCACAGGGTGGTTCCCTCTTCATCGCTTGTGCCACAGAGTGATCCCACCCTCCTTTTCACCAACGCAGGGATGGTGCAGTTCAAAGGGGTATTCCTTGGCGAGGAAAAAAGAGACTACACCAGGGCTGTAAGCTGCCAGAAGTGTATGCGCGTGGGCGGGAAACACAACGACCTCGAGAATGTGGGCTACACCGCACGGCACCACACCTTCTTCGAGATGCTGGGAAACTTCTCCTTTGGCGACTACTTCAAGGAAGAGACTATCCAGTATGCCTGGGAGTTCCTTACCCGTGTGGCAGGACTTCCTCCGGAAAGGCTGTGGGCAACGGTCTTCGAGGAGGACCATGAGGCAGAAAGGCTCTGGATAGATAGGATAGGGCTTCCTCCCGAAAGGGTCGTGCGCATGGGAGAGGCGGACAACTTCTGGAGCATGGCAGATACAGGCCCCTGCGGGCCCTGTTCAGAAGTACTCATGGACCAGGGTGAGGAGGCTGGCTGCGGCAGGCCCACATGCACCGCTGGATGCGACTGCGATAGATACCTCGAGCTGTGGAACCTTGTGTTCATGGAATACAATCGCCAGCCCGACGGAAGCCTTGAGCCGCTGCCAAACCCCAGCATAGATACCGGCATGGGGCTCGAGCGCATCGCAGCAGCACTCCAGGGCAAGAAGAGCAACTACGATACAGACCTCTTCATACCCATTATAGAAGAGATAGAAGGGCTCACCTCTGTTGACTACGGAAAGGACCACCAGAAAGACATATCCATACGCGCCATGGCAGACCATGCAAGGGCCACGGCATTCCTCATAGCAGAGGGCATATTCCCATCCAACGAGGGCAGAGGCTATGTGCTGAGGCGTATCATAAGAAGAACGGTACGCCATGGGAGCCTGCTCGGGCTGAAAGGACCCTTCCTCCACAGGGTCGTGCCATCTGTTATAGACCTCATGGGCAGCACCTATCCAGAGCTCGAAAGATCCGAGTCCATCATAAAACAGATAACCCTCACAGAGGAGGAACGCTTCCTCGAGACCCTGGAGCGCGGGCTCTCCATACTTACCGAAGAGGTGGAAAGGCTTAAGAAGGAAGGGGCGAAGGTGCTTCCAGGCCCCGTTGCCTTCAAACTCTACGATACCTACGGCTTTCCTCTGGACCTCACCGAGGACATACTCAAGAACGAAGGCATAGGGGTGGATACCGAGGGGTTCAACAGAGAGATGGCAGAACAGAAGGAAAGGGCACGAAGGGCATGGAAGGGAGAGGCCCTGGGAGAAGAGGAGCGCACCTACAGGGAACTCGTCGAAGAGGGTGTGGAGACCAAGTTTGTTGGCTACCACGAAGAGGTTACATCCTCCAGGGTGGTGGCAATACTTAAGGGTGGCATGGCTGTGGACATGGCAGAGGCAGGTGATAGCGTGGAGCTTATAACAGAGGAGACCCCGTTCTATGGTGAGTCAGGTGGCCAGGTGGGAGACACGGGGGTCATTGTGGGCAAAGACCTCTCTGTTACAGTGCTCGATACAAAAAGACCTGTTCCAGAAATCATAACCCACATCTGCACCGTAAAGGAAGGCACACTCAAGAAGGGCATGTGGGTGGAGCTTGCGCCAAACATAGAACGAAGGGAGTCCATAGCCCGCAACCACACGGCAACCCACGTACTCCACAGTGTGTTGAGAAGGCTCCTCGGTGAGCATGTAAAACAGGCAGGCTCTCTTGTGGCCCCTGACAGGCTCAGGTTCGACTTCACACATTTTTCTCCCCTCAGCCGGGAGGACATAGAACGAATAGAGGAAGAGGTGAACCGAATCATAAGGAAGAACCTCGAGGTAACGGTGGAACTGACGACCCTCGACAAGGCCATGGAGAAGGGAGCCCTTGCCTTCTTTGGCGAAAGATACGAGTCCATGGTAAGGGTCGTGTCTGTGAACAATGTCAGCAAGGAACTCTGTGGTGGAACCCATGTGAGGAGAAGCTCTGACATGGGGCTGTTCAAGATAATTAAGGAGGGATCTGTCGGCTCTGGCATAAGAAGGATAGAGGCACTCACGGGCGAGATGGCCTTCAGGGAACTCTACAATGCCCACAGGCTGATTGAAGAGCTTGCCTCGATCCTCAACACAAGGCCAGAGGAGACTGCAGAGCGTATAAAGAGACTTCTTGAGGAGAAAAGAGAGCTCGAGGCAGAACTCAAGAGAGCAGCACACAGGGAGAAGAAAGACATTGCCTCAACACTGCTCGATAATGTAAAGACCGTTGAAGACATAAGGGTTGTAACCGGCGTGCTCGAGGAGGCAGAGGTGGAGGAGCTTAGGAGGCTCACCGATGTCATACGCCAGAGGCTTGAATCCTGCGTGGTGGTTCTTGGAACGAGCAGTAATGATAAGGCAACACTTGTAGCCTCTGTAACAGAGGATCTTGCAGAAAAGGTGCCTGCCACAGGTCTTATAAAAGAGCTTGCCCCCATCATAGGTGGCCGTGGTGGAGGAAGACCCACCATGGCACAGGCAGGTGGCAAGGCGACAGATAAGGTGAAATCGGCCGTTGAAAGGACCACCGAGTTTGTAAGAAAGATGTTGCGATAGAGCCGACTCATCATTTAAGGGATGCGAACAGCCATTCTTCAAACCCCTTTCTGTGGGCATGAGCGAGCAACTGCTTAATGCCCAGCCTTTCAACAAAGAACCTGAAGGCAGCCACATATTTTGCATAGGAACCACGAGATGTGGCAGCTATTGCAGCCCCTGCTTCCTCAGCCGTTGAGACCTTCTCATGGAAGAACTGGCCTGCCACATACATGGCGAACCCTTCATAGAACCATCTTGGTCCCATGCTTTCCTGTCCACCCGCCACTCTGCTGTGAAGTTCGTGTGCCATCTCGTGTGCCAGAAGTCTCGTCCATGCCCTGTCTATTGAAGCATACTCGGGTCTCAAGCTGGCGTATTCCTCTGGCGTTACTGCCATCAGCACAGCCGACACAAGCGCTGCACAGAGAACCTCTCCTTCAGGCCTTCTGCAAGGAAGGGTGGTAACAGAGGAAAGCCTCTGTATGAGCTTCTCCTCTGTAGCAAATATCTCAACGGAGCCGAAAAGGGACGGCTCAAGGTGTGCCCCGTATTGATGGTCTACGGCGAACCTTCTAACAATACTGTAGGCATCTACAACCATGGTTGCAAACTCGACTCTTCTGTGTTCCATCTGTGGGGGGCAGCGAAGCCTTGCTGCAACAGAGTCCACCTTGAGAGGATTCAGTCCTTCAGCACACACCTTCTCTTTATCTCCCTTGCCTCTCTTTCTGCTACTCTTAAAATCTCATGGAAGACCATATTACGCTCGCTGAAGTCATCGAGCCTCTCTGCAAGCATGCACCATGTTCTGAACCTTCTGTCATCGAGAAACTCTCTCTTCAGGGCTGCCATGAGCGGGTCTGCAGGCTCTGGCAGAAGCCAGTGATTGCTGGTAGAATCTGACACTTCTGTTGCAGGGGTACCCTCAAGGGGGATGAACTGGTTCATAAGCATACCGCCTATTGTAACACGGTTGCCGAATCTTTCGATGAGTTTTCTGAAACCCTGACAGTCTGTTATGAACTCATCTATGGTCATTGTAGGGTCTATGGCTATCCTTCCAAGAACTATGGTGCAGTTACATCTGTTGAATATCTCCTGGAGGAGCTTGAATATGCTGTTGAAAAAATCCTCAGACACATTCTTGCCAAGGCGCCTGAGCCTTGCTGGAGAAAAGGACTCTATCGAAGACTCCATGCTTACACTGTAACGCTCTGAAAGTCTCTGCCATAAAGAAGGAGCCTGTTTCAGTGCAACGGACAGTGTATCGAGCCTTACACCAGGCCTGAAGGAATGAAAGTCGAGCCCACCTTCCAGTATGACCCGCACTATATCATTCGCCCTGTGTGGCAGGGTGGTAAAATCGGGCCCGCTTGGTGCTATGACCTTTGCGGACTTCTGGAAGACAAGATGGTCCATGAGCCTTCTCGCAAGAGAAGTGCTCATGTAGTCAAATTCCTTCTGGTACGCACCTGAACAGAAGACACATCTGCCAACACATCCTCTCTGAACCCGTAGGGACGCCTGATAGTGATAGCGTTCCAGTCCGTATGGGCGCTCAAACGGTATATCATCGAAGGGTAGCTGCCTTGAGGAGACTACAGCAGTACGGCCACGCAGAGAAGTGCGGTAGCCCATGGCATCGAGCTTTTCTTTGGAGAATCCTGCCCTGTAGAGGCCAATGATGGCATCCTCACCCTCACCCTTGACGAGCCAGTCTGGCCTGAGCAGTTCAACAATCCTCTCTGTGCAGTAGGTTGCCCCAGGACCTCCAACGATTGTGGTAATACCACCGGGCAGGTATTCGAAGACCTTCTGCATGTAGCTCACACAGGGGGTGTAGTCGTATACTGTGAAACCTGCATGGGTAATACCCTCTTCAACGAGACGCCCGACGAGCCCTTTGACAGAAAGGTTGTTGCTGTAGGCATCTATCAAGGTTACATCGCAGTCAGCGGCTTTGAGCAGGTTATACATGCCCACCAGATGGGAGGGCTCGCACCTGTCAGCATAAGCCCTTAGGGAATCCACAGACACATACGGTTCAACAAGCGCAAGCCTCACCCCCATCCTACCCCTCTTTTTGCTCGATACTGCCGTATCTTGCTTCCATGCCCGTCTCCTTCCAGAGGTCCTTCAGTATCCAGTCCACCATGCCCTTCATATATTCGCACACCTGGGGGTCCTTGTTCCATATGGTGCCGGTAGATATGTAACTGTTGTATGTGCATCCACCTCCACACAGCGAGATGTAGGGACATCCCTTGCATATTGCCATGTTGAGCGGAAACCTGGCTGCCCATTCGGTAAAATTCTTCATCTTCCTCGGGTTACAGGGCTCTCTCACATTTCCTTCGAAGAACTTCCTCGTTCCAACCAGACTGTGGCATGGTCCAATGGAGCCATCTGGTGCCACAACGAGCTGGTTACCGTTTGCCCCGCAGTCTCTGGTATGTATCCTTCCTGTGGCGAAGTCTTTCAGACGCCGATAGGTCGTTCCCTCCACTATGTTATGTGTCCTGAGTGTCTCATAGGCATCCATGAGATAGCCTGTAAGCTCTGTTGTTGAAACCCAGAACAGGTTGCTCTCGTTTGCAACCTGGTAGGGAATCTGAAATTCCACAAAGTGGGCACCAAGCTCTGCATAAAAAAGACTTATCTCTTTGAGGTCTCGCACATTGTGACTTCCCAGTGCAGTCGATACACCCATGGAGAGTCCAGCGTCCCTGTATCTGCGGAAGTTCTCTACAACACGGTTGAAGGTTGGCAGTCTGCCGTCCCGTGTAACGCGTGTTGCATCCTGGTGGCGCCTTGTCCCATCAAGAGATAGGCACACACCGACTCCATACTCCTTGAACAGCTCTGTAAGGTTGGGATCGTATAGATAGCCATTTGTTATCATCACAACCTCCACATCCTGTGTCTGGCCAGGATAGCTTATCTCCTTTATGCGTGGCACCAGTTCAAAGATGAGCTCCTTGTTGAGCATGGGTTCTCCACCATAGAATGTTACCCTGGCATCGGGTGGGTTGCTTATCCTGAGCTCTCTGGCGAAGAACTCCACAGCCTTCTTACCTGTCTCAGGGCTCATCTTCTCCTTCAACCGCTCTGAAGAGTCTATATTCTCAACTACTGCACAGTACTTGCATCCGAAGTTACATCCCTGCGTTACCACAAGGTACATGGAGTTGAAACCCACCTGATAAGATGGAAGGTTTTCCCTGAGCCATCTTTCCTCGAAGCCCTGTTCCACAAGGATGTTGTTCTCAACGAGATATTCCAGCATCTGTGGGCTCACCCTGTGGAACTCTCTTCTGGTGAGTGCCTCCCATGCCTCATGGAAGACGAATGCCACCCTGTGTCCGAAGGGGCTGTAGACCCCCTTCCAGCCAGGTGCAAGCTCCGAGACATGGAGCTGATGGGACAACCGTATGCTGCCTTCCCTTGCTAAAAAACGCATTATACCAGCCATGTTACCCATTACTGCCTGTCTCCTGTCCTTTAAACCCGGGTTTGTGTGAAGAGGATTCGTGGACTGTCTCAACCGAAGAGTGGAACTTTCTGTCTGCCTCCGTTACTTTTCCTCCAGTTCCTTACTGCACATGATATATTTGAGTGCAACGGTGTCTCCACCCCTTGAGAGCTCATCTATCGGTCTGCTGCACATAAGATACTTCAACGCCACCGCTGCCTCAGGGTTTATCTCGCCTGCCTCTCTGCTGCACATCAGATACTTTAACGAAACGCTTTCACCCCGTGCGAGCATATCGTCAGCCTCTCTGCTGCACATCAGATACTTAAGCGCAACTGCGTCCTTTGCTTCTATTGAGCTCATCTCTCTACTGCACATCAGGTACTTCAGTGCCACAGGCTCGTTATTGTCTATCTGCCCCTCGGCCTCCTTGCTGCACATAAGATACTTGAGAGCAACCGCATCCTTGAGGCCCATCTGGCCTTCTCTACTGCACATAAGATACTTAAGAGCCACCCTCTCTCCTCTTTCCATCAGCTCTTCCGCCTCTTTGCTGCACATAAGATACTTTAGTGCCACAGGTTCCTGTCTCGACATAACTCCACCTCCTTTACTCTTTTTTGTTCTCACTGAAGCTACCCCATGGAAGCCCATCTTCCACGAACCCTCTGCCACACACCTTCCGGCACTGCCAGCGCAGGAAGCCACTTATAAAACCTTCAACGAATGCCTATAACACAGAAACAGGTCCTTCAGAAAACGAAAACAAGGATGAGACACTCACAAGGGGCAGGAATGTTGCCAGCTGACCTGTCTTCCAGAACATGTTGACCATCTCTTTCAGGATGGTCAACAGAAAGTTTCTGATTTGAAAGAATCGATGATGTGTTTAAACTATCATAGAAATACTATAAATGCAGGTATATGTCAAGAGAAACTGTTGATGTATGATTCTTGCAGGTATCTGCTCATCTGGTGTGGTATCTTCCCTATGGTGGCTGTTCTACAAGCGGGGTGGTCTTTACAGGCAGGAGTCAGCTCTTAACACCTACCAGCTTCAGATACATCCTGACGAGCCTGTCGTTTGGATTGTATTTCAGCACCTCGGCCCATTCATCCCGTGCCTTCTCCTTCTCTCCCATGGCATAGTAGGTGAGCCCCAGCTGTATCCTTGCTGGAAGGAACTTTGGATTCAGATCTTTCGCCTCCTTGAGTTCAGCCACAGACTTCTTGTGGTCTCCCATGTTTCTGTATACCATACCGAGCCGCATCTTTACATCCACCAGGTCTGCCCTCAGGGCCAGTGCCATGTTGTATTCCCTTGCGGCATCGTAGTATAGACCAAGCTCACGGTATATGTCCCCTATCTCTGCATGCTTGTTGGCAAGCCTTCCCTTGACATAGGGGTCGAGGTATGTTCTGGTGCTCCTTCCACTTGATGCCTTGGCAGCGGCATAGGCCTGCTGTGCCTTCTCGAAATCACCTGTTTCGTTGTACACTATGGAGAGATTCAACGATGCCTCTATGTAGAAGGGGTTTATATCGAGGGCCTTCCTGAAGGCCCTTATGGCCTCGTCGTATCTATTGTCTATAAAGTAGATTATTCCCAGCATGTTGTATACATCCGCGCAGTCATCCTTGGCACGCACAACCTTCTCGAAGACGGTGCGGGCCTCTTCGTAGTTCTTCTCAGTGAAGGCACGCTTGCCCATCTCGTATAGCTCCTGCCACCTTTCTTTCATGCCAGTTCCTTACTCCTCCCCTTCCACAGGGGACCTGAGTCTGTTCTTCGCTATGCTAACATAGGGGCTGTTGGGAAACCTGTCCACAAGGGTTCTGAATGTCTGCTGTGCAAGCTCTTCTTCCTCGAGGTGTATGTACACCTCTCCAACATGGTAGAGGGTCTTCTCAACCACATGTGTGTGGGGATAATCCTCCAGTATCTTTCTGAACCTCATGAGGGCCCCCCTGTAGTCTCCCTTCCTGTAGTAGAACATCCCCACATAGAACTCGTTCTCTGCAAGCCTCTCTTCAAGGAATGCCGTGATGGTGCGTGCCCTCTCGGCATAGAAGCTGTCGGGATAGTATGTTATGAGATCCTGAAACGCAAAGAGCGCCTTTCTTGTGGGGGTCTGATCCCTGTCTATGGTGTCAACCTCTCTCAGATGACACATCCCCTTCTGGAACAGTGCATAGGGAGCACGGAGATGGGAGGGATGGAATGTATAGAATGTGGTGTAATAGGATTGGGCCTCCTCGTATCTTTCCTGCACGAAGTAGATGTCTGCAAGCTTGAGCTGTGCCTCCACTGAATAGGGGCTCAGCGGATATTCCTCGAGCACCTTTCTCAGATACTCTTCACCCTCTGTGTACAGCCCCTCGTTGTATGCTGAGATGCCTTTAGTATATAGCTCCCCAGCCCCTGGCAGGCTTCCCTGAAGGGTGTTGGTGGTGGAACAGGCACTGAGCAGAACTATTGACAGAAGTGCAAGAAAAGACCTTATGCTTCTCATACATACCCTCTGTTTGAGATTGATTTCAATTATAACACAGGGAAGCCTTTTCCTTCAAGCCACATTATGTACCAAGTTCCCACGAGGCGAGGTAATCCTTCTGCTCTTTCGTAAGGCTGTCTATCTGAACGCCAAGGGAGAAGAGCTTCATCCTTGCTATCTCGAGGTCTATCTCCTCTGGCACGGTGTAGACCTGTTTTTCCAGCTTCTCACCCCTCTTCACCAGATAGACAACACTGAGGGCCTGGTTCGCAAAGCTCATGTCCATGACACTTGCGGGATGACCTTCTGCACTGGCAAGGTTTACGAGCCTTCCCTCTGCAAGAAGGTATATGGACCTGCCGTTCTTGAGCTGGTATTCCTCCACATACTCTCTTGCCATGCGCCTTCTTCTGGTTATGCTCTTAAGCCCCTTTATGTCCAGTTCCACATTGAAGTGCCCTGAGTTACATACTATGGCACCCTCTTTCATCTTCTCGAAATGTTCCTTTCTTATAACACCTGTGTTACCTGTAACGGTGCAGAATATATCGCCCACCTTTGCGGCCTCCTTAATGCTCATCACCCTGAAGCCATCCATCACGGCCTCAAGTGCCCTCAGCGGGTTGACCTCTGTAACTATCACATCTGCGCCCATACCCTTTGCCCTCATGGCCACACCCTTGCCACACCAGCCGTAGCCACATACCACGAAGGTGGAGCCTGCAATGAGCCTGTTTGTGGCCCTCACTATGCCGTCTATTGTGGATTGCCCTGTGCCGTAACGGTTGTCGAAAAAATGCTTGGTCGCAGCATCGTTGACGGCTATCACAGGAAACCTGAGCAGGCCCTGGCTGGCAAGGCTCTTAAGCCTAATAACCCCTGTGGTGGTCTCCTCTGTGGAGCCTATAACATCTGCGGCCTGGCGTTTTCTCTTCTTGTGGAGTGCCGATACAAGGTCTGCCCCGTCGTCCATGGTTATCCGGGGTTTCTCATCGAGCACTGCGTCTATGTGTTTGTAGTAGGTCCTGTTGTCCTCACCCTTTATTGCGAACACAGGTATCTTGAAGTCCTTAACGAGTGAAGCCGCCACATCATCCTGCGTGGAAAGGGGGTTTGAAGCACACAGGTATACATCTGCCCCACCGGCCTTGAGTGTTATCATGAGGTTTGCTGTCTCTGTGGTTACATGCAGACATGCTGCAACACTTACGCCCTTAAGGGGCTTTTTCTTCTGGAAGTTCTCCCTTATCTGGCGCAACACGGGCATGTCTCTTTCTGCCCAGAGTATCCTTTTCTTTCCCTTCTCACCGAGAGCAACATCCTTTATGTGGTAGTCCATCTTTCCTCCTTCTATTTTTGGGTTATTTTTTTGTCTTCTACAGTCCTGCTGCATTCCTGATGGCCCCTGCCCTGTCGGTCATCTCCCACCTGAACTCTGGCTCTTCCCTGCCAAAGTGCCCGTAGGCAGCGGTCTTACGGTATATGGGTCTTAGAAGGTCGAGCTCTTTTATGATGTCCGAAGGCTTCATGCCGAAGTGTTCCCACACCAGTCTTTCTATCTCCTGTGGGTCCATCTTCTCTGTGCCGAAGGTGTCTATCATGACACTTACAGGGTCTGCCACGCCTATGGCATAGGCAAGCTGCACCTCGCACTCATCGGCAAGCCCTGCTGCAACGATGTTCTTGGCAATATAGCGTGCCATGTATGATGCGGAGCGGTCCACCTTCGAGGGGTCCTTGCCACTGAAGGCCCCACCACCGTGGCTTCCATGTCCACCATAGGTGTCCACGATTATCTTCCTGCCGGTAAGGCCGCAATCGCCGTGGGGCCCACCTATGACGAACTTTCCCGTCGGGTTTATGTGGTAGCGTGTTGAAGGGGTGAGAAACTCCTCTGGTATTACATTCTTTACGACCTCTTCCCTGATACCTTCTTCTACCGTGGACAGTGTTACATCGGGGCTGTGCTGGGCAGATACCACGACGGCATCAACACTTACAGGTCTTCCGTCCATGTATCTGAGTGTAACCTGGCTCTTGCCATCGGGCCTCAGGAAGGGAAGTATCCCCTGCTTTCTCGTCTCTGAGAGCCTCTTTGTAAGTTTATGTGCGAGTATTATGGGCAGGGGCATGTACTCTGGTGTGTGGTTGCAGGCATATCCGAACATGAGCCCCTGGTCTCCTGCGCCGAGCTCCCCCTCGCCTCTTTCGACACCCATGGCTATGTCAGGAGACTGTCTGTCGAGGGTTATCATCACGGCACATCCGCGCCAGTCGAAACCCATGGCAGAATCGGTATAACCTATGTCCCTCACAACTCCCCTTGCAACACTCTGGTAGTCAACGACGGTGGAACTCGTTATCTCCCCTGCTATCACGATGAGCCCTGTTGTAACCAGTGTCTCGCAGGCAACCTTGCTTGTGGGGTCTCCCTCGATGTGGGCATCGAGGATGGCATCGGAAATCTGATCGGCAACCTTGTCTGGATGTCCCTCTGTTACAGATTCCGATGTGAATAGATACTCTCTTTCCATAACATTACTCCATCAGGTTTAGTTTATCTTTTCGAGCTTTTTATTATTTAATCTTTTCCATATCTTGTCAAATTATTTCTCATAGGTTATGCAATTTACCTTGGCCCACTGCACTGGCAAAGCTCTCTCAGGTAGTCCTTGAGCTCCAGAATCTCCTCTTCTGTAAGTGTATTCCTGTAAGGGGGCATGAGTGTTGATATACCCGTTGCCCTGCCCCCGAACCTTATTACATTTATTATGTCCTCGTCCGAGAGTTTCTCCATCTCTTTTGGGTTGCGATGGTTTCGTGGTGTCACAGGTTGTGTGGGTGTCGCGTTGGGCCCCTCTCCCCTACCATCAAGGCCATGGCACGGTGCGCAGTAGAAAAGATAGTTCTCCTTTACCCTAAGAGCCGATGCAGGGATTGTGAAAAGAAAGGCCAGGAGCAACGCCACTATGATTCTATTCCATGGAAGCCACATATCCTGAAAGTATGCGCATCTCCCTGTCGGTTATGATACCCACATATACAGGCATGGATGTATATGGCACGAAGAGGTTTTTATCCTTCAGAAAGGCGTATATCCAGTCGGGCTCGAGCCTTCTGCCTGCACCAACGAGGCTTGGTCCACTGAGCCCACCCACAATCCTTCTGCCCTTCCTTACAAGATGACATCCGTAGCAGCCCAGCTTCTTCTCAAATATTATCCTTCCCCTCACATTCTTCTCTGGCCTTACCACACCCCTTTTGAGCCCTTCTACCTTGAGAGTTGCCAGATACTCTGCAACTGCCTCTGCCTCCTTGCTGCCGAGGGCAGGATGGTTATCGGGATTTCGCTCCTTAAGGGAGTTGTAGGCCATGGGTCTTACAGGCTCCGGAGATGTAAGCCACTCCTTAAGCCAGCCCTTTCTGAACTTGCTTCCTGCATACCACAGGGGAGGGCCCTTCTCCGTGAGGAACTCCTCAAATGTGGGCCTTCTGAGAGGTCTTTCGGTTGTGTGGCACTCTCCACACCCCCTTTCCACAAACACCCTCCTACCCTCCGCCGCCATCCCACCACTGGCACCAGGGACAGATAGAAGAAATACACAGAGAAGAACAGATACCGCAAGGGAAACTGTCTTAATCACACCTGACATAATTGACCCTTCACCAAAAAACATAAATCTAAAAATCTATAACTTACAGGCAATGATTTGTCAAGGCAGTTTCTCAAGTGCAAGGTTGTAACAGGGCGCCACCCCTGTGGCAATACTATCCCATGTTGAAAACAATCGTTGACATGCCTCGATGGTATAATCTATAATTTACCAGCATCTTGGCCATTTCGACAAGGCCGAAATGGGGCAAAGCAGAGAGTAACCATGTATCCCCGACCTTTGTTTTTTTGACTATCCATGTGTAGAGGGGTTGCAGCCCCTCTGCCGGTTTTATTGTTGTTCCGCCTTTATCTGCACGCTTTCTTATGGATTCCTCTTTAGACAGAAATAACATGGTGCTTATTCCTGTGGTAGTCCTGCTGCTGGCCTCTCTTCTTCACCCCATGCCTCTGGAGGCATCCTCGGAGCTAAGGGCGGAGAGGGTCGAAGCAGGCCACATTGTGCTCGATGGCAGGCTCGATGAACAGGGATGGAAGGACGCCCCTTATGCAACCGGCTTCACCCAGCGCGAGCCCTACCCTGGAAGATCAGCCACAGAGAAGACTGTTGTAAGGGTTCTTTACGACAGCGAGAACCTCTACATAGGTGCCATCCTCTACGATTCAGACCCCACCGGGATAATAGCCGATGAGATGCGCAGAGACGGCCCCCTCTACCGCAACGACACCTTCGCAGTCCTTATAGATACATACCATGACCACCGCAATGGTTTCTTCTTCGAGACCAACCCCCTCGGGGCAAGGCTCGATGCGGTTGTATTCGACGAGGGCAGAGAGGTGAACACGGACTGGGATGGCCTGTGGCAGGTTGCCTCCCGCATGACCCTGGAGGGCTGGCAGGTGGAGATGAAGATACCCTTCAGCACCCTGCGATTCGATAGCAACAGGGTTTCCACCTGGGGGCTACAGCTACGCCGTATCATACGCAAAAAGAACGAGGAGGTCTACTGGGCACCCCTTCCGCTCGATGCCTCCATGTGGCGACTCTCTCTCGCTGGCCACCTTGCAGGGCTTGAAGACATACGCCAGGGAAGAAACATGGAGATAAAGCCCTACATACTCGCAGGTCTCGAAAGAGTGCCATCAGAAGGCTCCGACACAACAGAGACAACAAAGGACATGGGGATTGACATAAAGTATGCCATAACACCACACCTCACCCTTGACATCACCCTCAATACGGACTTTGCACAGGTAGAGGCAGATGAGCTCTCCATAAACATAACCCGTTTTCCCCTCTTCTTCCCTGAAAAAAGGGAGTTCTTCCTCGAGGGCTCTGGTTTCTTCGAGTTCGGTCTCAGGGCAAAGGTTCAGCCCTTCTTCTCAAGAAGGATCGGGCTCTCTGGTGGCAAGGAGATACCCATACTTGCAGGGGTGAAGCTTACTGGCAAGCTCGGCACATACGGCATAGGACTGCTCAATATAGAGACCAAGGAGACATCTTCTGTGCCACAGACCAACTACACGGTCATAAGGCTCAAGAAAGACATACTCTCGAGGTCAAGGGTGGGCATCCTTGCCATAAACAAGGAGCCCCAGGATGGCTCCTTCAACAGGACCATCGGTGTGGATACAAGGCTGGTCTTCCTCGACCACCTCTATGTAAGCTCCTTCCTGGTCAAGACCTACAGCAGGGGTATCTCTGGCAACGATGGGGCAGGCTACATTAAGCTTATGTGGTATGACCCCCGCCTGCTCTTGAGCCTGTCCCATCTCGATGTGGAAGAGAACTTCAACCCCGAGGTGGGCTTTGTCCGGCGAACAGATATAAAGGAGACCACATCCTATACCCATCTTTTCATAAGACCAGAAGGCTCTGTTGTAAGGGAGTATGCGCCCTATGTGCTCCTCAAGTATCTGTCCGACCAGAAGGGACGCCTTGTGGGCAGAAACCTGAACACAGGGCTTTCGGTAACCCTTCACAGCGGAGACACCCTCGAGCTGGCATTCAAGAAGGAGTTCGACCGCCTGGACTACGACTTCGAGATAAGACCCTCCATAGTTATACCCCGGGGGGGGTATACAAACCCCTCGGTATACCTGGCCCTTTCTACAGATGATAGAAGAAGGCTCTCTGGCATCATTGTTGCGGAAAAGGGCGACTACTATGGGGGAAGTAGAACATCCTATACAGGCTCGCTCAACATGGTGCCAGCAAGATACCTCAAGATAAGCCCTGGCCTCACCCGTGAGGATGTGAGCCTTCCCCAGGGCTCTTTTACGGCAAACCTTGTAACCACCTCCATAGAATACACCATAACCACCCGTGCCTTCCTTAACGCACTTCTGCAATGGAACGACGATATGGACCAGCGCTCCTTCAACATACGCTTCAACTACGAGTACAGACCGAACAGCGACATATACTTAGTCTACAACGAACGCCACCATACAGGCACAGAAGACCGGGTGGATAGAATCATCATCTTGAAACTCACCTACCTCTTTACCATATAGCCTTTATGGAATTGAATTGTCCCCCATCTTCTGGTAAGATTTCCTGTATGAAGCCCCTTGTTGACAGATTTGGCAGAGCCATAACCTACCTTCGTGTATCTGTAACCGACAGGTGTAACCACCGCTGCAACTACTGTAGCCGCCCACAGGAGAAACACAGGGAGCGAAACCAGGTTCTGAGTTTTTCGGAGCTTACAGAAATCATCACCGTCATGGCGTCCATGGGGGTCGAGAAGATAAGGTTTACCGGTGGAGAGCCGCTTGTAAGGAAGGGCATTGCAGAGCTTGTGGGCATGGTCAACGCAATCGAGGGCATAAGGGAGACCACCCTTACGACCAACGCCACCCTTCTTCCAAGATTTGCCAGGAGGCTCAAAGAGGCGGGCCTCAAAAGGGTCAATATAAGCATGGACACCCTTGATGCCGAAAAGTTCCGCCTCATAACAGGCGGGGGCAGACTCTCACTGGCACTGGAGGGCATAGAGGCAGCCCTCAGGGAGGGGCTTGTGCCTGTCAAACTCAACACGGTGGTCATGCGGGGTATAAACGAGGACGAGCTGGCAGGTATCATAGACTTTGCCAGTGAGCGGGGCATGGGTGTGAGGTTCATAGAGTGTATGCCCATGCGGGACGGGTTCGACTGGAAACGCCACTACATGCCGATCCAGGAGGTGCTCGAAAGAGAGGACATAAAGGAGCGCGTGGTGGTAGAGGAAAGAGGAGAACCAGGTGGTGCGGAACATATGCTGCCCTTGAGGTCTGGCAGGGGCAGGGTGGGCTTTATATCCCCCCTTTCCAACCGATTCTGCGAGCGCTGCAACAGACTGCGCCTCACTGCAGATGGCAGGCTTCATCTTTGTCTTCCAGCTGACATGGATGTATCCCTGAGAGATGCCATAAGGGGCGGGGCAGACCGACAGGGGCTCGAAGCCCTCATACGAAAGGCCACAGAGATGAAGCCAGAGGCCGGGGTGTACACATTCTCCACCGAGGGAAGAAAGAAATCTATGATACACATAGGAGGCTGACCGCATTAAGGATGCAACTGTCAGGAAGAAACCAGATACCAGGAGAGATCATAGAAATCAAGAAGGGTGAGGTGGTAAGCGAGGTGGTCATCCAGGTGGGTGAACACCAGATAGCAGGGGTCATAACCACAACCAGTGTGGAGAGGATGCAGCTCAAGGTGGGAGACCATGTAACGGCCCTTATAAAGGCAACAGAGGTCTCTTTCATAAAATGATAAGGGCAGCACTCTCCTCCCTGATACTTATCCTTTTCCTGTTCACCCCCCTCCATGCAGCAGAACTTCTTGTTGCCACGGCAAGCAATGCCATCAAGGTGATGAAAGAGCTTGCCCGCACCTACCAGGAGCTTGAGGGCGTGAGGGTGCGCATTGTAAGTGGCTCTACAGGAAAACTCTACGCACAGATAATAAACGGCGCACCATACCACATCTTCCTTTCCGCCGATAGAGAACGCCCCCGCCTTCTTGAAGAAAAGGGCCATGGTATAAAGGGCACCCGCTTTACCTATGCACGGGGAGTGCTGGTGGTGTGGACAAGAAATGACATGCCCCTTGGCTCCATAGAGGAACTTGCATCTCCACACATAAGGCTTGTTGCCATAGCCAATCCGGATACCGCACCCTACGGAAGAGCGGCAATAGAGGTGCTCAAGAACAAAGGGTTGCTTAAGGGGGTTGAACACAAGCTCCTTTATGGTGAGAATGTCTCACAGGCCCTGGGCTTTACACTTACCGGTAATGCAGATGCCTCGATAGTGGCACTCTCTGCGGTATACGGTGTGGAAGGAAGGCTGGTTAAGATAGACCCATCTCTCCACAGCCCCATAGAGCAGGATGCCATAGCACTGACGGACACACCACAGGCACGCAGGTTTGTTGAGTTTCTGATGTCCCACAGTGCACGCCGTATATTCGAAGAATACGGCTACCTTGTGGAACCCTGAACCACCTTCTTTTTCTTCTTTTTGATGAAAAAGACTTCAGAATATGATATTAATGTCTGATACGCTTGGAAATGGTATAATATTGTCATGGTTTTGGACCTTATGCCCCTTTACATATCCTTCAAGCTCGCACTTGTAACCACAGTGTGCCTGCTTGTGGTGGGTCTTCCTGTTGCCTATCTTCTTGCCTACCATAGGTTCAGGGGCAAGACCCTCGTTGAGGCCACAGTGAGTCTGCCCATAGTGTTGCCACCAACGGTGCTGGGTTTCTTTCTGCTCGTTGCCATGGGCAACCACTCACCCCTTGGAAGATTCTACACCGATATGTTCGGCCAGCCTCTGGCATTCTCCTTCGAGGGGCTCGTTGTGGCAAGCATACTCTACAGTCTTCCCTTTGCTGTACAGCCCATGCAGAATGCCTTCGAGCATGTGGACAGAACCCTTATCGATGCAGGCCGAACCCTTGGTTGCTCCAGGACAGGGGTGTTCTTCAGGGTCATAATACCTGCTTCAAGAAGAGGCATAATAACAGGCTCTGTGCTTGCCTTTGCCCATACCCTTGGTGAGTTCGGGGTTGTGCTCATGGTGGGTGGCAGCATACCAGGGGTTACCAGGGTGGCAAGTATCTCGATATACGAGAGTGTGGAAACCCTTAACTACACCGAGGCACTGGTTATGTCCCTCATACTGCTTGCAATATCCTTTACAGTGCTCTCCTGTGTGTATTATATTAACCGAAGGGAGAGGATACTGATATGAAGAGAGGATGAACCATGCTCCAGTTAAGGCTCACAAAAAGACTCGAAAGATTCACCCTGAAGGTAGAGCTCGAGGTAGAACAAGGCTTCATAATGATTACAGGACCAAACGGGGCCGGAAAGACCACGCTCTTGAAGATGGTAGCAGGGCTTGTAAGGGCTGACCATGGAGTGGTGACACTGAACGAAAGGGTCCTCCAGGATGAATCCACATTCCTCCATCCCGAGAGCAGAAACGCAGGGTTTGTCTTTCAGAAACCGGCGCTGTTCCCCTGGCTTACAGCAGAACAGAACATACTCTTCCCCCTAAAAAGATGGGAAAGAGACAGGCTCACTCACCACATAGAGTTTCTTGCCACAGAACTGGAGCTCACACACCTTCTGTCAAGCTACCCCGATAAACTCTCGGGCGGAGAGGCCCAGAGGGTGGCGCTGGCAAGGGCACTGGTGAGAAAACCGGACATACTGCTGCTCGATGAACCACTGAGTGCAGTGGACAAACTGCTCAGGCCAAAGTTCAGAAAGTTTCTCAAGGATATTCAGAGACTATGGGAAATACCCGCTATAATGGTCTCGCATGACTATGCAGAGATACACTACCTTGGCGACAGGGTCTTCGAGCTCGACGAGGGCACCCTGAGCGAAAGAAAGAAGAAGGACAACATAGTATTCATGCCGCTTGTTTCTTACTAACACGCAGGGAGGCAGATGTGTCTGAATTCACCCATTTCACAGACAAGGGCAGGGCAAGGATGGTGGATGTATCGGAAAAACAGGAGAGCGTGCGCGTTGCCACCGCACGGGGCAGAATCCTCATGAACCCTGAGACCCTCGGGAAGATAAAGGAAGGGGCTGTAAAGAAAGGCGATGTGCTTGCAGTATCCAATGTGGCGGCTGTAATGGGTGCAAAGAGAACCCCTGACATAATACCCATGTGCCATCCCATAGGGCTTACCTCGGTAGAGGTGGATTTTGAAGATGGCATGGATGGAGAAAGGGCCTACATGGATGTAACTGTAACCACCAGGTGTGTGGGAAAGACAGGGGTTGAGATGGAGGCCCTCACAGCCGTTGCAACCGCACTGCTCGCCATATACGACATGTGCAAGGCCCTGGACAGGGGCATGGCCATACAGGACATAAGGCTCATGGAGAAACAGGGCGGCAGAAGCGGGCACTGGAGGAGAGAAGAGGGATGATAAGGGTGCTCCTTTTCGGTGTGCTTGCAACGAAGACAGGCACCAAAGAGATGAGCCTCGAGATAGAGACCCCTGTAACCATAGAAGGGCTTATCGAAGAGCTTCGAAAAAGGCTGCCCTCTCTGCCAGAGGGAGAGTTTCTATTCGCAATAAACGAAGAGCAGGCTTCAAAAGAAAGCATCGTCCACGATGGCGATACAGTGGCAGTAATGCCACCCTTTTCAGGAGGTTGAATGGCTATGCTCGAGCCCGTAAGGATACAGACCGAGGACTTCTCTGTGGAAGAGGAGGTAAGGGCACTTAAGTCCACCTCGAAGAGGATAGGTGCGGTCGTTACATTCTGTGGTGTGGCAAGGGATTTCTCCAGGGGGCACAGGATAGAATCCCTTGAGTTCGAGCAATACCAGTCCATGGCACTCAGGGCCATGGAAAAACTCCGCCAGGATACCCTCGAGAGGTTCGACATAATAGATGTAAGGATAGTCCACAGGGTGGCCCGCATACCTGCAGGTGATAATATAGTGCTCATAGTGGTGGGTTCCGAACACCGCAAGGAGGCATTCGAGGCCTGCAGCTGGTGCATAGACACACTCAAAAATACTGTGCCCCTGTGGAAGAAGGAGATTACACCAGAGGGAGAATCATGGGTAGAACCCCACCCATAGTGGCCATAGTTGGAAACAGTGGTGCAGGCAAGACCACGCTGGTGGAGAGGGTCGTGGCCACATTGAGTCTGCAGGGGCACAAGGTGGGCACAATAAAGCACAGCTGCCACCCCCATCCCATGGACATGCCGGGCAAGGACAGCTGGCGACACAAAAGGGCAGGTGCACGAAAGAGCGTCTTTGCAGGCCCGGCCTCGATGCAGCTTGTTATGGACACCCCAGCAGAGTGTGAACCAGAGGATATTGCCGCCTCGTACATGCAGGATATGGACATCGTCATAGTGGAAGGGTTCAAACAGGCAAGGCTGGACAAGATAGAAGTGGTAAGGGCCGGCATCTCTGACAGCCCCTCGCTTAGCCCTTCGGAGGGCCTTATAGCCATCGCAACAGATATGAGGCTTCAGGACCAGATGGTGCCCCTGTTGAACCTTAACGACCCGGAGGAGGTAGCCTCGTTCCTTACAAGACACCTCTCCATAAGGGCCTGCAAGCTGTAACAATGAAGACAATGGTTGAGAAAGAAGAGATAATAGAAGACGCAAGCGCAGTGGTGCTTGCAGGAGGGGAGTCCTCAAGGTTCGGCAGAGACAAGGCCACCACACCCCTTCTTGAGCGATCCTTTGCAGAAAGGGTCATCGAGGTGGTATCCCCTCTTTTCAGAAAGACATTCATAGGGGTAAGAAAAAGGCCGCACCCCCTCGAAAGACTCACCACCCACCCCTTCATAGAAGACTGCATGGAACCGAAAGGCCCCATTGCAGGCATATACACAGCCCTCAAGACCATGGACACACCATGGCTCTTTGCCATAGCCTGCGACATGCCACTTGTAAGAAGAGAACTCATCCGCTACCTTGCAGAAAGAAGAGGGGATAACCACTGCGTTATCCCCGTGGCAAGGGGCAGAATACAGCCACTCTGTGCCTTCTACAACAGAGATGCACTCCTTGAGCCCATGAAAGAACATATCCAGGGTGGTGAAAGAAACCTCAAAGATTTTATCAGGTTGAAACATATAACAGCCTGTTGTGTAAAAGAAGAAGAGCTTTCAGCTGTTGACCCAGAACTTGCCACATTCATCGACATAGATACCGCACAGGAGATGGCGGTGGTTGAAAAAATCTTGAGGGAGGGTGCGTGATGAAGACCGTCTCTGAGGCCATAAAAACGGTGCTGGAGCATACAAGGCCCTGTGGAGCAGAGGAGGTGTCCATATTCGATTCAGCAGGAAGGGTTCTCCTGGAGGATGTATATTCGAACAGGGATCATCCACCCTACGATGTATCTGCCATGGATGGCTATGCAGTAAGGAGCGAGGATATAGGCGGGGCATCTCGGGAGAATCCGGCAATACTGACCATAGTTGACGACATAAAGGCAGGCTCCATGCCCCAGAGGGCAGTGGAAAGTGGCCAGGCAGCCCGTATAATGACAGGTGCCCCGCTACCACAGGGTGCTGACACGGTGGTAAGGGTTGAAGACACGGACACCGATGGCAGGGTTGTAAAGATACTCACCACTTCAGCCCGTGGCACAGACATAAGAAGGAAGGGTGAGAACCTGAGAGAAGGAGAACCCCTGCTCCATACAGGCACAGACCTCAAGCCTGCAGAGGTGGGTATCCTGGCCATGGTGAAGAAAAAGGTCGTCAGGGTGGGAAGAAGCCCCAGTGTGGCAGTGCTTTCCACAGGGGACGAGCTCGAAGGGCTGGAAGATGAGTTCTCTCCCCTCAAGATACCGGATGCCAACAGCTACACCCTCATGGCGCAGCTCTCTCTTACAGGGGCGGTGCCAGAGCTTGCGGGCATAGCGAGGGACAGAAAGGAAGAGTTGAGGGAAAAACTCTCCCGGGCACTGGCCTACGATGCCGTGGTGGTATCCGGTGGGGTCTCTGTCGGGCATCATGACTTCGTAAGGGAGACCATAAAGGAGCTCGACATAGACATGAAGTTCTGGCGTGTTGCCATAAGGCCTGGTCATCCATTTGCATTCGGCATATCTCAGGAAGGGGTTCCACTCTTTGCACTGCCTGGTAACCCTGTATCTGCGATGGTGTGTTTCGAGGTCTTCGTGGTGCCTGCCATAAGGAAGATGCTCGGTGCAAAAAGGTTGTTCAGAAAGGCCGTAAGGGTTGCAGTGGGTGGCACGGTAAAGGACAAGAAGGGCAGGACCAACTTTGTGCGTGTGAGGATAGAGAACACCCCCACAGAGACGGTTGCAAGGCTTACGGGCAGACAGGGTAGCGGCATACTCATGAATGTGGTGGGTGCAGATGGGTTGCTCATAGTTCCCCAGGAGTGTGATGAACTCAAGGAGGGCGATAGTGCCCTGTGCCAGCTCCTCAGTGTGCAGAGCTTCCAGGAAAGGCCACCGGTAAACGAGGTATAGAAGCATGGAGACCATACTCAGGATAGGCATAGTTACAGTGTCTGACAGGGCATCACGCAGACAATACCAGGACCTGGGGGGGCCAAGGGTGGAGGAACTCCTCGGAAGGTTTCTCAAAGGCGGCTGGGAGGCTGTAAAGAAGATAGTGCCAGACGATGAGGATGTTGTGGTGCGAACCCTTCGCAGTCTTTCAGATGTGGATGGCTGCCAGCTTATCGTAACCACAGGGGGCACGGGCCCTGCACCGAGAGACATCACCCCAGATGCAACACTCAGTGTGTGCCAGAAGATACTGCCAGGGTTTGGCGAGCTCATGAGGGCCGTATCATACAAGAAGGTGCCCACCGCAATACTGTCCCGCCAGACAGCCGGCATATACAATGACAGAACCCTCGTGGTGAATCTACCCGGCAAGCCCTCTGCCATCGATGACTGCCTGCCTGCCATATTCCCTGCGGTGGTGGACTGCCTTGATCTTCTTGGGTGCAGGGGGGTGGAGGTGGACAGCTCTGTAATAAAGACCTACAGGCCACATAAAGGGGGGGAACAAACAGATTGAAGTTGAACAGTTATTTTGATAAGATTTCAACTGATACAACAACAAACAGCCTTAAAAAGGAGATGATACGGTGAAGGCAGCCACGGAAAAGATGTTAAGGGTAAAATATGTTTGTCTGCACCCTTCCTGCCAGGTGTTCTGCAAGAAGGGCGAGATACTGGTTGACGAGGAGGAGTTCAGTAAACTATCTGAAAGGACGGACTCAGAGGACACCTTCAGAAGCCCTGCCGACATATGCAGAATGGGTTATGCACAGGAGTTCAGGGTGGTTGAGGTGAACAGGGCACTGGATGAAGAAGAGAGCAGTGGAGAGGAAAGAACCGCAGAGAACGACCCACTTAAGATGCTCTCTTCGGAACACCAGGAAGTGCTCAAAAGGCTCGAGCTCATAGAGGACCAGGTAAGAAGGCGAGACATAGAAGGCCTGTGGCTCTCAACGGCACATCTTGAAAACGACATAATACTGCACTCCATAAAGAAGGAGGAAGAATCCCTCTTCCCACTTGTAGAGGACAGAATCCCCATGGGACCGGCACTAATAGGCATAATGAAGGAGGACCATCGTGAGTTCATCTCCATACTCCATGGTTTCCGCTGTGGGCTTCAGGATGGAGAGATACTCGATGGCCCGGTAAATTCCCTCATAGCCAACCTGAGACACCACATAAAGAAAGAGGACGAGGAGTTCTTCACCCTCATCGACGACCACCTGGAGGAAGAGGACAGAAAAACGCTTCTAAAGCAGATGCAGGAGCTCGAAGATGCCCACATACCACTTGAGCCTGGCGACAGAAAGGCAAAAGGGCTTTCGCCGTTCTCTGAGGACAGAAGAAAGATGGATGCCGAGATACTGGCAATAAAGGCCCTTACCTCGAAGGGCGATGACAGCTGCTGTGGACACTGACATCAGGCCACATGACACCATCCTGTAAGAAGAACATGAGACAAAAAGGGAGAAGGTTTTTATGATGCCTTCTCCCTTTGTTTTTCCTCCTGTATCAGAAGAGCTTCCCTTACTGTGTTGTTGCCGTTGGCGGGGTCTTCATCTCCGGCATGTTGGGTATGCCGAACTTTTCGTTGAATATGGTTACTATGTAGAGAAGTGTGCGGTGGTTCAGAAGCAGGCCCCTGTAGAGTTGGGTCTTGGTGAGGCTGTCGAAGTAGAACTCGTATGAGAACTGTATCTGCTGGATTATGCCGTTCTGGTCTGTGTTCATATCGAAGCTGTTGTCGAGGAACAATAGATCCTTCCTTATGGAATCGTAGAATTCTACCCTCTCCTCTTCTGACATCTTCGATAGCCTTTCCTTGTGGTCCTCGGCTATCGCAACACCACTTAGAAGAAGAATGAGCCCTGGATAATCCTTGGGCTGTATCACCCTCTGGCGTTTCATCGTGCCCATGGGGTAGTCGATTTCAAAGTGGAAGTTTGCATAGTTGTCATCCACCTGTCTTATCTGATGACCATTCTCATTGAGCCACTGGGTTATCCTCTCCTTTGCCTCGTCAACAGTGTTTACTGCCATGCTACTGCCCTCCTCGTTTGATTGGATTTATATCCATTGTATTGTTGACTTATGTCATGAATTTTCTCATATTATACCAATAATCGAGGGGTGTCAACAGCAAAACCACCTTGTGCCCCCTGCTACTCCACAACCTCTTCATACTTCCTGTCATACCCCCTGGGTGTTACAAGGTAGTTGCCCTCCCTTCTGGTCTGGCTGTTGCCTACGATGACCACCGAGAGCATGGATACCGGATGTGCTGCGACATCATCGAGCTCTGTAAGGATGATCGTCTCACCTTTTCTGAAGGCACTGGTAACTACGGCAACAGGTGTGGTGGGGCTTCTATGGCGTCTTATGATCTGGACTGCCCTTTCTATGTGTTCTGTTCTCTTTTTGCTCCTCGGGTTGTAGAGGGCTATGACGAAGTCTCCCCTTGCTGCACACTCGAGGCGTTCTTCTATAACATTCCATGGGGTGAGCAGATCACTCAGGCTTATCACCGCAAAGTCATGCATGAGCGGGGCACCCACCCGTGCAGCACAGGCACTTATGGCCGTTATACCGGGCAGTATCTCTATATCATCCACGGGGTGCTTTCTGGCAAGCTCGAGCACAAGCCCTGCCATACCGTATATGCCAGGGTCTCCGCTGCTAACAAGGGTTACAACCCTGCCCTCTCCTGCAAGCCTCAGGGCAAGGGAGCATCTTTCCACCTCCTGGGTCATGCCAAAGGAATAGATGGTCTTGTCCCTTACGAGGTCCTCTACGAGGGAGAGGTATGTGCTGTAGCCCACAACCACTGTAGACTCCTCGATAGCCCTTCTCACTGCAGGGGTTATGTGCTCAACCCCTCCGGGGCCTATACCGGCTACAAAGAGCCTTCCTCTGCTATGGCCACCGTTACGCAGCCCTTCAGTTTTGTCTTTGGCAGTATCAGGGTGCATCTTTTACCTCCAGCCATTGCACAGGGCTCTGCCACAGAGTATACGCCCATATTTCGTTTCACAACCTCTGATTTCTTGAACCCCTCTTCCACAGAGGCTACAAGGCCTTCTGATACGAACACCACTGGTATCTGCAACCTTTCGGACAGGGTGTGTATGGCCTCCTCATCTTTCTTTGCCTCTATCGTGGCTATGAGCCTTACATCCTCGATGGTTCTGGCTGCAAGTGTGAGTGCCTCCCTTAGGGCCTCATCGAGTGTATCCACCGATACCCCCCTGCGGCAGCCCATACCCACGACGAGCCGTCTCTTTGCCTCCCTGCCTGTGGTTATAACGGGTTCTGCCCCTGTGTATATGCGTGCAACCTGTGCGGCAAGCCTGTTGGCACCACCCTCGTGGCCCGAAAGAAGGCTTATGGCGTATCTGCCCATCTCGTCCATAACAACAACCGCAGGGTCTCTGTGTTTGTCCCTTATGAGTCCCTTTATGAGCCTCACCACAGCCCCTGTTGGCATTATGAACACGAACCCACGGTATGTGCTCCATATCCTCTCCAAAAGCTTCGAGGTAGGTGTGTCGTAAGAGGCAACATTACCCCTGTGGGCCCCTATCTTCTTCGGCGCGTAGAGGTCAAAGCCTGTCTTTTTTGCAAGAAGCTCGCCTATCCCGAGCCCTTCCTCTGTTATCGCTATTACAGCGGTCTTCATCTTCCTTTTCTGTGGCCATGGCTGAACCCCGGGGCATACAGCCTGGATTGTCTGCCCCCCCTGCTGCCAAACACCTCTCCCACCATTATGAGGGCGGTCTTCTTCATGGAGAGGGGTCTTATCCTTGCCACTATGTCATCGAGTGTGCCCACAACCATCCTTTCATCCTTCCAGCCCACCCTGTGTGCAACCACCACAGGGGTATCCTTCCTGTAGGCCTTCTTCAGCACCTCCACTATGGAGTCTATCATGGAGATGGAGAGAAAGAGCACAAGGGTTGGCCTTGTCTTTATCTGCTGCGAAAGCTCCTTGAGCGATGGCCCGGGTGTCCTGCCAGACACCCTTGTGAGCACCACCGTCTGCGATAGCCCCGGCACGGTAAGTTCCCTTCCAGCCCTTGCTGCTGCGAGCTGAAAGGAGCTGACACCTGGCACAACCTCATACTCTATGCCAAGCTCTTCGAGCATCTCTATCTGCTCGGCTATGGCGCCATAGATGGAAGGGTCCCCTGAGTGTATGCGTGCAACATCGAGCCCGAGGGAGGCTGCCTCCCTGAATATCTCCTTTAGCTCCTCTATGGTGAGCCCCGAGGAGTCGTATACCCTTTCTGCCCTGCTGCCATACTCATCCACAATGGCGCGGTTTACAAGCGAGCCCGCATAGACAATAATCCCTGCCCTCTCTATTATATTTTTTGCCTTGAGGGTGAGAAGCTCCGGGTCCCCGGGGCCTGCCCCTATGAAATATACCTTCAACCCCGCTTCCTCCTTACTATTATGGTGGAAAGATAGCCCTCTGGTCTGGCACTCTGGATGAAGGGCTCTCTCCTAAAGTCCATCAGCCTCTCCCCTTCAAGCCCAAGGCGGCTTGCAAACACTGTGTTGCCAGTAAGCCCCAGCCTTTCAATAACCGCCATTATATCCTCAAGCCATCGGCCTGCCTTCATTATAACGGTGGTATGGTTAGAGAGTAAGACCCTTTCGAGCTCATCCATCTTGCCTGTTGCAGGGTATATGCAGACACGCTCTGACCTTTCGGCAAGAGAATAGTTGAACCTTGCTGCCACGGCACTGTAGGATGTTATCCCGGGGACGGTCTCCATCTCAATCCCCGATGAAAGGGAACAGAGTGCATCGAGAAGATATATGTATGTGCTGTAAAGAAGGGGGTCTCCTATGGTTACATATGCCACATCTCCATCCCCAAGCCTTTTGAGTATACACTGTGCTGTGTGGCGGTATCTCTCCTGTAGTGTGGCTTCATCGCCTGTCATGGGAAAACTTACAGGATAGAACTTCCCGCTATCCATGTCCAGTGCAGCCAGGATTCTCTCTGCTGCGGCATCGGGGCTGCCCTCTGCCCTGGGCACGAAGATTACATCCACGGCCTGCAATACCCTGTATGCCCTGAGTGTTACAAGCTCTGCCTCTCCGGGGCCAAGCCCCACGCCGAAGAACCTACCCATCCTTATTCCTTCCTGCTATGAGTATGCTCAGAGAAGGTATATCCCCTTTATGGAACTCATCAAGGCCTATCTCTTCAACCCTTTCATCAGGCAGAGAGAGGTTGGCGGCCATAAAGAATCTGTAGCCACTGAGGTCGAGCCCTTCGAGCATGGCCCTGATAGACTCAAGGCTACACCCTGCATCGAGCAGTATCGCAAGGTTTCTGCCCTCTTCGAAGAGCCTTCTTACATCTACCCCTCTACCACCGTGAAGGCTTACCACCATGTAGCCATTCCAGCTCTCTTTAAGCCTTGCAAAGGCATACTGGACAGAGCTTATCCCTGGCACGACATCGCAATGGTCTCTACCGAACCGCTCTATCACCATCGTGCCGAGGCTGTAGAGAAGGGGGTCTCCAGAGACCAGGAACACCACCCTCTCACCCTCTTTCCACAGAAGTTCTGCCTCTTTGAGCACCTCTGAGTAGTTGCCCCTAAGGGGCAGGACCTTTTTACCACCCACCCTGTCCACCAGCTCTTCAAGGAGCCTCTCTGCCCCCACACAGACCGTGGCCTGTTCTATAATAGACCTTGCCCTCATGGTGAGCATATCAGGTGTCCCAGGGCCACAGCCCACTATGTAGAGTCTTTCCCTATCCATAGCCTTGCAGACCTCGATAACCCTATAAGGGCCCTCTCCATGTCGAACAACAATATGGGCACAGGCCTGGTTCTACCAATATAGTCTTTTATCTTGACTTCTATAAGTTCTGCCAGCTCATCGAATGGCCGTAGGAGGGAGTCTTTCTTCAATGCCTGTATTATGCCATCCACAGTGGGTAGCTCCATGAGGGCACCAAACCTCTTACTGTCGACCCTCTTTTTCAGGAACTGGAGCACCATCTTCTTTGCATGGGGCGAACGGCTGTAATGGGTCTGAAAGTAACCCTCTATGAGCTTTGCAAGCTTTGCAGGATGGCCTGCAACGATAATCCTTCCCACCCTCTTTGATGCCTCCCTGAGAGAGAATCCCAGGAAGTCCCCTGCCTGAAGGACCATCTCGCCTGTAACCTTATGGGGAAAGAGGGTGAGCACTGCCTGTTCACTTATATTGCCAGGGGTTATTATGAGTTCCTCTGCGCCCTCTTCTTCAACAACCCTGAGCTGTGCCAGTATGCTCTCCTTGAATGCAGGGGCAGACTTGGGCCTCATCATACCTGTGGTGCCTATTATGGATATACCCCCTTCTATGCCGAGCCTGGGGTTCCATGTGCGCCCTGCTATCTCCTTACCCCCGGGTGCGGATATGACAACATCCACCCCTCTCTTTGTAAGCTCCCGTATGGTCTCTATTATCATGCGCCTTGGTGTGGGGTTTATTGCCGGGCTTCCTGGGGGCACAGGCAGTCCCCTCTTTCTTACAACCCCTATCCCCTCGCCTGCCTTTATGACTATCCCTCCATCTTCCCTTAAAGAGACAGTTGCCACGATTTCGAGGTTGTGGGTGAGGTCTTCATTCTCGACTGATTTCTTGACCACGCTGCATCGAGCCACACCCTCATGTATGCTAACACTTCTGACGGGTATCTCTGCCACACCACCCTGTGGCAGCCTCACGCTCACCTCCACAGGGCTTATCCCCTCAAGGAGTGCAAGGAGCGCGGCCTTCACAGCTCCTGCCGTATATGTGCCGGTGGTATATGCCACAGAATAAGACATGTCCCCATTTGTTTCAGGTTGTAATAACACTTCTCTCTTTGAACCTTACTGCCATACCCACAATAATCCCGAGGAACACCGAGAGTGCAAGCCCCTGGAGGGCCTCCACAAACACGGCATGATACCTGTAGGGGTTCATGTAAGAGAGCACGAGCCCCCCACCCCTTAAGACCATCCATACGAACACACTCACGATCGTTGCCCTGAGGATGGCAGAATCCAGTGGTAACACGGCCCTGGATGCAACAAAAAGGGCGCCTGTAACGATACCGAACAGGGCACCACCTGTTGCAAACATAACAAGGTTATAGAAAAAGGGATGCTCGAAGGGGAATATGCCTGTCATGCCATTTACGGCCATGGAGAGTATACCCCACAGGGTACCCCCCACAAGTCCTGCTACAAGTCCGTCTTTGAGTCTCATCCTTCATACCTCCTTGTAAGGGTCTCAATGGCATGGCATACCGATGGTGTGCCTGAAGTCATGGTAGGCATCGTGCACACCAGGTGCGATGGAGTCCACACCATATACGATAAGTATCATCGCAAATGCACAGAGGAGCACAACCACCGAGAGCAACACCACGAGATAGATACTCCTCTCTCCTCTTCTTGCCTCTTCTCTCATAAGCCGGTACCTCCTTATGGTTTTTTTATCTTTCGAATGCCATCTTTATCAGTGCATTCACTATGGCGGCAGCCACTGTGCTTCCACCCTTGAAGCCACGATTTGTTATGTAAGGGGTAGACTCAAGGGTCTCAAGGTATAGCTTTGCCTCCCTTGCGTTTACAAACCCCACAGGGGTGGCAACGACGAGTGCGGGCCTTACTCTGCCTTCCTTTACCATGTTCACGAGTTTCAACAATGCGGTTGGTGCATTGCCTATGGCAACCACACTGCCATCGAGTCTTTCCGAGAGGCTTATAATGGATGCCGCAGCCCTTGTTATGCCCTCACGCTCTGCCATCTCTCTTACACCCTCTTCGTTGAGCACGCAGACCACCCTGTGCCCGTATCTCTTGTTTATACCACTTTTGACCATCGTTACATCGGTATATATGCCTACCCCCCTGCGCAATGCCTCTATCCCCTTTTCAACAGCTTCTCCACCGAACACAAGGCTCTTTACATACTCGAAATCCCCTGTTGTGTGCACAACCCTCTTTACCACAGCCCTTACATCCTCTGGTATCTCGAAGCCCTCTATGTATCCATCTATTATTGTCATGCTCTCTTCCTCTATACGGTGGGGTGGAACATCTTTTATGGTGGAAGGGGTGGCGAGCTCACCGGAGAGTTCTTCTCTCAGTATATCGAATATGAGGGGGTGGGTTCCCACAGGCTTCAGGAGTCTTACGGCCATGGTGCCATCGTGTCTGGCCACAGACTCTCTTACCATCTGGGGAATATCCCTTGTTGTGTGCATACCCCTGAAGAGAAAAAATGGCAACACCACGATCTCTTCTGCCCCTTGGTCCACAAGTCTCTTAACTGCCTCGTCTATACCAGGTTGGGCAAGCTCCATGAAGCCCGCCTCTATGAGAGAGGTCTGGTAGTAACGGCGGAGCCTTTCGAGCTGGCCGAGGAGTTCCTGGTTAGCCTCCTCTCTTCTGCTTCCATGGGCGACAAGAAGCACTCCCTTCTTTTTCATCTCTCTACTCCTGCCCCGATGCTCGATGTATGTAGCCCCATCATCTGGTAGATGAGCTCCATATCGAGGCTGTCTCTTACACACCCTGCAAGCCTTCTGTAAGATTCTTCGCTCCTTGCCTTATAGTCCATCTCAGGTGTATCACCAGCTGTTGAAAGTCCCCTGCCCTTTTTTACCCTCTCTATGAGGGCCCTTCTAAAGCGTGTATTGTCGAATATGCCATGTATGTATGTGCCCCATATCCTGCCGTCCTTACTGATGCATCCATCGGGTATGTTAACATCTTTACTACCCCTTCTGTAGATAACAAATGGCGGGGGCAGAGCTGTAGCAGTTGTGCTCCTGCCTGCATGTATCTCATAGCCTGTTATCTCCATGTCAGTTTCTGCAACGAGGCTACCTGCCACACGGGCCTTCACCCTCTGGGTGAGTTTTTCTGGCTCAAGGCGTGTCTCCATGGGCAGGTATCCGAGGCCTTCTTCTCTGCCGCCTTCTTCCACCATGTAGGGGTCCTCGATGGTTCTGCCCAGCATCTGAAATCCTCCACATATGCCCATGAGTATGCCACCCCGCTCTATGTGGGCCTGTATCTCATTGGGGTAGCCCCTCTCTTTGAGGTATCTCAAGTCCTCTATGGTGTTCTTTGTGCCGGGTATTATGAGTATGTCAGCCCTTCCTATGGGCATGCCGGGCCTCACATACCTCAATGTTACATCATCTTCAAGGGTGAAGGGCTCAAAGTCTGTGGAGTTGGATAGATGTGGCAGCTGTATTACGGCAACCTCCACGGTGCCACCCTCTCTCTGCCTCTCCTTCAGGTTCACCCCATCTTCTTCCTGTATGTATATATCATCAAGAAATGGCACAACACCTATTACCGGAAGCCCTGTCCTCTTCTGGAGGAACTCAAGCCCCGGGGCAAGAAGGGTTATGTCTCCCCTGAACTTATTTATGATGAATCCCTTTATTTTCTGTCTATCCTGTGGTGAAAGAAGCTCGAGTGTTCCCACAATGGAGGCGAACACGCCGCCTCTGTCTATGTCTCCCGCAAGCACCACCGGTGCATCGGTCATGTGTGCCGTGCCCATGTTGGCGATGTCATCTTCCCTCAGGTTTATCTCTGCCGGAGAGCCCGCGCCCTCTATGACGATTATCTCATGGTCTTCTGCAAGCCTCCTGAAGCTTTCAATGACAAACCCCCTTGCCACCTTCTTGAAACTCTGAAACTTTCTTGCATCCATCACCCCGTAGACCCTTCCGTGCACTATGACCTGTGAGCCCCTGTCCCTCATAGGCTTGAGCAGTATGGGGTTCATGTCCGTGGTAAGCTCTACTCCTGCGGCCTCTGCCTGCACCGCCTGTGCCCTTGATACCTCACCCCCTGCGGCTGTAACGAAGGAGTTGAGGGACATGTTCTGTGGCTTGAAAGGGGCCACCCTGAACCCATCTTCCCTGAATATACGGCACAGGGCTGCCACGATGATGGACTTTCCAACACTTGAGCCAGTTCCCTGGACCATTATGCATCTGCAATCTTTTCCCATAAGAGTCTATCCACAAAGGATATTGAGAACATGGAAGGAACCTGTGGGTATGGCATGAGACAAGTAGAAGGCTTGAGCAGGCATGCCTGCAGGCATCCTCCCATTTCTCGTTCCTCGAAGAAATGGAACAGCTTTTTTTCATCTCTCTGGCCATCTGGCAGGTCTCCTGGCTTCCGGTTCGTCCTACTTACCGCGCCTTCCCGGGTGTTTTTTTCAACACGCACCCAGTGGCATCGTAGCGGTGTTCGTCCCCGGTTACAGTGGCGGGCCCGCTCCCGATTTACACGGGATTCCCCTTCAATCCCTCCCAAGGGAACCAGATGGCCTCGATAAGAAAAACCTGAAAATCCAGAGAAAAGATACCACAAAGCCTGTGGTGGTGTCAAAGGAAATCCTCTATCCATTGGGGCGACTCAGCCCATGTACCCCCAAACAGACAGGACAAACCTGTTGACAGGAAATGTAATAATTCCTATAATTCTTAGAGATGCCTGCCCCCGTAGCTCAGCAGGATAGAGCAACGGATTCCTAATCCGTGTGTCGGAGGTTCGAGTCCTCTCGGGGGCACCATTTGTCAGACCCTTGATATTGCTAAAAAATGCAACAATATCAAGGGTTTTTTGTTTGCAACATGGCTCTTGACATCATGCCGTTATTTGTTTATATTTGCCCTAAATTGCCCCTATTTTCCCTTTTTGACTTACAATATACTTACACTGGCAATGGCGTATATCTATAAACGAGGAAGAACCTGGTGGATAGGCTACAAAGAAGGCGGGCGCACTGTGCAACGGTCATTACGGGTAACTTCGCGCAAGGCAGCTGAACTTCTTCTGAGCGAATATCAACTGCGTGAGGCAAAATTCCGCCACAATTCTAAACTGCTCCAGGTCAATAAGCCTGTTATAGAAGTATTTACAGAGTATATAAACTTTCGCGTTCACAGAAAGAGGACAAAAGAGTGGTATGCATGGGCAGCAAAGTTCTTTCTGGCTCACTGCGAGAAAGAAGGAGTTAACTATGTCCACGAGATAGACATCGCTTGTGTGGAGAACTTCTATAAGTCGAGACACAGTGTGTCTCCAGGTGGCGCAAGGTCAAACTTGAGGGCATTGAAAGCCCTCCTAAACTATGCAGTAGAAAAAGGATATATACAAGAAAATCCTGCCAACAAGGTAAAACAGGTAAAACCGACCAGAAAGATATTTAGATCCTTGAGTTTCGAGGAGATAGAAAAACTATTGCATAGAGCAAGGGAAAGAAGCCCGCTCTTGTTTCCTATCTACGCAACAGCATATTACGCTGGACTCAGGGCGAATGAATTGAGATACCTTGAGCCGCAGGACATAAACTTTAAAGAAAATCATATAATCGTCCGCAGTAAGCCCGAAAACCCCATCAAGGACCATCAGGAAAGGATAATTCCGTTACATTCTAAACTCAAAGAGATACTGCTCCAACACAAGCCTGGTAAAAAGTGGTTCTTCGAGACACAGGGCGGGCGTCCACGGGTTAACAACCTGAACCGCGAACTCAAACTGATAGCCAAGCAGGTGGGGATAAATCCTAAAGATGTGTGTCTCCAGGTCCTTCGCGAGACCTTTGGATCTCACCTGCGGAAAAGGGGAGTGGACATTGGGCTCATAAGCGAGTATATGGGGCATAGTTCCATTGATGTAACTTTAAGGCACTATGCCCATATAAAGATAGAACAGACCCATAGGGAGATTGATATGCTATGACTCTACCTCCTGTGCTCCACGCCTTTGAATTTTTCAAAACTCCTCATTCCACCAAATCCAAGCAAGCTCAACAGCAGTGCCATCAAATCGCCCGTGTCCAGCTTCGGTATCTCTGTTACCTCCCCTGTCATCCACACGTGCATTGCCCACCCCACGAAGGGGAACAGTATGTAGTTCCAGAACAGTGCTATCCCGCACATCCATCCCACAAAGGGTCGCCACCCTGCAAGGTAGAGCTTGCCACTGCTCGCCTCTATCTTGTTTATCTCAATCTGCCCCTCTCGTATCTTTCCTTCAATCTCCGCAAGCTTCGCCTCGAGTTCTGCACGCTTCTCTGGCGGGAGCTCACCAGTCAGGGCAACCCTGATATCCTTTGCAAGGTTGCCCACACTATCCAATCTCTCTTTCACACTGCCTGCCCCTGCAACCCACTTGAACAGTTTGCCTATCATAGCCCGAACCTCCTCAAAAGTTCCTTTAGGCCAAAGAGTTCGTCCTTTGCATCCTCGAGGCGTTTCTCCTCGATACACACAAGAACGAACTGTAACGAGTCCCTCACCCTGCCACCCATCTCTCTTCGCACCTCGTCGGGCAGTCTCATCACATGGAGCCTTACCTCTGCCGTCTCAACGCCTGAGTGTCTCATCCCTTCCTCATCATCTCTGCGAGCTTCTCTGCCCTTCTGCCAACCTGTCTTGCCCATTTGCTGTCGAGCATCTCCCTGGCTGCCTGCTCGTAATC
>WGFM01000032.1 GCA_015492245.1 Deltaproteobacteria bacterium | reverse complement strand
ATGGAGAGATGTCAGCCCCTGTGCAAGTTGGGCCACTATAAGCAATATAACGGTGGCCATTACTATTGATGTCCCTGCCCTGTGGTATCTCTTTTTTATCCATTCTGCGAAGATTACAAAGCCAGCGGCTACAAACACAAGCTCGAGTGGGGCAAGCCTCACCAGGTAGCGTCTTTCAGGCAATACGAAAAGATGCACCACCGAGTATGCCACAATGAGGGCGAGCAGAAACTTCTCTTTCTCTGTAAAACCATCCCTGTAGCGTGCCACGATGTAGGCCACAAAGAGTATGAAGAACGGTATGGAGAGGGCTTCAGGAAAGTGGCTCAAAAATGTTAGTAGCCTGTCGTTTTTGAATGTGAGGGTGGTCCATATTGCGTGGATCGGAGAAAAGTATGGCAGTTTCCCCGTGACGGTTATCTTTCCGGTCTCCTGCTTCAGGAACAGAAGATAGGGCAGTGCTGCTACGATGAAGACCATCCAGCCACACAGTATGAGCCATGCCCTCTTTGTCAAGTCCTCCCCGATGTTACGGATATTGTAAAGTGCAATCCAGAGGGAAAATACGATGAGGAACCCTATGGAGGCGTGTTTGTTGAGATAGGCAAATGCCGAAATGACTCCCACAAGAAACATAAGGTAGGCATTCTTTTTAAGTATGGCCTTCATGCCCACCAGCACAAGAACGAGGGCAAAGAAGTAGTATATGGTCTCCCTGAGGGTCTCGCCCGAGTAGCGTATGAGGTAGGGATGTATGGATATGAAGAATGCCGTAAGAAGCCCTGTCCGTTCATCGTACAGGGTTCTTCCCAACAGGAACCCAAGGGGTATTACAAGGAGGCCAAAGACGAGGGATACAAGCCTTGCAGAGAGCTCGAGCTCTCCTGTGAGCGGATACAGAAGGCTTACAAGCAGTGGATGGAGGGGGGGTCTCTCGATGTCCACACCCTCAAGGTAGTCTCCCTCGACAAACGCCCTTGCAAGAGAGAGGTCTGTCGCACTGTCAACCGATATTGTGGCGGCATTCAGGATTATATAGAGCCTCACCATGAGGGCAAGGAGTGTGATGAGGAGAAGCTTCTGTCCTGTCGACAGGCCGTTAAAAAGGGATATTGTCTTCTCTGATAAGCTATTCTTCATGGTGATATTATCCGGTACTGCCAGAGGTTTTATAATAAGAAACTTCTTATCACATTGTCAACCACAAGCTGTCCGGTTGGAGAAGATGTTTCACCACTGGATATTCGATGGAGATATTCCAGAATTTCCACCACATTGCCGAATATCAAGACAGGGCACAGGCTTGAAGAATCTGGTAAAGCAGGATATGTGGATGAGAAGGATGTAGAGCGGGTAGATGCTGCACGGGGCATGTGGTGGAGGCATTCTGTGGTAGTAGCAGGGTTGGAGAGTCAAAAAATCTTGACATTCACGGGTTTTTGTGCAATTTATGGTAGAAGCCAAGGGACTTCTGCTTCACAAAAAAACAGCCAGGTGATGTAGTCTGAAATGAAGAAGTCTGACAAGAGATTCCTGACCATATTCGTCCTTCCCTCTGACTCCTCAAAGGCCAGAAAGTACAGGGTTCCTGAGAGACTTTACAGGGCTGGCAAGGTGGTTGGCCTTCTGATGTTCCTTGTGTTTGCCTATGTGGTAGTGGACTACGGGAACATGGCGCTCAAGGTGCAGGAGCTCAACAAACTCAGAAGGGAGAATACAGCCCAGAAGATAGAGCTCAGGAAGCTTTCTACAAGGATAGACGGTCTCGAGAAGAGTCTTGTAAGGTTGCAGATTTTCGACAAGAAACTTCGTATAATAGCCAACCTTGAGACCCCGTCTTCCACGGACAAGGAGATTCTTGGCATGGGTGGGACCGGCACGGAGGAATATTTCCTCAATGTGGGCAAGGCGAAGGATGATCTTGTGGGCAAGATGCACTCGGACCTTAACCAGCTCGAGGAGGAGGCAAGGCTCCAGAAGAGAAGTTTCACCGAGCTCGAGGAGTTCCTGCTCGAGCAGGCAGCCCTTCTTGCCTCCACACCTTCTGTGTGGCCCACAAGGGGGTGGCTCACCTCGAGGTTTGGCAAGAGGCGTGATCCCTTTACCGGCAGAGTTCAGCTGCACAAGGGCATAGACATAGCCAACCGTGTTGGCACGGATGTCATCGCCCCTGCGGATGGCATTGTAACCAGGATTACAAGGATGGCCTCCCTGGGAAGGGTGGTGGAGATAAGCCATGGATACGGGATAAGGACCAGATACGGCCATCTATCGAAGGTGCGCGTGAGGGTTGGTCAGAAGGTCAAAAGGGGCGATGTCATAGCAGAGATGGGCAACACTGGCAGGTCCACAGGCCCCCATCTCCACTACGAGGTCATGGCAAATGGCGTTCATGTAAACCCCTTGAGATACATACTCAACTGATACACCATGCATTCCATGTAACTTTCAGAATCCTGCCCTGCCTGTTGCAGGGTTTTTCTTTTACCATCACGGAGGGGTTGGAATTATTCTTTTATATATGGTAAGATAGAAGTTATGATAAATGCTATAGGTTCTGTTCTAAAGAAGGTTTTCGGCACAAAGAACGACAGGGAGCTCAAAAGGATGGCTCCCATTGTGGAGAGGATAAACTCCCTCGAAGATAAGATGCGTTCTTTGAGGGACGAGGATTTCCTGCGCCTTACCGAGCAGTTCAGAACGCGGATAAAAGACGGTGAGGGCCTCGAAAATATCCTTCCAGAGGCCTATGCCCTCGTAAGAGAGGCCGCAAGAAGAAGGCTCGATATGCGCCACTTCGATGTGCAGCTCGTAGGTGGCGTGGTGCTCCATGAGGGCAAGATTGCAGAGATGAAGACAGGAGAGGGTAAGACCCTCGTGGCAACCCTTCCACTCTACCTCAACGCCCTTGCAGGCAGAGGCGCACACCTTGTAACCGTAAACGACTACCTTGCACGCCGTGATACCCAGTGGATGGGCCCAATATACCATGCACTGGGACTCAGCGTCGGTGTCATACAGCACGAGGCAAGCTACATATACGACCCCACCTACAGGGGCGAGGACAAAAGCCACTTTCACCTGCGCCCATGTTCAAGAAAAGAGGCATACCATGCAGACATAACCTATGGAACCAACAACGAGTTCGGATTCGATTACTTGAGAGACAATATGAAGTTTTCACTGGAAGACTATGTCCAGAGGGAACTTTATTATGCCATAGTTGACGAGGTCGACTCCATCCTTGTAGACGAGGCGAGGACCCCTCTCATAATATCAGGGCCTGCGGAGGAATCCACGGACAAGTACTACAGGATAGACTCCATAATACCCCTTCTCAACGGGGAGCTTCACTACACGGTGGACGAGAAGGCAAGGCAGGTCCATCTTACCGAAGAGGGTATGCAGAGGGTGGAAGAGCTTCTCAAGATAGACAACCTCTACGACCCACGCCACATAGACACTCTACACCATGTGAACCAGGCACTCAGGGCGCATGTGCTCTTCAGGAGGGATGTGGACTATGTGGTAAAGGATGGCAAGGTCGTGATAGTGGATGAGTTCACGGGCCGACTCATGCCTGGAAGGCGCTGGAGTGATGGGCTGCACCAGGCCATAGAGGCAAAAGAGAGGGTGGAGATAGAGAACGAAAACCAGACCCTTGCCTCCATAACATTCCAGAACTACTTCAGGATGTACGAAAAACTTGCCGGCATGACAGGCACCGCAGACACCGAGGCACACGAGTTCAAGGCCATATACAACCTGGATGTGGTGGTAGTACCCACCCACAGGCCCATGATAAGGAATGACCATCCAGACCTCATCTACAAGACGAAGAAGGAGAAGTTCAGGGCAGTGGTAAGGGAGATAAGGGAGTGCTACAAGGCAGGCAGACCCGTGCTTGTGGGAACCATCTCGATAGAGGACTCTGAAAAACTTTCCAGCATGCTCAAAAGAGAGGGTGTGTCCCACAATGTGCTCAATGCGAAGCATCACGAGCGCGAGGCAGAGATAGTTGCACAGGCAGGTCGACTCCATGCCGTAACCATATCCACCAACATGGCCGGCAGAGGCACGGACATAATCCTTGGTGGAAACCCCGAGTTTCTTGCAAAGGCAAAGGCAGGGTTCGACGATACAACAGAAGATTACAAAAGGGCCTACGAAGAGGCAAGGCGGACATGCGAGGAGGAAAAGAAGAAGGTCCTCGAGCTCGGAGGACTCCACATAATAGGCACAGAACGGCACGAGTCCCGCCGTATAGACAACCAGCTCCGTGGACGCTCTGGCAGGCAGGGAGACCCTGGATCATCACGCTTCTACATATCCCTCGAAGATGATCTCATGCGCATATTCGGCAGCGACAGGGTTGCCGCCATAATGGGCCGCCTCGGCATGGAAGAGGACACACCCATAGAGCACTCCCTTGTAACGAAGGCCGTTGAGAGTGCACAGAAGAAGGTGGAGGCCCACAACTTCGATATAAGAAAGCATCTCCTTGAATACGACGATGTGATGAACCAGCAGCGCCAGACCATCTACGAATACCGAAAGCAGATACTCGCCGAACAGGGGCTCCACGAGATGATAAGGGAGTTCGTCGAAGAGGTTGTGGCAGACATGGTGGACTCTGTGGCAGAAGAGAAGATGTCTCCTGAAGAGTGGAACCTGAAGGGACTCTGTGATCACCTGTTCAGCCAGTTCGCAATAAAGATGGAGCCCCATGAACTCGGGGGTGTAAGGGATAGAGAGGAGCTTTCTGAGAGGCTTTTCGAGAGGTTGTGGAAACACTATGAAGAGAAGAGGGCCCGTATAGGTGATGATGTTATGGGGCATGTGGAAAAGATTATCATGCTCCACACCCTGGACACCCTGTGGAAGGATCATCTTCTCACCATGGACCACCTCAAAGGGGGTATAGGGCTTCGTGGCTACGGGCAGAAGAACCCGCTCAATGAATACAAGAGAGAGGGCTACCAGCTCTTCACAGAGATGATTCAACGCCTCAGGGCAGATGTTACGGGAAGGCTATTCAAGGTGGAGGTGCAGGAAGAGGCGGCTGTAAGTGAGCTCGAGGAGAGGGCAGGTCCTCAGAATGTAACCCTCTCAAGAGGCACAGAGCCCCAGGCAACCGCTACAGAGAATGCCAGGGCCCAGCCTGTAAGAAGGGCGGGCAAGAAGGTGGGCCGAAATGAGCCCTGCCCATGCGGGAGCGGGAAGAAGTACAAGAAGTGCTGCGGGAGATAAGGTGGTGGCACCGAAGGTCAGGGGCTTCAGGGCAGGCGGTATATGGGCAGGTATAAAGAAGAGGGGAAGAAAGGACCTTGCACTCATCTTGAGTGATAGAGAGTGCACCCTTGCAGGGGTCTTCACACAGAATACCGTAAGGGCTGCCCCTGTTGAGTTCGACCTTAAACGGATGGCCAGGGGCAGAGGCCGTGGCATCGTAATAAACAGTGGATGTGCCAATGCCTGTACAGGCAGACAGGGCCTTGAGGATACAGAAAGGATAGTAAGAGAGGCAGAGAGGGCAGTGGGTGTGCCCACGGGCAGCCTTCTTGCAGCATCCACAGGTGTTATAGGAGAGAGGCTTCCCACACACAGGATAGTAAAGGCCCTTCCGCGGCTTGTCTCGGCTCTGTCCCCTTCTGGCTGGCTCGACTGTGCAGAGGCCATGATGACAACCGATACACATCCAAAGCTTGTGCATACATCCATAGGGCTTTCTTCCGGCAGGATCAACATGCTGGGCGTGGCAAAGGGTGCGGGGATGATAGAGCCCTCCATGGCAACCATGCTGGCATTCATGGTAACCGATGCAGAGCTCTCCAGAGCCCTACTGGAACGGGCGATCAAAGAGGCGGTGGAGGCTTCCTTCAACGCCGTAACGGTGGATGGAGAGATGTCAACAAACGACACTGTCATCGCCCTCGCCAACGGGGCATCAGGGGTAAGAGTAAGGAGGAATGCAGGGGATTACAGGCTCTTCTCGGAACTACTGACGGAGGTGGCAAGGGAGCTTGCCACGATGATAGTCAGGGATGGCGAGGGGGCAACAAAGTTTGTGGAGATAGAGCTCAAGGGGGCAAGAAGTGGTGAGGAGGCAAGAAGGGGGGCAAAGAGGGTTGCAAACTCGCTTCTTGTGAAGACCGCCATCTTTGGTGGAGACCCCAACTGGGGTAGAATAATGGCAACACTTGGGGCGGCAGGGATAAGGTTCAGGCCCGAGAGGGTCTCCATAGAGATATGCGGGGTCAGGATAGTGGAAGATGGGCTTGCCACAGGAAAGGTCAGGGAGAGGGAGGCAAAGAGAAGGCTTAAGAGAAAAGATGTGGACATAGTCATAGACCTTAACAGCGGCAGGTATTCAACAAAGGTCTGGACAACGGACCTCTCTTGTGATTATGTAAAGATAAACGCCTCTTACAGGAGTTAGAAGCCATGGAGCTTGTATTCAAGGAAGCAGACCGCTGGCTCAGACAATCGGAGTACGACATGAAGGCGGCAGAATGGAACCTGGAGGGTGGATACTTCTTCGCAACATGTTTCTGGGCACAGCAGGCAGCAGGAAAGGCATTGAGGGCATTCCTCTTCTTCAACAAGGAGGACACAAAGGAGACCAGATCCGTGGTGGAGCTTCTGGAAAGGGCCATAACCTACAACGAGAGCTTCAAGGACCTTGTAGAACCTGCAGGCAGACTCGACCTCTATTACAAGACCTCACGGTTTCCCGATGCCATACCGGGCGGTATACCCGCAGAGGTCTTTACCTCCAGAGACGCCAGGGAGGCCCTGAGGATTGCAGGCGATATTATAAGACTTGTAGAGAATGTAAGAAAAGACTATCTTCCCGAAACCCTTTGACAATCAAGTTGTCTGGAACCCTCGTTACCATACTGGTATTTCTTTTCGGCACATGCATAGGCAGTTTCCTCAATGTATGCATCCACAGGATCCCCCGTAAAGAATCGATAGTGTTCAGGGGCTCTGCATGTCCAGCCTGCAGGAAGGGTATAGCCTTCCATGACAACATACCCATCTTAAGCTACCTCATACTTGGTGGCAGGTGCAGAAACTGTGGCGACCCAATATCCATGAGATACCCCGTTGTGGAGGCACTCACAGGGGTTGTCTTTGTGGCGTTGTTCTTAAAGTTCGGGCTTACAGGAAGCTTTCTCGTCTACTCTATCTTTTCTTCTGCACTCATAGTGGTTACATTCATAGACCTTTCGTTGAAGATAATACCTGATGTTATAACCCTTCCCGGCATTGTGGCCGGTATCGTGGCAAGGAGCCTTGTTGCAGACAGTGTGTGGGCAGGCCTTGTGGACTCTGTCGCAGGGGTTGTGGCAGGCGGCGGGGTGCTTGTTGCCATGGCATGGCTCTATCTTCTTGCAACAGGCAGAGAGGGCATGGGAGGAGGAGATGTGAAACTTCTTGCGATGATAGGGGCGTTTACAGGGTGGAAGGGGGTTGTGGTAACCCTCATAGGTGGTGCCTTCGTGGGCTCTGTTGTCGGTATGTTGCTCATTGCTGCATACGGCAGGGACGGCAAGTATGCCGTGCCCTTCGGTCCCTTTCTTGCAGGGGGCGCACTCTTCCATCTTCTCTACGGTAGAGAGTTCATGGAGTGGTATCTGACCCTTATTGGTGCGATATGAAAGAGAGGATGCGAAGCATACACTCACAGATAGTGGGTGCCATAACCCTTATAGCCGTGGCAGGCATAGGGTTCATAGGGCTTTTCAGCATAAAGATGATAGAGAACAATGCCATCCGTAACAAGGTGGAGGAGGCAGGCTTTGTTGCAAGGCTTGTCCGCCAGCAGGCAAGACCACAGGATGCATCGTTCCAGATAAAGGTGCTCGGTATACTCAAGGAGACAGATATAGGGGACATTCTCATCACAGATGCCTCGGGAAGGGTTCTGTTCAAAGAGGGCAGGGCAGAGACCCCCAGGGGAAGACTCGTGTTCGCAGATGAAGGGGTGAGGGTCTACATGGAAGGTGGTGGTATAATCATGGGGGTGGGGGAAAGGCTCCATGTGGAGATAAGCCCTGGTGGCACAAGACGGGTGCTCTTTACCATGCCACTTGGAGCCATAAAAGAGGAGGTTGCGAGAACAGGCTGGTTTGTGTTGCTATACATAGTGCTGGATGCAGTCATTATAATCGGTGTGGGGGTCTATTTCCTGAGGCGTATAGTGGTGGCCCCCATAAAGAGGCTTGAGGCTGCAGCAACGAGGATAGCAGGCGGAAGACTGGAAGAAAGGGTGGAGGTAGACGGTGTTGACGAGATAAGGTCCCTCGCCGGGGCCTTCAACACCATGGCAGAAAGGATGGAGGAGGAGATAAGAAGACTCGGCAGGGTAAACCGTGAACTTGCCACCACACAGGAAGAACTCCTCAAGAGCCGGACCCTCGCCTCCCTGGGGCGCCTTGCAGCAGGCATAGCACACGAGGTGGGCAACCCCCTTGGAGCGGTGCAGGGGTATCTGGATATACTCAAGAAAGGAGGGCTCGACAGAGAGGAAGAAAGGGAGATACTCGAAAGAACCATCAGAGAGATGGAGAGGATAGACGGCCTTGTCAAGGACTTTCTCAGCCTTTCCAGACCACCTGCAAAGAGGGAAGAACCTGTGGATGTAAACCCGGTCATGGAGGATGCCCTCTCCTCTCTCAGGCACCACCGGGAATTCAAGGATATAGATGTCAGGTGCCGATTGAAACCAGGGCTTGCCCGTGTTATCATCGATGAGTCAAGGCTGAGGCAGGTCTTCATAAACCTTCTGCTCAATGCGGCAGAGAGCATGGATGAGAGGGGCACCATAGAGATTACGACAGGCGAGCGAGTAGAACGCCACCCGATGCCACCAGGAAGCAGAAGAAAGGGAGACCCTGTGTTCTCACCAGAGGTGGAACAGAGAAGGCTCGTTTACATGAGCATAAAGGACACTGGCTGTGGCATACCAGCGGAGGATATGGAAAGAATCTTCGAGCCCTTCTTTACCAGCAAGGAGGGTGGAAAGGGTACAGGCCTGGGACTGTTTGTTGCCAGAGACATAATAAAGGCATACGGAGGAGACATAAGGGTGGAAAGCTCTAAGGAAGAGGGCACCATGTTCACCGTATATCTTCCAGCAGAGAGGACAGGGGATGAGGATACTGGTAATCGATGATGAAGAGGCCATGCGCCACATGCTCTCGATCATGCTCAGGAAGGAGGGCTATGATGTGGTCTGCGCAGAGGGCGCTGGGGCTGCCCTCGAGGTGCTCGAGAAAGAAGGGTTCGAGTTCATACTGTGCGATATAAGGATGCCAGGAATCGAGGGGATCGAGTTCCTCAAGAGACTCAAGGATAAGGGCACAGATGCCACCGTCATAATGATGAGTGCCTACGGCACCATAGATACTGCCGTAGAGTGTATGAAACTCGGTGCCTATGATTACATATCGAAACCCTTCAAGACCGACGAGATAATACTTACACTGCGCAAGGCTCAGGAGCGTGAAAGGCTTCGCAGGGAAAACGAGCGGCTCAAACGCCAGGACATGGAGAAATATCCTCCCCTCTATGCACGGGATAGAAAGATGCTCGATATAGTCGCCCTCATAGACAGGATTGCAGACTACGACACAACGGTGCTCATAACAGGCGAGACAGGCACGGGAAAAGAACTTGTGGCAAGAACCATACACACCAAGAGCCGAAGAAGGGATGCCCCCTTTGTGCCTGTAAACTGTGGGGCAATACCAGAGGGACTTATGGAAAGTGAGCTCTTCGGCCACATGAAAGGTGCCTTCACAGATGCGGTGAGAACAAGGGCAGGACTCTTCCAGGAGGCAGACGGGGGAACCATATTCCTCGATGAGGTGGGAGAACTGCCAAGGGAGTTGCAGGTAAAACTCTTGAGGGTGCTCCAGGAAGGAGAGGTGAGAAGGGTTGGCGATACAAAGACCACCAGGGTGGATGTAAGGGTCATAGCCGCAACATCGAGGGACCTGGAAGAGGAGATAAAAGAGGGCAGGTTCCGTGAAGACCTCTACTACAGGTTAAATGTGATACCCATAAGGGTGCCCCCCTTGAGAGAGAGAAAGGCAGACATAGAGCTTCTGGCAGGCTTCTTCCTCGAGCGCTACAGCAACAGATACGCAAAGAAGATTCGGGCCATGAGCCCCGAGGCCATGGAGCTACTTTTGGCCTACCACTGGCCCGGCAATGTGAGGGAGCTGGAGAATGTCATGGAAAGGGCCGTAATACTCGAGGACAAAGATACCATCACACCAGAAAGCCTGCCCATACTCAGAGAAGACAGGGACGAGGACCACAGAGACACCGAAAGGAGCTACCCTCCACTCTCCATAAAGAGGGCAGAGGAGGAACTTGAGAAAAGGCTCATAAAGAAGGCCCTCGAGATAACAGGGGGCAACAGAACAAAGGCGGCAAGACTGCTTGAGATAAGCCACAGGGCACTCCTTTACAAGATAAAAAATTACGGATTGTGAAAAGATTTCATACCTTTTCAGTCTCTCCAGTCAGAAATAATACTTAAAAATCAGACACTTCTGTGATGGCATGCATATTGCAATATTGTTCGATAGCCATATCCCTTGTAAAGGAGGTTTTTCAGGTGGCGGATGTAGGAGGAGAGAGGGGTTTCTCCCTTGTAGAGCTCTTGATAGCACTTTTCATACTTGCCGTGGGGCTTCTTGCAACGGCAACCATACTCACCACCGGCATGAGTTCCAACCGCATGGCACAGAGCATAACCGTTGAGACCACCGTAGCCTATTCTGTTCTGGATGAGATCATGTCGAGAAGCCCTGAAGATACCCTGTTCGATTCAGACCAGACAGATGTTACCTATGACCTTGACCCTGATACCACTGCGACCACAAGGACTGTTCAGGGGATTAGCTATTCTGCCATAATCGATATAGATGCCAACAATCCCGTTGTAGGGGTGGCACGGATAGATGTAACCGTTACAAGTAATGTAGGTAGATCCATAACACTTACAAGCTTCAGAAGGACCATATAGACGATGAGCCATCCGGTAAGAAGACGGTCATGTCTGCACCCTGCATGTTGCAACAGGGGTTTCACCCTTGTTGAAATCCTCATAGTCATGGGAATACTCATTACAGTCATATCTGCGGTGCTGCTGCTCTATGACAGACAGGCCAGGATGACCGATGTGGAAGAGGAGACCGTGGAGGTCCAGCAGAACCTGAGGATAGCCGTTGACGCAATACTCAGGGATATAAGGGAGGCGGGCTTCCTCGTGCCAGGGGGAACATATCCTGTATCGGCCATATCTAATGGTGGAGGCACCGGGGGCTCGGATACAGTTACCCTCAACGTTGCCTCTGCGGTCAGTGTATATGGGGTTATAGATGGCGATGTTACCACCAATGTTGTATCGGGCTCGCCAATGACATTTACAGTGAGTTCCTCACTGGATGCAGGCAGCTTCGCGGTGAACGATGTGGTAAGAATCATAGACCCCACCAACAAGACAGAACCTCTGTCCACCACCTATACTGTGTCAACAGTAGATACAGTAACTCCTGGCCTGACAGTTGTGCCCTCTGGAAGCGGGAGCAACATATCTTTCAAGAAGGGCTTTGTTATAGTTAGAACAGGAGATACCACATCCGAGCAGTATCCGGGCACCGTGCTCTACTGTCTTGGGCCTGCAACAGGCTGTGGCTCCGGGGTCTCGGGGTGTCCCACGGGGCAGACATGTCTGTTCAGGATAGTAAATGGGAGTGCAGATGAGAGCTCCATTGTGGCGACAAACATTACAGACCTGCAGTTTCGATACATACTCGATGGCTCAACCACAGAGCTCGACAGCACCACCAACTACTCACAGATAAGGGCCATGAGGGTTACACTTACTGGTGCCACGGCATCACCCAAGACCCAGGCTGTTATGGGCGGGCAGAGAACAAGGGAGCTTACAACGGTTGTAAAGCTCAGAAACAGATAACAGGGAGTGCCACATATGGGTAAAGAAGTCCATGCAAGAAGACTTATCCTGAATGAGAAGGGAACAGCCCTTGTGCTGGTCATGATCATACTGCTTCTCATGGGAGTCCTTGGAAGCATGATGATGTCCACCACCACCCCTGAGATACAGATCGCCCGAAACCTCAAGCTCAAAGAAGAGGCATTCTACGCAGCAGAGAGGGGTGTGGAGTATGGCATGGTGGACTCCAACATATACACCACCATAGGCACGGGCACCGTGAATATCCCCCTTTCGGGCGTGAGCCTCAAGGTTGGCTCCACAGATGCAACTGGAACGGTACGCTACCTCACAAGTGGTCCACCACCAAAGGGCTCGGGGGTGGATATTACAAAGTTCAAGGCAAACTACTACGAGATAAAGCTTGAAGGCACTGCCCCGGGAAACTCGAGGGTAAGGCTTGAGACCACGGTGGTGAAGATACTGCCAAAGAATTAGCAAACGGTCAAAATAGAGAGGTGGGTTATGAGAAGGGGCGCAAAGATACTGACAAAGATACTGATAATTATAGGCATCCTTCTGCCAGCCCATTCAAAGGCGCTGGACCAGTATCCTGGAGATACGGCCATATACGGGGTCTCAACAGCCCAGATCCAGCCCAATGTGCTCATAATACTCGACAACTCTGGCAGCATGAACGACGACATAATAGTGGGAGATCCTTACGACCCAAGTATCACATATCCACAGACAAACAGTTGCCAGGGACAACCATGCAGCACCAACACGGTCTACAGATGGAGGGCGATAGAGCAGATATGGCAGCCCCACATAAGCGATGTGAACACCATAAGCTGTGCCACGGCAAAGAACGCCCTCCTTACATCCGGAACATATCAGGGTGTGCTGAGAACCAACGGTAGCTGTGCAGGCTGGTGGTGGCAGTCTGCGAGCTTCGCAACGGGTAACTACATAAACTGGCTCACACAGGCAGGTGGAACGAGACCAAAGATAGATGTGGCAAAGGAGGTCATAACAAACCTCATAAATACCACCACTGGTGTGAAGTTTGGACTGATGATATTCAACACCTCCAGTGGTGGACACATCGCAGGTGTGGGAGACAGCTACGGGTACAACGGCTACGACGCTTACATAAAAGACATGGATGCCATATTCACGGGTACGACAACCAACCGGGAGGCCCTGGTATATACGCTGAACAACATAGTTGCAAATACATGGACACCCCTCGCAGAGACACTCTACGAGGCTATGATGTACTACGGAGGGGAGGAAACCGCATTCAATGGAAACCTCTCATACTCCACACCCATAGAGTACAGTTGTCAGAACAACTATGTGATACTCATAACAGACGGAATGTCCACACAGGACCGGGATAGTATTCTTAGAACCATCTGTAACAGCGGTGATTGTGATGGAGACGGCTTCGAGCCAGGTGGAGACCCTGAAAAGGACTACTCCTACCAGGGCTCAGACTATCTGGACGATGTGGCAAAGTACATGTACGATAACGATGTGCTTCAGGATGTAGCAGGGGATCCGAAGACACAGGGTGTGCAGAGGGTTGTTACATACACGATAGGGTTTGGTCTTGCAGGTCAGCCAGGCGCAGAGAAGCTCCTCCATGAAACGGCCCAGAATGGTGGCGGTGTATACTACTCGGCTGGTTCAACCGCAGGCTTGAGCGAGGCCCTCAGGCAGATATTTGCTAATATCATAGAGGACAACACATCCTTCGTCTCTCCAGTGCTTCCAGTGAGTCCCGAGAACAGAACCTTTTCAGGAAGCAGACTCTACATGGGGTTCTTCAAGCCCCAGCTCGGTGCGTTCTGGCTCGGAAACCTCAAGAAATACGGCATAGACGACGATGGCAATGTGGTGGACAAGAACGGCAACCTTGCAACCAATGCCGATGGAAGCATAAAGGACAACGCCGTATCCTACTGGAGCTCTGTGGCAGATGGTGGAGATGTGGATGCCGGGGGAGTGGGAGAGAGGCTGCTCCTGAGAACGACAGAGAGAAACATATACACCTATCTCGGCACGAGCACGAATCTTGCCGACTCTTCAAACGCATTTACCACATCGAACACAGCCATTACACCCACATTGCTCGATGTTACCGACAGCACCGAGAAGGACAGGGTCGTAAACTATGTACATGGTAAGGATGCCTACGATAGCGACTCGAACGGAAACACCACAGAGAAGCGCGGCTGGATACTCGGCGATATCCTTCACTCGGTACCGCTTGTGGTCCATTACGCAACTTTCAACACGGCAGACGAGAGCGATTGCACACAGAACAAGACCATGATATTCGTGGGTGCAAACGATGGTATGCTACATCTCTTCAGGGACTGCGATGGAGAAGAGCTCTGGGCGTTCATACCACCGGATCTCTTGCCCTATCTGAAGCACCTGAGTGGTAACACGCATACATACTATGTGGACGGAACACCTGTGGCCTACATGTACGACGCAGATAACGACGGCAACATAGAGACAGCCGATGGAGACAAGGTGATAGTGATGTTCGGAGAGAGAAGGGGTGGCAGGTGGTACTACGCACTCGATGTATCTGACCCCAATACACCCCAGTTCCTGTGGAGGATAGGTCCAACCGAGAGCCCATCTGGAGACAACACAGACTACTCGGAGCTTGGCGAGAGTTGGTCTACCCCTGAAATCGTCAATGTGGAGGTGGACTCAGGTGGGCAGAAGGTTACAAAGGTGGTTGCATTCATAGGCGCAGGCTATGACAACATCAACGAGGATACAGAACCACCAACAACAAACACCATGGGCCGTGGTGTATATGCCGTGGAGATAGCCACACTCAGCCTAACCGGGGTTCCCTCGTTTACCAACAGCGGACACAAGGTGTGGGGCTATACAAATGCTGAGGATACAGACCTCACACACTCCATACCGAGCCGTATAGCCACAGTGGATATTGACGCCGATGGGTTCGTCGAAAGACTATATGTGGGAGACACAGAGGGTAATATGTGGAGGTTCGATGTGGCAAACACAGATACCACCACATGGAGCGGCAGGATAATCTTCAAGTCCAACCCAGGGGCAGACGCCTCCACGGGCAGGAAGATATTCTACAAACCAGCGGTAACACTCGAGGTGGGCTATGAGCTGATCGTCTTCGGCACAGGAGACAGGGCACATCCACTGAGTACAGATGTGGTCGACAGGCTGTATGCAGTGAAAGATGTGGGACAGACAACCCATGTGAATGAGACGGACCTGTCCGATGCCACAAACGGTAGTGTAAATATCTACAATTCATACGGGTGGTACATAAAGCTGAACGACAACGCCGGTGAGAAGATGCTATCAGAGGCGACAGTTATAAGCAAGGTTGCCTACTTTACCACATATGCCCCGTCAGCCGAGACCACTACAGACCCCTGCAATACCTCTGCCAACAGGGGAACGGCAAGACTCTACGCTATAGACTATCTCACAACAGAGGCGGCCTACAACTACAATACTGCCAATGATACGACCGATGGTGTGGTAAAGGATGCATCCGATAGGTCAAAGACCATAGGTACCGGCATTCCATCAGGTGTTGTTATGGTCATAAGTCCATCTGGGATTTCTGCCCTCATAGGTGTGGGTGGTGCACTGGCAACCCCGGAGGTAAGTGAGATGGGTAGCGTCATACCTGTATACTGGAGGGAGATAAGATGAAAAAGATACTTGCGGTATCGCTGCTGGTGGGAGTATTGTTGAACCATGGCGTAGTGGTGGCAGAGAAGCAAAGACCATGGAAGTTTCTGCAGGGAGGCGTAACCGAGCACACTGGCGACAGGATAGTGCTGAATGAACACCTGGTAATAAACATAACAGGGAAGACAAGGGTGTTCAACTCCTACGGACATGAAAGAGACCTTTACTACCTGAGGGGACACAAATGGCTCTATGTGGAAGGCAAGCTCAGGGAGGACGGCAGTATAGATGCAGAGAGAATATATCTTCTGCCAGACTACATCGAGAGAAAGGACAGACACCGATACCCCTTTATGAAACTCTTTTGAGCGGGGGACACAAATAGGCGATATGACAAAAGATGTATTCAGAGGGGCGGGAGCGGTTCTGCTATGGATCCTGATTGTAACGCAGCTTGCAGCATGCTCCAGGGATGATGACAAAGAGGTGAACCAGCAGAGAGAGGCTGCAGCAAGGGGGGGCACAGGACAGATAGAGGTTGTGATAGTTCCTCCAGAGCCCACCAGGGATAAGGACCTCAGGGCGCTGGTTAAAGGGGATGTGAAAAGGGTCAGCTACCGATGGTTCAAGAACGATATGCCAGTAGAGGGAATAGACAGGGATGTGCTCCCCAGGAAATACATAGAGAAGGGAGATACCATATCTGTAGAGGTCAGGGCCGGTAATGTAGAGAAGAGCGCAAGTGTAACTATAGGCAACACACCACCAGGGATAACATCTATAAGGCTCAACCCGGGGCAGGTCTATCGTGGTGTGGATATAACCGCAGAGGTAGAGGGCGAGGACCCTGATGGAGACGAAGTGGAGTACCTCTACAGGTGGATGATAAACGATGAGGAACAGACAGATGTATCAGCACCTGTGCTGGAAGGAGACAGACTCAAAAGGGGCGACAGGGTGGTGCTGACCGTAACACCCTACGACGGCGAGGCCTATGGAGAACCCTTCACCGCAGACCCTGTTACGGTGGGCAACGCACCACCCATGTTTGTATCCGCACCGCCTGAAAGCTTCAAGACCACCATGTACACATATCAGGTGGAGGTAGAAGACCCCGATGGTGACAGGACAAGACTCTGGCTCGAGGCCGCACCAGAAGGTATGACCATAGACCAGAATGGCCTTATAGAATGGCCTGTAGATGCATCACAGACAGGCACCCACAGGGTGAAAATAATAGCAGAGGATGGGCATGATGGCAGAGCCTATCAGGAATATACCATCACCATATCCTTCCAGTAAGAGGGAGCACGACGAGAGGGGATTCTCCCTTGTAGAGGTGCTGGTTGTGATGGCCATATTGACTGTAATCGCAGCCATTGCTGTGCCCAGTGTGAGTACATGGTTGAGTTCTTTAAGATACAAGGAGGCCGCATGGGATATACTCTCGAAATCAAGGCTTGCCCGCCAGCTTGCAATAACGAAGAATCGTGAGCACAGGATGGAGTTCGACATGGATGGCAGAAGATACAGGGTTACAGAGGGCAATGAGCCATCTGGAAGCACCGTCTGGACACAGGTAGGGCCGTGGAAGAGCCTTGATCAGTCTGTCAACTGGGCAACGGGGCAGGCATGTGATGGCAACACGGATATAAATGTAACCTTCTATCCCAACGGAACCGCGGATGCGGCAACCATCTGCATACTGGACTCCAACAACACGCAGAGATACAGGGTGGTTGTAACCTCAAGGAGCGGAAGGGTGAGGATAGAGACACCATAGTTGTTATATTAAATTATACAAAATTGATGTTAATTTGAAAAAAGTCTTGACAAATTATGCTTTAATAAAATAAAATCACTACAGATTCCATAAAAAGAGGGGCAGCTTTTGCCCCTTTTCCAATGCAAACACCGGTTGGTCTAAAGTATGAAGGTGAAGGCAAAGAACAATCTCAAGAAGATAAGGGAGAGCATGCTCCTCAGTAAATCCGAGCTTGCCAGAAAGGCCGGTGTATCCCCCATTACCATCGATCGAATCGAGAAAGGATACCCCTGCCGTATGGACACGAAGAGAAAGATTATACAGGCACTGGGGTTCAGGTTGTCAGAGAAGGACAAGGTCTTCGGGAGCGACTGATAATGGTACTTTCTTTCTTAAAGAAGAAAGAGGTCATAGGGCTTGACATAGGCTCGAGCTCTGTAAAGCTGGTTCAGTTGAGTCAGGCAAAGAAGGGATGGGAGCTTGTAAAACTCGGCTTCGAACCCCTCCCTCCAGAAGCCATCGTCGACGGGTCCATCATAGACTCCATGAGTGTTACAGATGCAATAAAGAAACTTATTGCAGACCACAAGGTCAGGGCAAAAGATACGGTGTCCTCCCTTACCGGCAACTCGGTCATCATAAAAAAGGTGGAACTGCCTGCCATGACAGAGGAAGAACTGGGTGAGTCCATCCAGTGGGAGGCAGAGCAGTACATACCGTTCCCCATAAGTGAGGTGAACATAGACTTTCAGATACTCGGTGAGAGTGTTGGCGGAAAGGGGCAGATGGAGGTAATGCTCGTTGCCGTCAAGAAGGATGTCATAAACGATTACATAAATGTCATCAAGGAGGCAGGGCTGAACCCCATGATAATGGATGTGGATGCCTTTGCCCTCGAAAACATGATGGAGATAAACTACACCATTCCTCCAGTTGAAAACATAACGATGGTGAACATAGGGGCCAGTGTGACCAGCATAAGTGTGATAGCAGGAGGGATTACCACATTCACGCGAACCGTGCCCATGGGGGGAAACCACTACACAGAAGAGTTGCAGAGAAACTTCGGCATTCCGTTCAAGGAGGCAGAAGAGCTCAAGCTGGGCAAACAACTGGAAGACATGACACCGGATGAGGTGGCACAGGTTGTAAACATGGTATCAGAGAGCATGGTCATGGAGGTCAGAAGAAGTGTGGACTTCTTCATAGCAGGCAACCCGGGTCTCGTAATACACAGGATAATGCTCTGTGGAGGCGGGGCAAAGACACAGGGACTAAAAGAGTTGATGAATGAAAAGGTGGGGCTCGATGTGGAGATCACAAACCCATTTAATGGCTTGAACTACAACCCGCAGAACTTTGATGCAAAGTATCTCGAGGATATGGCACCATGCTTCGGTGTGGCAGTGGGTTGTGCAGTAAGGAGGCTCGGAGATAGATGATAAGGATAAACCTCCTGCCAGTAAGGGCTGCAAAAAAGAAAGAGTCCATAAGGTTCCAGCTTACAGTGGCAGGGCTCATAACGGCCATGGTCATAGCGGTCTCCACGGCATACTACCTTAAGCTCGAAAGTGATGTATCCATGCTGGAGGAAGATATAGATGTGATGGAGACAGAGCTCAGGAAGCTTAAAAGAAAGGTGGGAGAGCTTGCAAAGATAAAGGAACAGAAAAAGCTGCTTCAAAGCAAGCTCGATGTGGTCAACCAGCTCGAGAAGGCAAGAACAGGGCCGGTCTCACTGTTCTTCAAGATAAGCGAGGCCATACCGAAAAAGGTGTGGCTTGTATCCCTTTCAGAAGATGGCAAGAACATAACCCTCAATGGCAATGCGGCTACAGACGAAGACCTGGCAGAATTCATGAGAAGACTCGATGCATACAGTGATGTAAAAAGGGTGGAACTGGTGGTTGCAAGAAGAACAAAGGCCGAAGGTATAGGGCTGGACATAGTAAGCTTCACCATAAATGTGGAAAGAAAGTAGGGCATGGCCATAGATATAAAAAATATAGTCAATACCATAAAACTCGACAGGGTGCTCAAGCTTCCACGCCTGCACAAGGTCCTTATACTCATAGGCGTGAATCTCCTTGTAGGGCTTGTAAGTTATCAGTTCTTCATCTCCCCGCAGCTCGACAGGATAGAAGAACTCAGAGACAGGATGGACAGGCTCGAGATAAAACTCATAGAGACAAAGCGTATAGCACAGGACATACCCAGGTACAGAAAAGAGAAAGAGGAGCTTGAGATCAAACTCAAAGAGGCCCTTGAGAGGCTTCCCGACAAGAAGGAGATACCAGGGCTTATAGACAGTATAAGCGAGTCAGGTAAAAAGGCTGGGCTTAAAATATTGTTCTTCAAACCACTGCCAGAGAAGCCGAAGGGGTTTTACGCAGCGGTGCCCGTCAGTATGGAGGTGGAGGGCACATTCGAAAGTCTGTTTGATTTCTGTTACAGAATAAGCAAGCTCTCGAGAATAGTGAACATAACAGGCGTAAAGGTGAGCCTGACAAAGGGGGGCACATCACTTGCGCCCATGTTGAGGGCAAAGTTCGTGGTAACCACCTTCAGATTTATACCAGAAAAGAAGAGATGAAGATGAAAAGTATCAAAAGATATGTGGCAGTGCTGACACTGTTGATATTTGCCGTTGCAGGTTGCGGAGGAGAAGAGCCTGCGGCGGAAAAGGTGGAGATCAAAAGGCCGCAGAAGAAAAGAATAGTAGAACAGAAACAGCCACAGCCAGCAGAGAAGACAGAAAAGGAAGAGGAGATAGATATAACGAGACTCAAGAGGAACCCCTTCCTGAGCTACCTTGCGAAGGTCAAGGTTAAAAGGATGGAACAGCGTATTAAAACACCTCTTGAGTGCTGCGAGGTGGGGGTGTTCAGGCTCGTTGCAGTGGTTACAGGAGTCAAGAAGCCAAGGGCTGTGGTGCGGGCACCTGATGGAAAACGATACATAATAAGAAAAGGAGACCGAATAGGCATAAAAGATGGCAGGGTGGTGGCAATAACAATGGATAGCGTGATGGTCAAAGAGAAGATACGGGATGCAGAAGGTAATGTTGTAGCCACTGAAACAGTGAAACTAACACTGCCAGAGAAGAAATGAAGAGGGTTTATTACCCGTAAGAACAAGGGGAGGTTCCTATGAATAAGAGGCTTTTTCTAAACGGTCTTGTCGGGATACTCGTGAGTATTGCCATTGCCATTGGGGGATGCACACCAAAAAGACAGACAACGAGTATAAAAGAGCCAGAACCAGCCGCAGAGGAGGCCACAAAGGTAGAGCTAATAAGTGTGGTGGGCGATGGAGATGCCGTGCTGGTGGAGACCGATGGGCCCGTAAAATACACGGCCTTCAAGCTAACCGACCCACCACGGATAATAATAGACATGCCAGGGGTGGATGTGAGCACCGTGGAAAGCCCCATAGAGATTAACAACAATTATATAACCGAGATAAGATCGTCTACATATGGAGACGAAGACAAAAGGATCGGCAGAATAGAGATAGGCCTGAGGCAGGGAATACTCCACAGGGTGAAGTCGGGAGAGAACAGTATTCTGGTAGACCTCAGAAGAGATGTATACATATCTGCAATGAGTGGTGAGGAGGCCGTGCCAGAAGAAGAGGCCCCGCAGACAGCAGATGAGGTAAATACAATCATAGAGAAGACAGAAGAAGATGTAGCCGTTGAAACCACAGTGGTTGCAACCGAAGGGGTAGAAGAACCTCTGCAGGAAGATGCAACCAACATTACAGATGTCAGGATAGACAGTGAAGATGGCGAGGTGGTCATAACACTCGTGGGAGATGGAGAGATAGGAAACTTCAACGCCTTTGGGCTCGATGACCCCACGAGGGTTGTTCTCGATGTATGGGGTGTTGGAGCCACATTCGCTGAGAAGGAGTTCCAGGTTGGATCAGATGTGATTGAGCAGATGAGGGTTGGGGTGCATCCTGACAAGGTAAGGATGGTCTTTGATTCACCACAGCCCGTTGTGCCCTCCTACATGGTTGATAAAGAAGATGGCATGCTTGCCGTAAGGTTCAGGAAGGCCGAAGGTGGAGAAGACACAGCGCCTGTTTCAGGGCTGAAGGATGAGCCAGGCCAGGCTGAATCAACAGAGAATGCCCCTGTAGAGGCTACTGCCACTGTGGGTACAGAAAGGGTCGAGATAAAGGACATAAGGTTCAAGAAACTTCCTGGCACAGCAAGGCTCGTAATAGAGGGAACAGGCAAGCCAGAGTTCCGCATAACAGAGGCGAAGATGGGTAAGAATCTCATAGTGGACCTTCCATCTGCATACATACCGGAGGATTTGAGGGTAACCCTTGATGCAACAGAGCTCAAGACACCGGTTATAAGCATAAGCTCCTACCAGGCATCAACAAGGCCAGAGCTTGGAAGAATATTCATAAGGCTTACAGGCAGAACACCCTACAATGTTGGCGAAGGCGATGGTTTCATATACATAGACTTCCCTGTCCTCGTTGCCGAGAAGGCCAGGGAGGAGAGGCCGGCAAAGAGAGATGCCACCCCCGCGAAGGCCCGAGAGAAGCCCATTGTTGTCGAGGCATACAAGACCAGAAAGGTCAACATAAACATGGTGGATGCCCAGGTGGTGGATGTGTTGAGACTTCTTGCAGAGATAAGTGATCTAAACATAGTGGTATCCGAGGATGTGAGGGGCACGATAACACTCAAGCTCAAGAATGTGCCATGGCAGCAGGCATTTGAACTTGTGCTGAGGACCAAGGGGCTGGACAGTATAAGAGAGGGCAATGTCATAAGGGTGGCCCCACGGGACAAGATACGGCAGGAGAAGGAAGAGGAGATGCGCACAAGGGCTGCCCAGAAAAAACTCGAGGAGCTCGTAACAGAGTTCATAAGGGTGAACTATGACAACGCATCGAGTGTAGCCCCGCAGGTGCAGAGCCTGCTTTCAGACAGGGGTAGTGTAACCGTGCACGAGACCACCAATACCCTCATAGTGAGGGATATAAAGTCCGTGCTCAGAGAGGTGAAGGAGTATGTTAGAAAGGTGGACATACCCATACCCCAGGTCCTCATAGAAACGAGGATTGTAGAGGCAGAATCAAGCTTTGCAAGGGACCTGGGCATACAGTGGGGTGTGGATGTAAGGGATAGCAATGCGGACTTCCACTACAATCTCTTTGGAAGCACCTCGGAGCTTGGCTCAGCCGCTCCGTACCCGAGCCAGCAGACAGCCACATTCGCGGGCGGAGGCGTTACATCTCAGGACAAAGGCTCGGGTTTCACGGCAGATGTTGGTGTAACCAACTATGCCGTGAACCTTCCGGCAGCCGGCACCGCAGGCACCCTCGGTGCACTCGGTTTCATAGTGGGCAAGCACAAGGGAACACCACTGATACTCGACCTGAGAATCTCGGCAGGAGAGAAACAGGGTCTTGTAAAAACCATATCACGGCCAAGGATAGTAACGCTCAACAACAAAGAGGCAAAGATAGAACAGGGTGAATCTGTTCCATTCGAGACGACCTCTGCAGCCGGCACACAGACAACATTTGTTGATGCGAGCCTGAGCCTTACCGTAAAACCACAGGTTACACCAGATGGAAGCATACTCATGGACATAAAGGCAAGCAGAAATGCCATAGGAACATATCGGACAGCCACAGGAAAACCCAGTATAAGCAAGAAAGAGGCATCAACCACCGTGCTGGTAAAAGACGGCGAGACAACCGTCATAGGTGGCATAATAGTATCTGATATGAGTAGATCAGAGCAGGGTGTGCCGTTCCTCAAAGACCTGCCTGTCCTGGGATGGCTCTTCAAGGGTAAATCGGTTACGGACTCTCAGAAGGAGTTGCTCATATTCATAACCCCCACGATACTGAAGAAAGGGGAGATACAGTAGTATCGATGAATACCTTTTCAGCACCATGCACCCTGCGGGGTGCTTTTTTTTAAGGGGGTCAGAGATGTTGAGATACCTTACAGCAGGGGAATCACATGGCAGGGCCCTTACGGCCATAGTAGAGGGTGTTCCCGCAGGGCTTGAGCTTACAGCCGAATACATAGACACCCAGCTTCACAGAAGGCAGCAGGGCTATGGCAGGGGTGCAAGGCAGAAGATAGAGAAGGATCAGGTGGAGATACTCTCCGGGGTGAGGCTGGGCAGAACCCTTGGCTCGCCCATATCCCTTGTTGTAAGAAACCGCGACTGGGAGAACTGGAAGGATGCAATGAAGCCCCAGAAGGGTAGAGCACCCATGCTCACCAACCCCAGGCCAGGACATGCAGACCTTCCAGGGGCGATGAAGTATCTCACAAAGGATGTGCGAAACATCCTCGAGCGCTCAAGCGCAAGGGAGACCGCTGTCAGGGTTGCGGCATGCACGGTGGCAAGGAGGCTCCTCGAAGAATTCGGGATAGAGGTATACAGCTGGGTGGTGGACATAGGTGGGGTAAGATACGAACCAGGGGAAGACCTCCCACCACAGAGGCTCTTTGAGAGGGCCGAGGCATCTGATACCAGATGTCCTGACCCTGATGTTACAGAGAAGATGAAAAGAAGGATAGACAGGGCCCAGCGCAACGGAGACAGCCTTGGCGGCATATTCGAGGTGGTTGCCACAGGCCTGCCACCAGGTATTGGAAGCCATGTCCACTGGGACAGAAAACTTGATGCAAGGCTTGCAGGGGCCGTGATGAGCATACAGGCGATAAAAGGGGTGGAGATAGGCGAAGGATTCGGGTTTGCAACGCTACCTGGCTCCAAGGCACATGATGAGATATTCTACACCACAAAGAGGGGCTACCACCGCAGGACCAACCACGCAGGTGGCATAGAAGGGGGCATGACCAATGGCGAGCCCCTGCTCATAAGGGCTGTCATGAAACCCATACCAACACTTATGAAACCACTTCACTCGGTGGATATTACAACCAGAAAGACTCACCTGGCAGCAGTTGAAAGGAGCGATGTGTGCGCCCTGCCTTCGGCCAGTGTGGTGGCAGAGGCAGTGGTGGCGATGGAGCTTGCAGCCGCGTTCATGGAAAAGTTCGGCGGAGACTCCATAAGGGAGATAAGGAGAAACTTAAGGGGCTACCTTGGTGAGCTCGAAAGGTTCTGAAAATCTGGTGCTTGCAGGGTTCATGGGAACAGGCAAGAGCTCTGTGGGTAGACTGCTTGCCAGAAGATTAGGGCTTGAGTTTATCGATACAGACGAACTCATAGAGAAGAGGGCAGCCCTCACCATAAAGGAGATATTCGAAAAGAAGGGGGAGCCCCTATTCAGGACACTCGAAAAAGAGGTCATAAGGGATGTTACCTCAACAAAGACAGCTGTTGTGCTCGCCACAGGCGGAGGGGCTGTGGTGGATGAAGAGAACAGAAGGCTCCTCAAAGAGTGGGGTATCCTTGTATGCCTCGTTGCCACGGTGGATACAATACTCGAGCGCACAGGCAGTGGAGACGAAAGACCCCTTCTTAACGAAAGGGACAGAAGAAGGGCCATAGAGGAGCTTCTTCGAAGAAGAGAGGACGCCTACAGGGATTCGGACATCTTGATAGATACAACAGATAGGACCCCCGAAGAGGTGGCAGATATAATCATGGAGTTCATTAAGGATGAAGATACACTCCGGGTAAGGCTTGAAAAGAGGGTGGATGAGTCCTACCCGATATACATAAAGCGGGGCATACTCGATGAGGCAGGAAAAAGGGTTAAGGGTGTGGCCCCCTCGGAAAGGTGTGCCGTAATAACCAACCCAACGGTGGGCAGGCTTTACTGTGAGAGACTTGTGGGGTCTCTCAAGAAAGAGGGTTTTCTTCCGGTGGTGGTGGAGGTTCCAGATGGAGAGGAATACAAGAACCTCCAGACTGTGGCCACCATATACGACAGGCTTCTTTCGGAAAGGCTTGAGCGCTCGAGTCTCATTATAGCCCTTGGTGGAGGTGTGATCGGGGATATTGCAGGGTTCGTGGCCGCCACATTCTTGAGGGGTGTGCCTCATGTGCAGATACCCACCACACTTCTTGCGCAGGTGGACAGCTCTGTTGGTGGAAAGACAGGGGTGAACCACCCCAGGGGCAAGAACCTCATAGGTGCCTTCTACCACCCAAGGGCTGTGTTGATAGACCCGGATGTGCTCGAGACCCTCGATGAAAGAGACCTCAGGGCAGGTCTTTCTGAGGTGGTAAAATATGGTGTCATATGGGATGAAAGGTTCTTCGGCTTCCTTGAGGGAAACACCCGGGGGCTGCTCTCCCTCGACGAGCCCATAATAGGGGCCATAAGAAGGTCCTGCGCCATAAAGGCAGAGGTTGTAAGTAGAGACGAGAAAGAGGCAGGCTTAAGGAGCATACTGAACTTTGGCCATACCTTCGGCCATGCCATAGAGGCACTTACAGGCTATGCCAGCTACAGACACGGTGAGGCCGTTGGCATCGGGATGGTAATGGCTGCAGGACTATCACGCTACATGGGTATGACAGAGGCGGGCACACAGGAGAGGATAGAAAAGCTGCTTTCAGCACTCGGGCTCCCGGTAAGGATGCCAGAGGAACTTGATGCAGAAAGCATCATAGATACCATAAGGCTCGACAAGAAGGTGAAAAGGGGCAAGATAAGGTTCGTGCTTGCAGAAAGAATAGGAACCGTCGTGCTCAGAGAGGTAGAGCCGGAGACCCTGAGGGGCTATCTTCTACGAGCCAAAGTTTAGCCTTGACTTGAGATGTATTCTTTAATAACTTTAAACAATTGTAGGGATATGAGGAGAAGTGTTCTGAAACCAGGGGACGACATATTCTTTACCCGCACCATGGCAGAACTGCTGGAGAGACAGGGACACATGGAAGATGCCATTATCATATACAGGATACTGGCAGACTCTAACCCTGATGACAGAGAGCTTACAGAAAGGATGAGAAGGCTCGAAGAGAAGGGGAGAAAAAAGAGGGGATAGGGCATATGGACTTTAAGAAGATACTCAAAGAGGTGGTCGAAGGGGTAGAGGGTGGATATGCCGCAACGGTCATGGGCATGGATGGCATAGCTGTGCAGGACTACATCAAAGAGGGCGCAAGTTGCGACATAGAGTCCTTCGGCGTGGAATATGGAAAGGTTATGGCAGAGATACGGAGGGCATCGGAACTGCTCGAGCTCGGAGAGGTGGAAGAGGTGGTAATAACCCTTGAGCGTAACAGGGTGGTCGTGAGGCCTGTGGGAAGGGACTACTTTCTGGCACTGGTGTTGCTGCACGATGGCAATATGGGCAAGGGAAGGTATCTGTTGCGCAGACTTGCCAGCACCATAGGGGAGGACCTTCTCACCTGACCATGAAAGAGCGGATTGCCACCCTGACAGAAGAGATGGAAAGGCGCGGGATAGACTGCCTCCTTGTCTCTGACATTGCCAATATACGCTATCTTTCGGGCTTTAGAGGGAGTGCGGCACAGCTTCTTATCTCGAGAAAAGGTGCCTGGCTCTTTACAGACTCACGCTATACCCTTCAGGCACGCACAGAGACAGAGGGGGTGAGGATAAAAGGATACTCTAAGGAGGCAGAGGATATTGCAGGGTTTGTAAAAAAAAACGGGTTCAGAACCCTCGGGCTCGATGGCAGGGCATTGAGCCACCAGAGGTGGATGAATATGAAGAAGAGGCTTGAGGGGGTAAGGGTAAGAGATGTGGCCGGCATGGTTGACAGGCTCAGGGCAAGAAAGGACGGGGGAGAGCTTCAGAGTATAAGAGAGGCCATAAGGATTGCAAGCCGTGGCTTCAGAAGGATGGAGAAGGCAGGGGTTGTGGGCAGAGCCGAAAGGGATGTCGCCTGGACGATAGAGGGCACCGTAAGAAAGGCCGGGGCAGAGAGGCTGTCTTTTGATATAATAGTAGTATCGGGCGAGCGTAGCGCACTGCCCCATGGGACACCATCCAGCAAGAGTATAGAGAGAGGGGAATTCCTCATAGTGGATATGGGTGTTGTCTACCAGGGCTATAGTTCCGACGAGACCAGAACATACTTTACAGGTAGCCCCAAGGGTATACATAAAAGGGTCTATACCACAGTGCTCGATGCACAGAGGCGTGCCATAGACGCCATAAAGGCAGGTGTAAGGGCCAGAAGGATAGACTCTGTTGCACGGAGCACCATAAGAAAGGCAGGCTATGGAAGATACTTTGCCCATGGCACAGGCCATGGCGTGGGCCTCAGGGTGCATGAGGCCCCCTATGTTGGCCCCCGTAGCCCCGATATACTCGAAGAAGGCATGGTGGTAACCGTTGAGCCCGGCATATACATACCAGGCCTTGGAGGGGTGAGGATAGAGGACATGGTGCTCGTTGAAAAAGATGGATGTACGCTCCTTACAGAGGGCAACAAAGAGCTCAGAACAATAGAATAGGAGGCGATATGGAGATAAAAGACTTGAGAGCACTCTACAGGTTCATGAAGAATACAGATATTGAAGAGCTCGAGCTCGAAGATGAGAAGGGAAAGGTAAGGATAAAAAGAAGACCCACAGCCATCCAGCTCGAGCCTCAGCAGAGGCCAGTGGCCGTGGAGAGGGTGCCATCAGAGGCACCTCCACCAGAAAGGGTGTCCACAGGGGAGAGGGCAAACATAAAGGTAATAACATCTCCAATGGTTGGCACCTTCTACAGGGCACCTGCCCCGGATGCAGACCCCTTCGTGGATGTGGGAGCCAGCGTGAGCCCAGGCCAGGTGGTCTGTATAATAGAGGCCATGAAGATTATGAACGAGGTGGAATCCGAGTATACGGGAAAGGTGGTCTCTGTGCTCGTTGAGAACGGCCAGCCCGTTGAATACGGTGAACCACTGTTTGAGGTAGAGGTCTCCTCCTGACTAAAACAGAGAAAAACTCCTCCTGGAGAATATATCCTATGTTCAACAAAATACTTGTTGCAAACCGTGGCGAGATAGCCGTAAGGATAATAAGGGCAGCACGGGAGCTGGATGTAAGAACCGTGGCCGTATATTCGGACACGGACAGAGATTCCATGCATGTAAGGCTTGCAGATGCCGCCATATGTATAGGGCCTGCAAAGAGTTCCGAGAGCTATCTTAACATATCATCCATAATTAGTGCCATAGAGGTGGTGGATGCCGAGGCCGTGCACCCTGGCTACGGGTTTCTTGCAGAAAGTGCCGAGTTCGCAGAGATATGCGAGAACTGTGGGATCAAGTTCATAGGGCCACCTTCAAAGGTCATACGCCTCATGGGCAACAAGATAGCAGCAAAGAAAGAGGCAGAGAAGGTTAAAGTGCCTGTTCTTGCCTGGAGCAAGACAGGCCTTGAGAATGAAAAGACCGCCCTTGAGATGGCAAAGGAGATAGGTTTTCCGGTGATAATAAAGGCGGCATCAGGTGGGGGTGGAAGGGGCATGAAGCTTGTGCACACACAGGCATCCCTTGGAAGCGCATTCCACATGGCAAGAAGAGAGGCGCACACCGCCTTCGGAGACGATGAGGTGTTCATAGAGAAATACTGTGAAAAACCGAGACACATAGAGATACAGCTCCTTGCAGACCAGCATGGTAGTGTTATCCACCTTGGTGAAAGGGAGTGCTCCATACAGCGCCGCCACCAGAAGATTGTGGAAGAGGCACCTTCTCCTGTTGTGGATGCAAGGCTCAGGCAGAAGATGGGAGAGGCAGCAATAAGGCTTGCAAAAAGTATTGGATATGTAAACGCAGGCACAGTGGAGTTCCTGGTGGACAGGAACAGGAACTTCTACTTCATGGAGATGAATACACGCATACAGGTGGAACACCCTGTAACCGAGATGATAACAGGACTGGACATGGTCAAAGAACAGATAAGGATTGCCGCAGGCACTCCACTTTCCCTGAGGCAGAAGGATGTGAAACTCACAGGGCACAGCATAGAGTGCAGGATAAATGCGGAAGACCCCAGAACCTTCGTGCCATCACCTGGCAAGATTACCTCGCTCTATCTGCCAGGCGGTCCCGGGGTAAGGGTGGATACAGCCATATACTCTGGATACACCATACCATCCCATTATGACTCACTTATTGCAAAACTCATCGTCCATGCACCAACACGCCTTGAGGCCATAAAGAAGATGACCCGTGCCCTTGAAGAATTCCGCATAGAGGGTATCAAGACAAACATACCCCTGCTTCTGGAAATAATGAAGGATCACGACTTCATTGCAGGCAACATTGATATAGATTTTCTCTCGAGATTCTCCTAAAATATATATGTTATGAGACCAATCGAAAGGTGGCAACTACTGCTCGAGGGGGAATGTCCGGCAGCTGAAAACATGGCACGCGATGAGGCACTCCTTCTGGGCCTCGAACAGGGATGGGGAAGACCAACACTGAGGCTCTATGGCTGGCAGGAGAAGGCCCTTTCAGTGGGCTACATGCAGGATGCCACAGGGTTTGTGGACTGCTGGCTTACAGTGGTCAGAAGACCCACAGGTGGAAGGGCGGTGCTTCACTGGAGAGAACTCACCTACTCCATGGTTGCACCCATGGATGCAGAGCCCTTCGACAGAGGGTTGCGACACACATATTATGTGATAAACAGTATCATAAAGGAGACACTCAGAGAAGTGGGCATAGAGGCAGAACTCTCCTGCAGGAAGAATCCTGCGGGATACAGAAAAAGAGAGTCCTGTTTTCATTCGGCCTCAAGGTATGAGATTACCGTAGGGGGAAGAAAGCTTTCAGGCGGTGCGCAGAGAAGACTGAAGAGGGCCTTCCTCCAGCATGGCTCAATTCTTCTGAGTGTGGAGAAGGGGCTTGTGGAAAGACTCTTCGGAGCGGATGCCCACCTCGAGATGGCAGCGGTGGGTGAGTTTGCATCAATCGATAAAGATGTGCTGGAGAGGCTTCTCGTTGAAAAGATGACACAGGGGCTCTCTGTAGAATTCGAAGAGGTGAGCATGGAGAAGAAGGAGTTGTTGTATATGCTGGAAAGCGCCCTCCGTGAGAAGTATTCCAGCCCTCTGTGGAACATCGAGGGTAAAACACCCATGGGGGTATAAAACATATGACAGGTAAGGAAAAATACATAGAGCGTGCACAGAGACACATAATGAAGGGACATCTTGGCAAGGCAATAGAAGAATACAGGGGAGCTGTTGCCACGGACCCACATGATGTAACATTAAGGCTCAGGCTCGGAGACCTCTATGTGAAGGCAGGAAAGAAGGAGGATGCAATAGAGGAATACAACGAGGCAGCAAGGATAAACAACAGAAAAGGGTTCTACCTCAAGGCCATCGCTGTATACAAACAGATACTCAAGCTCGATGAGACCAACCTGGATGTGCACTACAGGCTCGCTGAACTCTACACAAAACAACGCCTTCTGGCAGATGCCATAAGCGAGTATAGCTATATACTGAATATATTCGAGAGAAAGGGAAGAACACAGGATGCCTTTGAGCTTCTTAAGAAGATGGTAGAGGTGGATCCAAACAACACTGGTGTGCGGCTTAGACTCGCAAAGAAGGAACTGGAGTTAGGCTATGAGGACGATGCCGTAAAGGAATACTGCACCATATTCGACAAACTCCTTGGACAGGGCAGAACGGAAAGGGCAGAGAAGGTCATAGGAGAGATATACGAGGAGTATCCAGAGAATGTGGCAATACTTGAGAAACTCCTCGAACTCTGTGAGAAGAAAGAGGACAGTGAAGGGTACAAAGAACATGCCCTTGAACTTGTAAGACTCTACAAAGAGAAGGGGCTCAGAGACAGGCTGATAGCAAGGTGTAAGGACATTGTGGAGCGCTTTCCTGACAACCAGGAGGCACGAGGCATGCTCGAAAAGCTGTGTCCAGAGGAAAGAGAGGTGGACTTTTCAAAGTTTGCAGAAGAAGAGGCAGAAAAGACGGAACCCCCATTACCCCTGGAAGAACCAGAAGAAGAACCACCACTTGAAATCATAGAGACAATAGAAGAAGAGGAATCCCCTGAAGAGGTTGTATCCACACCCCCGGAAGAGCTTTCGGCCGAGCCTGAGAAGGCAGGGGAAGAACTTATAATGATACCAGATGAAATCTTCGAAGAAGAGGCGATGGAAGAGATAGAGCTTGTAGAAGAGGTTGAAGAAGAAGCCCCGGCCCAGGAGAAGACAAGGGAGAAGGAGGCCGAACAGTATGTGGACATAATAAAAGAGCTCGGGGTGGAAGAGGCCCTGGACCAGCTCGTATCCCCTGTTGCCGAGGGCGAGGCAGTGGAGATGGCAGAAGAACTCAAGGAAGACATGGGAGCTCAACTCACAAAAGAGGATGCCGAAACCCATTACAACCTTGGTATAGCATATATGGAGATGGAACTCTTCGATGAGGCAATAAAGGAGTTCAAGCTGAGCCTCAAGGACCCTTCCCTTGAGTTCGATGCGCTGACAAGACTGGCCCTCTGCTCCATGAAGAAGGGGGAGTTCCATGAGGCCACAGGGTTCTACGAGCGGGCACTCAAGATGGAGGGCAAAAGCGAGGAGGAAAAGAAGGCCCTTATGTACGAGCTCGGCCTGACACTGGAGGCATCAGGCAGAAGGGAAGATGCCCTCAGGATGTTCTCAAAGGTCTACGAGATGGACAAGGAATACAGGAATGTGGCAGAAAAGATGGAAAGCCTTAGAAAACCTTCTCCACCTCTGAATGATGACACCATAGAGGTAGAGGTTGTATGAGAGAGAAGCGACAGACACCCAGGAGAGCCGGCCAGAGGTCGGCTTTTTTTTATGAACGATTTGCAGCCCTGAAGCAGGACCCCATCGTTAAGACCCTCTACGGGCTTGCCCGTGCTGAAGAGGTCAAGCTCTACCTTGTGGGTGGGGTGCTGAGAGAGGCAGGCCTTGAGAGAAGCTGGATGAAAGACTATGACCTTGTTACACAGGACGTGCCCGAAAGGGTCGCAAGCAGGGTGGCACAGGAATTCAGGGCAAAGAGGTTTCTGATGGATAGAGAAAGAGGTATATGGAGGGTGGTAAAGAAAAGGGGCAGGCTACCCTTTACGATAGATATTGCACCCATGGATGGTGCCACCCTGGAGGAAGACCTCCTTAAGAGAGACTTCACCATAAACGCCCTTGCAGTGGGGCTTGAAGACCTCTATGGCCACCACATCCCACCTGTCATAGACCCTGCAGGAGGAATAGAGGATATAAAAAAGAAGAGGCTGAGGCTTGTATCTGAAGATGGTTTCAAGAAGGACCCCCTCAGGCTTGTAAGGGCACTCAGGCTCTGCCAGCTCCATGGCCTCAGGGTCGAGCGCAATACCCGAAGGCTGCTCAAAGAAGATGCCCCACTCATAGGGCTCGTTGCCACAGAAAGGATAAAAGATGAGCTTATGACTATATTCTCAAATAAAGAGACTGCCCCCACCATGAGGGAGTTCTTCAGGGTCGGCCTTGTATACCACATGCTGCCAGAGCTTGCAGGCTGGAGAAAGGGGGGGCATTACGACATGGTCTCGCACTCGCTCAAGACACTCGATGAGGCAGAAAGACTCCTGGATGACAGAGTTATGACCGAGTTTCCAGCCCTTCGGGAACACTTCATGGGAGAACTTCCCTCTGGCACGAGGAGAGAGGTGGTGTTCAAGCTTGCAGCCTTCCTCCATGACTGCGGAAAACCTGAGACCATGAGGATAGAGAAGGAAGAGCTTAAGTTCTGGGGACACGATGTCGAGGGTGAGAAAGTGTCAAAAAAAATCCTTAAAAGATTGAGGGTTGGAAGAAAAATATCAGATATAATATCAACTATTGTGAGAAATCATCACAGGGTTTTCTCCCTCATACAGCTTGAAAGTCCCACCGACAGGGCGAGAAACCATTTTTTCAATGCCGTGGGTGGAGATGTGGGGCTTGATCTGTTGTGTCTTGCCATCGCCGATGCAAGGGCAACAAGGGGTGGTGAGGACCCCGAGCTTTACGCATTCGTAAGGGAGATGTTGAGGTTCTACTTTGAGGTATACACAAGAGTAAGGCCCGAGCCCATGATGGATGGCCATGAGATAATGAGGGTGTTCGGCGTGAAAGAGGGTGTCATCGTGGGGGAGATGAAGAGAAAGATAGAAGAGGGTGTGGAAAAAGGGGTTGTAAGGGATAAGGAGAGTGCCCTTGGGTATGTAAGGGAGTGGCTGAAAGAAAGGAAGGGATAGGCCTGGAGAGTAGATGCTTCAAGGCCTGTTTTTGAACCTCCTTATCCTCTCCTTCCTGAGCCTTTCTATCTTTTCGAGCTCCTTTGGTTCTATCTCGAACAGTGCCAGTATGTCGCGGCGCTGGGTCTCGTATATGGAGGGTATGTATACTCCCTTTGGGGCCCTTTCGAGGCACCTGCAGGCCCTTTTGATGGGTCTGTCCACAAAGAGATGGCCCCTGTGCCATGTTACTGGATACACACGGCATATGGTGGGCACAATCCTTTTGGGAAGCCCCTTTGTCTGCCACAGGTAGAAGAGGGCACAACCCTTCCTGTCCTTGAGGTGAAAGGCGCAGCGCTCATCCTCTTCCCTTACAAGGGTCTCCCTGTATGCCCCACCTATGTAGTCCTCGTCAGGGGTCAGTTCCGTGGAAAAGCAGTCATCCACGCTTGCCCCTGTAAGGGGTTCTATGAGACGGCGATACCTGTAGATGAGCCCGAGTGTTGCATAGTCCACATCGCAGCCGTACTCACAGCATATGTCCTCGCAGCCTGCATCCATGCAGCCACCACCGAAAAGCCCCTTCTGCTCGACCACCTCGGGGTCTACCCTTCGTATCCTTATCTTTTTGATGTCTTTTATTTTCTTCAATGTTTTCAAGCAGTTTTCATTGAAAGTTATTTCAGGACATCAAGTTTGTTCATAACATCGTTTACTCCCCACACATACCATACATCGTCCTCTGCGGCAAGGCATTCTGCAGGGCCTTTAACGGTGCCCCTGAGGGTTACCACCCAGTTTGCATCCGCCTCGATGGTTATGGAAGAGGCATCCACGAGCCCATCTTTCTCTAACACGATCCTTATGGCATCGACAAGTTCTTCGGGGGAGTCTTCCTCCGGGGGGTCTACCATAAGGCTGTTTATCACATCTGTGCTGCCTGGGACCCACCAGGCAAGGACCCCGCAGAGTCGTTTATGGCTCAAAGAGGGCACCCTGCCCTCAATATCCACCACGCCGTCTTTGACCTCCACATCTATTGCAGAGGCATCCAGTGCTGGTTCCTCTGTTATGGCGTCCATTATGTGTTTTTTGATTTCCCCGTCTCCCATCCGCTTCGCAGGTCTTACCCTGAGCCTGTCTATGACACCCTCGATGCCTTCGAGCCCCATTGCAAGGAGGAGGGCCTTCTTCTTGTAGGCAACCCTCTCAACCTCTCCTTCCACGACCATGCTGTCATCTTCGAGCCTTATATGTACGGGATTTTTCGATGGGTTCATGTGCAGATTTTCTGTAAGGAGGGCTTTAAGTTTCTTCACAACCCTGGCCTTTTTCATACACTTTCCTCCTGAACAAAAAGTTTAGTCCAGAAAAGTATAACAGAGGTTTGGCTCTTCTACAAGGCTTTTAAGGTTTGACAACCCTGCAGAGTAGGGGATAGAATCGATTTTATGGTAAAAAGAATGGTTGCAGTCCTGTATGTTCTGTTGTGGGTGTCCTCTGCTGATGCGGCCCAGCTGCGCCTTGTCCTGGGGGGAGACCTCTATCTTGGAAGCTGGGTGGAAGGGGTTGTGGAAAGAGAAGGGGCAGGGTATCCATGGGGAGATCTGAAAGACATACTGGAAAGAGCGGATGTAAGGGTTGCAAACCTTGAGGCCCCCTTTACAACCGCACAGAAAGAGTTCATGGAGAAGGAGTATCTGTTCAGGGTGGCACCAGGGCTCGTGGAGGTTCTGAAAAAGGGGGGCATAGATGTGGTTACACTTGCAAACAATCACATAATGGACTACGGCATGGAGGGGCTTGAGGATACCCTTGAGGTGCTTGCCTCCAGTGGTATAGGCCATGTGGGTGCAGGCACCACCATGGAGGAGGCAAGAAGGGCCTGGATTATGGAAAGGGCAGGCATAAGGGTGGCCTTTCTTGCCTATTCCAACACCTTTCCAAAGAAGTTCTATGCAGATACCGAAAGGGGGGGCACCGCAAGGGGGCTTGCAGGGTTTGTAAGAGAAGATGTCAGGGAGGCAAGGAAGGCCTCTGACTTCGTGGTGGTAAGCTTCCACTGGGGTGAAGAGGGCATGAAGGAGCCAAAGCCCTATCAGAGAAGGCTTGCCCGTGTGGCCATAGATAGTGGTGCGGCAGTGGTGGTGGGCCATCACCCGCATGTGCTACAGCCGATAGAACTTTACAAAGGCGGTATAATAGCCTATAGTGTGGGAAACCTGGTCTTCGCCTCTTACAGCACCATGGAGCCAGAGGGGATGCTCCTTGAGGTGGTCCTGAGGAAAGAGGCCCATAGAAGCTGGCTCCACTCGTTCAGGGTTATCCCCCTGGATGTGGACAACAGGAGGGTCAACTTCAGACCCATCCCGAAAACAGAGGGTATAATGAGCTGTAGGCTCACACCAGAACGGCACGATTGCTCGGGTTACAGGGGCACAGTCTCTTTTTGGACAGGAGGAGACCAAAAAGATTGACAAAGCAGAGCCATCTCCTGTATAATTTTCTCCTTAATAGTTAAATGGTTATGAAGATAAAACTACAGGATATAGGCCCTGAAGGGCTGGGTGTGGATGTAACCGAAGAGGAGGACTTCCGTCTTCTTGCAGACCAGAGGGGAGTAAGTACCCTTTCTCCCGTCACCGGTCATGTGGATATAAGGCCTGTCTCAGGTGCAGTGGAGATTGCAGGCCATGTGGCCGTAACCATTTCTTTAAGGTGTGCAAGGTGTCTCGAGGAGTTTGGATGCACCGTGGAGGCAGATTTTGCAAGGCATCTGGTAAGGGGTAAGGAGAAGGAAAGAGAGAAGGAACTCTCACCAGAGGATATGGATGTAACATTCTTTGAAGGTGATGAGATAGAACTCCTTGAGGTGCTCTTCGAGGAGGTCTCCTTAGAGATACCCACCAAGCCTCTGTGCAGCGAAGACTGCCTGGGGCTTTGCCCACGCTGTGGCAAAGACCTCAACAGGGCAGAGTGCAAGTGCCCGCCGGAAGACAGGGTAGACCCCAGATTTGCAAAGCTCAAGGGTTTCAGGGTAGAATAGACAAGACGACACAAAGGAGGTTCGATACAAGATGCCGAATCCAAAGAAGCGTCAGAGCCGCAGCCGTAGAGGCAAGCGCCGTAGCCATGATGCACTCTCTGCGCCACCTTCCTCTACATGTCCAAGGTGTGGAGAGCTCAAGAGGCCACACCATGTCTGCCCCAAGTGTGGATTCTACAGGGGCAGGGAAGTAGTGAAGATGGAAGAGGAGGTCTGAGAAGGGCTGATGGATAATGTAAGGGTAGCAGTGGATGCCATGGGGGGGGACTATGCCCCTGCCTCTGTGGTAAGTGGTGCCGTGCAGGCGGTAAAGAGCGGCGTGGATGTTACACTTGTTGGAGACAGGCAGAGGATAGAAGAGGAACTGAAAAAGCACGACATCCAGGGGCTCTCCATACCGATAGTGCATGCAAGCGAGGTGGTGGGTATGGCAGAGTCTCCTGCACAGGCCATAAGGAACAAGAAGGATTCCTCAATAAGGGTGTGCTTCGAGCTGGTCAAGGAGGGCAGGGCAGATGCCGTGGTGAGTGCTGGTAACAGTGGGTCAGCGCTTGCTGCAGGTATAATGGTGCTCAAGAGACTCAAGGGCGTGAACAGGCCTGCCATAGCCGTATGTGTGCCCACCATGATGGAGCCCGCTGTGGTGCTCGATGTAGGGGGTAATGTGGACTGCAAGCCCCTCCATCTTCTACAGTTCGCACTGATGGGCTCCATATACGCAAAGTATGTGCTCGACAAAGAGAGGCCAAGGGTGGGGCTGCTTTCCAACGGGGAGGAAGAGGAAAAGGGCAACGAGCTTACAAAACAGACCCATGAGCTGCTCAAGAAGACATCCCTCAACTATGTGGGATACATAGAGGGCAAGGACATATACCGTGGCGGTATAGACGTGGTGGTTACCGATGGATTCGTGGGCAATGTGGTGCTGAAGCTCAGCGAGGGGCTCGTTGAGACGGTGGTAAGGATGCTGAAAAAAGAGATAAAGGCAAGGTTCCTTGCAAAACTGGGCTATATACTTGCAAAGCCGGCGTTCGACAATCTCAAGAAGAAGATAGACTATGCAGAATACGGGGGGGCTCCACTTCTCGGCATAGATGGCGTGTGTATCATAAGCCATGGTGCCTCGTCATCCAAGGCGATAAAGAACGCCATACTGAGGGCCAGAGAGTATGTCGAAAGTGGTGTGAACTCCTGTCTTATTAAGGAACTCTCTAACAACAGAGACCTCGAGGAACTTACTCAGCGTCAACCTGCATAATAAAGAGAAGGACTTAAGGAGGCATGACCCTTAAGAGCAGGATTATAGGGTGTGGGTTATATGTGCCCGAAAGGGTGCTCACAAACAGGGACCTTGAGGAGATGGTGGATACCTCGGATGAGTGGATAACCACCCGTACAGGCATAAAGGAAAGAAGGATAGTGTCTGGCGAGAGGACGGTGGAGCTTGCCACGAGGGCATCGCGCAGTGCACTCAGGGGTGCAGGGCTTAAGGCAAGGGATGTAGAGCTCCTTGTGGTGGGCACGGTAACGGCAGACAATGTCTTTCCATCAACGGCCTGCCTCGTTCAGGCAGAACTGGGCATGAGGCCAGGTATTCCAGCATTCGATGTGGCAGCAGCATGCTCTGGTTTCCTCTATGCACTCGATGTGGCAGACCGCTACATAAAGAGCGGGGCAGCAAGAACAGCACTGGTTGTTGGTGTGGATGTGTTCTCAAGGATCATGGACTGGCAGGACAGGGCCACATGTGTGCTCTTCGGAGATGGTGCAGGTGCGGTTGTCCTGAGGCAGACAAGGGGCAAGGGCGGTATACTATCTTCCCACATACACTCAGATGGCAGGTACTGGGAGATGCTCTACACCCCGGGGGCACTCACAGGGAGCCCATTTGAGAGAAGAAACTCCCCCAGGCCATACCTCAAGATGAAGGGCAACGAGACCTTCAGGATGGCTGTAAAGACCATGGGTGGGGCCATAAAGGAGGCCATGAGAAAGAACAGACTCAGGCCAGAGGATATAGCCCTTGTCATACCTCATCAGGCCAACATAAGGATAATAAATGCCATAAAGGACAGGCTCGGTATAGGAAACACAAGGGTGTTTTCAAATATAGACAGGTATGGTAACACATCTTCTGCATCCATCCCCATAGCCCTTTACGAGGCAGTCGAGGCAGGACGCATAAAGAGAGGAGATGTGGTGCTCCTTGTTGCCTTCGGTGGGGGGTTCACATGGGGAGCAACTGTGTTGAGGTGGTGAGATGAAAAAAGTGGCGTTCCTATTTCCGGGACAGGGCTCACAGTTCGTTGGTATGGGCAGGGCTCTGTTTGACGAGTTCGCCCAGGCACAGAAGGTCTTCAGGGAGGCCTCCGGGGTTCTGGGTAGAGACATGGAAGGGCTCTGCTTCGAAGGCCCAGAGGCAGAACTGAACCGTACAGAGAACACTCAGCCTGCAATACTTACGGTGAGTGTGGCTGCCCTCAGGGTGGTGCAGGCAGAGTTCCCCCTTGAGCCCATCTATACGGCAGGCCACAGCCTGGGTGAATACACGGCCCTTGTGTGTGCAGAGAGCATCAGCTTCGAAGACGCCGTAAGGCTCACCCACCTGCGGGGTGTGTTCATGCAGAAAAGTGCAGAGGAAGGGGTTGGCAAGATGACCGCCATAATAGGGCTTGCACCAGAGGTGGTCGAAGAACTCTGTGAGGATGCCTCAACAGATGAGGAGGAGGTGGTGCCTGCCAATATAAACAGCCCCGAACAGATAGTCATATCGGGCCACAGAGAGGCCGTCGAGAGGGTGGAGACCGCGGCAAAGGATGTGGGTGCAAAGAGGGTTGTGCCCCTGCAGGTAAGTGTGCCATCGCACTCGCCACTTATGAAAGAGGCAGCTGAAAGGCTTGCAGAAGAGCTGTCCAGGATAGAAATAGGCAGGCCACTGATACCAATAGTATCCAATGTAACGGCAGAACCCGCAGATGTGCCAGAAAGGATAAGAGAACTGCTTGCACTCCAGCTGACACACCCTGTAAGGTGGCTAGATACCATAAAACGGATGTTCACAGATGGTGTGGAGGCAACCGTTGAGATAGGCCCGGGAAAGGTCCTTACAGGGCTTGCAAAACGCATAGAGAAGAGACTCTCTACACTCAACTTTGGCAGACCAGAAGACCTCGAAACCCTTAAAACAACCTTGACGGAGGAAGAAGATGCTTCTTGAAGACCGTGTGGCCATAGTTACAGGAGGAAGCCAGGGTATAGGCAGAGCCATATCCCTCAAGCTTTCGGCCGAGGGGGCAAGGGTTAGTATAGCAGATGTTAACGAAGAGGCGGGCAATAAGACCGCCAGAGAGATAAGGGAGGCAGGGGGTGAGGCCATCTTCGTAAAGGTGGATGTAACCAGCCCCGAGGATACAGACCGTATGGTAAAGGAGACGGTGGATAGCCTTGGCGCACTCCACATACTGGTGAACAACGCTGGTATCACAAGGGATAGACTCCTGCTGCGCATGACGGACGAGGACTGGCAGAGGGTACTGGATGTAAACCTCAAGGGGGCGTTCAACTGTATAAGGTCATCTGTCAGGGTTATGGCAAGGGCTCGCTATGGAAGGATAGTGAACATAGCCTCCATCGTTGGTATAACAGGCAACCCGGGGCAGGCAAACTATGCCGCAAGCAAGGGTGGCCTCATAGCCCTTACAAAGACCGTTGCAAGGGAGTTTGCCTCGAGGGGTATCACCTGCAATGCCGTGGCCCCTGGTTTCATAGACACCGCCATGACACAGGCCATGCCAGAGAAGGCCAGAGAGGAGCTTAGAGGAAGAATACCACTTCAAAGGCTCGGAACCCCCGAGGATGTGGCCGAAGGAGTGCTCTTTCTTGCCTCGGATGGGGCAGGTTACATAACAGGCGAGGTGCTCAATATAAACGGCGGTATGAGCATGTAAAGAGAAGGGTCTTTAAAATTGACATGAACCGGCATAGGTGATATACAATCAGCATTGTTTGTCAAAAATCTTCAAGGAGGGTGGGAAGATGTCAACAGAAGCAAGGGTAAAAAAGATAATCGTGGACCAGCTCGGCGTTTCCGAGGAGGAGGTAAAGTCAGACGCCTCTTTCGTGGATGATCTGGGGGCGGATTCCCTCGATACGGTGGAGATGGTCATGGCATTTGAAGAGGAGTTCGGCATAGAGATACCAGATGAGGATGCCGAGAAGATTCGCACCGTGCAGGATGCGATCGACTATATAGAGAAGAAGGCATCCAGGTAATAAGGATACATCCTATGAGAAGGGTAGTGGTTACAGGGCTGGGCTGTGTCAGTCCAGTGGGAACTGGCACAGAGAGGGCCTGGCAGAATATAGTGGCCGGCAGAAGTGGTATAGACACCATAACGAGGTTCGATGCCACCGGGTTTCCTGTGCGTATCGCAGGCGAGGTAGATGACTTCGAGCCCTCATCATATATCGAGAAGAAAGAGCTCAAGAAGATGGACCTTTTCATCCAGTATGCCCTTGTGGCAGCCTGCGAGGCGGTAGAAGACAGTGGCTACAGGATTACAGAAGAGAATGCCGAGCGTGTTGGGGTATACATAGGTGCAGGCATAGGGGGGCTTCCTGGTATAGAACACTGGCACGATGTGCTCAAAGAAAAGGGACCAACGAGGATTACTCCTTTCTTCATACCCATGGTCATAATAAACCTTGCCTCTGGACAGGTCTCCATAAAGCTCGGTGCGAAGGGGCCAAACAGCTGTGCCGTTACCGCATGCGCAACAGGCGCCCACTCCATAGGCGATGCCTTCAGACTCATCCAGCAGGGTGAGGCAGACTGCATGGTGGCAGGCGGCACAGAGTCCACCATAACGCCCCTGTGCATAGCAGGGTTCAACGCAATGAAGGCCCTCTCGCAGAGAAACTCAGAGCCACAGCGGGCAAGCAGACCCTTCGAGAAGGAAAGAGACGGCTTCGTTGTGGGCGAGGGTGCAGGTGTTCTGGTGCTCGAAGAACTTGAGAGTGCCAGAAGAAGGGGGGCAAGGATATACGCAGAGGTTGCAGGCTATGGGCTGAATGCCGATGCCTACCACATAACACAACCCGCCCCTGAAGGAGAGGGTGCAGCAAGGTGCATGGAACTGGCCCTGAATGATGCAGGGCTCGACCCAGCGGATATAGACTACATAAACGCACACGGGACATCCACATACTACAACGACCTCAACGAGACCGAGGCGATAAAGAGGGTCTTCGGTGAGCATGCAGAAAGGCTTGCCGTAAGCTCTACAAAGAGCATGACAGGCCACCTCCTGGGGGCTGCCGGCGGGGTGGAGGCGGTCTTCACAGTGCTTGCAATAAAAGAAGGGGTTCTGCCCCCCACCATAAACTACGAGACACCCGATGAGGGATGTGATCTGGACTATGTGCCGAACGAGGCACGCAAGATGGATATGAGGGCTGCGATGAGTAACTCCTTCGGCTTCGGGGGAACAAATGCGGTGCTTGTGTTCAAAAGGTTCGAGGAGTAAGGGGATGGAAGACCGCCGTATCGCCATAGCCAGTGACCACGCAGGCAGGGAGCTGAAAGAGGACATCAAAGAGTTTCTCATTTCATCAGGCTACGAACTAGTGGATATGGGAACAGACAGTGACGAGAGGGTGGACTACCCTGACTACGGCATACCCGTGGCAGAGAAGGTGTCGAAAGGGGAGATACAGAAGGCCATACTCATATGTGGCACAGGTATAGGGATGAGTATAGTGGCAAACAAGTTCAGCGGTGTGAGGGCTGCCCTTGTATACGACACTTACACCGCAAGGATGGCAAAGGAACATAACGATGCCAACATACTGGTCATAGGTGGAAGGGTGGTGGGAAAGGGGCTTGCAAGGGAGATGGTGAGGGTGTGGCTCGAGTCATCCTTCCAGGGCGGCAGACACTCAAGACGCCTGGACAAGATAAGAGAAATAGAAGACAGAATGGGTGAAAGGATATGAGGAAAGAATCACTGCTTAAAGAATTCGATCCACAGATATACGAGGCGATAAGGCTTGAGACAGAGAGGCAGGAATACAAGCTGGAACTCATCGCCTCTGAAAACCTTGTAAGCGAGCGGGTGCTCGAGGCCGTGGGAAGTGTGCTCACAAACAAGTATGCAGAGGGTTATCCTGGCAGGCGCTACTACGGTGGATGCGAGTTTGTGGACATAGCCGAGAGGCTCGCCATAGAGAGGGCGAAGAAGCTGTTCGGCTGTGAGCATGTGAATGTGCAGCCCCACTCCGGCTCCCAGGCGAACATGGCGGTCTACATGGCCACCCTGAAGCCGGGGGATAGGGTGCTGGGCATGGACCTTACCCATGGTGGGCATCTCACCCATGGAAGCCCTGTCAACTTTTCTGGCAGGCTCTACGACTTCCTGTTCTATGGCGTAAGAAAGGAGGATCACCGTATAGATATGGACCAGGTTCGTGAGCTCGCAGGAAAGCACAGGCCAAAACTCATAGTGGTTGGTGCGAGTGCCTATCCCAGGGTTATAGATTTTGAGGCATTCCGCCAGATCGCAGACGAGGTTGGTGCCCACATAATGGTAGACATAGCCCATATAGCAGGGCTTGTGGCAGCAGGGCTTCATCCAAGCCCCGTGCCCCATGCAGAGTTTGTAACCACCACCACACACAAGACACTCAGAGGCCCAAGGGCAGGCATGATTATGTGCAGGGAGGAGTTCGCAAAGGCCATGGACAAGGAGATATTCCCTGGCATACAGGGTGGCCCCCTTATGCACATAATAGCCGCAAAGGCCGTGGCACTGAAAGAGGCCCTTGAGCCTGGGTTCAAGGAGTATCAGAAGCAGATACTGAAGAATGCAAAGACCCTTGCAGAAGAACTCTTGAGCCGTGGCTACGAGCTAATATCAGGTGGAACAGATACCCATCTTATGCTCGTGGACCTTACAAAGACAGGCCTTACCGGCAAGGAGGCCGAAGAGGCCCTCCACAGGGCAGGCATAACGGTAAACAAGAACACCATACCTTTTGAGACGAGAAGCCCCTTCGTAACAAGCGGGATAAGGATAGGGGTTCCCGCAGTTACCACGAGGGGCATGAAAGAGGGAGAGATGCGCACAATAGCAGACTTCATAGACAGGGTGCTAAAAGCCCCTGACGACGAGAAACTTCTCTGCCGTATAAAAGAAGAGGTGAGAAGGCTGTGCGAGGGTTTTCCTTTCTACACGGAGAGACTCTGTGGAACCTACAGATGAGCTCTGTCCATGAAACATATACTTGCCTTCTCAACCACACATAAGGTGCTGAAGGCAGAAAGTCTTCTGAAGGACCAGGGTGTCGATATACGGCTTGACCCTGCACCACGAACCCTTACGAAGTACTGCGATCTGGTCATAACGGTTAAAAGAGAAGAGGACCTCGAGGAGGCCCTCTCCGTACTTTCGGCTCACAGGGTGCATCCTTCCGCCGTATACAGGAAGGAGGAGAAAGGGTATGTTAAGGTGTGATTTCTGTGGTAAAGAGTGTGATGTTGTCATAAGGGTTGCCCTCGATAAAGAATATGATAGACTTACTATAAAGCACCACAAGATGTATGCGTGCCCCGACTGCTCTCTGAAGAAGGAGAAAGAAAGAATAAAAAAAAGAGGGGCAGCCCGTGGAGTTGAGACTTCTTGAGATATTCTGCAGAGTTGTTGAGGAAGGAGGATTTTCCCAGGCTGCAGAGTCTCTGAATCTTACCCAACCCACCATAAGTATTCACATAAGAACCCTTGAGGAAACCCTCACCACAAGACTGCTGGACAGACTCGGCAGAAAGGTGGTGCCCACCAAGGAGGGAGCCATACTCTACAGATACGCCAAGGAGATTGTAAGACTCAAAGAGGAGGCAAGCCAGTCCCTGAAAGAGTTCGGCGGCTCGGTGCAGGGTACACTCACAATAGGGGCGAGCACCATACCAGGGGAGTACATACTGCCACAGAGGATAGCAGAGTTCAGAAGACTGTACCCGGGGGTCTTTCCATCACTAACCATAGCGGATACAGAAAAGGTAAGCCACATGGTGTCAGAGGGAAGGGTGGACATAGGGGTGGTGGGCTCGGTGGTGAAGGATAAACATCTATTGCTGGAAAGGTTTGTATCCGACGAGATAGTGCTGGCAGCACCTTCTTCCTTCAAGAAATCGAGGGTCTCAAGGGAAGAGCTTTCCCATATACCACTTGTGGTAAGGGAAAGGGGCTCTGGAACCAGGATGGAGACAGAAAGGGCCATAAGAGAGGCAGGCATAGAGCCTGAAGGACTCAACATAGTGGCAGAGATGGGCTCCACACAGGCCCTTGTGGGTGCAATAAAGAGCGGGCTCGGGCTTGCCTTCATGTCCAGACTTGCCATATGTGAGCATGTGAGAAGAAAGATGCTCAAGGAGGTCAAGATAAAGGGTGTCGGCATAGAACGATACTTCCATATAATAACACATTCAAAGAGAAGTCCTTCACCTGCAACAAGGAAGTTCAAGGAGTTCCTGCTCGATAACACTTAGAAATTTGTGGCTACACAGAGGAGGTTCTACCTTTGATTGTCCTGAACCCTTTATTTTTCCTTGACAATCCTTCCATAGTGTATTATAAGATTCTCTAACAATTGAACAGGGATAATCTTCTTATCCAGAGTGGTGGAGGGAACTGGCCCCGTGAAGCCACAGCAACCGGTTTTATCCCCCTTGGGGGATGAAACGCCCGGTGCTAATTCCAGCAGGAGTCTTCCAGTTAAAGGGCTCCTGGAAGATAAGAAGAGTCGTTAAGACCTCTTCTTAACTTCAAAGGGAAAAAGTAAGGAAGAGGTTTTTTTTATCCAAAAAACAAGGGAGGATGAATAGATGGGCTTTATGAAGGCACTGAGATGCAGAGAGTGTGGCAGGGAGTATCCCAGGAAGGCTTTGCATGTGTGCGAGTACTGCTTTGGTCCCCTCGAGGTGGTCTACGAGTATGGTAAAATCAAGAAGAGCCTGTCGAAAGAGACCATAGAGAAGAGGCCACAGAACATGTGGCGCTACAGGGAGCTTCTACCCATAGATGGAGAGCCCACGGTGGGCAGAGAAGTTGGTTTTACGCCCCTTATAAGGGCGAGAAACCTTGAGAAGGCCCTGGGTGTAAAGGAGCTCTACATAAAGAACGATGCGGTAAACTATCCCACCCTCTCTTTCAAGGACAGGGTGGTCTCTGTTGCCATCTCCAGGGCACTGGAGATGGGCTTCAAGGTGGCCTCCTGTGCGTCCACAGGCAACCTTGCGAACTCTGTGGCTGCAAATGCCACTGCCTGTGGTATGGAGAGCTATGTGTTCATACCCTTCGATCTCGAGCCCACGAAGATTGTGGGAACCCTCGTATACGGGGCAAGGGTCGTGGGTATAAGGGGCACATACGATGAGGTAAACCGCCTGTGCAGTGAGATTGCGGGCAAATACGGCTGGGCATTCGTGAACATAAACATAAGGCCCTATTATGCCGAGGGCTCGAAGACCTTCGGCTTCGAGATTGCAGAACAGCTGGGCTGGAGGCTGCCCAGACACACGGTTGTGCCAATGGCAGGGGGCTCGCTCATAACGAAGGTGTGGAAGGCATACAGAGAGCTTCATATGCTCGGGCTTGTGGACAACATGGATGCGAAGGTCTACGGGGCACAGGCAACGGGCTGTGCACCCATAGTTACAGCGGTAAAGAGGGGTAAAGAGCTCATAGAGCCTGTAAGACCCAACACCATTGCAAAATCCCTTGCGATAGGCAACCCTGCCGATGGCTACTACTCTGCGAAGACCATAAGAGAGAGTGGCGGATGGGCAGAGGATGTGTCGGATGAGGAAATCGTAGAGGCGATAAAGCTTCTGGCAGAAAGGGAGGGCATATTTGCAGAGACAGCCGGTGGGGTTACCCTGGGGGTTACAAAGAAGCTCATAGAACAGGGCCGAATCCCCAGGGACGAGTCCATAGTGGTCTCCGTAACAGGCAACGGGCTCAAGACCCAGGAGGCACTCCATGGAAGACTCGAAGAGGTGCCCACCATAAACGCAAGCCTCAAGGACTTCGATGAGCTGGTAAAGAAGATGGATGAAAAATATGCCCTGGAGGGCTAATCCTCCTTTACCCCCAGGGGGTTTTTTGTTATCATAGTTGTCTACATCTTTTTGAAAGGAGAGATGTGTCCATGGACCGTTTCATTGAGGATAAGACCACAAGGGTCGAGGTAAGCCTCGACGGAGAGACAAAAAAACTCGATTTTGGCGAGCTCAAGACAGGTGGCTTTATAAAACAGCGCCAGCGTGATCTTTTCACCGTGAGGCTTCGATGCCCTGGGGGAAGGGTTCCAACAGATAAGCTCATAGAAATCTCGAAGATAGCCCACAAGTACAGCAAGAAGGGCGTCATACACCTGAGCTTTCGCCAATCCATAGAGATACTCTATGTGGACTACAAGGAGTTCCCCCAGCTTGTGAAGGAGCTTGAGGCCATAGGCTGGAAGGTTGCCTCCTGCGGGCCAAGGGTGAGGGTGCCCACTGCCTGTGGCGGCTGTGAGTACAACCCGAATGGGCTTACCGACACCCAGGCCCTTGCAAAGATGGTGGATGAAAGGTTCTTCGGCACACCCACACACCACAAGTTCAAAATATCCTTCTCTGGCTGCCCGATAGATTGTGCAAGAACCAGAGAGATGGACCTGGGCTTTCAGGGTGTGGTGGAGCCCGAGTGGGAGGAACCCACATGCACGGGCTGCACCATATGTGCCGAGGCATGTAAGGAGGACGCCATAGAGAGTGATCCCGATACGGGTAAACCCATCTACTATCCTGAAAAATGCATCTACTGTGGCGATTGCATCCGTGCATGCCCAACAGGTGCCTGGAGGGCAAAGCGCTATGGACACCTCGTACGGGTTGGTGGAAAGCACGGTAGATGGCCCATGGAGGCAGAAGAGGTGGCACTCTTTGTGCCTGACGAGAAGGTGGCAGAGGTAATCGAGAAGACCATAGAGTGGTATATGGCAAATGGCATGAGGGGTGAGAGGATTGGAAAGACCCTGGAACGCGTGGGGGTCGATAAGTACCTTGAATTCATGAAAGATGTCTTCGGCGACAGGGTGCTCGGAGCAAAGGAGGCAGCATGTCAGCAGAAGTAAGACCGGTAGATACCCTTGACCTGAGAGGGGTGCTCTGCCCCATGAACTTCGTTAAGACCAAGCTCAAGCTCGAGAGCATGGAGAAGGGCGAGGTGCTCGAGGTGGTGCTCGACAGTGGAGAGCCCATCCAGAATGTGCCAAAGAGCATAAAAGAAGAGGGACACAGGATAATAGATGTGAAGAAAGAGGACGACCACTTCAGGCTCCTTATAGAAAGAGGCGAATAAAACCCCATCAAAAAGGAGGTAACTCAAGGTATGGCTGTAAAGGTAAGGATACCCACACCACTGAGGAAACTTACAGAAGGCAAGGACGAGGTTACTGCAGAGGGCACAACAGTAAGAGAGGTCATAGATGACCTCGAAAAGAGGTATCCAGGTATAAAAGAGCGCATCTGCGAGGAAGACGGCTCTATAAGAAAGTTCGTAAACCTCTATGTGAACGATGAGGACATACGGTTCAAGCTCAACCTGGATACAGAGCTCAAAGAGGGTGATGAGCTCTCCATAATTCCTGCAATAGCAGGAGGCATGTGTTGAAAAAAAGGGTCTACCTTACATACCCGAGGGAGCTCGTGAAGGAACCCCTCATATACGAGGCGGGCAAGCGCTTCCGTGTGGTTACCAACATACGGCAGGCATGTGTGTCAGATACCATGGGGCTTGTGGCCCTTGAGCTCGAGGGTAGCGAAGAGGAGATAGGCAGGGCAATACAGTTCTTCATCGACAAAGGCGTTAAGGTGGAACCCATAGAACTCGATATAATAGAGTAAGACCCTCCCACCGTAAGTGCCTTTTTTTGTTAAAGTTCTTGACAAAAATACTAATCTATTATAAACTTGACTAAGTTAGTAAGGTATTTTGTCTTTACTTCAGGGAGGTTTTTGTATGGATACAAGGGTTGCAGGGGCGGACTACCGGACAAGGTCAGGAGGGGTAAGGGAGGCGGTGGGCTCTGTTATAGACCTTGTTGGCAACACCCCGCTCGTCAATATAAGGAATGTAACCAGGGATATACCTCCCGGGGTGGAGATATATGCCAAGCTCGAGGGCTACAATCCAGGGGGTTCTGTAAAGGACAGGCCAGCACTGAAGATGATAGAGGACGCCGAGAAGGCAGGCCGTCTTACGAAGGACAAGATAATACTCGATTCAACATCCGGCAACACAGGCATTGCCTATGCATGGATAGGCGCACACAAGGGCTACAGGGTGGAGCTTGTGGTGCCAGGCAATGTGAGTGAGGAGCGAAAGAAGATGCTCAGCGCCTACGGGGCTAAGGTGATATTCTCTGACCCCTTGGAGGGCTCCGATGGGGCCATAAGGCTTTGCTGGAAGCTATATGTGGACAACCCCGAGAAATACTGCAAGCTTGATCAATACAACAACCCCTCCAACCCCCTTGCCCATTACGAGACCACCGGGCCAGAGATAATCGCACAGACAGAGGGCAGAATAACCCACTTTGTGGCAAGCATAGGCACAGGGGGAACCATAATGGGCACTGGAAGAAGATTGAAGGAGTTCAGAAAGGATATAAAGGTCATAGCAGTTGAGCCCGATAGCCCCCTTCACGGGCTCGAGGGCCTTAAACACATGGCATCGAGCATCGTGCCTGGCATATACCACGAGGAAGAACTGGACGATAAGATACCGGCAGACACCGAAGAGTCCTACGAGATGACAAGAAGGCTTGCAAAAGAAGAGGGCATACTTGCAGGCCAGTCCTCAGGGGCAGCTCTACTCGGGGCATTGAGGCTTGCAAGGACACTCAAAGAGGGGCTCATAGTCGTCATGTTCCCGGACGGCGGAGACAAGTACCTCTCCACAAGGGTGTGGGAGGATTGACTACGGAAAGATGCTTCGCATAGTCAGGGATGCAGCAGAAAAGGTGCGTGAGAATGCAAGGGCCTCTTACCCCAATGAATGCTGCGGACTGCTTCTGGGTAAGGAAGGGGTGGTGTTAGAGGCGGTGAAGGTTAAAAATATCAACACCGAAAGGGCGCAGGACCGCTACGAGATAGACCCACGGGAATTCCTCATGGTGGAAAAAGAGGCAGCAAAAAGGGGGCTTGCGGTAATCGGCATATACCACTCACACCCGGATCACCCGGCAGAACCATCTGAGTTCGACAGAACCAGGGCATGGCCCGAATACTTCTACCTCATCGTGGGAGTAAGGGGCGGGAGAGAGACTGAGGTCAGGTGCTGGAGGCTGGATGATGCCGATGTGTTTGTAGAAGAAGAAATAGCCGAGAAATAGATCCTTTTCAGGAGAACAGAGGGTATATTTAGCATTCGTTCTTATCTTTTGTGGTGTAAGGAGGCAGGTTTAAATGGATTTTACAGAGGAGCAGATAGAGCGGTATTCCAGGCACATCATACTTCCAGAGGTTGGTGGCAGGGGGCAGCGAAAGTTGCTCGATGCCAGGGTCCTTGTGGTTGGTGCAGGTGGGCTTGGTTCGCCTGCGCTCATGTATCTTGCAGCTGCAGGGGTTGGCACCGTGGGGATCGCCGATGGAGACAGGGTGGATCTGAGCAACCTTCAGCGTCAGATAATACACTCCACCCCCAGGGTTGGCACCCCGAAGGCACTCTCTGCAAAGAAGACCATAGAGGAGTTAAACCCTGATGTAGAGGTTATAACCTACAACGAGAGGCTCACAAGGGAGAACATAAGGGAGGTCATAAGGGGGTTCCATATTGTGCTCGATGGCTCGGACAACTTCCCTACAAGGTTTCTCGTAAACGATGCGGCCTTTTTCGAGCATAGGCCTCTTGTATCTGGCAGCATGTTCCGTTTCGAGGGGCAGCTTTCGGTCTTCAAGCCCCATGAGGGCTCGCCATGTTACAGGTGTCTCTATCCAGAGCCCCCTCCACCAGGGCTTGTGCCAAGCTGCCAGGAGGCAGGCGTACTCGGTGCCCTTGCAGGGGTCATAGGGGTGTTGCAGGCTGTTGAGACCATAAAGGAGATACTCAGGATAGGCGAGGGGCTTTCGGGAAGGCTCCTCATATTCGATGCATTGAGGATGGACTTCAGAAAAGTCAGGGTAAGGAAAGACCCCGGGTGCAGGCTCTGTGGCAAGGAGCCATCCATAAAAGAGCTTGTAACATACGAGGAGAGTTGCGAGCTGCAACGCTCGAGTTGTGAAACTTAGATGAAAAAGAGCTACCTCAACAACCCCGGCACATTGAAGATAGACCTCATGCTCAGGGGGATAAGGCTTCCCCGGGAAGATGGCCCTCTTGCCTTCTACGGCAGGGCAGGTGAGGGAGTGGACATAGTGCTTCCAGGGGGTTCCCCTGTGAATGTGCCCTGCGGAGAGGAGTTCACCAGAGATTCTCCATATGTTCTCAAGAAGGCGGGAGAAAGGTGGCTCATATCAGACACCACAGGTGAGGTGGAGGTAAGGCCTGTAAAAATGCCCGAGTTTCTCTCGAGAACGACAGGAGAGGGCACACCCTACAGCGAGATAGCCACGGTGCACGGGAGCTATGTGCTGATTCTACCCAAGAAGGAGTGTGTGTTCTTCGAAAAGAAGGTGGAGTGCAGCTATTGTGCCGGTGGATACGATGAAAGACCGGGCAGAACCCATACAGTGGACGAGGTGGTGGAGGTCGTCTCGGCAGTGCTTGAGGAAGGAGTGTCAGAGATAATATACCTTTCCACGGGCTTTACCGAGGACGACGATGGTGGCATAGGGTTCCTCACACCCTACATAGAGGCCATAAAGAAGAGGTTCAACTGCCTTGTTGCAGTGGAAGCCCTTCCACCGAAGAACAATCACTGGATAGACAGGACATATGCCCTTGGGGCAGATGCCCTGCTCTACAACCTCGAGATATTCGACGAGGAGCTCTTCGAGGCACTCTGCCCGGGCAGGGCAAGGTTTGTGGGCAGAAAAAGATACATAGAGGCATTGAGATATGCGGCAGACATATTTCCAAATGGCACCGTTGCCTCACACCTCATAGTGGGGCTTGAACCCCCTGGCTCCACATGCATGGGCATAGACTTTCTCACAGACATGGGCGTGGTGCCCATATTGCCCATATACAGGCCACGCCCTGGTGGGGCCCTGAGGATAGAACCCCTTAATGCAGAGGTGATAATACCCATATACAGACACCTCTACAGGGCGGTAAAGAAGAAGGGGATAAACATGAACTGGATGAGGGATATAAGTGTTGTAACCACACCCATAGAGGGTAGACTCATTGCAGGTGAGAAAACTGGTGGGATAAGCGGGCTAATCGAAAAGTTCTATGGCACAAGGCTGGGACTCAAGACCGCCTGGGGGCTCTCCACCCTGAGGCGAAAGCTCAGGGTAAAGGAGATAGAAGAGGATTGACAATATAAGAGAGGGGCAACCTCCTTACCTTTCCTTCAAAACAGGGTTACAGAGAGATGGCTGTAGAGATAGACAGAAGGTCCATATGGGTGCTGCTTGTCTTGAAGGGGCTTCGGCCTGCCTTCTTTGTGCTCCTTGCGGCAGGGTTCTATTACCTCATAAAGATGCCCACCCCCGAGGGGCTTACCCCTGAGGGCAAGAACGCCATAGCGGTGTTCATCCTGTGTCTTATACTGTGGGTGTCCAACATAATACCCCTTGCCATAACCAGCCTTTTTGCCATAGCACTTGTGCCGCTTGTGGACATACTGCCAAAAGAAGAGGTATACGGGCTCTTCGGCAACGAGGCGGTATTCTTCATCCTTGGTGCCTTCATACTGGCAGGTGCGGTGATGCATTCAGGGCTTTCCAACAGGATCGCCCTCGTTATAATGGATAGATTCGGTAGTTCACCGGCAAGGCTTCTTCTGAGCATATACCTCCTGGCGGCGCTGCTTTCCTGCTTCATGTCAGAACATGCGGTGGCTGCCATGCTATTTCCCATAGTGTTCGAGATCGCAAAGAGCCTTGGGCTGAGACCAGGTAGGTCCACCTATGCGAAGATGCTCTTTCTCTCGCTCGCCTGGGGTTGCGTCATAGGAGGGATCGCCACATTCCTCGGTGGTGCAAGGGTGCCCCTTGCCCTGGGCATACTGAAGGAGACCACGGGCAGGACCATAGACTTCATAAGCTACTCGGTAGGGGTCTTTCCCGTTGTGGTGATAATGCTGCTGTTTGGTTACTTTCTTCTTACAAGGTTGTTCTCCATGGACATAGACAGTGTGGAGAAGGCACACGAGGTGCTCAAAAGGCGTATACAATCCATGGGAAAGATAGGTTACAATGAATACATGGTGGGCATAATCCTTGTGGTTACCGTGGTGGCATGGGCAACCCTTGGCGCAAGGGTTGGGCTTGCCACGGTGTCCCTTGCAGCGGTGGTGGCCCTTTTCGTGTTGAGGCTTGTGCGCTGGAAGGACATAGAGGAGTATGTGAACTGGGGTATAATACTCATGTACGGAGGGGCGATAATAATGGGCACTGCCCTTGAAAGAAGTGGGGCCGCCATGTGGATAGCCCAGTCCACGATAGGTGGATGGATGGTGGAGCCATGGCTTGCAGTGGCGGTACTGAGCCTTCTGGCACTGCTCTTTACAGAGGGGATAAGCAATGCCGCAGTGATTGCCATACTTCTGCCTGTGGGAATAGGGCTTACCGGAGGGGTCAACATAGACCCTGTGCTCGTAACCTATGCCATAGCGGTGCCCGCAGGGCTTGCCTTCACACTGCCCCTTTCGACACCTGCAAACGCCATAGCTGTATCCTCCACATACCTTACGATCAGGGACATGGCAAAGGCAGGTGTCATAATGAGCATAACCTCTTGGGTGGTCTTCAACCTCGTGGCAAGGTTCTACTGGCCGCTCATAGGGCTCGGAGGGTTGAGGTGAAGGGGATAGTGCTCGTTATACCGGGCTCGAGAAGATCCGAGAGGGCAATAGAACATGCGGTAAGGACCGCAAAGAAAGAGGGTGCCATGCTCTACGCCCTCTACATACTCGACAGGGCCGTTGCAGAAGAGGCGCTCGAGCGGTTCTCAGATGTGGGCTTCATAGGGGACAAGCCCTCTACACAGCTGTCAGAGGCCATAATGAAGGAGTCCAGACAACGGGGCTATGAAGAACTCGGCAAGGTGCAGATAAAGGCCATGGAAGAGGGCGTGGAGTTCGAACCCCTGATGGAAGAGGGAGATTTTATCGAGATCATCAAAAAAACAATAGAAAAATATTCCATAGAGCTTATAATAACTATAAGGAAGAAGACAACCACCCTGAGGAGATACTTCTCTTCTTCGATGATGGATGAGTTGAAGGAGCGGGTATCCTGCAGGGTGGAAATATTCGACGAAGAGGAGGTATAGGAGAAGATGGAGAAAGTGTGGACAGAAGAAGAACTGAAAAAGACAAGTGATTCCTTCGAGGGCAAATCCCCACAGGAAGTAATCGGGTGGGCGCTTGACAACTTTCATCCCCACATATCACTTGCATGCAGCTTCGGTGCAGAGGATGTGGTGCTCCTGGATATGCTCGTCAAGATAAGGAAGGATGCCAGGATCTTCTACCTCGATACAGGGCTGCTTTTCAAGGAGACCTACGATGTGATAGAGAGGGTGAAGGAGAAGTACGGCATACAGCCCGAAAAGTACGAGGCAGAAATTACCCTCGAGGAGATGGAAGAGAAGTATGGCCCAAAGCTCTGGGAGACAAACCCTGATGAGTGCTGTAGGATAAGAAAGGTGCGCCCCCTCGAGGCAGCCCTCAAGGACCTCAAGGCATGGATAACAGGTATAAGGAGAGAGCAGTCCCCAACAAGGGCGAATGCCCCGGTTGTTACATGGGACAACAGGTTCGGCCTTGTAAAGATAAACCCGCTTGTTGCATGGACATACGACGATGTATGGAACTACATAAAGGATAACGATGTTCCATACAATGTGCTCCATGACCAGAACTATCCCAGCATAGGCTGCCAGCCCTGCACAAGGCCCGTCCATCCAGGCGAGGACCCCAGGGCAGGCAGATGGGCTGGCAAAGAAAAGACCGAGTGCGGGCTGCACCAGTAAGCCAGAGTATACTCTGCTACCAAAGACTACTCAAGGAGGTACGAAAGGGTGAAAGAGACCATTGCACCCCACGGGGGAAGGCTCGTTGACAGAAGGCTGAAAGGCGATGAGCTCACGGAGGCGAGAAAGAGGGCAGAGGGGCTAAGGAAGATAGCCATCAGCCCAAAAGAAATATCTGATCTGGAGCTTATATCAACAGGTGCATACAGCCCCCTCGAGGGCTTCATGACAAAAGAGGACTACCACTCCACCATGGACACCATGCACCTTGCAGGTGGGCTGCCATGGACCATTCCGGTAACCCTTGCGGTCTCGAAAGAGACCGCAGACACCATAAAAGAGGGCGAAGATGTGGCCCTTACCAGCGAAGATGGCACCATACTGGCCCTTATGGCGGTAGAGGAGGTATTCCCCCACGACAAGGATAAAGAGGCCCTCCAGGTATACGGCACAAGGGAGGAGGCACACCCAGGGGTAAAGAGACTCTACCAGTCAGGAGATATGCTCCTTGGTGGAAAGGTCTCACTCATAGAGAGGCCAGAACATGAGGACTTCAAACAATACAGACTTGACCCTGCCCAGACGAGGGCCCTCTTCCAGGAACGTGGATGGAAGAGGGTGGTGGGCTTTCAGACCCGTAACCCCATACACCGTGCCCACGAGTACATACAGAAGTGTGCCCTCGAAGTGGTGGATGGACTAATGATACACCCCCTTGTGGGTGAGACCAAGGCAGACGATATACCTGCAGATGTGAGGATGCGCTGCTACGAGGTCCTCATGGAGAACTACTATCCAAAGGACAGGGTGATGCTCCTTGTGTTTCCTGCGGCAATGAGGTATGCAGGCCCCAGAGAGGCCGTGTTCCATGCCCTTATACGCAAGAACTACGGGTGCACCCACTTCATAGTGGGTAGAGACCATGCAGGTGTGGGCAACTACTACGGCACATTCGATGCACACTACATATTCGACGAGTTCGATCCCGAAAAGATAGGCATAACTCCGCTCTTTTTCGACTACACATTCTACTGCAAAAGATGTGGCGGTATGGCTTCATACAAGACCTGCCCCCATGACTCCCATGACCACATAACCCTTTCTGGAACAAAGGTGCGTGAGATGCTAAGACAGGGTGAGATACCTCCGCCAGAGTTCTCAAGGCCAGAGGTTGCAGGGGTGCTCATAAAGGCCATGAAGGGATAAGGCACATTGTCGGGGACGAAGAATACAGCCGTTCCATCAGGCAAATAACCGCAGGATGGGACGGCTTTTTTATGTTTGACAGAGGGGGACAATTGTTTTATCATCTCATGGTAACGAGGAATTAACCATGGGCCATCCCTTCTTTCGCAGAAAGAAAAAACTCATAAAACCAGCCTACCAGATAAAGGCAACCCTTACGATAGTAATATCCCTTATCATATATTCCATCATACTGGGTATGCTGATATTCTATCCCCTGTGGATGGAACTGCAGTCTGCAACGAGCATATACGAGAAGGAAATGGTATCCTACGCCATATTGAGCCTCCATAAGGTTCTGTGGCCGGCAGTGGTGGTCATAGCCCTTCTTGTGGGCATACAGGTTATACTGGCATCCCACAGGGTTGCAGGGCCCGTATACAGGGTTGAGAGAACACTGGAAGAACTCCTTAAGGGTAACTTCCATGTGCGCATGAGGTTGAGGAAGGGTGACGAGTTCAGAGAACTCGAGGATGTGGTGAACAGGCTCGCAGACCACCTGCAGCAGAGAAGGGAGCAGGATATGGCATTGCATGAGGAACTTGTCAGGGAGTTGAAGGCCATTGGCTCGGTACTCGAAAAAGAAGGGGGCACAGGTCATGCGACGGATAGACTGAACAGGCTCATCGAAAGGTTTTCTACTGAGGATGCTTCCAGCATCGGGGAGAAGAAAGGGTAGCCTTCTTTATGGTAAAAAGGTCTGAGGGAGACAGGAAGGGGCTGTTTGGTTTACACTCTCAGTCAGGGTTCACCCTGGTTGAGCTGATTGTGGTGCTGTTCTTCATAGGTGTTCTGGCGGCAATAGCCACAATGGTATACTTCAAGTTCATATACAAGACAAAGGAGACCGTTGCGATACTCCACACAAAGCAGATCATGAAGGCACAGGAGTTGTACAGGGCAGAGAAGGGTGTATACACCGATGACTTCAGTGAACTCAATATGCCAGGAACAGCTCCGTCAGGTGGCGGTAACAATGTAAGGATATACGAGGGCTACAGGTATACGCTTTCGGTCTCAGGTGGTCTGGAGGAGGACTCCACATGGTCTCTGAGGGTGGAGCCAGAGGATGGGAACACACAGATACGGTGGTTCTATGCAGACCAGTCAGGGACGATAAGATACGAGATGGGCAAGCAGGCAGGCCCTTCGAGCCCCCAGATATAGCAGAAAACAATGTACTATCTTATGACCCTTAACTCGAACCTTTTCTCAAAGTAGCGTCTGAGGATGTTCTTTATCACCCTTCTCGATGGTGGAAATACTATGGAAAAGCCCAGTATGTCGGTTATAATACCAGGGGTTATAAGGAGGGCACCTGCCACGAGCAAGAGTGCGCCATCGAATATCTCCTCGGCAGGGAATATGCCATGCAGGAGGTTTCTTTGAAAACGGTAGAACACATTGAGTCCTTCAAGCCTTACCATGTAGGCGCCCACGATGGCAGTGAGTATCACAAGTGCCACAGTGTTGAGCGTGCCTATCATGGTGCCCACTTTTATGAGAAGGGCAAGCTCCACCACAGGAACCACGGTGAAGAGTATGAAGAGTTTCAGAAACATACTGTATTCAGGTTATGCCAGCTGGAGGAGACTGTCAAGTATTAATACTGTCGAAAGGAGGACAAGGGGCATGAGAAGGCTGATAATGATCGTTGCGACCATAGCTTCTGTGATAATCTTCCAGTCTGATGCCATGGCATTAATCAAGGCAGAGGCAAGATACTGGGTGAGCGAGCTCGATGCCGAGGTAAAGGTTACAGAAAGTGGACTCACCGGCACCACCATGGATTTTGAGAAGGACCTCGGTGTGGATACAGAGGAGAACTTTCTCGAGGCAAGGATAACCCTTCAGATGGGAAAGCACAGTATAAGGTATGCCTTTGTGCCAATGAGCTGGGATGGTGCGAAGACCATAACGAGGAGTATAAACTTTGCAGGCAGGACCTACAGTGTCAACACAGCTGTAACATCGAGCCTCGATGTGGACTACCATCGTCTTGGCTATCAGTACGACTTCATAAGTGTTGCAGGAAACAGGCTCGGCGTAATAGCGGAGCTCAAGTATATGGATATAGACGCCTCACTTAAGTCTGCAACCATAGATGAGGCAGAGTCCCTGGCCATGGGTTTTCCTGCCATCGGTGTTGCCTTCAGGCTGGGGCTTCCAGCACTGTTCAGTATAGAGGGTGAACTTACAGGTATGACCTATGGGGGGGATGCCCACTTTGTCGATGGAGAGGTGGGGGTGAATATAAGACCCATGCCCCTCATGACCATATCTGGTGGGTACAGGTACCTGCAGTTGTATGCAGAAAACGATGACGACAAGGTAGACCTTGAACTGACAGGACCATTCATAATGTTTCGGGTAGGATTCTGATCAGATATGAAACCAAGAATACTCATTGTTGATGATAACGAGAAGAGCCGTTTTCTGCTCTCCGAGAAGATGACGGCAGACGGCTACCAGGTGGACACCGCAAAGGATGGAGTAGAGGGGCTTGAGAAGGTTGAAAAGTTCAGGCCCGACCTCGTCCTTCTTGACATCATGATGCCACGGATGGATGGCTATGAGATGTGCAGGCGTCTCAAGTCCGACGAGCGCACACGCTACATATCCGTAATAATGCTGACTGCAAGGGGTGAACTGGATGACAAGGTCATGGGGCTTGAGATGGGTGCCGAAGACTACATAGTCAAGCCCTACAGCCTCGTGGAGGTGAGTGCGAGGGTAAGGTCTCTTTTGAGGGTCAAGATGCTGCAGACAAAACTCAGGGAGGCAGAGAAGATGGCCGTCCTCGGCGAGATGGTAGACCAGATAGCCCACGAGGTTCGTAACCCACTTGTGAGCATAGGGGGGATGGCAAGGCGCCTCTATGAGCACGAGACAAACCCTGACCACAGGAAATACCTTGAGGTCATGATGGCCTATGTGGAGAGGCTCGAGAAGATGATGGAGAGGATAGATGAATACAAGGGTATTCTGACCCCAAGGATGCGTCCTGGTAACATAAACCAGGTTATAGAGGAGGCGGTAGAAGAGGCCAGAAAGTTCATTGGTGAGAAGGATATTACAATAAAGACAGAGCTCATGCCAGGGGTGCCAGAGTTCGAGATGGATAGTGCTCATCTACGGGTTGCCCTTCTGAACCTGCTGCATAACTCCATAGATGCCATAGACAGGAAGGGCGAGATAACCATCTCCACCCTTCCGGCAGAGGGAAATATCCTTGTGGTGAAGATAAGGGATACGGGCTGTGGTATGGAGAGCGAGGTTGCAAGAAGGATCTTTCATCCCTTCTTCACATCAAAGGTTACAGGGGCAGGCCTTGGACTCACCATAGCGTACAGGGTAATAGAGAACCACAACGGGGACATAGAGGTGGAGAGCGAGAAGGGAAAGGGCACAACCTTCACCATAAGGTTTCACCTTACAGGGTCTCGGACCCCTGAGCCTTCCTCCTTATGATGGTATCCTTGTTGAAACGGAGGTCATCCCTCTCTGGAAAGTCTATGTTGTAGTGGAGCCCCCTCGATTCCTTCCTGTATATGGCAGAGTTTATTATGAGTTCTGATACGACCGCTATGTTTCTCAGTTCCACGAGGTCTGATGTGAGTATGAAGTCCCAGTAGTACTGGTCTATCTCTTCGGAGAGCACCTCTATCCTTCTTTTTGCACGCTCGAGCCGGCGGTTGGACCTTACGATACCAACATAGTTCCACATGAACCTTCTTATTTCATCCCAGTTGTGGGTGATGACCACCATCTCATCGCTTATGACCGCTCCACCTGTATGCCATGGCGGGATGGGGGGTATCTCCTCCCTGTCGTTCTTTACCAGTTCTGTGGAGTGTTCAGCTGCCCTCTTTGCAAACACCAGGGCCTCGAGCAGAGAGTTCGAGGCAAGCCTGTTGGCACCATGCAGCCCTGTGTGTGCGGTCTCGCCTATGGCATAGAGTCTTCTTATGGTGGTCTGCCCCCACCTGTCTGTCCTTACCCCACCACATATGTAGTGTGCAGCAGGCACCACAGGGATGGGCTCTCGTGTCATATCGAAGCCGAACTCGATGCATCTTCTGTATATATTGGGGAACCTCTTCTTTACGAACTCTGCTGGACGATGGCTTATATCGAGGTAGACACATTCATCTCCACTCTTTTTCAGTTCGAAGTCTATTGCCCTTGCAACAATGTCGCGTGGGGCGAGCTCGCCATCGGGGTGGTATTTCTTCATGAAGGGGGTCGAGTCCTTGAGCCTCAGGATTGCCCCTTCTCCACGGAGGGCCTCTGATATGAGAAAGCTCTTCGCCTTTGGATGATACAGGCAGGTGGGATGGAACTGCATGAATTCCATGTTACCACACTCTGCCCCTGCCCGGTATGCCATGGCTATGCCATCGCCTGTGGCCACATCGGGGTTGCTGGTATACAGGTATACCTTGCCTGCACCACCTGTGGCAAGTATGGTCGCACGGGCGAGGAAGGTGTGTATCTGGCCTGTGGATTTATCGAGCACATAGGCGCCCCACACACGGTCATCGGTGGTGCGTCCCACGAACTTGGAATGGGTTATAAGGTCTACGGCTATGTGGTTCTCGTATATTGTAATGTTCTCTTCCTTATCTATGGCACGAAGGAGCGCATCCTCGACCTCCTTGCCGGTAAGGTCTCCTGCATGGACTATCCTCCTTCTGGAATGGCCTCCTTCCTTGCCCAGATCAAGCCCTTCTTTTCCTGCCGTAAAGTGTACGCCCATGTCTATAAGCTCCTGTATCCTTCGTGGGCCATCCTTTACCACCAGCTCCACAACATCTGGATGAGAAAGGCCACACCCTGTCTTTATGGTGTCCCGTATGTGGGCATCGAAGCTGTCCTCACTGCTCAGAACCGATGCAATGCCACCCTGGGCATAGAAAGTGGCAGACTCTTTCCTGTCTCTCTTTGTAACGATGGCGACGGTGCCATGGTCCTTAACGGTGAGGGCAAAGGTGAGCCCCGCAATGCCACTGCCGATGACGAGAAAATCGCTCTTCACCTCCATGGGGGTAACAACCTCCTGTGTATTCTAAAAAACTTACAGGAATGGGAGTAGCTGTGTCAAGCCCTAAAAAATTCTTGCCCTTCCATCCCTATGGGTATAGACTTAATGGATAGAAAGGGGTGGAGATAGAGAAGTGAAACAAATGGAGAACGATTTTCGGCAAGAGCTCTGGAACCTGCCAAACATCCTTTCCCTTGTGAGGATAGGGGCATCACCGTTTCTTATACTTGTTCTTCTCTCACCCGGCAGGACATTGAGTATAATTGCAGCCCTTGTCTTTCTTATTGTGTGTGCTACCGACTGGCTCGATGGATGGCTTGCAAGAAGGTGGGGCACGGTTACATCCCTCGGGAAGTTCCTCGATCCCCTTGCGGACAAACTCCTCATAGTCACAGCCCTGATAATGCTCATATCCCTCGATCGGGTGCCTGCCTGGATGGTTGCCCTCATAGTATCTCGTGAGATAGCCGTTACAGGGCTTCGAACCATGGCGGTAAGAACAGGCATAGTTATAGGCGCAACATGGCTGGGCAAAGTCAAGACAGTAAGCCAGATAGCGGCCATAACCGCCCTGCTTCTGCACTACGAGCTGTGGGGGATAGACTTTCAACTCCTGGGAGTCTGGCTCATATGGCTGGCACTGGTTGTTACCCTGTGGTCAGGGATTGACTACTTCGTAAGGTTCTTCAGAACCACCCTTATTACACACCCTACGGAAGGCAGAAAATAGGCCATTAGAAAAACACCATGAATGTCCTCTTTATCCCTTGACATTCTACGCTTTGTAGAATATGATTTCATTATGGGAGGATTGTCTTTCAGGAGGGTTTCATGGAATTCCTGATGGGGGTGATGATGGTGGTGGTACTGGGGCTGTATCTGCTCGGTGGGTCCGTCCACATGCCCATGCACAAGGAGATGCACAGGACAGACGAGCAGAAGATGGAGAAAAAAGAAGCGCCGGACAAAGGTTGTCCGCAAGGGCTGGAGCACAGAGCAGACTGAACAGGCATTAACAGACAGAAAGGGGGTATGAGAAATGAGGTATAGATTTATGGTTCCCCGGGTGGCACACTGTGGTGAGGGACACTGTAGAAGGTCCTGGGCATGACCCTAAACTGCCCACCAGTTCCATTGATCCGGGTATCCCAATCTACCGAAGGCGTGGCCTGTGTCTCCCGGTATAGTGGAGAAAACCTCAAAAACAGGATGGTAATCATGGAAGGTGTTAATGCTATAGTATGGTTTCTCATCATAGGGGCAATATTCTACTTCATGATGCGCCGTGGTGGATGCTGCGGAGGAGGCCACAAAGACACGGAAAAAGGAGGCCAGGGGAAGGAAGCCGGAAGAGAGGGCGGAGATGAGAAGAAGTCGTGCCATTGACAAAAAAGGAGGTTAGAAGATGGGGTTTCTTGACTGGAAGGTGGTTGGTTTTTCTACCGGGTGTTTCCTCAGTTTCACCTATGTGCTCTGTGTTCTGTTCGATCTCATATTTCCTGGCTACGCAATGTACGAGGCATGGATAAGACTTCTACCAGGGTTTGAGTGGATAAGCTGGTGGAGTTTCTTCCTGGGACTTATAGAAAGCTTCCTTTATGGCATCTACATAGGGCTTGTGTTCACACCCTTCTATAACCTTTTCAACATGAAGTTTGGCAAGCAGGCCTGACGGCTGCTCTCACAAAAGGAGGTGTCCAGATGGCTGTCCTTAAATATCGTCACATAAGATTCAAGAAGGCCCCTTCGGGCAGAAATGAAGAGATTGAGGAGCTTATAGGGAAGGTCAGGGGGGTATCCAAGGTGAGTGTGGATATGGAGAAAAAAGAAATCTCTGTGGAATATGATCTCCTTATGTGCTGTGAAGAGGCCGTGGAACACTGGATGGAAAAGAACGGCTTTGTTCTCGATGATAGCTTTCTCGAGAGGTTCAAGAGAGGCTGGATACACTATACAGAAGAAAACGAGCGCGATGCCCTCCAGAGCGAGGGACACTCCTGCTGTGATCTGGACAGTATAGAAAAGAAGAAGTGATCTGGTAGGGTGTAGATATAACCTTGCTGCCAGGGTAAGGACTACAGGACGGACCTTTGCCATCGTTCTGGTGTGGGCTCAACAACGGGGTTGGGGCAATAGTATCTAACAGGCAACTGAAGGGGATGCAACGATGTATGATAGAAAAGAGGAGAAAAAGCTCATAACCCTTATAAGAAGGGCAAGAGAGGTGCTTGACAGGAACTGGCAGGGCAATTACACCGCCCCCTCTGTAAAGCAGTATCCTCACCAGTGGAGCTGGGACTCTGGTTTCATCGCCATAGGCTATTCATACTTCGACGAGGAGAGGGCAAAAAGAGAGCTGGTCTCTCTCCTTAAGGCACAATGGGCAGATGGCATGGTGCCGCACATAAGATACAACCCTGCCTACAGTGAGTATTTTCCCAATGCATCCTTCTGGCGCCCCCTACCAGTATATGCCCCAAGGGGTGTGGACACCTCATGCATAATACAGCCACCACTTCTCACCATCGGCGCACTCTACTTTTACAACAACGCCGTGGATATGGAGGAGGCCAAGAGGTTTCTCGGCTACATCTATCCCAGGCTTCTTGATTTTCATCGCTTCCTCTACCGGGAAAGAGACCCCCACAGAGACGGACTCATTGCAATGGTGCACCCCTGGGAATCGGGCCAGGATGACTCGCCTGCATGGCGTGATATGCTCAGGGGCATCCCCATACCACAGGGCTATGCCACTACTTACAGAAGAAAAGACATAATCAATGTGCCACCAGATGAGAGGCCAGAGGATGAACTCTACAAAAGATATGTATATCTCGTTGAACTATTCAAAGAATACGGCTACCAGCAACACCAGATGGTGAAGGACTCGCCTTTTCTGGTCTACGATGTGCTGTTCAACTCTCTTCTGTGCAGGGCCAACGAATGCCTCATAGAGATAGGAAGGATTGTAGGACAGGACACCCTGGAACCAAAGGAATACCTGGCCTCCACCAGAAAGGCCATCGAGAAGGTGCTCTGGAACGAAGAGGCAGGAATGTATTATAGCTACAATCTGAGGACGAGCTCACAGATAAGAAAACCCACTGCTGCATCGTTCTCTCCACTTTTTGCAGGGGTGCCTGCCCATGAACAGGCCGAAAGGCTCTACCGGTATATAGACAGGGTCTGCCAGTGTGGTATGGAAGAGACAAACAGTGCCGTGCCAAGTTATCCAAGATGCGAGGAAGACTTCAGCTCCGATAGATACTGGATGGGCCCTGTATGGGCAAACATGAACTGGATTGTATACGAGGGGCTTAAAAAATATGGCTATACACACAAGGCCCTTGAAATAAAGGAATCCATGCTGGAACTCATAAAAAGATACGGATTCCATGAATACTTCGACCCCATCAAGAAGAAGGGCTGCGGGATAGACGGTTTCTCCTGGACTGCGGCACTAACCATAGCCGCCGTCTGCTGTGATTGAAGAGCCCTTTGCTCCAATGTGGAACGCCTGGCTCTGCGTTGCATGAGGGTATGAACCAAAAGATAAAAAACTTGACAGGGAATAAAGATAGTGCTATATATTTACCACCGACAATCTGGATAGCTCGTTCGTAAGGTGAGTTTTGTTGAATATTTGTCAGTCTCTACCCAGTTAGAGACTGACATTTTTGTCTAACAGGCATGCAACGATAAACTCGAGAGATTCTTTAAAGGAGGTAAATCATGACATCACAGGTATCAAAGATTGTCTGGACCAGGACCGATGAGGCACCTGCACTGGCAACTTATTCCCTGTTGCCGATTATAAAGAGTTTCACACATGGTTGCGGTATCGAGATAGAGTTGAAAGACATATCCCTTGCGGGCAGGGTCATCGCAACCTTTCCGGAGTATCTGAGGGAGGACCAGCGGATACCCGATGATCTGGCTGAACTTGGCAGACTTGTAAAGAAGCCCGAGGCAAATATCATCAAGCTGCCGAACATCAGTGCATCTGTTCCCCAGCTCAAGGCAGCAATAAAAGAGTTGCAGGAACAGGGCTATAATGTGCCCGATTACCCTGAGGAACCAAAAGATGACAAGGAGAGGGAGATTAAGGCAAGGTATGCAAAGGTTCTTGGTAGTGCCGTAAACCCGGTCCTCAGGGAGGGAAACTCTGACCGCAGGGTGGCAGAGGCTGTCAAACAGTATGTAAGGAAGAACCCACACAAGATGGGTGAATGGAAGGCCGACTCGAAGACACATGTTGCCACGATGAGCGATGGTGATTTTCGTTCCAACGAAAGATCAACCACCATACCAGAGGCAACAGAGGCAAGGATAGAGTTCGTCGATGAGAATGGTAATGTAACGGTTCTGAAGGAGAAACTCTTGCTGGAGGCCGGCGAGATAGTTGATACCACATTTATGAGCAAGAAGGCCCTCCTGGAGTTCCTGGCTGAACAGATAGATGAAACGAGGGATATGGGTATACTCTTTTCCCTTCACCTGAAGGCTACGATGATGAAGGTCTCTGATCCGATAATCTTTGGTCATTGCGTCAGGATGTATTACAGGGACGTTATCGAGAAACATGCCGACCTGATAGAAGAACTCGGGGTTGACCTCAACAACGGTATCGGGGAACTGTATGCAAAGATACAGAGCCTTCCAGAGGAGAAGAGAAAGGAAATCGAGGCTGACATAGAGGGGGTCTACAGGAGGGGTCCTGAACTTGCCATGGTGGACTCTACCAGGGGGATTACTAACCTCCATGTGCCGAGTAATGTGATAATAGATGCATCCATGCCACCAATGATTCGTGATGGTGGCAAGATGTGGGGTCCTGATGGCAGCCCCCATGATACAAAGGCAGTGATTCCAGATCACAGTTATGCAAGCCTCTATCAGGAGACCATAGACAACTGCAAAAAATACGGTGCCTTTGATCCCAGAACCATGGGGAGTGTCTCCAATGTGGGGCTCATGGCAAAGAAGGCAGAAGAATATGGTTCACATGACAAGACATTTCAGTCCCCTGGAAAGGGAACCATACGGCTTGTCGATTCCTCTGGAAGGACCATACTCGAGAACGAGGTCGAAGAGGGCGATATATGGCGTGCATGTACCGTGAAGGACCTGGCCATACGGGACTGGGTGAAACTGGCTGTAACACGCGCAAGGGCCACAGGCGCACCTGCAGTGTTCTGGCTCGATGAGGACAGGCCCCACCACATAGAACTCTTGAAGAAGGTCGAAGAGTATCTGAAGGAACACGACACCACGGGCCTTGATATTCGTATCATGTCCGTTGCAGAGGCAACGAGATTTTCTGTAGAGAGGATGAGAGAGGGCAAGGACACCATATCGGTTACAGGTAATGTGCTGCGTGATTACATTACTGACCTCTTTCCCATACTTGAAGTCGGCACCAGTGCAAGGATGCTCTCCATCGTGCCATTGATAAATGGTGGCGCGCTCTTCGAGACAGGTGCCGGTGGTTCTGCACCAAAGCATGTCCAGCAGTTCGTAGAGGAGGGACATCTGAGGTGGGATTCCCTCGGAGAGTTTCTGGCACTGGCGGAATCACTGGAACACCTGAGCAATGTAATGGGCAACATGAAGGCAAGGGTTCTTTCAGAGACTCTCAGCAGGGCAAACGCAAAGTTCCTCGATAACAACAGATCCCCTTCAAGAAAGTGCGGTGAGCTGGATACCAGGGGGAGCCACTTCTACCTTGCACTGTACTGGGCAGAGGCACTGGCAGAACAGGAGGAGGACCCTGAACTCAAGGAGCGGTTCACGAGGATAGCCCGAGAGCTTGCTGAAAAGGAGGAAAAGATACTCGAGGAGATAGACTCCACACAGGGAAGCCCGAAGGACCTTGGAGGATACTATCAACCTGATCCAGAAAAGACCTCGAAGGCAATGCGTCCAAGCGAGACCTTCAACAGGATACTCGAGTCGGCTACCGTGATAACATGAGTAAAGACTCAAAGAAGAGATGGGGGAGCTACCCTTTCAGGGCAGGATATATGCAGACAGGGTTGTGAGAGAACACTCGATGAGTTCCATACAAAACCTTAAAATCCCTTGAAGACAGGGGGAAATTCTGGAGGTGTCGATGCAGTTAACAGGCCTTTTATGGGGAGGAAAGCTTCTTAAGAAGGTGGAGTTTCCTGTGGCCGATGTGCTTGGGCCAGAGTCAAGTGTGGACGAGATAAAGGAGCTTATAAAGAGACATGGGGAGATATTCGTAAAGCCCGTCTTCAAAGGTGGAGTTGGTAAGAAGGGCAAATCCGGCCTTATAGGCAGGGCAAAGAACATAGAAGAGGCGCTCAGACACAAGGAAAGGCTCTACTTTGTTGAGCACTCGGCTGGTAACATCACGGCAAAGGCAGATGGTGTAACCTTCGAGGGTTTTGTGCCGGCAAAGCATGAGGTATACTTCTCCATAAGTGAGTCCACTGTCTACAGGGCACCCACCATAACCATAACACACGAGGGTGGTGTGGACATAGAGGAGGTGCCAAAGGACAAGCTCAGGGTGGTGCCTTTCGACCCACTTACAGGGCTTAAGAGCTACCACATAGCCAACGCCCTGGAAGAGCTCAAGGCACCAAAGGAGATTATAAGCCCCCTCGTGCAGAACCTGCCGAAGCTGTGGACCCTTTACAACAACTACGGGTTCAGCCTCATAGAGCTCAACCCCATAAGGATGATGCCGAATGCGGCAGGCCGCCTTGTGCCAGTCGCATGTGATTTCAAGGCAACATTCGACATCGATGACCCTGCATGGAAGAGGCTGGAGCTTCCACCGCATCTTTTCGCCTCGGACTACTCGGAGTTCGAGCAGGAGATAAACCAGCTTCGCACCTATCAGGGCCAGAGCGATGTGTTCGTCATAAACCCCCATGGCACCATAACCGCACCAACCTTCGGCGGGGGTGCCAACGCCCTCGTTACAGAGCTTCTTGGCGAGAGAGCCACAATATCTTCCGACTTCGGTGGAAACCCACCCTATGAGAAGATGTTGCAGATTTCAAGGATTGTCTTCAAGTACTGGCTCAAACAGAGCAATGTGCTCTTCATAATAGGTGGGAAGGCCAACAATACAGATATATACCAGACCTTCCGTGCCATGGCAGATGCCCTGCGCGAGTACTTCCAGGACAATGGCCCCACACCGCTCTTTGTGGTCATAGGCAGAGGCGGGCCAAACCTTGTTAAGGGCATGGCATACATGAAGGACACACTGGACAGGCTCAAGCTTCCATATCGTATGTTCGGGCACGACAGCGCAATGAGCGAGGTGGTGAACTACGCCCTGACGGTGGACGAGTGGATGCGCCAGGGCGGTAGAAGGCTCATAGAGGAGAAACTCCTGGGCAAACGGGAGGAACCCGCACAGGCAACAGTTTGAAACCACAAAAACTACCGAGAGGTGAACCATACGATGCATAAAGAAGGTGTAAAGAACTTTCCCTACTATGTTGGTATAGATTCTCTTGAAGAGGTGGCAACAAAAGAGGACAGGGTCTGTGTGCTGAACATCCTTGGCACAGAGAGCCGCACCGTAACCCCTGTAAGCCATGCCTTCAGCGGTGGGAATGTGGTCTTCGGCACAAGTCCTGGTAGAAGCGGGCAGGTGCTGGAGACCCCCACAGGTGATATACCGGTGTACAACTCTGTAAAGGAAGGGCTGGATGCAGGCCACCGGTTTACCACCGCAGTGGTCTACCTGCCACCAGCAGGCGTCAAGGACGGAGTGGCAGAGGTGGTAAAGTTCAACCCGGAGCTTAAGAAGATAATCATAATAACAGAGAAGATTCCCATCCACGATGCCCGTATAATAAGGGCCATCTGCCAGACAAACGGGGTGGATGTGTTCGGTGGAAACTGCCTGGGTGTGGCAGACTCGTGGAACAGGGTGAGAATCGGTGGAGCCCTCGGCGGAAGCAGACCCGAGGAGTCCCTGGTGAAGGGCTCTGTAGCCATATACTCAAATTCTGGTAACTTCACTACCACAATTGCTGTATACCTCCTTACAAAGGGATGGGGCACTACCACATCCATATCGAGCGGAAAGGATGTGTACATACACTTTGCACCCCGTGAGTTCTTCCATGCCCTCTCCAATGACCCGAGGAGCAAGTGTGCCGTCATATATGTGGAGCCAGGTGGATACTACGAAAAGGACCTCAACATAACCAGGCCCACCGTTGCATGTGTTGTTGGCAGATGGAAGGCAAGGCTCACGAAGGCATGTGGGCACGCCGGAAGCCTTGCCGGCAGTGGCGACGATGCCAGGGCAAAGGAGCGCTGGTTCATGGATTACTTCGGGGTGGATGACATCTATACACCGGAGAACCCCGTCTTCTCGAAGAAGGGTGCGGTGGTTACAAACATAGCACACATACCAGAGGCACTCACAAAGGTTATGGAATTGAACGGCATAGAGCCCGACTTCGAGCCAAGAGGAGACCTTTCCCTCAAATGCTGGTTTGCAAACAATGCGAGCATACAGGTTCCCAGGGAACTGGACATACAGACCGTAAGGGCAATCTCTCCATACGGGGAACAGATAGAAGAGATACTCAAACAGGTTGGCGCACAGTATCCGCGCCAGTCCATGAAGGATGCAAGTGGTGCGTCAATGATGGACCCCACTACCCAGATAACAAAACTCCACGGGGTCTCCATACTCGATGCTGGCAAACACTCCTTCGAGGAAAACCTTGTGCTCTCGGTCATAAAGAACTACCCTGATAGCTACGAGCGTGAGCTTGCAAACACTGTGCTCAACGGGTTCGTAAACTCCTGTAACCTGCCAGAACTCCTCTGTGCAGATGCTGCAAGAAAAGAGGGAAATTCCCCGAATACGGTGCTCACATCTGCCATATCCATAGTGGGTAGAGCCAGGGTAAAAGATGCACAGCGTATAATGGAGATAATATTCGACAACTTCAAGCTTGTTGTTAAAGACCCTGCAGAACCACTTGATTACAAAGAGATAATAGATGGCTTGAGTGATGATGACAGGGTGCTCTTCAGGGCCTCTGATGGAGAGGATAGGGTGCTCAGGGCAATGGTTGACAAGGTAGATGGTGCGGGAAGAAGCTCTGTGTTTGTCGATTTTGTGAGGGATGTGGCCAGGGGGCTGCCTTCCAGGGCTGCGCTTCTTGCGGCCGTGTGGGCAACCCTTGCATGGAAGCCCCTTTTGAGGAAGGATATATCGAGGGTTACATTTGTTACACTGCCCTGGTATTCCCTTCTGTTCTCCAAGATGATTGCCTGCAGTGTGCCGGCAGAGAGGCACACAGAGGATGCCTTCTGTGGGGTGAAGGATACGGAGCTTACTGGGGAGTGGTCCTTTACAGAGACGGCCTTCCTTGCCCTTGTTGGAAGAAGGCCCACAGAGGAAGAGCTCTTCGAGTTCTCGCTTCTTCTGGGACTGATTGTGTCCAACGGGCCTGGCACCATATCTGCCCAGGGCAGCAAGGGTGCCGTAAGTGCCGATGGGCCGGAAGACCCCATCAGGGTGCAGATAAACAAGGCCTTTGCAGGGTTTCTGACCCACACAGGGTTTGCACATGGTGGCAATGGCTACGAGGCCATAGAGTTTCTCATAGAGAGGTTCCGTAACACGGGCCTTGAAGACCCTGGCAGTGCCGAGCACGGGCTGGACCTTAAGAAGATAGCAGACGAGTATGCCACCTGGTATGGCCAGTACAAGACAGAGCAGAAGGCCATAGGCAATATAGAGTACAAGAAGATACCATGCGTGGGACATCCCGTGTTCAAGGGTAAGCAGGTAAACTACGACCCAAGGGAGCGCTTCATCGAAGAGGTCTTCAAGGAGCGCCGTATATACAATGTGTTCCTTGACTTCTACAGAACACTTGTGCAGTCGCTCTTCGAGGCAAGGGTTACGAGGAATGTGTTCTGTGTGAATGTGGATGCCGTGATAGCGGTGATACTCCTTAAGATGGTCTGGAACACCTTCACCAGTGGCAGGATGACCGAGAAAGAGGTTGAGAACGCAGCGTTCACCACCTTCCTCTTTGGCAGGATGGTAGGCTGTGCAGCAGAGATAGACGACCACATAAACAGGGGTAGAGACATGGATACCCGCACCCCTGCAAGCCGGTGCACATTCATACGGTAAAACCTGTCTGAAAGAATTTCACCCAGTGTAGACCCCGGGCCTGTCTGTAGGGCCCGGGGTCTTTTGTTTGTAGAGACCGAATGGGAACAGGGACATGGTTAATGCTGTAAGGTTTTATTTGACAATAAAAATATGATAGTATAATCTTTATTAAATCGAAGACCAATTCAATCAAGGAGGTGCAAATTGGCACTCTTGACCGTTTCTGGAGGTAACAGGGCCTACAACATGATCCTTATACTGCTCCTTGTAGGTGGTGGTGTGCTCTTGTGGTTTCTTTTTTCCAGTGAAGAGGCTGGCCGAATGGAGCAGGAAAAGATTACAAAGCGCATAAGGGTGGTGGCACCTGAAAAGGTAAGGCCTGCCACAGAGGCCCCTGCAAAGATTACATCAAAGCCTGTGCCTGCACCGAAAAGAGAGGAGAAGGTGAGCAGACCGAAAGAGGCCGAAAGGAAGGTGGCAGAGAAGGGCAAGCCCGTGGCCACACAGAAGCCCGTGGCAAAGAAGAAAGAGAGGCTTTCCCCTCCGCCGCATCCTGTGCCCGATGGCAGATGGGCGGTGCATCTCGCATCCTTCAGGACAGAGAAAGAGGCAGAGGGGCTTGTCTCACGGCTTCTTAAGGCAGGATACAACGCCTACATCACAGAGTTCCTGAAGGATGGTATAAAGTGGCACAGGGTCAGGGTTGGCTTCTATGGCTCGAAGGAGGAAGCGAAGAAGGTGGCAAGGGTGCTCTCTGAAAAATACGAAAAACCAGGGGCATGGGTTGTAAAACCATCGAAAAAAGAGATAGTTGAGCATATAAAATAAGCTTGACGCTCGGGGGGTTGAATCTTTAAAATATTATCTATGAGAGAAGGGTGCGAGAGATATGTATTCATAGAGACATTCGGGTGTCAGATGAACGAGAATGACACCGAGCGGATGCTTGCGTTCCTCAAGGACCATCGCTACAGACCCACCGATACACCCGACAGGGCAGACCTCATACTGATTAACACCTGCAGCATAAGAGACAAGGCGGAACAGAAGGTGTACAGCACCGCAGGAAGATACAAGAGGCTTAAGAGGAACAACCCTGAACTCGTCATAGGTATAAGCGGGTGCGTGGCACAGCAGAAAGGGGGCGAGCTTCTGAAGAGGATGCCCTATGTGGACATCGTGGTAGGCACACACAACATACATCGTCTCACAGAGCTTCTCAAGAGGGTAAGAGAGGAGAAGACACAGGTTGTATCCACAGAGCTCTATGGCTCCATCGAGTCAGGGGAGTTTCCCACCCCTGAGGTCGATGGTGTAAAGGCATATGTAAGCTGCATGCGTGGATGCGACAACTACTGTACCTACTGTATAGTCCCATATGTGAGGGGCAGGGAGGTGAGCAGGCCCCACCGTGATGTGATAGAGGATATACGAAGGCTTGCTGACAGGGGGATAAAGGAGGTAACCCTTCTGGGACAGAATGTCAACAGCTACTGCGGGGATGTGTCATTTCCAGAGCTTTTGAGGATGGTCTGTAGAGTAGATGGCATAGAAAGGGTGCGTTTTCTAACCTCCCATCCAAAGGATATATCAGAAGAACTCATATATCTTTTTGGCGAAGAGGAGAAACTTGCAAGAAGCATGCACCTTCCCATACAGGCAGGCTCTGACAGGGTGCTTGAGAGGATGAAAAGAAGATACACCGTGAAGGAGTATCTTAAGAAGGTCTCTCTTTTCAGAAGGCTTTATAGGGACGTGTCCATATCCACAGACATGATAGTGGGCTTTCCAGGAGAGACAGAGGAGGACTTCCGTGAGACCATGGAAGTGGTAAGAACCGTTGGGTTCGATAGCATCTTCTCTTTCAAGTATTCACCCCGACCTGGAACAGAGGCAGCTACCTACACGGACCAGCTACCTGAAGATGTAAAACAGAGAAGGCTCGAGGAGCTACAGGCAACACAAAGGGAGATAACCATCAGAAGGAACAGGCTTCTTGTAGGCAGAAGGATGAAGGTTCTTGTAGAGGGAGAGAGCAAGCTCGACAGAACCGAGCTTACTGGAAGAACCACCTGCAACAGGATAGTGAACTTTCCTGGTGACAAAGGGCTTACAGGCAGTATGGTTGATGTAACCATCAGGGTTGCCTATGCAAACTCCCTGCGGGGGGAACTCTAACAAAAAGGAGAAGGTGCCATGTTTATCGAGATGAAGGTTGCAGGACTTACCATAGACCCATTTACGAACGCACCAATAATGATACTGCGTGACATGGAGGACAAGAAGACCCTTCCCATATGGATAGGTATACTCGAGGCCAGTGCCATAGCCTCGGAGCTTGAGAAACTCAAGTTCTCGAGACCAATGACCCATGACCTCATACGGAACATACTCGATGAGGTTGAGGTAAGGGTAAGGAGGGTGGAGGTTACAGACCTCAAGGACAATGTCTACTATGCCACGATCCATCTTGAAAAGGGTGAGACCGTATACAGGATAGATGCCCGGCCAAGTGATGCCATAGCCATTGCCCTGCGCACGGGCTCGCCCATATTCGTGGAAAACTCCATACTGGAGAAATCTAAAAACATCGAGCTCTCCACGGACAAGGACAAAAAAGAGGGGGCACAGAGCCTGCTTGAGTTGCTCGACGAATTATCTCCAGATGCATTTGGAAAGTACAAGATGTAAGGGGTTTGAATGAAGGCATTAAAGAAAGAGATTGTAGAGAAAAGGTTTTCACTGCTCGATGAGTCCAAGAAGCTCTTCGAGAGCAGGTTCTACGATGCCTTCTTCGTCAATGAATATGGCAGGCTCGAGGCCGTTAGATCCGAGCGTTATGGAATGCCCTTTTCCATCATCATAATGCATGTGGACTCTTTCAACAGCCCCGCAGGCCCGCTTACCAAGAAGGATCTCCTCGATTTCCTGAAAAAACTTGTGAACACCACCCTCAGGGTGGTAAGGAACTGCGATGTTACAGGCATGCTCGAGGACAAGAGGATCATGGTCATCCTGCCCCATACCGACTACTTTGGTTCCCTCATAACCATAAAAAAACTCAGGAAGGCCCTGGAGTTCATAACCACGAAGGGTGAACCCCATGCATCGATAATATTCGCACAGGCCACATATCCACGGGATGGCAGGATATACACGGATATGGTGAAGGTTGCATCCTCAAGGATAAACGATATAAGGAACTCCCTGTGGGAGAGGCTCTCACTGGGGGAGAAACTGTTCTGGGAGGCAGTGGCAACCCTTACATCTGCAGGCCTCTCTGAGCACGACTATGTCAACTTCGAGATGGGCGAGGATATGCCCCTTGGAGAGGGGTTCGTAAACCGCATAAACCAGATGATACTCCATGAGATACGCAAGAACCCCAAGCGAAGGGGCATACTATACATGGGCATAAAGAACATAGCAAAGGATACACCCCTCAGGGATACCCTCAACATGCTTGGAAAGACCGCAACGAAGATATTCCTGATGGGCGAGAAGAAAGAGGCCGGGTTCGATGTGAAGAATGTAACAACCATAGCACTCAATGACTCGCGTCTTTCAGAGGCCTATATCACCCTCTTCATGAGCGAGGACTCTGCCTACGGGCTTCTCTGTAGAGAGGGCTGGCAGGGGGTGCATTCCTGTTTCCATACCTCTGATCCATATCTTGTGGAAGGCCTTATAACAAGGTTCCAGAGGGATTACGAACTGCAGGAGACCTTCTGATGAAAGACAAGAAAGAGAACATACTGCTTGCACTGGTGGAGAAGGAGGATATCGAGAGTTTTTCTGGCTTCCTCAAGGAACGGGGGTTCGCCACCTCTGTTGCCACAGATGGTGCAAGGGCAATGGATATGGCCATAGATGACCCGCCAGCACTGGTAATAATAGACCTCAAGCTTCCTGTGATAGACGGTGAAAGGCTCTTTCAGATACTCAAGAACAACCCGAACACATCGCGTATACCATTTCTTTTCATATCAGATGCACACCAGGAGATACGGGGGTTCAGGACAGGCACGGACATGTTCCTCACCAGGCCGTTCCAGTGGGAGGAACTCCACGAGAGCATAAGACAGGCACTTGCATTCGGCAGGGAGAAGGCCGCCATAGGGGACAAGGATATACAGGGAAACCTCTCACAGATGTCGCTCGTAGACCTTCTGCAGGTGCTTCACTTCAACAAGAAAGAGGGAGAGCTGGTTGTAACCTCTTTCGAAGGAGAAAGTGGCATAATATACATAAAAGATGGCCAGCTCTACAATGCAATACTTGGAGAGATAGAGAAGGAGAAGGCTCTGTTCAGGCTCATCACATGGAAGGACGGCGCCTTCGAGTTCAGGCCAAAGCCGGTAAATATCCCCAAGAGGCTTGGCTCGACAACCGGAAACCTCATAATGGAAGGGGTGCGCCAGATAGACGAGTTCGAGAAGGCAAAACGCCTCTTTCCAGATAAGGACTCTTTTCTCAAAACAAGGGTCAACACGACAACCCTTCCAAAGGGACTCAAGCCCATAATATACGAGATACTCTTTCTTGTGGAATACTATCCCAGGGTGAGAGACCTTGTGGACCACTGCTCCTTCCCTGACTACGAGGTCTATACCACCCTTATGAGCCTTATAAACAGGCGCATACTGGTGGAGGTAAAGAAGCTGAAAGAGGAGAAGGAGTTCTCAGAGGAGTTCGTCTCGCCAACACTTGCCATACGCATAAAGGAGAAGGTTATAAACAGATGGGCAGACATGCTCAGCGTCAACTCTGGCAAGGTGTTTCTGGTTGCCACATCGGATGAGCTCATAAAGGAGTTCATACTGGCCTGCAAGAACCTTCCGGACTTCCATATAAACAAGGCCCTTCTTTCGAGCGACGATGGACTGTTGCTCGGGGATGTGGGAGAGTTGAGGCTCTACGGAGGGATGGATATAGTGCTCTTTTCCATACCACCTGTAAGGGATATGATGCCCATGATAAGGGCATTCTCCAACAACCTTGTGGGGGTCATTCTCCTGTGGGATGAAAGGACAGAGGGTAGTGCGGCCCACCTCTTGGAGAGCAGAAAGGAGATACTCTCCACAAGAACGGTGCCAGTCCTGTATGTATATGGTGACATGAAGCCCCTTAAGAGTTCGGCCATACTGAAGTATAGAAGCCTTTTCAATATGAGAGAGGATGAGACAGTCTTTCCACTTTATGGCAAGAAGGGCACTGTCCACAGGCTCTTCAGGTCCCTCTTCGACAACCTTACCAGGGAAGACTATATCCAGGGTGCAATGCCTGCGACATGATAGACCTTCACACCCATACGCTTCTTTCAGATGGCACACTTCTTCCGACAGAGCTTGTGGTAAGGGCTGCGGCCACAGGCTACAGCGCCCTTGCCATTACTGATCATGTGGATGATACGAACATCGAAGAGGTTGTGGAAGGCCTCCTTACAGTCAAGGCTGTCCATGGCTGGCAGGACTTTACCCTCATAGCAGGGGTTGAGCTCACACACATAAAGCCCGACAGGATAGCCACACTTACCGAGCGTGCAAGAAGCCTCGGGGCAGGGCTTGTTGTGTGCCATGGAGAAACCCTTGTGGAGCCCGTGCCCCAGGGGACAAACCTTGCCGCCATAGAGGCAGGGGTGGATATACTTGCCCATCCAGGGCTCCTTACAGAGGAAGAATGCAGGCTTGCGGCAAGAAAGGGGGTTTTATTCGAGGTCTCTGGAAGAAAGGGGCATAGCCTTGCCAACGGACATGTGGTAAGCATGGCACGAAAGTATGGCGTGGGCCTTGTGTTCAACACAGATGCACACGCACCTTCAGACCTTATGAGCCACAAGATGGCAACAAAGATACTCAAAGGAGCAGGACTTACAGATGAAGAATGCGAAAGGGTATGGCAGAATGCCCAGGGGCTTGTGGAAAGGGCTCGTTAGCTTGTTTGTATCCATGGCACTTCTCACCCCCCATCTTGCATACGGAGGGTGGAATACCTATCTACATGACTTTGAGCGCACAAACCACCTTCCAGAAGAGATGGAGTTCACGCCAGCCTCGGTGTGGCAGCGCTCCACAACAACCCCGTTCTACAGGATGAGGCGTAAGAGTGTGCCCTCTGTGGCACCACCTGTAATATACAGAGGGGTTCTCTATGAGGGTAGTCCCAGTGGGAGGGTTCTGTCGATAGAGCTTTCGAGCCGAAAGGTGCTCTGGAAGTTCAGGGCACCCCATGGTATAGATGCCCCGGCCACCGCTGTGGATGGCATGGTCTGTGTGGCAACGGTGGGCGGCACACTCCATTGCCTGGAAATCGATACTGGAAGGGAGCTCTGGAGGTTTCAGGCCACATCCGAAATCCTGGCCTCGCCTGTCATAGAGGGCGACAGGGTCTACATAAGTTCTGCCTCTGGCGTGGTCTATGCACTCTCAAGGTACACGGGAGAAAAACTCTGGAGCTACACCCACATCAGTGCACACTATGTGCTGCCAAGGTTGAAAACCTCGCCTGCTGTGGATACAAAAAGGGTGTTTGTTCTCTTCCCCGATGGCTGGCTCGTGGCACTCCACAAGAAGACAGGCAAAGAGATATGGAAAAAAGAGCTCTTCAAGATAGACGAGGCACTGGGCCTTCCACATGCAAGAAGAACACCCACTGTGGCAGATGGCATCCTCCATGTGCTCGACAGAAAGGGAAGGCTTCTTCTTCTAAGTGTTGAGGACGGAAAAGAACTGGATAGATACCCCGCTCAAGGGGTTGTGGACTTTACGGTTACAGGAGGAAGGCTCTACCTTGCAACCACAGATACCGTGATAGCCGTAAACAACTCCACAGGGGGGCAACGCTGGAGTGTGGGGCTTGAGGGAAGGAGGATATACTCCATCCTCTCCACAGAAAGATATGTGGTGGTTCTCTCCAACATGGAGAAAAAAAAGTTCAGCCTGACAAGAAAAGAGAGAACCAGAGAGGTGGGCAGCCTGGACATACTGGATGTGGCAAGTGGAAAGATAATATGGAGTAGTAACCTTCCACACATGGTGCGCTCCCATATGGCACTGGATATACCCTATCTGGCGGTGGTGACCACAAAGGGAAGGCTCGTTGTGGTAAACCAGTTGCAGAGGAGATGAGAGAAAGACTCAATATAGTCTTCCTCTGGCATATGCACCAGCCCCTCTACAGGGATCCATTTACAGACGAATATACCCTTCCATGGACGAGGCTCCATTGCACAAAGGATTATTACGACATGGTGGCACTTCTCGATGAGTTCCCCGGGGTGCACCAGACCTTCAACCTCGTTCCCTCCCTCGTTGAGCAGATAAGGGATTACCAGCAGGGTGTTGCAAGGGATGGCTGGCAGAGATTGAGCCTTAAGCCCGCAGAGGAGCTTAAAGAAGAGGAGAAGCTGTTCCTTCTCAACCAGTTCTTCAGGGCACACCCAGAGAACATGATAAACCCACTTCCACGCTACAGAGAGCTTTTAAGAATGTTCACCGCCTGCAGGACCTCGAATAGGATGATTGAGAGTTTCACAGCTCAGGACTACCTGGACCTGCAGGTCCTCTTCAACCTCGCATGGATAGACCCATGGCTCAGACGCTCTGACCCTGTGCTCAGGGCCATTGAGGAGAAGGCAAGAAACTATACAGAAGAAGACAAGAAGGCGCTGTTCGAGAGGGCATACCATATAATAGCAAAGATAATTCCCACCTACGCACAGATGCAGGAAAGGGGCATTGTGGAGCTGTCAACCTCTGCCTATTATCATCCCATATTGCCACTGTTGTGTGATACGGATGTTGCAAGGCAGTCCTGCCAGGACATAGAGCTTCCTGCAAGAAGGTTTGCACATCCCGAGGATGCCAGGGTGCAGATAGAACGGGCTGTAAGATACCACAGAGAGGTCTTCGGCACAGACCCCCGGGGCATGTGGCCGCCTGAAGGGGCTGTAAGTGCGGAAGCACTCTCGCTTGTAAGAGAGGCCGGCATGCTGTGGGCTGCAACAGACGAGGCCATACTCTCACTCTCAAGGGGTATGCCCATCGTTAGAGACAGGGAAGGAAACCCAGGGGATACATTCCTCTACAGACCCTACAGGCTCGAAACCCCCTGTGGCACCATTACACTGTTCTTCAGGGACAAGGTGTTGTCAGACCTTATAGGGTTCGAATACAAGAACATGGATACACAGGCAGCCGTTGAGGACTTCATAAAGAGGCTTACCCACATATACACCAGGGTGGACCCACCATCAGCCCATGTGGTTACCATAATACTCGATGGAGAGAACGCCTGGGAATATTACCGTGAGGATGGAAGAGCATTCCTTACACTCCTTTACGAGCGGCT
>WGFM01000031.1 GCA_015492245.1 Deltaproteobacteria bacterium | reverse complement strand
TCCTCCATCCAGTAATCACTGGGCCTGCCGACACCACTGGCAAGGTTGCCCTCCTTCTCCTTGAGTCTCAACACCTCGTCCCTTATCTCAAGGTAGGTCCTGTACTCGAAGGAATCCTTCAGTGCCTCGAGCTCTCTCATCCCTTTACCTCTTCAAGGTATCTGGTCTATCGCAAGGGGCATCTTTCTTTTCATGAACCTGAACCCGATAAACAACAGCACCAGGAATCCTGTGAGGCACAGGGCAAACATCTCCACATCTTCTACTGGCACACCCATCAGCCAGTTCACAGGTGTTACTATGAGGTATGTCAGGGGGTTCCACCTGTTGATTGTATGCAACAGGCCTGACTCCGGAGCCTCATAAAGCACAGGCACACTCCATATTATTACAGGAAACAGCAGTGGAAGACTGTATCGTATATCCAGGTATACGAGAACCACTGGCACCATGTATATGCCTATTGCCAGGCCTGCAAGCATGACCATGGGTAAACTTGCCATTGCGAGCAAAGAGGTGGCAGAGGGAGAGACCTTGTATATAGCGAGCATTATCCCCACAAGCCCCATATAAATGGCGGCATTGAACAGTGAATAGAAAAGCCCTGCCACCACCACCGCCTCATGTGGAAAGTATACGGTCTTAAGTATCTGCCGCACCCTTCTTGTTATCCACTGGGGAAAGACCACATTGTCCCAGAATATTCGTATGAAGACTATGCCTGTAAAGGCGTATGCAACATAGGGAACCTTCATCGAATCACCACCAAGGTTGAACTGGTGTCCCACTATGATAAATGGAACCCCTATCAGCAGGGGTCCCACGAATGCCCAGAAGTAACCAAGGAATGTCAGGCGGTATCTGTATTGAAAATCCCTGACAAACAGGAGCCATCCCAGCATGATGGTATCGCGAAGGTCCCTCTTCTTGTTTTCATCTATCATCAGCCTTGTATGCACCCTTAGTCACCCCGTTGGTTCAGCCTATCTTCAGCTCGACGCACACCTCTTTTATCCTTTCTGCCACACTCTGGCCATCGAGTCCATGGTATCTGAGCACCTCTGGCGGGGTGCCCCACTGGGGATGTTCCGTAAGCCCCAGCTTGTATACCTTCTTCCCCCTTAGGGTCTCGGACTCATTTATGGTATTCAGCACCGCATCACCGAGGGCACCTGTTGTGAAGTGGTTATCCACGACGAAGATGCTGTCGAACCCATCGAGGGTGGCCTCGAGCCACACCCTGTCCACCCTGTTCAGCCAAGGCATATTCACCACCTTGAGCGAGAATCCCTCCTCCTCCAGCACCTCTGCTGCCTTGAGGGCCTCGTTCAGCATCACAGGTCCGTATGCGAAAACCACTCCATCACCACCATCCCTCAGGATGGCACCCCTGCCAGGGGTGAACCTGTAGTCCTCGGGGAGTTCTATCGTTCTGGGCGATGGGGATATGACAAGCCTCAGCATTGAGCTACTCTCTGCCTCCTCAACACACCACTGGAGTGCCCACCTGGTCTCCACGCCGTTGGATGGTTCCATTATGGTAAACCCTGGCAGTGTGCCGAAGAGGGATACATCCCTCAGGCTCTGGTGGCTCTTTCCAGGCCCTGCAGGAATGAGGCCTGCATAGTGGCACACATATATTATCTTTGTGTTCTCTGTAGCGTTGGTGTAGACCTGCTCGTTGGACCTCGAGGCAAGAAATGCACCGAAGGAGTTGACTATGGGCAGGTAGCCCTGGAGGGCAAGCCCCCCTGCCATGGAGACCATGTCCTGCTCCGCAATCCCATTCTCGATGAACCTTTCCGGGAAGGTCGTCTCAAAGGGTCTGAGCCCACAGTCTGCCGAAAGGTCTGCATCGAGCACCACCACATCCTCCCGCCTTCTGCCCACATCCACAAGTGCCTCGGAGAAGGCAACCACCACCTTCTCCGCCACATCCTTCAGCCTCACCCTGCCCTTCTTCCTTGTCTCAACGAGCTCTGTCCTTACAGGCTCAAGCCCCCACTCTTTCAGGGAAGCGTTTATCCTTTCGAGCACCTCCTGGCAGCCCCGCTCGTACGAGTCATCATCAGGAGCGCCTGCATGCCAGCGATACAGCCCCCCTCCTTCTTCGAGCGCCCTTGGGCCCTCCATGAACGAGACCCCCTTGCCCTTTATGGTGTCTGCAATAATCGCCTTTGGCCTGTCATCGACCCCCTTAATACGCTCGAAGATTTCCTTTAGTGCCCTGAAGTCGTGTCCATCACACCTTTCTGCATGCCAGCCGAAGACACGGAATTTTTCCACAAGGTCTCCAAGCTCTATTATTTCACTTACCGGCCTGTCAGATTGAATCTTGTTGAAGTCCACAATGACCGTTACATTGTCTATCCTCTGATGAGCCGTTGTCTGCAGGCTCTCCCATATCTGGCCCTCCTGCAGCTCTCCATCACCCGTCATGACGAAGACCCTTCCACCCCGGCCCTTCATCTTCTTCGCCAGCGCCATGCCCTTTGCCTTCGATATGCCCATCCCCAGGGAACCCGAGTTCGCCTCTATCCCCCTGATACTCACATCCGGATGGCCATCGAGCCCACCGAGCCTTCTCAATTTAAGAAGCATAGGATAGGGCAGTATGCCAGCTGCAAGGAGCACCGAATAGTGGCCAGGACAATCGTGCCCCTTGGAGGAAAAATATATGTCCCTGTCGGGACTATCCACACCCTCCTCCACCACATTCATCTCATGCAGATAAAGATAGGTAACCACATCCATGGCAGATAGGCTCGAGCCCAGATGCCCAGAGCCAGCCTTTTTCACGGCAGATAAGGTGTTTAGCCTGCATATATCGGACAGAATCTCAAGTTTTTTCAATCCCTCCACATCTGTCTGCCTTATCCTTTCCATCTCTTCAGGCGGGATGAATCTTATCTCCAGCATGGCCCTATCTTTCCTTTCTTTTAATATATTAGTCTTCCTCTACGAACTGCACATTCTGTATCTTTTCGCTGTAGTCCACATAGAGGGTCTTGAGTTCTGAGTATGTCTCTATGGCGGCCCAGCCCACCTCACGGTAGCCCTGTCCAGAGTCCTTCAGCCCTCCGAAGGGCATGTGGGGCTCTGAACCAAAGGTTGGGGCGTTTATGTAGCACACCCCTGCCTCTGCATCATCGAAGAATTTGAATGCCTCTGTAACATCCCTTGTGAAGATAGATGCCGAGAGTCCATAAGGTGAGACATTGAGCATCCTCACCGCATCATCGTAATCCTCTGCCGTAAGCACCGTGAGCACAGGGCCGAAGACCTCCTCTCTGGCTATCTCCTTTGTGGGGCCATCACACTCTATTATGGTGGGTTCAACATAGTAACCCCTGTCATACACACCACCTGTGAGCTGCCTGCCACCTGTAACGATTCTACAGCCATCGGCTCTGGCCCGTTCTATAAAGCCCAGGACCCTTTGGAGCTGGGGTTTGTTTATAAGTGGTGTTACATCGCTTCCATCGTCCTCTGCAGGGCCTGCCTTAAGGCTGCTGGTCTTCTCAACGAGTATCGCCAGGAACCTATCGTACACATCCCTGTGGACTATCACACGGCCTGTTGCCGTGCACCTCTGGCCTGACACACTGAATGCCCCGCATACCACCCCATCTGCTGCGAGCTCAAGGTCTGCATCGTCCATCACCACAACACCGTTCTTTCCACCCAGCTCAAGGGACACCCTTGCCCCCCTCCTGACACAGTTTTCTGCCACCCTTCTGCCTGTGGCAGTAGAGCCTGTAAAAGATACAAGGGCCATATCAGGATGTGTTGTGATGGCCTCCCCCACTTCTCCTCCAAAGCCATGGACGAGGTTTACCGCCCCTTTTGGAAGGCCTGCCTCCTCGAGGATGCGCACAAAGTGCACCGTGGTCTGGGGAGAATACTCGTCAGACTTCAGGACCACCGTGTTGCCGCATATAAGGGCAGGGAAGACCCGCCAGCCAGAGAGTGCCATGGGAAAGTTGAAGGGAAGGATTATGCCCACAACCCCTATGGGGTATCTCTTTGTCATTGCAAAGCGCTTCCTGAGCCCGGAGTGGGTTGTTCTTCCGAACATCCTTCTGCCCTCGCCTGCCATGTAGTTTGCCATGTCCAGGGCAGACTGAACCTCCCCGATGCAGCTACCCCTTGTCTTGCCGTTCTCACGGGATATGACGGCTGCAAGCTCATCCTTTCTTTCTTCGAGAAGCCTTGCAGCCCTGTAGAGTATCTCACCCCTTTCTGGTGGAGGGGTAGTCTTCCACCCTTTGAGGGCATCAAGGGCTGCCTTTACAGCCATATCCACATCTTCTTTAGTAGAGCGAGGGAACCTTCCTATCACCTCCTCCATGTTAGAGGGGTTGATGTTCTCGAAGGTCTGGCCTGTTGTGGCATCGAGCCACTCTCCACCGATGTAGTTCTTGAATCGTTCTGCCATGCACACCTCCATGATAGATGTTCTGCTACCAGCAAGTGTACCCACCATCAACAACAAGGTTTGCCCCTGTCATGTATGACGATGCATCCGAGGCAAGAAAGAGTATGGCGCCGTTGTATTCGTCGCTTCGTGCCATCCTGCCAAGGGGCACCCTGGTGGAGTAGTTCTTGAGGAATCTTTCATCCTGGTTGTTGAAGACACCACCAAGGGTGAGGGTGTTAACCCTCACATTCTTCTTTGCCCAGTATGTTGCAAGGTAGCGGGTAAGGTTCAGCACTCCTGATTTGCTCACACAGTAGGACAGGGGCTTGAAGAAGGGCTCCTCTTTGTACCCGTAGATCCTCTGGTCTGGCGAGAGCATGCCGTATATCGAGGCTATATTGATTATGCTGCCACCACCGTTTTGCGCCATGTATCCACCTATCACCTGACAGCAGAGCATAGTCCCCTTGAGATTTGCCTCCATCATCTTGTCCCAGGAGGTCTCGGGATATGTCTCGAACGGGCCTGTCTCTTCCTCCGTTGAGTCAGGCGGTGCGTCTATTGCCGCATTATTGACAAGAATAGCCGGCGAGCCCAGGGTCTTTACGACCTTCTCAAGTCCCCTCTCTATGGATGACCTATCCGTTATGTCCACCCTTACCCTGACAAGTTCTGGTGAGTCTGTCTTATAGAGTATGGATTTCTGGTTATCGAAGTCTATATCGAACGCTCCTACCCTTGCCCCTGCTCCAAGAAGACACTTCACATACTCTCCGCCGAGCTGGCCTGCTGCGCCTGTAACTATGGCAACCTTACCGGTAAGATTGAAGGATTTTTCCAGCCCTTTAAGTCCTGTTCTTCCACTTTCAGCCCTCTTCATTGCCCCCTGCTTTTACTCCTGCTATGTAGTCGCAGAACTCTCTTACCGCACCATACCCCCCTCTTGCCTCTGTTACATATTTCGAGACCCTCAACACATCCTGATGGGCATCGCTCACACAGGCCGCCAGCCCCACCACCTCAAGGCAGGCAAGGTCGTTTATATCGTTCCCCATGTAGGCCACATGCTCAAGCGGTATGCCCAGCCTTTCTGTCTCCTCAAGGAGCACCCTCTTTTTGTCGTTGCAGCCCTGTATGCAGCGAATCCTGAGTTTCTTACACCTTGCACCCACCACGGGATTTGTCTCCTTGGAGAGCACCAGGAGCTCGAGCCCACACCTTCTTACAGCCTCAAGGCCGAACCCATCGGCCCTGGAGCAGAAGACCCCTTCTCTACCGTCCTCGAGAACGAGCACCCTGTTATCGGTAAACACCCCGTCGAAGTCGAACACTATAAGCTCTATTCTGCCTGCTATCTCTTCGAGTCCTTTGGTCTCATTCATCCTTACTCCAGAAGATTCAGGGAGATAGGTGCCTCTTCGTCGAGGTTCACCTTAAGTTTTCTTCCCACTATCTTGTCCAGCATGTAAGGTGGAGTGCCATTTGCGGGGGTCTTGAGCACCACATCCTCCCAGGTTATGACCTTGCCCTTCGGGAGTGGCTTCGTGGTATATATGCCTTTACCCATCTTCTTTCTTGCCTCAAGCTCGAAGTCGTATATGGTGCGCCTTCCATCGCCCATGGCTATGTCCACCCTCCTCAGGTCTCTTACCTGTTTTCTAAGTCCATCGGGCTCGAGGGAGAACTTGTGGTCCGTCCCCTTCCAGGACCTGTTGAGGGTGAAGTGTTTTTCCACCACCGTGGCTCCCAGCATGTAGGCTATCACAGGGGCCAGGATACCGTTGTCGTGGCCTGAATAGCCTATTATGGCCTCTGAAAACTCCTTTTTGAATGTCTCTATGACTCTCAGGTTGAGATCGCTGTACTCCGTGGGATAGCCTGCCACACAGTGCATGAGGCATATCTTGCCATTGTGTTTGATTACAGCCTCGTAGGCTATCCTTATCTCATCGAGTGTTGCTGCCCCGGTGGATATGAACATGGGTTTTTTGAGCCTTGCTATGTGGGTAAGGAGCGGTATGTTTGTAATGTCCCCGGAGGCTGTCTTGTAGCTTGTAACCCCCAGAGCTTCAAGGAAGTCCACACTTGCCGGATCAAATGCCGTTGCCATGAACTCCACATGGTTCTGTTCCGCACATTTTTTGAGCTCTCTGTACTCGTCCATCCCGAACTCGAGAAATTCCCGGTGCGCACCATAGGTTGTACCATAGCTGTTCTCGTTGTCATAGGGCTTGTTGTAGAATACCCTGGTGTAGAGGGTCCTGTTGTCTCTTTTCTGAAACTTTACGGCCTGCACCCCGCAGCTTGCTGCAATCTGTATCATCTTCAGTGCCGTCTCGAGGCTACCCTGGTGGTTGTGTCCAATCTCTGCAATTACATAACATGGTCCCTTTCTGGAAATCTTGCTTCTGCCAAAGGAAATGGTCTTCATGGTCCACACCCTTATCGTTTTTTAGCACTGGCTGCCGATTCGCAGAAGGAAAAGATTTAAGATATAAACCCTCGCCACCTTAAATGGCTCAATACGAGATGCAGTTTCATGGAAGGACCATCCCTGACAGGGCACAAACCCTGCCAGCAACAGCTTGAAAGCAAAGTTGTAAGTCTCTCGAAGGATGCCGGCCAAGGCACTGAGCCTGCCAGCACTGTATACATCAAGAAACGGGTTGCATATCCACGGGTTGCAGATTCAAGGAAGGAATTCCTGATGAATGAACCTATTATATACCACCTTTACAGAGATTGCAACAATAATTTACATCGATTCGACAGAGGGGCTGAAACCTTCTTCCCCGAAAAGCTCTGCCGGATAGATGAACTCCCCTCCGTCGAGTATCCCCTGGCACACCACATCGAGCCCCTTCGATGCACCTGGCAGAAGCTCCCTTATGCTTTCGAGCTCTATCCTGAACGGAGGGTTGCTGCCAGTGGGTGCCATGAACTCAAGGGGTATCATCCTGCGAAAGAAGAAGTGATATGCATACTTTCTTGCAAGAAGGGTCTTCTCCTCTGTCATCCTCCTGCCAAGCGGAAGGGTATCGAGTAGAGTGTAGTATTGTTTATCGTCTGCAACCTCCAGGGCGAACCCCTTGTTTCTCACCCATGCCTCGCCTGCCACTATAACCGGTATACCCATCGCCGCAAGCTCTATGCCGGTCTTGGTGTTGTATATTATGACGCTATCGCACTCCTGCATCACCGCATAGGTGCTCACAGGGCTCTCTGGTGGTATGACTATGATGTTCTCTGGTAGAGCCGGCCACACCCTTGCTATCTCATCTCTCATGCGCTGCCTCGACGGAAGGGTGCCCCTTATCTCTGCAGGATGTATCCTTATTATGAGCTGAAGCTCGGGCCTCTTCCTGAAGTATTCTATGGTTGCAAACACCCAATCGAGCATGGATGGAAAGGCATTGGATGGATAGTGAAGTCTCGCATCCCACATGACACTGGTCAGAAGACCCACCGAGGGTTTAGAGAAGTCTATGCCTGTCTGTCGGGCTATCTCTTCGAGGTCGAACCCCGGTTTCTCATGGAACCATATCCAGTCCCGGCTTCCCTGCCAGCGGCTTCTGAGGTAGTCCATGAGTTCCTCCTCCAGGGTATCGTTCCAGGCCATGTGTTTCCAGTTCTCTACGGGCTCCGTCATCATGGTGTGGTGATATGTATCCTGGTGGCTGAATATGAAGGTGTTCTTTCTGTAGCCCGGGTTCCAGTTTACAACCCTCACACCATGTTTTCTACAGACCTCACCCATTATGCCCTGTGGCACATAGATACCATGGTGGAAGATTGCACACCTGTAGTCCTCTCTACGAAGGAGCCTTTCTGTAACACGGCCAGTGAGTATGGATGCTGCAAGATAACGCCTGAGTATCGTCTCCCCACAGGGCTCTGTGCCGAGGTCCCCACGGGCATAGAACCTCAATGTGCCGGCCAGTGCGTGCTCTCCCACCCTCAGGCCATCGATGGTCAGGCCCGCTATCTCATCTTCTGGTATGGCCGATGCAATCCTTTCTGTCTCCCTCATGTCCTCTGTGGATATGAAATCACTGTAGCGGTGCACCCTTATGCCAAGGGTCTTGAACATACGGTAGGATGGGGTGAAACAATCTGAGCAGAGCTCCTTTCCGGGCCCCCTGTGAGCAAAATCTCTCTGGTCCTTGAACCATCCTATCCAGCAATCGAAACATGCAGGGAGCAGATGATCACACAGGAGCACTTCTGCCCTTACCCCCCTGAGGGTGAGGGCTATGGCAAGCAGACTCTCGAGGGTCGTGCCTGTAACATATGCCCCTATGGTTGTGGGAAAGAGCACCCTGACCCCCTTTTCGGCCTTCTTGAGGGCCTCTTCCCACAGCCCTCTGTCTGCCCTGAGGAGTTCTTCCCAGTGAGGCTGGCGCCTGTGGATGCGATACTTTCTTGCAAGAACCCTCAGGATGCGGCTCTTTTTGGCAAGCTCTCTTAGCTTCTCCTTATGGAACACCTTCTGTTCCCTTTATAACAAGCTCTGCCACTCTGAAGTCCAGAGGGGTGTTTATATCGATGGACTCCATCTCGTCCATCACAAATGGTATTATGAGATCCCCTGTGGGCGAGCCCTTGAGCCTCAGGGTCGAGGGCCTTGTTATGTATATGCTTGCGTTCTGTATGTATACTTCTGGCAGAAGGTGATACGCAAGGGTATGGATATTGGGCTCCTCTGTTTTCACAAAGGGCTTGAGATACCCATCCTCTATCTGCCACATCTTGTAGGGATGTTCTGAGCAGGGCCTTACTGACCTCAGGGAGTCTGCCTCTGGATGGGCGAGCATGGTCTCTATCGCCCTGTCTATGGTCTGCGGTCTTCTCAGCGGAGATGTTGGGTAAAGCAGCACTATGAGATCAGGCTCGTAGCCCTCGTTGTAGGCGAGCCAGCCCAGGGCGTGCTCGAAAAACTCCATCTCTGTGGAGCCACTGCGGGCGATGTCTTCAGGCCTCAGGAAGGGCACCTCTGCACCGAACTCTCTTGAGACCCCTGCTATCTCTTCGGAGTCTGTGGACACAATCACCCTGTTTACAAGGTGTGAGGCCCTTGCTGCCTCTATCGTGTAGGCTATGAGGGGCTTTCCACACAGTGGCTGAATATTCTTCTTCGGCACCCTCTTCGAGCCACCCCTGGCCGGTATGAAACCGAGTATCTTTCTATCCATGGTAATCTCCTATCCTGTGGGCAGCAGCCTATCTTTGAGCCTTCTTATTATCTCCACCACGAACCTTCTGTCGAGCACCGCCATATTAAGTATATATACTATCATGCTTCCTGCAACAAGGGACACGATGTTCTCGAAGGGGGCGAAAGGCCTGTCCAGTATGATCCACAGTGCCGGTACGGCAGCCACAGTGCCTGCAACCACCGATGGATACAGTGCGTTCACCACACCCACAGGTCTTAGGCCTATGAGCCTTTTGAGTATGTATAGGTTCACGGGCACCCCTGTAACATAAGCCATGGTTATGCCCCATGTGGCACCCTTCAGCCCGTGGATTGTCGCCCCATACCATACGAACATCATCACAACCAGGGTTATATAGAGAGACCACCTCAGGAGCCACTGTGGCCTGCCAAGTGCCTTCATTACCTGCCCCACGGGAGATATGATGGACTGCACAAAGGCAAGTAGCGCGAGTATCTGCATGACAGGCACCGCCTCACCCCACTTATCACCCCACACATAGGGAACGAAAAAGGGCGAGCCCACAACGATCAGAACCAGCAGGGGAAAGATTGCGGTGTTTATTACCTTGAGTATGAACCCGTAGGACTCCTCTATCGCCTCCACATGGTCCTGCAGCTTGGAATACTTGGGGAAGATATACCTGCCTATGGCACCAACGAACAGGCTAACAGGGAATACAACCACCTTGAAGGCAAAGGTATACAGCCCAAGGGCGAAGGAACCAAGGAGATAGCCCACCAGCAGTTTGTCAATATTCTGGGCAAAGTATTTTACCACATTGAATGCGAATATACTCGAGCTATAGGACCACAGCTCTCTCAGGGCGTCCACGGATGCCTCCTTGAGAGATATTCTCACATTTACCACAAACCATGCTAACACCGTTGACACCATGGCGGTTACGAGGCTGTATGCCACAAGGCTCCATACCCCGTATCCACCATAGGCCATGGCTATACCTATCAGGCCACCTGTAACAGAGGCCACTATGTCCCTCAGTGCAAGGGCTCTGAACCGCATCTTCCTCAAGGCGATGGCCGTGTGCGTAAGGGAGAAGGCATTTACAAGAAACCCCAGTGAGAGTATGGCTATAAGTGGCCTGAGCCCCGCAATGTCGAAGAGCCATGCCCCTGGCAGAGCCAGCACCATACCGAACGCTGTGAGCAGGATGCCAAGGAATATGTTAAATATGAATACAGAGCTTATGTGGGACGGCCTGAGCTCCTGTCTCTGTATGAGCGCAGGGCCAAAACCTATCTCAGAGAATGCCTGCACAAAGGATGTAACAGCCAGCGCCATACCCAGAAGCCCAAAGTCCTCGGGCTCAAGCAGTGTGGCAAGCACCAGGAATACTATGAAACCTATACCCAGCCTGCCACATGTCTGTATGAGGGACCAGAGCATCCCTTAAAGCCCCCGAGTTTCTGTTGATAAAGAGACTCTGTGCCGGGCTGTAAACTCTCTGAAGAAGACAGAGCCCTGCCCTTTATCCATCTGCGCCTGTGCCAGATCTATGGGCAGACCGTTCCTATACCATCTGCCTTCCAAGATGTATCGGGGCAGACAATGGCTCCATAAAAACATGGAGCGAAGGCTTAGCCCCTCGATGGTGAGTCGGCATCACAGGTGTGTTCCATATAGCTGGTGTGTAAAGGCTGCGGTGTATATTCTTTTTGTAAACACTCGGATCAGCGTGCCCCTTCTCTTTTCAATATCACTGTTATGGTCTTGAGAAGTATGACCACATCAAGCCAGAGGTTCCAGTTTCTCACATACCATGAGTCGAGCCTTACACGGTGCTCATAGTCCGTATCACTTCTTCCCGAGACCTGCCAGAGCCCTGTAATACCGGGCGGCACACTCAGTATGAGCTCTCTGTATTCCCCCAGGTGCCCCTCCTCCCTTGGCAGATAGGGCCTGGGGCCTACAAGGCTCATCTCTCCTTTGAGCACATTTATTATCTGTGGGAGCTCATCGAGGGATGTTCTCCTCAGAAACCTTCCCACGCCTGTAACCCTGGGATCATCCCTGAGCTTCCAGTATCTCTGCCACTCCTCTCTCCTTACAGGGTCGGTTGCCAGAATCTCCTCGAGCCTCTCTTCGGCATCGGCGCACATCGTTCTGAACTTGTAGCACATAAAGGGTCTGCCATCCTTGCCTATCCTTGTCTGCCTGAAAAGGGCAGGCCCAGGAGAGTTGAGCCTTATAATGCAGGATATAACAACTATAAGGACAAAAAGGAGTGGAGACATGAAGAGAGCCACCATGTAGTCGAACCCTCTCTTTATGATGTAGTTTCCAAGGTGTTCGAGGTTGTTCTTTATCTCTATAACAATGGTCTGTTCATAGAAGAAGTGGCGCAACTCCGTGCCCAGCACCGCAATTCCCGATATATCCGGTATGTAGAGGGTGTTCTCCACCTTGTGCTGTATCCTGTTTATGATACTTATGAGTCTATCTTTTTCAAGCTCTGGCTTTGCTATGACCACATCCTGTATGCCACACCTTCTTATATATCTCTCTATACCGTTCACCCCACGATGCACCTTTATACCATCCACCCTGCGAGGCAGTCCATCGTCGTCATCCACAAAGCCTGCCACCTCGTAGCCCAGGTTCGGCTCACTCTCGAGGGCAGACCTTGCGATTCTGCCTGTCCTGCCAGCACCTATTATGAGAACCCTTCTCTTCATGAGTCCCAGTGCATATATGAACCTCTTGCAAAGGGGTCTTGTAAGTGGGACGATTAAAAAGGATACAAGCGCCATGTTCAGTATGATAGCCCTTGAAAAGAGGGCACCCTGCTTGCCAACAAACAGTATGGCAAATATGATTGCTGCTGTAAACAGCACACTCTTCCAGATGAACTTGACCTCGTCCCAGAAGGTGAATCTTCTCGAGTATCCACCCTCGAAGAGGGTAATACCAAACCATATGAAGAATATCCAGTAGTATGTCCAGATGTCTCCTCTGAACTCTGGCAGCCCCTCGAATATGCGGGGCAAGACCCACTGCCTTAGTGCCACCGAAATATAGAATATGGCCACTATGGTGATGGCATCGGTCATAAAGAGAAGTATGATGCCTGCCCTGTTCTTCATAGACTCAAAAGCCCTGCTGCAATATCATCCTCCTGGCAGAGTCAAACACCTCCTTGATACAGTCTATAATATATTAACTCGGTGGCAGGGGCAACAGAAGAAACCACCTACCTTTCGCCCTTAAAGACGATCCTGTAGATGACATATCTTCTGCCCTCAAGGGGGTCGAAGGTCTTGAGCTCTTCGAGGAACCTTTCTTTTCTGCCCGGTTCAGCAAATCCCTTTATAACATGTTCAAGGTTGTTTTCATAGCCTGCAAGGTAGTCTGCCCCTCTGCTCCTTGCGTATGCTGCAAGCTCTTCAATCCTTAGTCCCTCTCCAAGGTAGACAAAGTTGGCCCTGGCATAGAAACTCACTATGGGTTTTCTCGCAAGGATGGTCTTTCCGACCCCCTCGCTTTTGAGCATCCAGCTTCCTGCAACCCTTTCAGGAAGCCTGTGGGCATGGAGCGAGGTAAGCCCCTGGTAGAGCTGTGCCACGACTATAAGGAGCAGGGCTGCGCCAACAACCATGCCTCTTCTCTCTCTAAACCTTGAGTCTGCCCAGCCCATGAACCCTTCGAAGCCCCTTGCAGCGAAGATGGCAACGAATGGGGCAAGCCTTACGAAATAACGCCTTTCAGGCAGTATCAACATGTGCACCACAGTGTAGAGTGCGATTACAAGCAGAACAAACTTCTCCTTTTCCGAGAACCCCTCCTTTCTTCCTGCAACGAGATACCATACAGAGAACACCACGAATGGCACAGAGAGTGCTTCTGGAAAGCGGCTCATGAAGGTGGCAATGTTTGAGTTACTGAGTGTCATGGTGTTGAGCACATCCATCATTATGTGGAAGAGTGAGACCTTTTCGGTTATGGTTACATGGCCTGTCCTGTCGTACAGGAAGATGAGGTAGAACAGGGCTACCAGTATGAATACGAGCCATCCACAGCCTATGAGAAGGAGTCTTCTATGCCAGTCCTCTTTGAGGCAGCCCGGCTCTCTTAATGCTATCCAGATGGTAAATATTATGAGGAATCCCAGGGCGGCATGCTTGTTGAGATAGGCAAGGGCAGAGAGCACTCCTACCAGCACCATAATGTATGCCCTCTTCTCTGTTACCGCCCTGGTGGCAAGCCCCACCATGGCCATGGCAAGAAAGTAGTATATGGTCTCCCTCAGTGTCTCCCCTGAGTAGCGTATGAGGTAGGGATGTATGGATATGAAAAATGCCGTAAGAAGGCCTGTCCGTTCATCGTAGATGTATCTGCCGAGCCAGAAGGCCAGGGGTATTACAAGGAGGCCAAAGACGAGGGATACAAGCCTTGCAGAAAGCTCGAGCTCTCCTGTCAGTGGATACAGAAGGCTTACAAGCAGGGGATGAAGTGGTGGACGCCTTGGGTCTATGGCCTCACTGAAGTTGCCCTCCATGAATGCCCTTGCAAGGCCAAGGTCTGTTGCACTATCAACCGATATGGTTACAGCATTGGCTATTATGTAGATTCTAAGAAGCAGGGCAAACCCGGTTATGATGGCAAGTTTCTGCCACAGCGCAAGCCCATCGAACCAGCGTATAATCTTTCCGGCCTGCCTGTCCAGCATGTTCAACAATGGTCCTTTCAACCGGGAATCAATACATCTTACCTTGGATGACGATGGTGCCCACACTGCTGGAGGGTATTGTATCCTTCATCCTGCCCCTGTCTTGTGCCGGGGCTCATTGATTCTGGAAGGTAAAGTTTATCTCAGCTTCTTTGAGGCCAGGAGCAATGCTATCCCTGTCTGACAACACTATCTCTTCATCCTCGAGGGGCCACTCTATGGAGACCTCCCTGTCATTCCACAGGATGGTTCGTTCCTGCTCTGGCGAGTACTCTGCCCCCGACACCTTGTAGATAACCTCTGCCACATCTGTTAGAACCAGGAAACCATGGGCGAACCCCGGTGGTATCCAGAGCATGTGCCCCTTCTCCCCGGTGAGTTCAACACCTGTCCACCTGCCGAATGTGGGGCTACCCCTCCTTATGTCCACAGCAACATCGAATATGGCACCCCTTACGCATCTTACCAGTTTTCCCTGTGCCTTTGGGTTGAGCTGGTAATGTAGCCCCCTCAGGACCCCCCTTGTGGAGCGCGAGTGGTTGTCCTGGACGAACAGGGCATCTATGCCTGCCCTCTCGAAATCCGATTGTTTGTAGGTCTCCATGAAGAAACCCCTGTCATCCCTGAAGATGCGTGGTCTTACGAGCACAAGCCCGTCTATATGGAGGTGCTCGAACTCAAAGGGCATGGCCTCAGAATATCTCCCCTTCTGCAACCTTTCTCAGATATACGCCGTAATCTGTCTTATCGAGCCTTTCGGCAGCAAGAAGAAGTGCCTTTTTGTCTATCCAGCCGTTTCTGTAGGCTATCTCCTCTATACAGCCTATCATGAGCCCTGTCTTGTTCTCTATGGTCTCTATGAAGCTGCTTGCCTCGAGAAAACTGTGGTGTGTGCCTGTATCGAACCATGCAAACCCCCTGCCAAGAAGCTTTACCCTGAGGCTACCCATTTTGAGGTATTCCTCGTTCACCGATGTTATCTCGAACTCCCCTCTCCACGATGGCTCGATGTTCTTTGCTATCTCTATGGCGTTGCTGTCGAAGAAATACATGCCAGTGATAGCATAGTTCGACTTTGGCTCTTCCGGTTTTTCCTCAAGGGATACGACCTTTCCGTCGCTGTCGAACTCCACTATGCCGAACCTTCCGGGGTCATTAACATAGTAGCCGAAGACATAGGCGCCGCCATTTTCCTCTATATCCTGTTTGGCCTCTTTCATAATATTTACCAGCTCGTGCCCGAAGAATATGTTGTCCCCGAGCATCATACAGATGTGGTCGTCGCCAGCAAACTCCTCTGCAAGACGCAACCCATCCGCGAGCCCCCGTGGGGAGTTCTGCACCCTGTAGCCTATATTCATGCCAAGGCTCGCTCCATCGCCCAGAAGCCTTCTGAAACTATCCAGGTCCTCCGGGTTTACAACAAAGAGGACATCCCTTATACCAAGAAGCATGACCAGAGACAGCGGATAGTATATCATCGGCTTGTTGTATATGGGCAGGAAGTGCTTGTTGATAACCACGGTAACAGGGTATAGTCTCGTGCCACTTCCACCTGCGAGTATCAGGGCCTTCATAATGTAACCCCCCCTGTGTGTAACCCTCTGTTTTGCAGTAGGATTCTATCACACCCAGGAAAGATGTGTCAACAGTTTACCCTTCTGGTCTGGGTCTGAGAACCGACATGAGGACAAGCACTATTACCACTGCCAGAGACAGCTGAAGTGTCAGAAAGGCAAGCAGCTTCACCCATGCGAAGGCAGGTGCAACATAGACAATCAACCAGCCCGATGCGATGTCCAGCATGCCACTGCCATAAGTGAACACTATACCCACTGTCTTCCAGCAAGGTGAGATGTTGGCGAAGGCAAGCAGATGATTCAGAAGAAGAAGCAGAATCGCGTAGGCGAAAAGGTGTGCATGGGTGGTCTCCAGAAGCCCCATGTAGGATACAGGGGTTCTGAAGATTTCTTCGTTTCCCAGATAGTATTCCAGGATGGACTGATAGCTGAAGCCCATCTTTGCTGCAAACAGCAGTATATTGGTGAACCAGAAGATTGACACGATTAGAAGGCTTAAAAGCAGGCTCAGCCTCGTGAACTGCCTGTTGGGTTCAAGATGGCTGCCGTTGGACATAAACTTCATCTCTGCTTCTCCCTTTTCTGCATCATTGTCTCGAATATGGCGAGCACCTTTCGGGTCTCGCGCACTATGGTGTTCACACTCAGTGTTGCCCCTGTTACTGTCTGTATATCCCTCCTGGGCCAGAGCCTGTGGGTGAGCCTCTTTCCGTTGAACTGTTTGAACCAGCGCCCCTCGGGTATGTACTCTTCCGGCTCGTAGAAGGCAACAACCTCGACCATCCTTATGGAGAAATCCGGGTTCACCACCACCATTGTAACGGCATACCTGGTTCTGACCACATGGCTTACGAAGGTTACATAGGCTGTGGTCTTTCCGTCCTTGATGCCCCTGTAGTAGGTGAAGAGCCGTGAGACCTCTTCTACCCTGGCCATCTTTGCTGCCTTTTCAGCCTCCTCCTTTGTGAGGTAGAATACGAGTTTTTCCACTCTTTCATCTTCTCCGAATATCCGCGAGAGGGCCTCGTCCCTTGTGGAATAGACCCTCCCGTGGACCGTGGTTGTCAAAAGACAGAGTATCACAACGACCTGTATGACAACATGTGGCATACTCTTGTTCTAAACCCTCCGCATCAGAAGAGAAAGCCAACGGCTGCGTTGAACTGGTCTATCTTGTATTCATCGAGTCCACTTCCCAAACCTTCTGGCATGTTAGAGTCTGTATCTCTTATCTGGTAGTCCGTCTTCACCACCACATTCGGATGTGGCTTGAAACTCACCCCGATGGTGGTAACCGTTCTGTCGAAGGTTTCATCAGGAGTATCACCTGCAAAGACATCGTCGTTGAGGTCGTAATTTTCGTAGCGTATGAAGGGCTCCACGGAGTACTGGGCTGTAACAGGCAGTAGTGTCATTATATCCACTGCACCTTCCAGGTACCAGCCCTTCACCTTCTTGCCTATGCCGCTCGACTGGAACCACTTGTCCCCATCTATACTTCCCTCTACGTAGAGCGCCCTCAGCAAGAGAGCCTTTATGCGTGCCTCTCCGTGCAGTTCCCAGAGCTTTACCGTGCCCCTTCTCGGCGTGCTCACGCTGTCAGCACTCACGCCTCCCTTGGCACTGCCTGCAAGCCCGTGGTAGTATGAGCCACCTACTGTTATACCTGGTGTTACGGCATAGTTGAGGTTAAGAAGTGCTGCACCCCTGTCTGCGTTTATCTTGGCGGCCTTCTGCCTGCCCTTCTTTATCCAGCTTGAGCCCTGGAAAAGATCAGCCCTCAAGCCATTGACAAGGGCAGCCTTGTAGGAGAGGTTTCCCACACCACCGTAGGCCATAACCCCTATCTCGCTCCATGTGGATGGTATTATGTATGTCTCCAGATCGGGCCTGACCGAACCGTAGTACACGGTCGGCTCGTGATACTCGTTTATGAACCCTATGGGCATCAGCATGTATCCTGTTCTTATGTTGAGAGGCCTGCTCAACATGAAATCCATGTACATAAATTCAACCGTTGTCTCTGGACTCCTCTTCTCCACATTGCCGATGCCTGCGTGCTCGAACTCGAGCTCCGTGTTCATGACTATCCAGTCGTTGAACTTGTAGCCCGAATAGAGTATGAACCTGTATATGTCCGCAAAGTCGTTCTTGGAGCTGTGCTGGTAGTTTAGATAGACTATCTCACCGTAGCCACCTATCGAGAGACCCTTTTCCACCCCGTAGACCTTTGATGCAGCCGGGCCGAGCCCTGTGTAGGATGTGTACTCAGGTTCTGCCACCGCACCCAGTCTCAGTCTTTCCACCTCTTCTGCGAGCACCTCTATCTGTTTTTCTATATCCTTAATTCTGTCTTTACCATCATCGGCCATGGCCGATGATGTGATAAGCACAATCAGGCCCATTACGGCCAGAGCCTTTTTTACAAATTTCATGATCTTCCTACCTCCTTGAGTTTTTGGGTTCATTCGTAAAAAATATGTAAAAAGCATCGAATTTCATCCTCATATGGTAAGGTAATCAGGCTAACATTACCTGAGGAGAAATTCGATGCAGCTTGATACTATCACAGAACTTCTTGATATACAAAATCATATGGTGGTAGAAATAGTTCGAAATACGTGTGATC
>WGFM01000030.1 GCA_015492245.1 Deltaproteobacteria bacterium | reverse complement strand
TTAACAAGGAGGTAAATACCATGAAAAGGTCATTACTTTCTCTTATTCTTGCTGGTGTATTAATGGCTGGCTTCTCTGGATACAGTGCCGCTGGAGAGTATAAGAAGATTTCAGAGGCACAGCTCAAAGAGGCGTTGAAGCATGAGATAAAGGCGAACAAGCTCGATGATGCGGGCAAGCTCGAAGAGGCCATAAAGGAATACGAGGAGTCTCTTGAGCTCAACCCATACAGTGTGAGCTGTCTGTTCAACCTTGGGCTTGCATACCTCAAGGCTGGCAGGAATGCAGAGGCCATCTATACATACCAGAGGGCCATAGACCTTGCCCCAGAGGATGCAGAGCTCTATAAACTCCTGGGCATAGCATTCATAAAGAACGGCGAGCGCGAGAAGGCCATAAACGCATGGGAAAGATCCCTTGCCCTCAATCCCGAACAGCCAAAGGTAAAGGAGTTCATAGAGATAAACAAGTAAGCCCTGTAAGAATCTCTTCCACACCACACAATAAAGGGGTGGCTGCAACCATCACAGGTGGCCACCCTTTTTTTTATTTCCATGGGGTGAAGGAGGAAGGCTGTCAAGCCCTGTCCTGTGCCTGTTGGATGGGCGAGGTATGTCATCGAACCTATGGGCAGAAAGAGGAGATAGATAGCCGTGGTTCACAGATAAGAGCTTTTATGACATGCTCGAGTCTGTTATAATATTATCCAAATCTCAAAGGGGTATGAAAGATGTCCTCCCAGACATTCTTTAAAAACAGATGGCTTAAGATAATAAATGAGGACGTCCTCAAGACAAAAGAGGTTGAGCCTGGAAGTATAGACCTTGTGGTAACATCTCCCCCCTACAATGTTGACATAAAATACAATTCACACGATGATAAGCTCTCCTACAGGGATTATCTGGAATTTAGCAGAAAGTGGCTTACAAGGTGTTACGAATGGCTAAAGGACGATGGAAGGTTCTGCCTGAACATTCCACTTGATAAAAACAAGGGGGGGCAGCAGAGCGTAGGGGCAGATCTTACAGCTATCGCTAAAGAGATAGGCTTCAAGTACCACTCTACCATCATCTGGAACGAAGGGAATATCTCGAGAAGGACCGCCTGGGGTTCATGGATGAGTGCCTCTGCTCCATATGTGATAGCCCCTGTCGAGCTGGTCCTTGTCCTTTATAAGAAGAGGTGGAAGAAAACAAGCGGTAGCAAGAAGTCCGATATAACACGGGAAGAATTCATGGAGTGGACAAACGGGCTCTGGACCTTCTCTGGAGAAAGCAAAAAGAAGACAGGCCATCCCGCACCTTTCCCCATAGAGCTTCCAAAAAGGTGTATCAAGCTCTTTTCCTTCGTGGGAGATATGGTGCTGGACCCATTCATGGGAAGTGGCACCACCCTTGTTGCCTCCTACAAACTCAATAGAATTGGCATAGGCATAGAGATTGATAAAGGTTATTGTAAGCTCGCAATGGAGAGGTTGATCAAGGAGGCGAGGATCAACGAAGAAAGACTGTTCGCCGGGGTATTGTAATCTTGCCAAAAAGAAAGACCATGGAAGAACAGGGGCTATAAGGAAGATAGATAGAGTCTATCGAATGGCAAAGAAAGTACCAGGCTCTGAGGGGGTAAGAGCCCTCAAGGCTCCGAAATCTCCACTAAAATATGCACCACTCTTTCAACATGCATCCCCGCGGGGAAGTATGGCGTATACATGTAGTATCTTCTTTTTACGATCTGGGGTAAAGAGAATCCTCCACTTACCAACGCGCAGGCGGTAGTCTCCTTTAAGCTCACCTGTAAGGGGTCTTGCATCTCTGTGGGTGAAGGGATCTTTTGAGGATTCGAGCTCTCTTAAGGCATCTTTTGTTCTACGACGGGTTGATTCGCCAGGCCTTTTATATTGTTTTTCTGCGGTGGGTTTTACCTCAATCTTCCAGCTCATCGAGGGTCTTTCCCTTGATGCCTTTTCTTACCTCCTCCTTGCCTCTTTTTATGGCATCCACCCACTCTGGTCTGGATATAAGCTCGAGGGTTTCCCTGTGCCTTTCTATGTATTCGTCTATAAGCTCGGTGAGGATTTCCTTTATCTCCTTCTTCTCTATACTGGCAATTATCTTGAGTATATCCCTTTTTTCCTCTGGTATACGCACTGTGGCTGTGCCCATATTTTTTTCACCTCCTGTATACCAATAGTATAAGCGCTCAGGCGCCTGATGTCAACAAAAGTTTCCCCCTGCACACCCTGCGAACATCTCACCCCATCCACCAACCCCCTTCACCGCGGGCAGGTGTCGGAAACCTCCGCCACCCCCCATCAAAACCCTTGACACAAAAGGCATTTGTGATAAAATTAGGTGTTAATTTTGGATGACCTCGGGGTGTAGTATATTGCCCCGAATATACTCTGCTGGAGGCACGTAGCTCAGGGGTAGAGCGCTACCTTGACACGGTAGAGGTCGGCGGTTCGAAACCGCCCGTGCCTACCATCCCTCAGGGGATAAACACTGAAGGTGTCATCCTTACCTTATCAAGGGGAGAAGGTTGACGCCTTTTATTGCATTTTGAGGCCCTTATCTATGGTAAAGCTAAGGTTCGAGGACGAAAGCACAAGAGAATACCCGGATGGGGTAAGCCTTGCAGAGGTCCTTAAGGATAAGGACAAAAGGCTCTTCAAAAACACGGTGGCTGCAAGGCTCGATGGCAGGGTGGTAGACCTTTCAACCACACTCTCAGATGGAGATGCCACCCACAGGGTAGGGTTCGTAACTCTCGATAGCCCGGAAGGGCTCGATATATACCGCCACTCTGCGGCACACCTTATGGCACAGGCAGTAAAGGAGCTCTTTCCTGGGGCAAGGCTTGCCATAGGCCCAACCATAGAGGATGGCTTCTATTACGACTTCCATGTGGAAAGACCCTTTACACCCGAAGACCTCAAGAAGATAGAAAGAAAGATGAAAGAGCTTGTAAAGAAGAATATCCCTTTCGAGAGGGAGGAACTCTCAAAGGCAGAGGCCCTTGAGCTCTTCAGAAAGCTTGGGGAGGACTACAAGGTCGAGCTTATAGAGGAGATGGAAGAAGACAGGGTGAGCATATACAGGCAGAAAGACTTTGTGGACCTCTGCAGAGGCCCCCATGTGCCATCCACAGGGAAGATAAGGGCCTTCAAGCTCATCTCAACTGCAGGGGCCTACTGGCGAGGGGATGAGCGAAACCCCATGCTACAGCGCATATACGGCACGGCCTTCCCAACAGGCGAGGAGCTCGATGCCTACCTTAAGAGGCTTGAGGAGGCAAAAAAGAGAGACCACCGAAGGCTTGGCAGAGAGCTCGGGCTCTTTTCCATAAGCGAGGATGTGGGCCCAGGGCTCATCCTGTGGCATCCCCATGGTGCGATGGTAAGGCACATAGTAGAGGAGTTCTGGAAGAAGGAGCACATAAGACAGGGATACAGACTCATATACACCCCACATATCGCAAAGATAGACCTGTGGAAGACAAGCGGGCACTGGGACTTCTACAGGGAGAACATCTTCAGCCCCATGGATGTGGAAGGCCAGGAATATATACTCAAGCCCATGAACTGCCCATTCCATATACAGATATACAATGGCGAGATAAGGAGCTACAGGGATCTTCCCATAAGGTATGCGGAACTGGGCACAGTCTATAGATACGAGAGAAGCGGGGTGTTGCATGGGCTGTTGAGGGTAAGGGGTTTCACACAGGATGACGCCCATATATACTTGAGGCCCGACCAGCTTGAGGAAGAAATAAGGAATATTCTCAAGTTTACCCTTTACATTCTCAAGAGTTTTGGGTTTAATGAATATGATATTTATCTGAGCACAAGGCCTGAAAGGTACGCTGGCACCCTTGAGGACTGGCAGAGGGCAGAGACCTCTCTGAGGCTTGCCCTGGAGTGTGAGGGGCTCTCTTATAGTGTAGACCCTGGCGAGGGTGTGTTCTACGGGCCAAAGGTGGATATAAAGATAAAGGACAGCCTTGGAAGATTATGGCAGTGTTCAACCATACAGGTTGACTTCAACCTGCCGAAGAGATTTAATATAAGCTACAGAAACGAAGAGGGTGTGCCCACACAGCCCATAATGATACACAGGGCGCTGATGGGCTCGGTAGAGAGGTTTTTTGGCTGTCTTGTGGAACACTACGCCGGGGCCTTCCCCCTGTGGCTCGCCCCTGTGCAGGTGGTGGTGCTCTCTGTTACAGAGAGAAATACAGGGTATGCAGAGGGTGTCTACAGGAGGCTTGTTGAGAGGGGTATAAGGGTAGAAATTGATAAAAGAAACGAGACCCTGGGGTTCAAGATAAGGGAGGCAAGGCTTCGCAGAGTCCCCTTCATGGTTGTAACAGGAGATAAGGAGGAAAGGAGCGGGCTTATCTCACCTCGCTCAAGAGAAGAAGGGGAGCTTGGAAGCATGAGGGTGGAGGAATTTATCCGCCACATAGAAGAGCAGAATAGACCATTAGAAGGAGGTGGCGACTTATAGCAAAACCTGGAGGAAGAACGACTGGCCAGTTGAGGGTTAATCGCATGATAAGGGCACCAAAGGTGCGTCTTATCGATGAGAAGGGAAAACAGGTGGGCATACTCTCTGTAAGCGAGGCCCTGCGGATGGCAGAGGATGCAGGGCTTGACCTCGTAGAGGTATCTCCAACTGCTGAGCCTCCGGTGTGCAAGCTCATGGACTATGGCAAATACAAGTACATGATGCGAAAGAAGGCACACGAGGCAAAGAAGAAACAGAGCATAATACATGTAAAAGAAGTGAAACTCAGCCCCAAGACAGAGGAGCACGACCTTCAGTTCAAGCTGCGCAATATAAAGAGATTTCTCGAGCATGGAAACAAGGTGAAGGTTGGCATATTCTTCAGGGGCAGAGAAATCACCCACCCCGAGCTGGGCGTGGAGATGCTCAAGCGTGTTACCGAAGAGATAAAGGACTACGGTGTGGTGGAGCAGGAGCCTAAACTTGAGGGCAGAAACATGAGCATGCTCATCGCACCGCATCCAGCTAAAGGATAGATCAACAAAACAGGGGGAGACCGAGGTTATGCCGAAACTCAAGACAAATAAAGGTGTGGCAAAGAGATTCTCTTTTACAGCAAAGGGCAAGGTCAGGCGCAGGAGGTCAGGACTTCGCCACATATTGACAAAGAAGGCTGCCAGGAGAAAACGCAGGCTCGCCTCACCGGCAGTTGTGGCAGCCCCGGATGACAGGGCTATAAAGAGACTTCTGCCCTATGGTTAGAAAAAATGCAAAACCCTTTTAGAAAGGAGATGTAAGGGCCTATGCCAAGGGTAAAAAGAAGTGTGCATGCAAAGAAGAAGAGGAGAAAGGTGCTCAAGTCTGCAAAGGGCTATGTGGGCGCAAGAAGGCGGCTATATCGGACAGCCACAGAGGCGGTTGAGAGAGGCTGGTGCTATGCCTATGCACACCGCAAGAGGAAAAAGCGTGATATGAGAAGGCTCTGGATAGCACGCATAAATGCAGGGGCAAGACTCAACGGGCTCACCTATAGCAGGCTCATGGATGGGCTGACAAAGGCAGGGGTCAGGATAAACAGAAAGATGCTCGCCCATATGGCCGTGAATGACCCCGATGGCTTTTCACAGATAACATCTATCGCCAAAGCCTCGCTTTCATGATGAAGGAAAGACTGGAAAAACTCAGAGACGAGCTTCTCGGTGAGCTGAAAGGGGTTGCAAAGGAATCCGAACTCTTAGGGATAAAGAAAAGATACTTCGGAAGAAAGGGGCCACTGGCCTCACTCATAAAAGAGCTCTCAAAGCTTCCCCCATCTGAAAGACGCTCAGCAGGGGAGGCAATAAACAGGGTAAAAAAAGAGATAGAAGAGAAGATAGACGCACTCCTTTCAGAGTATCACCAGAGGGCAAGAGAAGAAAGGCTCAAGAAGGAGCGTATCGATGTTACACTTCCTGGCAGAAGGCTCCCCAGGGGCACTCTGCATCCCATAACTCATGTGCTCAGCGAGGTAGAGGATATATTCCTCTCCCTCGGGTTCGAGATAGCAGAAGGGCCAGAGGTGGAGCTGGACCACTACAACTTCACAGCCCTTAACATACCACCAGAGCATCCTGCAAGAGACATGCAGGATACATTCTACATAGATAAGGAGATACTCCTTCGCACCCATACCTCTCCCGTGCAGATAAGGGTCATGGAAAAGCAGAGCCCACCACTCAGGGTTATAGCCCCAGGGGCCGTCTATAGGAGAGACTCCGACCTTACACACACACCAATGTTCCATCAGGTCGAGGGCTTCATGGTGGACAAAGCCGTCTCCTTTGCAGACCTCAAAGGGGTGCTCACATATTTCCTCAGAAACCTCTTTGGTGAAAAAACAGGGATAAGGTTCAGGCCGAGTTTCTTTCCCTTTACAGAGCCCAGTGCAGAGGTGGACATAGAGTGTGTCATGTGTGGAGGCAGAGGGTGCAGGGTCTGCAAAGAAAGCGGCTGGCTCGAAATACTTGGCTGTGGCATGATACACCCCGAGGTCTTCAGGGCAGTACGCTACGACCCGGAAGAGTTCACAGGGTTTGCCTTCGGCCTGGGTATAGAGAGGATAACCATGCTCCTCTACGGTATAGATGATATAAGGTTGTTTTTTGAGAACGATATAAGATTCTTGAGTCAATTTTAGGTGGCCATGCTATATAGCCTCAACTGGTTGAAAGAATTTGTAGATATAGAGACAAGCCCCAGGGAGCTGTCAGAAAGACTCACCATGACAGGGCTCGAGGTGGAAGAGTGCAGAAAGGCAGAGCCATCTGTAAAAGGAGTGGTAACGGCAGAGATACTCAAGATAGAGAAACACCCCAATGCAGACAGGCTCAGGCTCTGCAAGGTAAGGACCACCGGTGGAGAATATTCCATAGTGTGTGGTGCAGGCAACATGAAAGAGGGAGACAGGGTGGCCCTTGCACTGCCAGGGGCAAGGCTTCCCTCTGGTGTGGCCATAAGCAAGGCAAAGATAAGAGGGGTTATATCAGAGGGTATGCTCTGTTCAGAGGAAGAACTGGGACTCACACAGAAATCCAGGGGTATAATGATACTGCCACCTGACACCCGGGTGGGATGTGATGTGGCAGAGCTCCTGGGGCTTGATGACTATGTGCTCCATGTCGCCATAACACCCAACAGGGCAGATTGTCTGAGTATCGTGGGGCTTGCAAGAGAGATAGGGGCAATAACCGGCAGACCCTTCAAGGACAGACCAATAAGCATAAATGAGAAGGCAAAGGATGTTAAAGACTGCATAACGGTTGATCTCAGAGAACCCACCCTGTGCAGAAGATATGCGGCAAGGGTTGTGGAAGGGGTAAATGTTGCGGAATCCCCTGTGTGGCTCAAAAGAAGGCTTGAGCTCTGTGGAATAAGGCCTGTGAACAATGTGGTGGATGCAACCAACTATGTGATGGTCGAGATGGGCCAGCCCCTTCATGGGTTCGACCTTGAAAAACTCATGGGCAGAACCCTTGTTATAAGAAGGGCAGAAGAGGGTGAGACCATAAGGACCATAGACGGCAAGGAGAGAACACTCGACAGTGAGATGCTCCTTATAGCAGACTCGGAAAGCCCCCAGGCCATTGCAGGCGTTATGGGTGGTAAGCCTTCAGAGGTTACAGAGAAGACCACAACGGTGGTGCTTGAAAGTGCCTGGTTCGAGCCCGCATCTGTGAGAAGAACATCCAGACGGCTCGGCCTCTCTACAGACTCGTCCTACAGGTTCGAAAGGGGGGTGGACATAGAAGGTGTGGGAAGTGCCCTTGACAGGGTGGCAGCCCTTGTCTCCGAGCTTACAGGTGGCAGGGTGGCAAGGGGCTCTGTGGATGTATACCAGGAAAGGTTTGTACCCCCGTCCATAAAGCTCAGGCCAGAGACAGTGGCAGGAAGCCTGGGTATGGAGGTAAAAAAAGAGGAGATAGGGGAGATACTCGATGCCCTCGCAATGAGGGTGGAAGAGGCCGATGACGCCCTTGAGGTCGTCCCCCCGTCTTTCAGGCAGGATGTAAGGTGCGATGCCGACCTCATAGAAGAGATAGCAAGGCTCAAGGGCTACGAATCCATACCACTGGCCATGCCTGTCTCTACCATAAGGAGCCGCAGGCCATCGCCGTTCTTTGTTACAAGAAGAGACATAGCATCCATACTTACAGGCCAGGGTTTTACAGAGGTCATAAACTATAGTTTCATTTCGCGGCAGAGTTTCGAGCTCTGTGGCAACCAGACCAGACCAGGGGTCTTCATAATGAACCCACTTACAGAAGAACAGGTTGTCATGAGGGATATGCTACTGCCCTCGCTCCTTGAGAACATACACACAAACCTTATGCACAAGAATGTGGACTTGAGGCTCTTTGAGTGCAGGCCGGTCTTTATACCCCGTGATAGCGGACTTCCGGATGAAAGATGGAAGGTGGCCGCCGTTATGTATGGTGCCAGAATGCCTGCCGGATGGTGCCAGCCAAAGGATGGGGTGGACTTCTACGATGCAAAAGGAGTGGTGGAGAACCTCCTCCGCTCACTGAGGCTTAAAGAAAAGGCCGTGTTCGAAAGGGAAAGTTCTTCAAAGATCTTTCACCCGGGAAAGAGTGCCACCATAAAGATAGGGGATACAGAGGTTGGCACGATAGGAGAGATACACCCCGATGTGCAGGAAAGCTTCAACCTCAAGGACCCTGTCTATGGGTTCGAGCTGGAACTTCATGGGCTTGTTATCAGTATGGAGAAATATCCATCCTTCAGGCAGCTGCCAAGGTTTCCAGAGTCCGTACGGGATGTGGCATTCATCGTGGATGAGGATATACCCTTTGCAGAAATAAGGGATGCGGTCTATAATATGGATACAAAACTTATTGAAAAGGTTGAATTATTTGATGTATACTATGGGAAAGGCATCCCTGAAGCTAAGAGGAGCCTTGCCATAAGGATTACCTACAGGGCTCTCGACAGAACCCTTACATTCCAGGAGGTTGAGGAGATACACTCAAGGGTTTCAAAGGAACTCGAGAAAAGGTTCAATGCAACACTACGCATCTAAACCACAGGAGGTGAATAGATGACAAAGGCAGATCTTGTGGAAGCTGTGTTTGAAAAGATAGGTTCCTCCAAGAAGGATATAGCAGAGGTGGTTGACGAGATATTCGAGACCATAAAGAGTGCCCTTGAGAGGGGAGAGAAGGTGAAAATATCGGGGTTTGGAAACTTTGTGGTAAGAGAGAAGAGGGCAAGAAAGGGGCGTAACCCTCAGACAGGCGAAGAGATAATCATAGAGGAAAGAAGGGTTATGACCTTCAAGCCGAGTCAGATACTCAAGGACTTTGTAAACACAGGCAAACAAGCTCAAGAATAGTGGATGGGTCAGATACCTGACAAGCTTTACTTCAAGATTGGTGAGGTATCGAGGATAACCAGGATAAAGCCCTATATTCTCAGATACTGGGAAAAGACATTTCGCATAATAAAGCCTGTAAAGTCTCAGGGTAACCAGCGTGTATATACGAAGAAGGATGTGGAGCAGATACTCTACATAAAGGAGCTCATAGAGAAAGAGGGCTACACCTTAGAGGGCGTAAAGAAGAAGATAAGAGAGTTTACAAGAAAGAAAGGTAAGGACTGTCAGCTACAATTTCCCTTTACAGAGAAGCACTACATGAACCTTCTCAAGGATCTGAGGAAAGAGCTCTGTGCCATAAGGGAGCTTCTCTGTAAGAAATAAATCCTGTCTATTTATACAACAAAGTCGGGGCGTGGCGCAGCCTGGTAGCGCACCAGCATGGGGTGCTGGGGGTCGGAGGTTCAAATCCTCTCGCCCCGACCATCTTTCTCATACTTATAAGCTTCACAGGGAAAACCCGTTGCAGCATATCTGCCTCCTGCCTGTGGATGTCATACCCCGGGATACAGGCCGTTAAGCTTCAGGGTTTTGTCTTTCTTCTATCCCGCAGGGTAAACAAAATCTTATTGTATTTTTCTGTATTCTGTTATAATAGCTCTGGCAAATTCACAAAAAGAGGCATAATATATGATACTAAACTCTACTAAAACAAGGGGGATACGATGAGCTACCAGGAGATAATGGAGGAGATAACAAAGGGGCTTACAGGAGATGTAGACAAGGACCTCGAATACCTTGCACGACAGCAGACTCGATACAGGGCACACCCTCTGGCTGCAGAGATACTCGGCGGCATATACAGACTCGTCTACAAGATGCTACCAGAAGATGAAAAGGAGAGTTTTATCAAGGCCGCAGAGAAGGATCAGCACCACTTCGATGCCATACTTCTTGAGGCAAGATACAGGCTCATGGAAAAGGACCTTGAGGGGGCAGAAAGGCTTCTGGAGAGCGTAATGCCATCCAGCAAGCCCTCAGCCGAAGAGGGTAAGGACTCTATCTGCCTCGAGTTCGACAACGCCCTGGAATATCTTTTCTATGTGAACAGGTATGGGACCAGCAAGGAGATACAGCAGCCTGCGCTCTCTGTTGCAGAGCTATACCTTCTCTATGCCTACATTCTTATAGAGAAGAGAGAGTTCCAGAAGGCCTTCGATGTTATAGACAGGGCTCTGGAGCGAAAACCCCTCTTTACGGACATAATGTTCGAGAGGGCGGAGATATACAAGCTCCAGGCCGATATGGATGGTTTCTTCAGGGCCACCGTCGAGACCTTCCCCTTCTGCTACCGTAGAGAGGACATTGCCAGATACTTCAGAAACATGGGCTACTTATTCATAGAGAAGGAGGACTGGCCAGAGGCCATGTTCTGCTACATTGTGAGCACCCACTGGCATCCAACAGAGGTGGCAGAAAGCCAGATGTTCTACATAACGAACAAGAGCGGATATGTCTTCGAGGCAGAAAACATAAACCCATGCAGACAGAGGCTCGAAGAGTGTGGTGCACCATTCTATCCAGAGCCCCTGTGGGTCTCATGTGCACTCTACATGGGAGACCTTGCAAAACAGGAGAAGGAATACGAGGGTGCACTCTCCTATTACTCTGTTGCATACGATCTTACAGAAGATGCAGGAATACTTGCAAAGATGGAAGAATGCAGGGCGCATCTGCAGGATGCATGAATTGTTGATACTCTGGAGGTTGCAGAAGGTATGACGCAGATTGAGCTTGCAAGGGCTGGAAAGACCACACCAGCGAGGGACTTCCCACAGATGTGGTAAGAGAGCGTGTGGCAAAGGGGCAGATTATTATACCAGCAAACAGAACAAGAAAGGCAAGGGGTTGATGACCAAGGTGAATGCATCCATTAGATACTGACATGGAGGTGGAAAAGGGGCAGACTTTATCTGTTATGTAACACCATCGGAACACCGTTTTTTTTCAGTCCTTGAGGGTATAGATTTCTCTGAATATCTCCACACAGCCTCCAGGTGTTTTGTAGAGGTATATGTCTGTACCCCTGTCGTTGGTTATCCACACGAATACACTCTGGGTTTCTCTTATCTTTATGGTGTCCCTGGGGAAGCTGTCTCTGTATCTATCCTTCAGGTTCTGACATGGGTTTGTCCAGTAGGCCACAATGGTGCGTGAAGTTAGGCATCCATTCTTTCCGGTAGGCCTCACCACAAGGGTGTAGTGTTTTGTTCCCTGCAGGAAGTCGAGCACAAGGAACCTACCGTCTGTGTTCCACACGCTCTGCCAGAAGGTGTGGTCTTCCTTGAAGTCGAAGTCCACAGCCTTGAGGCACGCACCGTTAAGATTTGCAAGGATACCTTCCTTGAGCCCTTTGTTCTTGAGCCTCGTGGCAACATCCTCTGCGTTCACATAGGCCACCATGATAAGCATCATCAATATGGAAGTCAAGAGTCTCAATCTTTAAGTCCTCCTTTCACATAAGACAGATTAGAACCTGTATGATACCCTCGATTCCACCACCACATCCGGGGCATCGGCTGTAACACCGAATGTGGTGGAGAGCTCTATGGATGTCATCTCACTCCATGCCCACACACCCCCGAGTTTTGTGTAGCCCACATTGAGGAAGGTGCCTTCTATTTCGTCGTCATCCTTTGCCGTCTTTAGTGTTATGCTGTGCTGATACTGGGTGTTGAGGGCGAACTTGTAACTCAGGGCATAGGCAACACCGAAACCGAGCTCGATGGTATCACCAGGCCGAAACTTGCTGCGTGTTTTTGTATAGACTATCTCCTTTGTTACGGCATCCTGGCTTGCTATGTAGACATCACCCTTTCTCGAGAAGTTGTAGGTATAGCCGAGGTTGAGGAATACCACAGCGGGGTCAGCCGTCTTTATCATCGATATTATACCCTTTAGAGAGTGAAAACCCGTGCCGAGCGGGACCTCTCCGTTTTGTGGGTTTATGTCGAATATGCTCTCACCGGAGATGGATTTGTAGGTGAGCCCTACCACGACATGGGGTCTCGATGCTGTCTCCTGTATGGCGTGGTAGAGAAGGCTTCCGTAGACATCTCCCATGCCTCCGTAGTCGTTGACCTCTTCCTGGTTGGCTATGGAGACATTGGGACGAAAGTATCGCTCATACTGATAGCGATAGGGCACAGTAATCTCGAACTGCACCCGATCTGTTATACCAACCTTGCCCGTTACGGAGCCGATGAATATGTCCCTCTTTATCTTTTCCACGGTTATCTCCCCTATGACAAGCACAGGCAGAAGGGCAAAGCCTTCAATGAATATCTGGTTTTCTGAAAAGTGTGCGTATGTGAAGGTAAGGTCGAGTTCCACCTGGCCCTTCTTGAGCAGCAACCCACCCTGGCGTATGTCAGATGGCATTACCCTCTGTGGCGGCTCTCTTTTCAGGGATTCCTTTACCTTTGTTATTTCCTCTTCCGTTGCCCCCTGTGAGAAGGATATGGTATTAATGGTTATGAACACAAAAATGGCCATGGAAAGTATCGCCTTTTTCATACTGCCTCCGGTTGTGAAATAACAAATAGGTATGACAGGTATTTCTTATATCTTAAAACCTTCCAGGGTCCCGCGATATGAACGGGACGGACAGGGACTTGAGGGTGGAAGGGTTGTAGTTTTCAAGAAAAGACGCCTCCATCTCCTTAAGGTTCTCCTCCAGTTCTACCCCGCTTCTACTAACTATGAGGAATATGTTCTTGAACCAGTATTTTTCAAACTCGTACACGGGCATGGTCGTGTTTCCCCTCGATGGATCGGCAAGGAACACCCTGCCGTCTCTTATACCCCGCAGTATCACAAAGTGCTTGTAGTTGTTTATAACTATTGGCACGAGCACTGGGAACATGCTTTCCCCTGATGCAAGGCTCAGCCGAAGAAGATCCGAGAGGGTATCCGCCCTGTATCCCTCTGCGTTGTAACCCAGTGATTCGGCGTATCGCTTCAGGTCAAGCAGAGAGAATCCCCCTCTCCTGGCGATCTTCTCCAGGTTGCCTCGTCTGAGTATGCTCTCGATCACCTCTTCTTCTTTGACCTCCTCACCGAGGTAACCCATGAGTGTTGCCATGGCTGCGGAGCCACAGCTGTAATCATGCTTCTGTATCACTATGCCGTCGGTCTGTATCTCCCGTAAGCTCTTTACATCTATGTGGAGTGTCAGCCCACCCATACCAACACTGAACGGGGCTGCGGCTGCCCCGGACAGGAAGGAAAAACCCACTACCACTACCACAACCAGGACAATCCAGACAGGGTGTATCCTCCTTGTTATCTCTATAGACAGGGCTCTCATATGCTTCCCTTGTTTTATATTCCGCCCAGCATGAACAGGGTGCTGCGGAACATGCCCAGAGAAAGGTTGCGCTGGCTTACTGTGCCATAGTTGTCTCCCTGGATGACGGTTATGTTTATGCCGAAGGGGACGACACTCGAGGCTGCGTTTATGTTCACGAAGGAGTTGAGGTTCTGCTGTGCGTTGCCGTTGAGCTGAACAGAACTCTGCAGCACATTGCCAGTGTTGTTATCACCAACCTCCTGGGCGCCTATGTGTATGTTGTTGAGAGAGTCTGGTATGTCGGACAGGCCGAGCATGTCATCACCTGTGATTGTGGGGCTACTGGTCATGCCGAAGTCTGCAAGGAACATGTTGAAGTCAATAAATACCATGAGACCACGAGCATGGATTGTATCCATGTATTCATCTGTCAGCTGGTGGTTTTCAGCTCGAGAGATGGCCGGAAGCATAAGAACAGTTATCAATACAACGAATGTCGCTGCGAGCCTTTTCATTCCATTCCTCCTTACATGCTTTTAGATCAATGTTTATACACTTTGAAGTGCCCTGCAGGGGCAACAGCCCCTGCAGGGCACTTGCATTACTTACAGTATCGGTATTGGATATGGAAGTAGCATGCCTTCCATATTGGCTGATGTCGCCACATTTGTGGCTACAGATGTATTGGAGAAGTTGACAGCTATGTTCGTGTTGGACTGCACTATGGTTGAGTTGGTTACCGCACTGGCTGCGAGAAGATTGAGCGCACCGTTGACAGCTGAGTCAGCCGCATTTACTATGAGTGTGCCTGTGGAGTTCTGCTGTGCATTGTCGTTGAGCTGAACGGAGTTCATGTTGTTGTCCTGTGAATTACCCTCGCTGAGGTCTGTGCACCAGCAGTTATCTATTATCTGGGTCTGCTTGTTCATGTTTACGGCTGTTGCTTCATCCGTACTCCATGCAGTATTGTTGTGGTTGCCTGCATACTGGCTGTTGGACTGCAATATGGTCGAGTCTGCCACATCTCCTGCGGACATAAGGTTCTGGGCGGCATTGACTGCCGAGTTTGCGGAGTTGACGAGCTTGTCAACCACTGTATCACCCTGTGCGTTGCCGTTGAGCTGCACGGAGTTGTTGTTGTTGTCCTGCTCTATGGTTGCGTGCACATTGCGTATGTACTGCCCGGGTGCCCGGTTTATCTCCACATTGCCGGCCCTTGCAAGACCATCAGAGATGGCCAAATTCTCGTAGTTGCTCGCACTCTGGTAGTTGGACTGCACTGCGGTGGAGCCAGAGAGTCCATTGGTTGAGAGCATGTTCAGTGCTGCGTTGGTGGCAGAGCTTGCCGCGTTCTCAAGGAGTATGGCCTGCACGGCTCTCTGTGCGTTGCCGTTTGCCTGCACCGAGTTGTTGTTGTTGTTCTGGTTGTATATGGTTGCCAGTCCCCCGAAGTTCGGATCATCTGCGTTCTCTACATTCTGGGTCTGCTTGTTCCTGTTGCTGGCAGATGCCATCTCGTTGGCGATGGCAATGTTATTGTGGTTGCTCGAGATGTTGGTGTTGGACTGTGTCAGAGAGGAACCAGTGACATCACCAAGGGATGCAAGGTTTCCCGAGATGTTCACGGCAGACTGTGCACTGTTGAGCAGGGAACCAACACTTGCGTATTCCTGGGCGTTGGCGTTTGCCTGCACCGAGTTGTTGTTGTTGTTCTGGTTCTCCACGCTACCCGGATCTTTGTCTTTATCGTAGCGGTTGTTTATCGTCTGGGTTGCGCTGTAGAACTCTTCGTTGCCAGCATATGCAAGGCCAGTTGCCACTGCCCTATTACTCATGTTGGTGGCCTCCTGGTAGTTGCTCTGTGAGACCGTATCACTCAACGAGCTTGCATTTACCACATTGAGTGCGAAGTTTACGGCACTCGTGGAGGCGTTTATGATGCTCACACCCACGGAGTCCTGCTGTGCGTTGTCGTTGAGCTGGACGGAATTGTTGTTGTTGTTCTGCCCGTCTATCTGCGAGACAGGGGTGTTATCAACATACTGGGTCTGCTTGTTCTGGTTGAATGCCAGGCTATCACCAGCTCTTGCTTTTGCCTCATTCTGGTGATTTGCGGCAATATTGATGTTCGACTGGATGATGGTATCCTCGTTCTTATCACCATCTACGGTCTCTACCCTCAGTATGTTCGCAGAGGCGTTGACAGCACTCTTTGCAGAGTTCACTATGCCAGCCACATTTGAGTCCTTCTGCGCAGAGCCGTTGAGCTGAAGGGAGTCGAGGTTGTTGTTCTGATCGCTCAGGGGCGGCATGAAGTCCCTGTTGTCGTTCGTTATGAGCTGCAATCCCTGTGCATTCACATCCTCGAGTTCCGCATCGGTAAGTGCCTTTGGTCCGGCCATGGCCGTGCCGGCTGAGAGCATAAGGCCAACAAGTGTTATGGTTAGGAATCTTCGCATCTGTGTAACCTCCTTGTCAGATTTGTTTTGTTGAAACATGCTTCGTCTTTAGTCTTTACCCTGGGAAGGTATGGGTTACGCTTCACCTCCTTTCAACCTTTCGCTCCTTGTGTTTCATGGGCCTCCTTTTATCTAAACCCCATCGTAAAGAAGGGGCCTATCTGTATCTCACTTCATTATAAAGAGGTCTCCTGTTACTGGGGCCCTGCCACCCTGTTCATCGCCTGTCTCGTCCCAGAGTATTATCCTTCCGTGGTCTGTTGCATCCATGCTGTATGGGGTGGCATAAAGGCCTGCTGCCTCTACGGCATCGAGCTCTTCGGTAGTCAACAGATAGAGGCCTGTTTCCGTGCCGTTGAAACCTGTCTCTATGACGCAGTTCTTGCACCCTGTGCCAGCTGTTACGGAAAGATTCTCTCTGGCATGCAGCAAGCTCCCTGCGGTGAACAGTGATACAAACCATATCAGGAGTAAGAGTATTTTGATCCTTTTCTTCATCCTGCCCCTATGACAATGCAAGTGTTGTGCCATTGATGTAAGTGCCCTGTTCCAAAGGGATTTCTGTTCTGCTTCGAGTCCATGAAGGTGTGGAGTGTAAAGTTACCTATACACTGGAAAGAGACAGTTTAGAAGTTGTTTTGCCTGAAAGTGCTTTTAATTCGGAGTGTTAGGCTGGTTGTTCGGGTGTAAAGAGAAGGGGGTTTACACAGATGGAATGGTTACAGTTTCCTCTTGAGTTCTTCTATGTTTATGGAGTATTGCTTTATAAGGGTATGGAGCCTCTGGCGGCTTATGTTGAGGCTCAGGGCAGTCCTTGAGATGATGAAGTTGTTCTCTGTCAGTGCCCTTATGATGAGTTCCCTTCTGTTCGTATGTGTTGCGCTCCTGAGTGAGTAAGGTGGCAGTGAGCTGTTCAGTATGTTCTCGAGCCCCATGTCCTGTGCTGTTACGAGCTCTGAGTGTGTCATAACACAGGCTCTTCTTATTCTGTTTATAAGTTCTCTTACATTGCCGGGCCAGTGGTATTCCTCTATGGCCATGAGGGCGTCCCTTGTAAATTCCGTTGCGGTTGATTTCAGTTCTGTGGAGAATCTTTTAAGGAAATATCTGGCAAGGATTATCTTGTCCTCTCCCCTTTCACGAAGTGGGGGGAGCCTCAAGGGGAAGCCGTTGAGCCTCCAGTAGAGGTCTGCCCTGAAGGTGCCTGTTCTGACGGACTTATCGAGGTCCCTGTTGGTTGCCGAGATGATGCGCACATCTATCTTCTTTGCCTCGTTGGAGCCAAGTTTCCTCACCATACCGTCTTCAAGAAATCTGAGCAGCTTTGCCTGTAGGTTTGCAGGCAGTTCTCCTATCTCATCGAGAAAGAGTGTGCCACCGTCTGCCATCTCGAGCAGGCCTTTCTTTGTCGTTACAGCCCCTGTGAAGGCACCTCTCTGGTAGCCGAACAACTCGCTTTCTAAAAGGTTCTCAGGTATGGATGCACAGTTTATGGTTACAAAATTCTTGCTGCGTCTGATGCTGCGCTCGTGTATGGCGAGTGCGGTGAGCTCTTTACCTGTGCCACTTTCGCCGGCTATCAGTACCGGTATGTCTGTAACCGCCACCCTGCGTATTATGGAGAATACCTCGAGCATCTCAGGGCATGTGCCAACAAACTCCTGGAATGCCTCACTGCCTGCCCTGCGCTCCACTTCTGTATCGAGAAAGTTTATGACCCTGCGCAACTTGTCGGTGGGCAGGGCCTTGCATCTGAAGAACAGCCTCAAAAGGAGCAATGTTCTTTCGTGATAGCCGAAATAGTTTGGAGAAGTGAAATCGAGCATCCAGCCACATCTGGAACATATAAGGGGAAGAGATTCATAGAGTCTGCCACAGTATGGACATGTGTTGAGCCCTGCAAGTCTTTTTGCCACGAACTGCCAGAGCTTCATCCTGCCGGTAATGTCTATGTCGCTTGGTATCAGCACATAACCATTTTTGTCCCTTCTTGCTATGTTGCAGGAGTACTCGAACCTTCCGTATCCTGGCAGGCTGAAGGTAAGCACAACTGGTCCTTTGATAGATATGTCCTTTCTGTGAACCGATAGAATAGAACCCGAAGGCTTAAGAAATATGCTCGATGGGCTCAACTCTATGATTTCGGCTTTCTGTCTGTCAAATCCTATCGCTGCAGAAAGCTGAACCTTGATGCGTGGGTAGAAGCGAATCATCTGAGTTCGTCCTCTCCTTGATGGGCCTTCCTGCAACATGACGCTGCTGCAATACCCCGTTGCTTTTCCTCTTTCCGTCCTCCTTGAGCCCTGTATCAGCCCTACATCTTTTGTATCTACCCTGTAACAAACAACAGCCTTATAGTATTAATGATAGATAAATAATTCAACCTGTCAAGCATTATTGTAAACAAATATGGAGCGTGGAGGGCAGAAAAGTTTACAAAAGACTGTTCTATAGACCATGCAACCCCTTATAAGGATGAGAGATTGTTTTATTGTAAGATGATGGTTGAAAAATACGCACCTGCTCGGAACTTAAGCAAAAACCGATGCCTGACGATATAGATATAGACGGGTGCTTCTTTAAATCTCTAAACAATCTTCCAATACTGTAAAGTTGACATTTAATTGCTGCAGGGGTTATTATCTTCACAGGAGGTCTTTTTGGGGAATAATCTGTACTGGTCCTGCAACTTTACAATAGCAGGTTGAGATGGCACCCAGAAAGAAGTTTGAGATGAGGCTTTTTAGACCGAGACTTGGCGTTGGCACGAAGACCCTCATTGCACTCAGTATAGTCTTCTGGGTGCCGGTGTCTGTGCTTGCCGTGATAATGTTCTATCTGTTCCAGGGATTGCTCTACGAGGAGGGACTCAACTCGATAAAGGTAAACCTCAAGGGGGCGAGAGAGGTCTGCGATGGCCATGTGGCCCTCATCAGGGGTGTTACCACCCAGTTTACAGGCAGGCAGGAGTCAAGGGATGGTGTAATCAAGAAGGATGCAACAAAGCTGCAGACACTGCTTCTTGACTTTGGCAAGAACCACCCCTACATAGACATACTCACCGTGGTGGACTCCCACCAGAGGGTTATAAGCAGAAGGACCGATAGGAGGGGTGACATACTCTCCTTGAGGGGGCTTCTCTCCACCGCACTCTTGAGCGGGAAGCAGGCCAGTGCCACAGAGCTTGTGAGCAGAGAGTTTCTCAGAAACGAGGATGAGGACCTTGCCAAGCGTGTGAAAGACCTTGGGCTGGTGCAGTTCGTGGTGTCGCCAATAAAGAGTGGGGACATGACCATAGGAGCCCTTGTTGCAGGCAGCCTGCTCACAGGAGACCCCTGGCTGGGTAATGCCGTCTACAAGAGGTTCGGCGTGGAGATGGCTCTATTTGCGGGGCAGAGCCCGCAGACATTCATCCTGCATTCTACCGCATCGCTGCCAAGAAGCACATGGGCTGTGGGGCAGGGCATGCCAGAGAAGCTGCGCGAGGAGATAGCCTTCGGCAAACCCTACTATGGAACCCTCACGATAGGCGATGTTGAACATCTTGTGGCATACGAGCCCCTCATGGACAGCAAAAACAGCATAATAGGTGCCGTAGGGGTGAGCATGCCCGCAAAGAAGATACAGACCATCGTGCTGTACAACATGGGCAAGGGCATACTCGTTGTAGCCCTTGTGGGGCTTGTTATATCGATAGTAATAACCGCCTTTGTCAAGGCCGACATAACACGTCCCCTCGAGACCCTTGCCCGTGCCATGGATGCATTCGGTAGGGGAGAGAGGAACATCTCCGTTCACATAAGGACGGGAGATCAGTTCGAAACACTTGGTGACGGCTTCAACAGGATGGCGGAGGGCATAAAGAAGAAAGAAGAAAGACTCAAAAAACACAACGAGATAGCCAAGCTGCTCATGTCAACACTTGACCTCAAAGAGCTAATGGAGAAGATGCTCAACATAGCTGTCAATGTTACAGAGTCCCACATGGGTATAGTATACCTTTGTGAGGAGGGCAATACCCGTCTTGTCCCACGGGTGATGTACGGAACGAAGGCTGAAATCAAGCCCCTGCAGATGGGAGAGGGCTATCCTGGCAGGGCGGCACAGGAGAATAGAACTTTCATCATATCCCTTCCACAGCGGACGATGGACGAGGTCCTTGAGCTCGGCTTCATAGCCACCCCACCAGGAGAGGTTGCCTACATACCCCTTTCTTACAGAGACAGGGTTCTTGGTGTGCTTGTGCTTGGTAGCATAAACGAGTATTCGGAAGACGAGGCAAACATTTTCGACTACCTTGCGAACCAGATTTCCATAGCCCTTGATAACGCCATAATGCACCAGAGGATACAGGAACTCTCCATAACAGATGCCCTCACAGGGCTTTACAACCGCCGTTATCTGAATTCTCGCCTTGAGGAAGAGTGGGCAATGGCTGTAAGGCATGGGAACTCCCTGTCAATACTCCTCTTCGATGTGGACAACTTCAAGTCCATAAACGACACCTATGGACACGACAAGGGGGACGAGGTGCTCAAAGGGGTTGCCTCCATCATGAAGGAGAATGTGAGAAAGGAGGACCTTGCCTCAAGATACGGTGGGGAGGAGTTCGTGGTTGTCCTTGTGGATACGGACACAGAGGATGCAAAGAAGTTTGGTGAGAGGATGAGGAAGCGGGTAAAGGCCCGTGTATACGACTGGATGGAAAGAAATGTCACCATAAGCGTCGGTGTGGCTACATACCCCAGATCACATGCAAAGAGCTACGAGGAACTCATACAGCTTGCGGATCAGGCGATGTATCTGGCAAAGGTGAGTGGCAAGGACAGGGTTGTGGCGTATGAGGATGATAAAAAATGAATAGGCTTCTCTTTCCCCTCCACAATACTCGGTGATGGCAAGCCCTCTGGAACGAAAAAACAAGGGGTGCAAGCCTGGCGACCCCTCTGTTTCTACGAAATGTTTGGCGGTCCCAACGGGACTCGAACCCGTGTTTTCGCCTTGAGAGGGCGACGTCCTGGACCACTAGACGATGGGACCACCTGAGTGGTTCAATTTATCAAAACATACCAGTTCGTGTCAACATCTTTTTGGACAACCATGCGACGGGCAGAGACACTGTCTAAACAGCGGAGCCCTGTCCTTTCATCTTTTCTGCAAGTGTTCCTGCGGCATCCTCTACTTTTTTCATGTCCTCCTCTGTCGGAGGGCCGCTTGTCTCCACAGTTCCCACCACCTCGAGCTTTAAGGGGGCGAGCATCTCTGCTGCCTGCTTGAGGGCGCCACCTGCCCAGCCATAAGAGCTGAGTATTACAGCGTATTTCACAGGCGGTCTCAATGCCTTCAGCAGATATGCTGCATACATCGTAAGCGGATGCATGCCACCCAGGACCACAGGTGTGCCCATGACCATGGCCCTTGAGTCAACAAGCTCTGCTGCCACATCGCCAATGTCGGATGAGGCAAGGTTGTAGAGGGCCACCTCCACGCCACACCGCTGGAGCACATCCACCAGGGTGTTTATCATTCGTTCTGTTGACTGCCACATGCTCACATATATGACGGTGGCCTTGTTCCTGGTCTGCCCCGTACACCATCTGGTATATGCATCGAGTATGGCCGAACAATCCCTGTATACAGGGCCGTGCCCAGGGGCAATGAGCTCCACATCGAGCCCTTTTACCTTGGTAAGTGCCCTGTTTGCCATCGGGCGGAAGGGCATCATTATCTCTCCGAAGTATCTTTTTGCATGGTAGATGGTGTCTTCCACCTCGTCTGCGTAAAGCCCGAAGGCTGTATGGGCACCGAAGAAATCGCATGGAAAGAGCACCCTGTCTTCTACAAGATAGGTGAACATGGTCTCTGGCCAGTGCAGAAATGGTGCATCGATGAAACGAAGGGTCCTTCTTCCAAGCTCTATGGTTGTATCCTCTGTTACAATATCTATTCTGTCTTCTGGCACATTGTGGAACCTGGCCGCCATCCTGGCCCCTTTTCTGGTTGTGAGAAGCCGTGCCCTTCCGTTTCTCTTGAGTATCCAGGGTATCGCACCTGCATGGTCGGGCTCTGCATGGTTCATCACCACATAGTCTATATCTCCAATCCCCATTATCCGTTCAACCTTTCTCGCCAGCTCCCCTTCGAACCCCGGGGCCACTGTGTCAACCAGGGCGGTCTTGTTGTTGCCCTGTATCAGGTATGCGTTGTAGCTCGTCCCATGGGGAATGGATATGAGGGCATCGAACTGACGGCGGCTCCAGTCCCTTACACCCACATGGTGCAGGCCCGGCCTCATCTCCGTTGTGGTAGCCATCGTCATACCTCCTCAAACAGCTTCTTAGGGGCTCCACATACAGGACATACCCAGTCATCAGGTAGTTGCTCGAATGGTGTGCCCCCTGGAATGCCGGCCTTCTGATCACCCTTCAGAGGGTCGTATATGTATCCACATATCTTGCACCTGTAGCTCTTCATGGGCTCCTCCTTGCGCTTTGTTTCTTTGATACTAAACTATACCATTTCTTTTCTTTTTTGAAAGGGGGATGGAATGGGTAAATAGACGAGTGGATAGAATAAATGACTTGTTCATCAACAACAATCTTCTCTTTTGAAAATCCTGGTGGGACATGCAGACCGTTACCTTGTCTATTAGGGCAGTAGTTGGGTAAGGGTGGAAAGAAATAGCTTGAAATCCCTGGCTATCTATATTACAATTATAACCGTAACCTGGTCTTGAAGTAATTACTGCGATGATGCACCCCAGGATGGATTTGTAATGTTCTGGGGTATTTTTTGGGTTCTAACAGGGATGGAAGTGCAGGAGAGTCAGGTGGCTTATCTTTCCCAAAATAGATGCATATCCTCTGGCCAGGGTTCTTCAGGAGGTATCGGATACGTCCCATCTCTTCTCAGGATGGCACCTCATTATGGTGTTTGTCTGCTCGTCTCGTTCTTTCTGATATTTTTCGCAACAGGGCCTGCAGGAGCTGTCCACAAGGGGGCAGGCCCGCTTGCATGCGGCAGCTGCCATACAATGCACAACAGTCAGGGTGGGAGTGCCTCGAGCCCTGACAACCTTGGAGGGGCTACAGGTGGTGCTGTGGTTCTGTTGAGGGGCAATGTAACCACGAGGGCAGAGGTGCACAAACTGTGTCTGCAGTGTCATGCCACCAACGGCAGCATGGCCGGTGATCTTCATCCACCACAGGATGTTATTGCCCCGAAGGTGTGGAGTCCCGCCACATGGACAGATGATGACCCCTTCAACCTTATAGGTTCTGGTGGGAACTTTTATAAGGAGATCGATCCAACAACCTGGGATGTAACCACACAGAAGTCCCTTGGCTATGGGCATTCCATTGGCGAGACAGATGTAACCCCACCAGGTGGGGACACACAGATACCAGAGTTTACCTGCACCAACTGTCACGACCCACATGGCACAGCTGACCTTGACGATCCCAATATAAACCTCTTCAGAAACCTTAAGGTCAACCCCACCGGGGCCGGTGCGAACTCGGGTATAAAGTTCTACACAGGCACCACGGAGTACTACAGGCACAGGAGCTATGTGGGTGGGGTGAATGGTTCCTACTTCGGAGGCAATGAGCTTGACAGTGACAGCAATGTTATATGGCCTGTTTACAGAGGAACCCTTACCGGTGACCCCCTAACCGACAGTGCCAACAGCAACTCCTATGGCACGGGCACTGACCCGGTTGGTTCAACCACTGGTACATCGAAGGTTACCATGTCGAGGTGGTGTGCCCAGTGCCACGATAACTGGCATGAGGAGATAACACCATCCAACCTTGATCGCACCAATGATCTTGACTCAAGGAGACATGCAGTTAACTCCATGATGCCCAGGGCTGCAGCAGCAGGCTGTGCCACGGGGTGTCATGTATCACTGCTTGATAGAATCAACTACAACGATGCATTGATTCAGGCTGGACAGGCCCTTCCTGTAACGGCGAGCAAGTTCTACACCGACAACAGTTACTATCTGCCGACAGATACCACAGGAGCAAGCTTTAACGGCATGGATGACGTCAGTGGAGGAGACAACCACAAGGTCTTCTGCCTTACATGCCATTTTGCCCATGCAGGTCCATACCTCGATGGTCTGAGGTGGGACTATGTCTCCACTGTATCCACGGGCTCACAGGGTGCCAATGCGATACCATCCAACAAGGGCTGCCAGCTGTGCCACAACAGGTGATGCAGTCGCTGTTGGTGATCGCATTTATAATACAAGGGTTGTAGTAAGACTCGATTAAGAAGAGGGTGAGGATGCCCCGCAAGTTTTACATCACATGGCGGGGTGTTTTTTTTGGTTTTGTGAAAAGGAGTGGTATGCAGCCTTGCGACATCATGGATATTCAGCTTCAGGGTGTGTGATACTTCCGGTGTTTGTCTTTGTCATTCTCTGTCTTTCCGGTCAGCCTGCCCATGCTGTCCACAAGGGGGCAGGCCCGCTTGTATGCGGTAGTTGCCACACCATGCACAACAGCCAGGGTGGAAGCACTGCAATCCCTGACAACCTCGGGGGTGCCACGGGTGGGAGCATAGTGCTTTTAAGGGGTGATGTTCCGTCAAGAACAGAGATGCACAAACTCTGTCTACAGTGTCATGGTGTTGGCGGAAGCATGTGGGATGTAGCCCATCCTCCCCATGGAGAGAGGGCTCCAATAGTGCACAGTGGGGGACTTCTCAACTGGGACCAGACGAAGGACTTTGGCCAGATTGGAGCAGGCGGAGACTTCTCCAGCGAGCTTGACTCGAGTTTCGACCTCACCACAGCAGGCTCCCAGACAGCCCTTGGTTACGGCCACAGCGTGGGGCTTGCCACCCTCATACCTGGCAATCCAAACAGTTCAAAACTCATACTCACATGCACCACATGCCACAATCCCCATGGCACAGATACTCCGCTGCCAAACCCCTATGATCACTACACAGGGACCAACATATACAGAAACCTGTGGGCTGCCATGGGCACCGTTACAGTAGAAAGCGGAGATGTCTGCGGGGTGTGCCACTCCTTCACATCAGGGGTGGATCAGCAGGGCAATGGCAGACTGCACGAGATGAAGAGCTGGGTTGGAGGCATTACTGGCAAGTTCTCTGACGGTGGCAATTACACGCCTGTGGTTGTAAATGGCGTTCCCCTCTGGTCCGTCTACACAGGTACTCCCACGGTTGCTGCCAACAACAATGTCTACGATGGCATAAAGGGTCCAAACGACCATGCCACGAGACCCAGTGGGATAGCAGGGTGGTGTGCCAAGTGTCACCTCTTCTTCCATGAGGTCAGGGTCCCTGGCAACGCAACAGGGGAGGACTGGCGCAGACATCCCGTGGCAGCGGTCATAGATGATGGCGATGTATCAGGGGCAGGAGTTGACACCATAGACTGGGCACACTATAACTCCATCCCAGATGGCTACAAGCTACCTGCTGCAAATACCGATGCAAACCTGAACCAGGAGTTCTACTACGCGGACGCGGACAACGAGGACAAGGTCTTCTGCCTTACCTGCCACTTTGCCCACGGGGGTCCCTATTACGATGCACTGAGATGGGACTATGTTACAGGCGTGGTCCAGGGTGACCAGATAGGGAAGAGTCTCCCTTCAAATGTGGGCTGCCAGCAGTGCCACAACAGATGACCCACAGCTGATACCTCTATCCCAGAATAGTCGAAGTCCAGATGGTGAAAATCTTTTCGAGAATTTCCTTGACATCCCTAATTGAAAATGATAATTATTATCAAAAAGAGGAGGCCGAAGGTGTTCCCGAAGGTGGTGGCAAGATGTGTATCGATAGTGTTCCTGCTTGTCATTGCAGTGTCATCTGCATCAGCAGACAGTTGGAACGGTGTCGCAGAAAAGATAGGCCAGAGCCTTGAGAGAAGCATGGAGCTCTATGGCTCGGGTAAGTCGAATGAGGCAAGGGCAGAGCTCTCAAGGGCATACTTTGACATATTCGAGGCAGAGGGGATGGAAGAGGCCGTAGCCCTGCACATATCCACACAGAGAAAGACAGAGCTTGAGCTGGGCTTTGCCTCCGTAAGAGAGGCCATCACATCCGGCAGGCCCGTGCAGGTTGCAGGCCAGCGGGTAGATGACCTCAAAAGCAAGCTGAGGGAAGATGCCAGAAGGCTCACAGGTGCTGACAGGAATGTTGATGAGAAGGCCATGAGCGCATCCTATTACCAGACGATGGGCAACGCACTCGTAATAATCCTCAGAGAGGGTTTGGAGGCGATACTCATCATAAGTGCCCTTGTGGCCTACCTTCTAAGAACCGGCCGGAAGGACAGCGTAAGGTTCATATACTATGGCTGTGTGGCAGCCCTTGCTGCAAGTGTTGTTACGGCGGTTCTGTTTCGCAGTGTTGTAAGCCTCAGTGGGGCAGACAGGGAGGCGCTGGAGGGTCTGACCATGCTTGTTGCCACTGCGGTGTTGTTCTATGTGAGCTACTGGCTCATAAGCAAGATGGAGGTGGAAAGGTGGCATCACTATATAAGAAGAAAGATGGACACTGCGCTGAGCAGAACCAGCCTCCTTGCCCTCTCCTCCGCGGCCTTCCTTGCAGTGTATCGTGAAGGGGCAGAGACCATACTCTTCTACGAGGCTCTATACTCAAGTGCCCAAAGCGGTGAGGCCATACTCGCAGGGTTCGGGGCAGGTGCCGTGGCACTTGCGGTGGTATTTATCCTTGTAAGGCGTTACTCGGTGAGGATACCTGTGAGGCCCTTCTTTGCCGTTACATCGGCCCTCCTCTACTACCTTGCCTTCAGCTTTGCAGGTAAGGGCATAAAGGAACTGCAGGAGGCAGGCTGGCTGTCCTACACAGAGATTGAGTGGCTGCCACATATAGAACTGTTCGGTATATATCCATCGAAGGAAGGTCTTGTGCTGCAGACCCTCTTGCTTGCAGCACTGCTTCTTGCCATGGGTTACTGGCTTGTTACAAGGAGAAGGACAGGCCCCACCACAGACGGGCCTTAGGGAGTGGGAGAAGATGGAAAGCAGAAGCATTGGCATGACAGAAAAGAGAAGGACACTCGGCAGACCCCTTGTAGAAAGGATAGAGGGGTTCTTCGTAAGGCACAGGGAGAGGTTCTGGCGTGTTCACCTTGTGGTATTCCTCCTCATGGTGGCACTTGTGGTGGTTCCTGCTTTTCTGCCCCTTCCCGAAGAAGAGGCCACCATCTTCGACAACATTAGCCTCTTTGCCAACTTTGTGATCTGGGCAGTGTGGTTTCCGCTGCTCTTTCTATCGGTAATACTTTCTGGAAGGCTCTGGTGCGGCGTGCTCTGCCCACAGGGGGCTGCAAGTGAGTATGCAGGCAGAAGGGGGCTTGATTTCGCACCCCCGAGATGGTTGCGCAAAGACTGGATTGCCATAGCAAGCTTTATAGTTATAACCATATTTGGCCAGGTGGTGGGTGTAAGGGATTATCCCCTTGCAACCCTTGAGGTGCTTGGGGGAACCACCATCCTTGCAGTGGTTGTGGGCTATGTATACGCAAGCGGCAGAAGGGTGTGGTGCAGGTATCTCTGCCCGATGGGGCCACTTCTTGGTGTGCTCTCAAGGTTCGGGGCAATTGGCTTCGAGAGGGCCTGCCGGTCGAGCAGGGGGTATCCGTGCCCCACATTCATCAATACCGCCACCAAGGCCTCCAGCGCAAACTGCATAGAGTGTTTCAGGTGTGTAAGGCCAGGGGAGAAGGGCTCCCTGAGGCTTGAGATAAGAAGGCCTGGCAGAGAGGTAGAGGAGATAGCCCGAAGAGAGCCGAACCCCTGGGAGGTAGTCTTTCTTCTGTCCGCCACCGGACTGGCCCTCGGTGCGTTCTACTGGCAGGTAAGCCCGCTGTATATAGGGCTTAAACATGCCATAGGAGACATGTTTCTGAACATGGGGTTGCTCCATATCGTGGGCGGCCCGGGGCCACGCTGGCTTGTGGTGAACTGGCCGGAGGCAGGTGAGGTCTTCCTCTATCTCGATGCAATAAGCATAACCATATTCATGGTTGGGAGCATGCTGGCTGTTATGGCAGCGCTCTCAGGGTTGACACTTCTGGCAGTCCTTCCGGGAAGGCCTCGTGGCTCTGTATTCGAAGGTTTTACCGTTACCGGTTACGCATACGGGCCTGTGGCACTCTTATCACTTGTGCTCGGGCTGGGACAGCCCCTTTTTCAGTCCATGGTGTCCATGGGTGTTTCAGCGCAGTTTGTAAGCCTTGTGGAGATGGCACTTTTTGCAGCAGGCGGGCTGTGGAGTATCTATCTTGCCGGAAGGATTACCAGGGGCAATCCAGTTGCCATGGTGCCCGTGGCTCTGGGAATAGGGCTTGTGGCAACGCTGTGGTACCGGGTGCTCTTCTGAGCTGTTTTTTTAAAAGAGGCGTGGTTGAAAATGATAATCAATATCAACAAAGGAGGCGTTAAGATGGCAAGGCACGCAGTAGCATCCCTGGTGGGGGTGGCCAGGTTCTCTACTCTTGCAAATGCAGCAGGGTGTGTGTGGATGGATGTTGTGGCAAGGATAGAGGCAAAGCTTGGTGAGGCACTTAGAGAATACCGAAGGGGTAAGGCCTTCGATGCTGTGGAAATGGTGGTGGATGCCTACTTCGGAATATTCGAATGGCCAGGGGCAAACATGGAGGTGGCTGTAAGAAGATTCATATCTTTCGGAGAAGCCCTCAGGCTCGAGAAGGGGTTCACCAATATCAGGAAGACAATGAATAAAGGGGTGCCCCCGGCCGTGGTAGAAGCACAGGCCAGAGAGCTTGTGGAGATGCTGAAAGAGGTGGCAAAGATACTTGGTAAAAAAGGGGTAAGGCCTGAAGGCCTGATGCCCCGCAAAGGATACAGAAAGGTGGATGGCATGAAAATCCTCAAAAAAACCTGGAAACTCCACAACACCATCACCCTCACCCGCTCGGGCTATCTTTCCCTCGCAGGTAACCTCTGGGAGGCAATAGGAAGCCCGGAGCGGGTAGCCATCGCTCTTGACACGGGGGAGCGATATATCGAGATATGGGCTGCTGATGACGGGCTCAAGGTGAACCATACCCGACACAGTGCATGGATATTGAGCTCCCGCCTGCGGAATATCGGGCGGTGGCAATGGAAGGGTGAGGTGGTGGGCGACAAGGTAGTAGGAAAGGAGGAATAAAGATGATCTTGCATGAAAGAGAAAGAAACAGGATCAGAAAAATACAGGATAAACCCATAACCACAATAAAGGAAGGATAATGACATGAATAAAGGAGAACTGGAGCAATGCCTCGATCGAATCCAGGAAATCAGCGAAATAGGAAAAAAACAAATACAAAGAGATAACATCAAGGAACTTATGCTTGTTTTCCGTGCCTTGCGTATTCTGGCGCAGGGGGGCATAAACATCTTAAAAGAAAAGGTAGGGAGGTAAAGAAAGATGAGACCGGCAAGTATCGTTACAGCTATCTCTTTGATTCTTCTCAGCTATCTGCCTGCAAAGGCCATAGAGACACCCATAGGGTATCCTCAGTCCATATATGGCATGGAGGTGGCTGCCGTGTACCTGCAGCCCATAGAGATGGAACCAGAGGGGATAATGAGCTCAAGGGCAGACTCGGACATCCACCTCGAGTGCGACATAAGGGCAGCCGAGAACAACCCCAATGGCTTTGCAGCAGGTGAATGGATTCCACACCTTGAAATACGCTATGAGCTTGTAAGGCTCGATACGGGCCAGAAAAGGGAGGGCACACTTTCACCCATGGTGGCAAACGATGGACCCCACTATGGGGACAATGTAAAGCTCTTTGGCCCAGGAAAATACAGGCTCATCTACTGGATAGCACCCCCAGGAGAGGGTTTTGGCAGGCACACAGACCGCCAGACAGGAGTAAGGCCATGGTTCAGAGCCTTCACCATGGAGTGGGAGTTCACCTACTACGGTGTTGGAAAGAAGGGTGGATACTAAGGATGAAGGAGGTCATGGTATGAAGATGCGTATCATTTCTGTTGTGGTTGTAGCTGTGTTTCTGGTTCTGCTGTCAGACCCGCGGGCAGGTGCACAGGATGAACAGGAGGAGGCACTTGAAAGACGAGTGGAAGAACTGGAGGAACGAACCAGAAGGCTCGAGAAGGATGTGCTGAAAGAGCATACCCGTATGCTCGAAAACATGAAGCTACACCTTGAAACCCTTGAGAGAAACCTTGCCATGGTGGACTACAGAACCGGTAGACTCAGAGCCATGGAGGAAAGGCTCGATGCCTTCACAATAGGTGGAGACCTCACCATGAACCTGCAGGGTGTGGTGGACAACCCTGCAGGCCGGGATGGAGCAGAGGGTTCTTACTCTGCAGACCTTTTCCTTATGGCGCCTGCAGGGCTCTACGGCAATGTCTACTTCAGAGGCAACATAGGTGAGGGTGACGGTGTGGCAGCCCTTCTGCCCGATGCGTTCTCAGGGCCAAATGCAGACCTCGAGCTCAACGAGCCACGCTTCAACCTTGTTGAGGCATGGTACTGGACAGAGTTCCCCATACCCAGCACCAGGGATAAAAGGCTCGAGCTGAGCATAGGAAAGATGGATCCCACAGCAATGTTCGATACCAACATGGTGGCCAACTCGGAGACAGACCAGTTCACGGCAGATATATTCGTTAACAACATAGCCATAGAATTCGGTGGAGACGATAACTACTATGGGGCCGGGGTGAGTGTGGCATACAGGTTTACATCCATATACAACAAGGGCCTGCGGGTGAAGGGTAGAGTGGGGCTTTTCGAAGGAGACGGAGACTTCAGGAACATACTGGACAGACCATTCGTTATAGCAGAGCTCGATATATGGAGGCCCTACTACGGGCTCAATGGAAACTACCGGTTCTATTTATGGACAAACAGAGAGGCACACAGAGACCTGCGGGCAGGCTCAACAGACAAGGACCTTGCAAACACGGGCATAGGGATGAGTATAGATCAGGAACTCTCAACAGATGTGGCCATGTTCTTGAGATACGGACTGCAGCGTGAGAGGGTCTCGCCCTTCAATATGAGCCTTTCCTTAGGGGTGCAGATTCTGGGAAATGGCTGGAAGAGGGGAAACGACAGGGTGGGACTGGCCTACGGGATAACGAGGGTGAGCTCACACTACAGGGATTCACAGAAGGATGTGAACGCAGACTACGAGCACTACATGGAACTTTACTACAAGTGGTGGGCCAACAACAATCTGTCAGTGTCCCCTGACATACAGTATGTGATGAACGCAGGCGGTGTGAGCGACAATGACATGCTCATCTACGGGGTAAGGATGCAGCTTGCCTTCTGAGAGATGAGGGCAACCCTGTGCAATGGACCGCAAGAGAGGTGCGGGCTGCCCACCTGAGGGTGGAGAAATGTCTTGACAGATTCAAATGAAAATGATATTCATTATTGAAATACCTGCCACTCGTCAAGGAGGTGGCAGGGATGACCAGAACAAAGAGGACCATAGATGCGACCGAAGGTGGGGTGTGTGGCTGTGCAGACCTGAGGTGTGAGTGCGGAAACCTTGTTGCAAGGCTTACATCAGAGGGTGTGGAAATCAAGTGCAGAAGGTGTAAGAGGCTCGTGGTTATCGCAGTGGACTCAGAACAGAAGGAGGTGAATGGCAGGAAAAAGGATTGAAGACCTGTAAAACAAGGCCAGAGACCACTGGAGAGTTCAGAGCCAAGAACAACAAAAAAAGGTTCTTTCGTATTTAAGTTGAACCCCTTGGATTTGGCAGGCCACAATGCTGGTGAATTTTTAGCAAGAAGCATTGAACATCTTTGTAGCCGTATGCCATACGTTTTAACCTTATTGATCTTGTTATCGAGCCCCTCTGAAATGGCGGAGGTTGTTTTGCAGATAAAGTGGTTAAGGACATAGTGTCTTTTGCGAAAGAATTTGAATCCAGGCTCCACAAAGGACGGTATCTTTGATTTTATGGCAGCAACAATCCATTCTCTAAGGTTTGTGAAAGCACTCTTGCGGTCTCGAGATGAGTAGATTGTCAAAAACTGTTCTTTCAGAAGCATGGATTGATACACCCTCTCGTTCAGAGTTGAAAGCTTTTCCAGGAGGTTTTTCTTCTTGTTTGTAACCCTGGTTTGCATGAGAATGAGGCGTTTGTTGCAGTGGAGAATCTCCGAGAGGTCAGAGTTGTTCTGTA
>WGFM01000029.1 GCA_015492245.1 Deltaproteobacteria bacterium | reverse complement strand
TTGTGGGGCAGACTATGGCGCCCTTACCTGCTGCAAGCCCATCGGCCTTTACAACAACCCCACCCCGGGCTGCCTCTATGTAGGCCTTTGCCTCCACAGGGTCTGTAAACTCGGCATACCGGGCTGTGGGTATGGAGTGTCTTTCCATGAATGCCTTGCTGAAGGCCTTGCTTGCCTCAAGCAGGGCTGCCTCCATGCAGGGGCCGAATATCTTGAGGCCTGCCTCCTCGAAGCTGTCCACTATGCCAAGCGAAAGGGGTAGTTCCGGGCCAACAACTGTAAGGTCTATCCTCTCTTTTCTGGCGAACCCAAGGAGGCCCTCTATGTCGCCTGCCTTCATGGGCACATTCTCTGCGATACTGGCTGTGCCACCGTTACCGGGGGCAACGAAGAGCTTCTCGGTAAGGCTGCTCTGTGCTATCTTCCAGGAAAGGGCATGTTCTCTTCCACCGCCACCCACAACGAGTATCTTCATGCCTGCAATCTCTCCTCTTTTTCGTCAGTGTTTGAAGTGTCTTATGCCTGTAAAGACCATTGCCATCTCATGCTCATCCGCTGCGGTTATGACCTCCTCATCCCTTATGGAGCCACCTGGCTGTATTATGGCTGTAATGCCGTATTCTGCAACCAGGTCTATGTTGTCCCGAAAAGGGAAGAATGCATCAGAGGCGAGCACCGCACCCTTAGGGTCGTTGCCGAACTCCTCTGCCTTCATGAGTGCTATACGCGTAGAGTCCACCCGGGAGGTCTGCCCACACCCTATGCCTATTGCCACCTCGTCTTTTGCAATCACTATGGCGTTGCTCTTAACATGCTTGCACACACACCATGCAAAAAGCAGGTCTCTGAGTTCTGCCTCTGTTGGTCCCCTTCGGGTTACCACCTTGAGGTCTCCTGCGCTCTCAATGTCACGGCTCTGCAGAAGAAGCCCCCCGGACACACTCCTTACATCGAATCCTGCCTCGGGCTCGCCCTTCTCCACCTCGAGGAGTCTCAAGTTCTTCTTCTTTTTAAGTATCTCAAGTGCCCCCTCTGTGTAGCCATAGGATATTACAACCTCGAGGAATAGCTCGTTGAGTTTTTCTGCAAGCTCTTCGTCTATGGTGCCGTTTATGGCCACAATACCCCCGAAGGCACTCCTGTGGTCACAGGCCAGTGCAAGCTCATAGGCCCTGAGATGCCCCTCTTTACTTAGAGCCACACCACAGGGGTTGTTGTGTTTTATTATGGCACACGCAGGCTCTGTAAGCTCCTTTATGAGCGAGAGGGCCGAGTCTGTATCGAGTATATTGTTGTATGAGAGTTCCTTTCCATGGTGCTTTGTTGCCGAGGCAAGAGTGGAAGAAGGGGCATCTTTCTCTCTATAGAATACACCCTTCTGGTGCGGGTTCTCTCCGTATCTCAGTTGCTGCACCCTTTCGAACTGCATGTTAAGTGTTGCAGGAAACTCCTCTGGCTCCTGTGAACTATCGGGGAATCTCGACAGGTAGTTGGCTATGGCGCCCTCATACCGGGCAGTAAGGGCGAAGACCTTACGGGCGAGCCCGAAGCGTGTGGGAAGGCTCAGGCCCCCATCGTTCTCCTTCATCTCGTCTATCACCATCTGGTAGTCGGCAGGGTCCACCACACATGCCACAAAGCGGTAGTTCTTTGCTGCAGCCCTTATCATGGTTGGCCCGCCTATGTCTATGTTCTCTATGGCCTCCTCCAGTGTGGCACCTCTGCGCACCACATCCTCGAAGGCATAGAGGTTTACGACCACCATGTCTATCGTGGGTATCTGATAGTCCTCCATCTCCTTTATGTGTCGTTCATTATCCCTCATGCCCAGTATTCCACCGTGAATCTTCGGATGGAGTGTCTTCAGCCTTCCATCGAGCATCTCTGGAAACCCGGTATAAGAGGATATGGGTATTACTGGTATGCCCTCTTTCTTGAGAAGCTCACCTGTGCCTCCTGTGGATATGATTTCAACTCCCATCTGGTGAAGCTCTCTTGCGAACTCTACCACCCCCTGTTTGTCTGTAACACTTACGATTGCACGCTGGATCTTCCTTACCATCTTTCCTTGACCCCTTTCTTTCAGAAGTTTATCTCCCTGGGAAACTCCCTCTCAAAGGCCCTCGTGCCGGAAAGTGGCACATGCCTGATACTATCTGCAAGGGTCTCTATCCTCTCTATGGCGCCGTCTTCGGTAAGGCTTAGTTCCACCCCCCTGAGGGCGCCTTCTTCGAGAAACTCAATCCTCTCCTGAAGACCTGTGTCCACAATACCTGTTGTGGTGAGCACATCTCTTCGAAGCCTTACGCCGAAGGAGCCGGTTACATACACCCTCTTTATCTCGTCCTTCCCTGCCCCTGCCCTTTCAAGGAGCACCTCTGTGGCCGCCCTTATGGATGCCTTTGCAAGCTGGAAGGCCCTCACATCGTCCTGGGTTATAAGGAGTTCCCTTTCCAGTGCCCTGAAGATGGAGAAGGCGTTCTTAGCCCCCACCTTCTTCACCCTTGCCGCAAGGTTACATGGTATCTCGTCAGGCTCCTTTATCCTGCCAGAACCGTTTATCACACCATGTCTTATAAGCCCTGCCACAGCCTCTACAAAGGCAGAGCCCGTAATACCCACAGGGGTCAGCCCACCGATGGTGCGTACCCTTACCGACTCTTCTGTAACATCCACCCTGTCTATGGCACCTTCAACCGGCGGCAGGCCACAGCCTATCTGGCCACCCTCGAAGACACTTCCTGCTGGGGCACTGGTTGCATACAGGGTGCCCCGCAAGGAGAGTATTATCTCACTGTTGGTTCCTATGTCAATAAGTATGAGGTCTTCTCTCTCTGGAAGGGCAAAGAGGGATGCCACCGCATCCCCACCCACGAAACCACTCACCAGGGGAAATGTATATACCACGACATGCCTCGGAAGGTCAAACCCCAGCCTCTCTGCCCCGATGTGGCCGACCTTCCTGAAGGCAGGCCGGTAGGGAACCCTTGCCATGCCCAGTGGAGATATACCAAGGAATATGTGTTCCATGACAGGATTGCCCGCACAGTGGATGGTGGCAAGCTGCTCTTCTCTGACCCCGGCTCTTCTGAGGAGCCCTTCCATGGCCTCCTCGCACACCCTTACTGTGGCCTTCTGCATGGTATCGAGCAGAGTGGGCTCTCTCTCTATGGCAGAGACCCTTGAGAGTATATCACTACCCCACTCTCTCTGCGGGTTTTCGACGAATGTCCTCTCTGCCACCTCTTTGGAGCCCGTGTTGACAAGACTTAAGCCAATGGTGGTGGTGCCGAGGTCAACGGCGATGGCATATCGATGGGTTTTGTCTTCCATGGGTCGTCATCAGAAACTTATTGGTGGGGCACTTGAGAATATGTACTTCAGGTCTTCATCGTCGAACTCGAAGCCGAGCCCCATGTAGGCCGATGCGAAACCCCTCTCATTTACGAAATCATCCATACCTGCAACAAGGAAGAGATACTTGTTGAGGTGATACCATGCCCCTGCCTTAAGGTGTATGCCCTCGTCTCTATCCAGGTCGAATGCCTCGAATGTGAGTCTCAACCTGTCTTTCATAAGGTAGTAATCGATACCCACACCACCTGTGGACTCTATTATTCCACCCCTCAAGGCAAGGGGGCCAAATCTCTTTGCTATCTGCACGGAGAACTTTATGTCATCGGTGGTCGTGGTCTCCTCGACGGTAGTGGTGGTGTTGTTCTGGACGGTCTGTCTTGTCTCTGTGCTTACGGAGCCCCTGGGATCATCTACAACCTCCACAAGGTAGTATTTATCCCTTCTCGGCTGTATCCTCAAGGAAAAATAGCTCTTGGTCTCACTGGCATCGAACAGGAACTCGCCCCTGTAACCAGGGTATATACGGAAGCTGTCTATCTTGGTGAGGTATTTGTTTATACCCTTTACTGTCTTGTCTATGTCCTCGTAGAGTCGCGGGTCGTTGACGAGTTTGCCCAGTGTGCCCTCGCCTTCTTCTATCTTTCGTGATACATTGCCTATGGAAGAGACGGTCTGCTTCACCTCTGGCGCAAGCTCATCAAGGCTCTTCATCACCATGTCGAGCCTTGCCGCTGCGCTTTTTACATTCTCTATGACACTCTCTATATCGCCACGGTGCTCTGTGAGTATGCTGTTGAGGGTGTCTGAGACCTCTCTCATCGAGAGCGAGAACTCCTCAAGGCTTGCCATCATAACACCCACCCTGTTCTCGTTCTCGCTTATTATGGTATCGAGCCTTCTGGTAATGGACTCTATGTTGACCGTAATGTTTTTGAGTGTCTGCTCGCCTTCCTTCCCACCGAAGACCTTCTTCAATGTTTCTGTAACCTCCTTTACATCCCCTGCGACATCCCCAAGCATGGTTACGAGGGTATCCACATCCGTGTAGGTGAGCACCCTTGTTATCTCCTCTCCATCCTTGAGAATAGGGGCAGTGGGAGAGCCTGGAAGAAGCTCTATGTATCTCTCACCAAGAAGCCCCTTGGTCTTGAGCACTGCGGTAAAGTCCTTTCCTATCTTGACCTGTGGTTTTATAAGGAGTCTGAGCTTCGCCTTGTGGTCTTCAAGGGTTATATCCTTGACCCTGCCCACCTCCACGCCTGCTATCTTCACCGAGGCGTTCTTATCGAGCCCACCTGCATCAGTCATCCGCACTATGAGGGTGTAGCCCTCTTCTCTACCAAACTTCACCCCACCCACCCTCAATGACATGTAGACCAGTATCACAAGGGCTACGAAGACGAATATGCCAACTTTTGCCTCGCTACTGAGCCTGAGCATCTCTGATACCCTTGATGTTTAAACCCTTCTGTCCCACATTTTACCCCCCTAACCCGACATCTTCAAAACACCTTTATCGGCCCCTCTGCCCTGCCTTCGAGGAACTGCCTTAATACAGGGTTTGTGTTCTGCTTCATTTCTTCAACGGTGCCCTTCTCTATAATCTTTCCCTTGTGCAGCATGGCTATGGTGTCGGCTATCTTGTATGTGAGTTTTATATCGTGTGTTATGACCACATAGGTGGTCTCAAGGGCTCTCTGGGTCTCCAGTATGAGGTCTGCGATGGAATCGCTCATTATGGGGTCAAGCCCTGTGGTGGGCTCGTCGAAGAGCACAATCTCTGGGTCCATGACTATGGCCCTCGCAAGCCCCACCCTCTTCTTCATTCCTCCACTCAGCTCTGCGGGCATCATGTCCTCCACCCCGACAAGGCCCACCCTTCTCAACTTCTCTGCCACTATCTTTCCTATCTTCTCATGGGGCAGGTCTGTATGCTCCATAAGCGGAAAGCCCACATTCTCACCAACGGTCATGGAGTCGAAGAGGGCTGCACCCTGGAACAACATGCCGAAGCGTTTGAGTATCTCGTGAAACTCTTCTTCGTTCATCTTTGTTATGTCTTTCCCCTCGAACAGTATCCTGCCGGAGTCCGGCCTCAACAGCCCTATTATGTGCTTGAGAAGCACACTTTTTCCCTCACCGCTCCTTCCTATTATGACGGTAATCCTGCCCCTCTCTATGGTGAGGTCGACTCCGTCGAGGACCACCTTTCCGTTAAAGGACTTCTTCAACTCTATAATCTCTATCATAATCTAAAACATAATGGAAGTTAGTATGTAATCGAACACCAGTATGAGCACACAGCCTGTTACCACCGAATTTGTGGCACTCTTGCCCACCCCTTCTGCTCCACCTGTGGTGTTGTAGCCATGGTAACATGCAATAAGCGATATTATAAGCCCAAAAACGGCGGATTTCAGAAGGCCAACGAATATGTCATCTGCATTGACATAGTCCACTGTTCTTCCTATGTATACGCCGGGGTTTATATCGAGCAGCACAACCCCCACGAAGTATCCGCCAACCACGCCCACGAAGTCTGCCACTATGGTGAGAAAAGGCAGCATGCACACACCCGCCACTATCCTCGGCACCACAAGATACTTCACAGGGTTTATGGCCATGGTGTAGAGTGCATCTATCTGTTCTGTAACCCTCATGGTGCCGAGCTCTGTGGCCATGGCAGAGCCCGCCCTGCCTGTAACCATGAGCCCTGTGAGCACGGGACCAAGCTCTCTTGCCATGCTCAAGGCCACGGTTGGCCCCACAAGGCTCTCTGCACCAAACCTCTTGAGGGCGTTATAGCTCTGCATGGCAAGAACCATCCCTGTAAATGCCCCTGTGAGCACCACCACAAAAAGGCTCTTGACCCCTATGAACTCCATCTGCTTGAAGATATTCCTGAACTTGAAAGGAGGAAGGAACATGTAGTACACAGACTGGGCAAGCATTATGGCCATGCTTCCCATGGTCTTTATGGCCTTCTCCGTTAAGATGCCCAGTCTTTCGAAAAACTCTCTCATACAGGTAGCCTTGGCACCCTGTGGGATATGTTACAGAGAACCTCATAGGGTATGGTGCCTGACTTCTGGGCTATCTCTTCTGCGGTAATGCTCTCGCCTTCCTGTGAGCCCATGAGCACAACCTCCTCGCCTGGCTCAATCCCTTCCACCGCAGTGGCATCCACCATGGTAAGGTCCATACAGACCCTGCCTATAATAGGCACCCTCTTGCCCCTTATGAGCACCTCTCCCTTTCCTGAAAGCCCGTAAGGAAGCCCATCGCCGTAACCCATGGGGATGGTTGCTATAAGGCTCTCTCTGGTGGTAACGAAACTTCTGCCATAACTTACTGGAAAACCGGGAGGAACCTTCTTTACCTGAAGTATCTGGCTCTTGAGCTCCATAACCGGCCTGAGTACTATCTTATCCTTGAGCCTCATGGAAGGATAGACCCCATACAGCATTATCCCCGGGCGCACAAGGTTGAAGTGGGACTCCACAAAGTCCACTATGGCAGCACTGTTTGCCATGTGTATATGCGAAGGGGCATACCCCATGCCCTGCACGATGCTCACCGCCTTGAGGAATGTTGCGAGCTGTTTTCTGGAATAACTTCGTTCCGGATCATCCACCTCTGAGAACTGCGACAGTATGCCCTCTACAGCAAGACTGGCAAGGTTCTTGAACTCTCCGAAAAATGAGACCACCTGGTCCACGAAGAGCCCGAGCCTGCCCATCCCTGAGTCTATCTTTATGTGCACCCCCTTCTTTATCCCCCTCTTTTCGGCCCTCTTGTTGAGCAGAATGGCTGTATCCATGTCGAATATCACAGGGGTGATGTTGAACTCCATGAGGTCATCTATATCCGGGGGGTATATTCCACCGAGCACCACTATGTCTGCCTTTATCCCCCCTTCTCTGAGCCCCACGGCCTCGTCCACAGTTGCCACACCGAAAAGTCTGCACCCTGCTTCTTCGAGCACCCCGGCCACCATGGTGTCTCCATGGCCGTAGGCATCTGCCTTTACCACCGCCATAATCTCGGTGGAAGGCGAAAGCTTCTCTTTTATGCGTGCGTAGTTGTGTTTGATTGCCTCCCTGTTTATGAGTGCTACGGTAGGTCTTCCCTTCAATTTATAGAAACTCTCCTTCCAGTAGTTAATATCAATTAAATAGCATTATTGAGGCTTCTCTGTAAAGGGAAAATTGGTATGAATATGGGGGGCAGTGGCTACCCTCTGGTAGTCGCCTCTGGCAGTGCCTTGAGGTTGAGGCTCTCTCTCAATTTCTTTATGGCAGCACTCTCTATCTGCCTTATCCTCTCTTTCGTAAGCCCCAGCTCATCGCCTATGGCCTGAAGGCTTGCGGGTTTTTCTGCCATAATCCTCTTCTCTATTATGTAGCGTTCCCTGGGGTTGAGCAGCGAGAGGGCCCTTCTCACATCCTGTGAGAGCATAAAACGCTCCTGCCTTTCCATCACCATCTCTTCCTGTGAAGGAGCAGGGTCTTTGAGCAGTTCGATATAGCTTTTGTCCTCTTCCCCATCGCCTATGGGTGTGTCAAGTGAGAGCTCTGCCGATGTGGCCTCACCGGCCTGGACGCTGTGGGTATCCATATCCTCTGTCGTGGGCCGGGTGTTTCTGTAGAAAAGTCTTCTTTTAAGAGCCCTTGTGCCCCTTTTGACGAGCCCTCTGGTCTTTACAATGTATTCCTGTATGAACGCCCTTATCCACCATGCGGCATAGGTTATGAGCCTGTAGCCCCTGTAGGGGTTGAACTTCTTCACCGCCGTCATAAGCCCCATGTTGCCTTCCTGAATGAGGTCCTTGAGGCTGCACCCGTAGTTGCGATATTCAAGGGCTATCTTCACAACGAATCTCAAGTTGCTCGTTACAAGCCTGTGGGCGGCATGGATATCGCGCTTTTCATACCAGTTTCTGGCAAGCTCGAACTCCTCTTCTCTGGAAAGTATCGGAAATTTGTTGATTTCTGCAAGGTAACGCTCAAGAGAATCGCTTACAACAGGAAGAGCTGTCATAACCTATCACCCCCCTCTTATGCCATTTTATATCAACCCTACATTAATATAATATAGGTGCCTGGGCAAGGTTGTCAAGAGGTATGGAAAAACTTGAAGGGGTGCACAAGGTCTCTGTGCACCCCTTCAGCTTCTCTATGCTCTACAGCCCTTTGAGGCCGATTTTTTTACTGTATTACATGAACTTGTCGGCGAACATGAACAGAAGCATGAAGACTATGACCAGCGCGTATATTGCCAGTGCCTCCATGATGGCCAGACCCAGGAGCATGGTGGTCATCAGTTTGCCTGCCATGCCGGGGTTTCTTGCCATACCCTCGCAGGCACCCCTGACTGCGTTACCCTGTCCTATGCCAGGCCCTATGGCTCCAAGCCCCACACCAAGTCCAGATGCCAGGAATATGGCAGCGAGCACAAGACTGTTGCCACCCGCTGACTGCGCTGCCTCCTCTGCCGCCCATACAGCCGAGCTGGATCCAAAGAGGATGACCACAAGTCCCATAAGTGCCAGATATAACCTTTTCATCAACTTCACCTCCTGTTTATTGAAAACTTCTAATGTGCCTCTTCAAGAGCACCGCCTATGTATGCCATGGCAAGTAATGCGAATATAAGTGCCTGTAGTGCCACCACTATAACACCCAGCACCGTTACGAACGCCAGGAGCGGATAGGCATAGGGCATGAGGAGCAAAAGCACACCTATAAGGAGTTCATGCCCCAGCATGTTACCGAAAAGACGCATCGAGAGAGAGACCGGCCTTGCCAGATGCCCGAATATCTCTATTGGTATCATAAGTGGTGCCAGATACCACATTGGGCCTGTAAAGTGTTTTATATAGCCGAGTCCGTGTTCCTTAAGGCCCACCATGTGTGTGGTAACGAACACTATTAGTGCCAGCCCAAGGGTTATGTTGAGGTTTGCGGTGGGCGGCATAAGCCCCGGTATAAGGGCAAGCACATTGGCAGCGAATATGAATATGAAGAATGTGAGTATGAAGGGAACGAACTTTCTGCCCTTGTGCCCCATGACCTCATCGGAAAGATTTACGAATGTCTCTATCGTGAGCTCCACAACACTTTGAAGCTTGCCTGGCACAAGCTGGAGCCTGTTCTTGAGAAGCAGAGAGAACAGCATCAACCCTATGGCTACATAGAGCATGAGTGCCACATGCACTTCCAGACCGAATGTGGGAAGTATTATGTAATGGTGCATCTCAGCGCCATGCCTCCCTGGTCATAATGAGCGAACCAAATATGGTTGCACAAAGAGGGCCTGAAAACCCTGCTATAACAGCCAGTGGATTCAGTCCCAGCTTCCATACAGAGAGTATCAGTAGCCCAACCACTATGGCAAACCTGACATAGAAGCGTGCCATTATGAAGATGCCCGCCCTCTCGGGTTCCATGGATATGGAGCGTGTTAGGGCCTGAAAGCTCAACCACTGGCTCAGCATACCTATGGCAAAGCCCATCGTGAAGGCCGCCACAACCTGTGGGTAAAACAGAAAAGATATTACCACACCCGCCACAAGGAATACAACATTAAGGAGAAATGTCTTCAGCCTCACCGAGTTTATAACAGGCAGTGCAGCTTTTCGGCCAGGGTCTTTAAAATCCATACTTTTTGACTGTAACATATACATTCCTGAAGCCTGCTATAATACCCAGTATAAGGCATATTATGGTAAGCCATGGTTTTGTGCCCAGAAGCCCATCGAGATAAAGCCCTGCTGCGAGCCCGAGCAGTGTGGACACAACCATCGCTATGCCTACCGATGCGATAAGGGCAAGGCCCTTGAGTCTACCCTTCTTCCCCTCGTACATAAAAACATGCTTCGACCCACACTGCGCTAAAGAAACAGAAGGTCGAAGCCCACATAGAGATGAGATGTATAACATAAATCTCTCGGGGTGTCAATCAAAATTGAGGGGAGACTTTTGGCATCCAATATAGTCAGCTGCCCTGATAAAATAGGGTATTCTCTATATGAACAGCCTGCTCTCTACCATTGCCAGCAATTTATCTCTCAGTGCCCTGCACAGGGGCACAAGGGCATCAAAGCCAAGCCCTCTATTGCTCTTGAATAGACCTTCTGAAAGTATCAGATATTCCCACTCCTTGGGTTGTTTACATTCTGGTGGAGGCAATACGGTAGAAGCCTGCTCACACCAGGCAGTTGCAGCCCTAACCTTGACCGCAACATTTGGGCTATCCAGATCCCTATCCGCCTTTGTCTCAACAAGATAGTTCTTTTCGGCTGTCTTCACGATAAAGTCCACCTCATAGTTCCTCAAGATACCCGTCTCATCTCTATAAGGAATCTTTAACCTGTGTCGTCTGTCCAGTTTGGCGTAGGAAAGAGCTTCCACGGAGGGATTCAAAACCTCCTGCATAAAGTCTCTTTCAAATCCTCCACCTTTGGACTGAAATCCGAGTCTCGGGTAGATACTCTTATCAGTTTCCACTGATTTACTTTCTCTCACCATAATCCTCTCTACATCCGAAAGCCTTCCCCACACACCCTTTACCTCATATTTGAACCCTTCAACAAGCCTCACTATCGCCTGATGAATGGTCTGAACAACATGGTCGAAAACAGGGCTGTAGTTTAGGACACAATAGTTTTCCTGTCTGGTGAAATCAACGGGTTCCCCGAAACAATGCTCTGAAACATACTCATCTATGAGTTCCGCAATCCTTGCCTGCCGGGCTGTAAGGATAGGTGTTTTACCTCTTACCACAACCGCCCGTGATGCCTGCCTTAGAAAGTGGGAATAATCGAAATACTCGTTGTCCAGCTTCCATGTCTTTGTCTTCTTGCCAGTTTCCACATGTGTTTCCTGAATTATAAGTTTTGAAAGCCAGTTTTTTAATTGATGAAAATCACCTTTATATTTGGGTAAAGTGCTCGCATCTATCTGCGAAAGTTCTGGCATACGCCCTTCATCATACACCTGAATGGGCCATGTTATATCAAACCTTTCAACCCTACCTGGTATGGCATCAACTGGTATGATGTCTCCTGTAGATGATGTGGTGCTTGTATCTCCGCTACCGATGATATAGCCTTCCTGCCTCAGACTTTCATAGAATGTCCTGAATCTTGGATGTTCGACAATGAAGAGAAAATCGAGAGAGTTTGAAGGGACTTTATTCCCTCTAATTTCATAGAAGGCTTCTCTCTTAGCCTCCTGCAGCTCTGGATAAGAATGTTGGGGAAACATGAGTCTCAGTCCCCGTCCTACAATCTGTTCCAGCAGAAGATCCGCCTCTGTTGCTCTCAGGACGACGATAACACAGATGTTGTTCTTGTCAAATCCTTCTCTCAGCATCAACACAGATATAACCACTCTCAGAGGGTCATCGTCCACATCGATCCTGTCAAGCCTCTTTCGTGCCTCTTCCAGCTCTTTGTCTTTCAAATCGGAGTGTATTACCATTGTCCGACTATCATCGTAGTAGTTGCCATTTTCATCACACAGAGTGGCAAAATGGTCTTTTGTGAGGTCTGCAACACGGGTATCTTCACATAGAACCATCATCACAGGTTTTTTATTCAGCCCTTTCTCCTTGAACTCTCTTGAGAGCTGTTCCAGTTTCAATCGTCCAATGTCCAGAAGTAGTCTCTGTCCTGCGGAGAGGGCTTTGATTTCTCCACGCTTATGGCCTGCCTCTGGTGGATGCCTCTCTGCCCTGAAATCGAGTTCTTCCAAGGACTCTCCACCGATCGATTGCCGTTCTTCAAGAAACAACTGTTTTACCAGCATATCCTGCATGGCACTTATCAAGTCATAATCATACACAATGTGGGGAAAATACTCCCTCTTCTGTCCACTTCCATAGAAGGGAGTGGCTGAATAATCTATTTGAACAAAAGGTCCAAAGCCCTCGCCATGGGCTTCTCTCAACCGTTCGTAGAGGATGTTCATAAATCTACGCCAGACAAGCTCCTCATCTTTCTCTGAGTCCTTTTTAGGTCTCTTTTTGGCATGAACATGGTGAGCCTCATCGTTCATAACTATCAGGTCAGGATGGTGGGACAGGAAGTCAAGGATGACCTCCCCTCTCGGCATTTCCTCAACATCCTCACCAGTGTATTGAGCCCACAGGTTCTGTGCGGATGTTTTCAGACGAAACTGCTGCCAGTTTGTAATAAAAACGAAAGGACCATCAGGTGGGGTGGTATTGGGCTGGACATCTGCGGGTTCAAGTATCTCCAGATGAAATCTGTCTCTCCAGTTTGCACCTTCTGGCATGAAAAGGGCACGCCTATAGTCCACAGTCTCTGGAAGTCTTGAGCCTGTTTCAGGGTCTCGTCTTCCCTTGAATGAGTCAAGAAGTCTGTTCAACACCTCGTGTCCCGGGGTAACTATGAGAAAATGTTGGGAATAATCCCCTTCTCTTTCATTGTTTATTTCATTGAAGTACTGCCAGATAAGAAGGGCTGTGAGAACCCATGTTTTTCCAGAGCCTGTTGCCATCTTAAGGGCATATTTTGTAAAAGGAATGCTCTCTGCTTCCTGTTTTAATGGCAGATGTTCAAGGAGTGCTTCTGGGGCAAGGCGTTCAAAGAGGTCTTTCAGGGTGCGAGCCTGAAGGACTTCGTAACAATAAACAATCGTTTCTATAGCCCGCTTCTGACAATCATGGAATCTTTCCTCATCATCCTCATCGCGGTTGAACCAGTAGTTGAGAAGCTCAAGTGTGGTCCCTGTAACCCCTGGCCAGCCCTGCTGGACCCATGCATGGACTTCGTCCCTCAGGACATTTGCGAGATAGAGTTGAGAGAAGGCTTTTTGATTGTTTTTTCTTGACATAAGTTTTACCCATAGTATATACTATAATATATAGCTTGGCGGTGACTGAGTCATTCGGGCGCCGCCTTTTTATTTGTCTTTTGGCAGAACAACAAGACCATATCCACTATATTCACCACTACAGCTCCGTCTGAATTTCTTTTCTATAATATGCCAATCCTGTTTGGGATCTTTACCCAGAATATAACGCCCTATAGGAGATACAATAAGGTCAGCAATCTGGAGCCCAGCAATATTAGTCCTCTTATCTCTGATATGAAGTTCTGGTATACACTTTCTTACCTCTGAAGCAGAGATATACTCTGTGCCCCTTGTTCTCAAATCCATCCAGGCAAGACGAAGTTCATTATTAAGGGTTTCATCTCTTGACTCGGCCACGATATGCCCTTGTTCGTTACGATGGCGTTGTTTCATTTCCATTACAAAACGTTCTACGAGTATCCTCAATGAAAGCATATACGGATCAATGGCGGCTATACCATATTTTTGCAAATGTTCCGTCTTTTTTATGACACATGCTACAATTGTGTATTCAAGCTCCTCCATAAGGTTATTGGTTTCATTATAGAAATATTCTCTAAACTTTTTGTCTGTGAGTTTATGGAAGACACCTTTTCTTCTCACTATATCTGCCGTATGTAATATGAAATCATCCCTGCCAAATAGTTTGTATTTGTATTCGTTTAGACGAGGAATCAAAACACTCTCATAGTAATCAGACTCTACTATACAACCACCAAGCACAAACAGGGGATACTGAGGGTCTATAACATCAAGGCTATGGTCTCCTGACTCATCTATAAATAGAAGAAGCAACTGTGATGATTCTCCTGTTGTTTGTATTTTAAGGTTTAAATACTGTTGTATAAAACTGATTTGATGGCAGTTTGTTCTTTCTAAAATGGTATATCTTCATCTAATTCAGAATTGCCATTCATGTCGTTTGCAGAAGACTTATTACTAACTACTAAATACCGTTTTATTAAATATACGATTAGAACTCCTGATAAATGAACACCTAACTCAGCCAGTTCAGGAGGAATTTCGTTTGTTTTGGCACCCTGACCAATGTCCTACACCTGGCTCTTCATTCCGCGGGATTGCAACACAGCGTAAAATATTTTCTTCAAATGCTTTTAAAAAACCTTCATAGTATTCTGGTATTAATCCCGAATCTATTATCATTCTATAAAGTTCACCGGGTTTTTTCTTGTCTACATTAAGAATACTTTTACATACACTCTCCACAGCATGATTTGCATTTTGTATGGCCCCATTATAATCACCACTTATAAGATCCCTTCTTGCTTGCTCAAACTCTACAAGGGCTCCTTCAAATTTTACTTCTTTAAGAAGCTCATATGCTTTTTTAAGAACCATTTCTTCTATATAATGTGAGTCTACAGGAATTACTTTACCATCCAGCATTCTCCATGGAAGTTCACTTTCTTCCATTATTTGATTGAATTCTTTTTGAAAAGCTATTTGCTCGTCTTGCGGTAAAGAGTCATGGTATAACTCTATAGTATCTAAAAGATAAGGTGGATAGTTACCTCTTAAGATAAATCCTTCAAAGTCAGAGGGTTCTGCCGGTCCTGTTTCTTTTTCTGGATACGCAAACAAACAGTCTAAACCATGTTCTGCTTTAATTTCTTCTAATATTTGATCAATTCTACTTGTCCAATATCTAACTCCTCTATCAGTAGATTCTACCCATTCTTCATTAAATCTTTCAAACAATTTTAAAATGCGAATCCGAACACTTCTGGGGATACTTACTTTTATTTTTCCCTCTCTTAAGGCTTTCCTGCATCTCTTTGAAAATACCCATGCCATATCCCTACACCTCCACA
>WGFM01000028.1 GCA_015492245.1 Deltaproteobacteria bacterium | reverse complement strand
TCCATACCCCTTTTTGTGGCACTGTGCATATTACTTTCGGCAGGCATTGCCTCAGCAGTGGTGCATCTTGAAGGGGTAAGATACTGGTCTTCCAAGAACTATACAAGGGTGGTGATAGACCTGGATGGCAGGCCCTCCTATACATACAGGCTCCTCAGGAGAGACCCCTCCATAGGCAAGCCCCCAAGGCTCTATGTGGACATAAGGGGGGCCACACTCAATAACGGCATAAAGAAGGTTGTGCCCATAGACGATGGGCTGCTTATGAGGGCAAGGGTTGGCCAGTACAGGAAGGATACGGTAAGGGTGGTCCTCGATATAAAGAGTCTGTCCTCTTACAAGGTGTTTCATCTGTTCAACCCCCACAGGATAGTTATAGATGTAAGGGGGGAGGGGAGAAAATCGGGGAAAGAAGCCATCAGGGCACATCGTGCAGGAAAACCCCACAGGGGGCTTGTCATAGTGATAGACCCGGGCCACGGTGGCAAGGACCCAGGGGCCATAGGCAAGAGGGGGCTGAAGGAGAAGGATGTAACCCTCAAGGTATCCAAGCTCCTTAAATGGGAACTCAGAAAGAGGCTCAAGGCATCAAAGATAGTGCTTACAAGGGACAGGGATGTATACATACCCCTCGATGAGAGAACAGCCATAGCCAACAGCAGAGATGCGGACATATTCGTCTCTGTCCATGTGAACGCAAGTTACAGGAGAACGGCCCAGGGGGTTGAGACATACTACCTCGGCTCCACACAGGACGAAGATGCCCTGCGTGTTGCCGCAAGGGAGAACGCCACAACCACCAGCGAGACCACGGAGGTCCTGCAGTACATAATAAAAGACCTGGAGCGAAGCGGTAACCAGCAGGAATCCATCCGCCTTGCCTCTCTGGTGCAGGAAGGCCTTTCGGGAAGGCTCAAGAAACGCTACAGGGATGTAAAGAGTAACGGTATAAAGGGAGCACTCTTCTATGTGCTCCTAAACTGTGATATGCCAAGTGTCCTTGTGGAGGTCTCATTCATAACCAACCCACAGGATGAGAAGAGACTGCGTAGCCCTGCCTACTTGAGAGAGATTGCCCGTGGCATAGCAGATGGCATAATAAGGTATCTCAACGGAGAGAAGACCTGATTATGGAGGGCATACAGGACATACTCGATTCCCCACATGGACCGGCACAGGCCCTCAAAGACTATATGCGCAGGAAAGAGGCAGAACTTCACACCAGACACCGCACCATGAAACATGGCAGGCAGATTACCCTTGAGTTCACAGACCTTGTGGATTCCACCCTCAGGGGGCTTCTTGAGAGGCTTTCAGCAGAACACAGGGTGGTGCAGAGATACGCTGTGGTGACCCTGGGAGGATATGGCAGAAGGGAGCTCAATATAAGGTCTGATATAGACCTTATGATACTCTATGAGGGCAATATAACCCCTGAGCTCGAAGCCCTCACACAGAAGATACTCTACATACTGTGGGACAGCGGGATGGATGTGGGATTCAGCATACGCACAACAGAGGAGTGCATGGATGTGGCAGGAGAGGACACGAAGACCCAGACGGCCCTGCTGGATGCACGCCACCTGTGGGGCGATGAAGAGTTGTTCTCAGGGTTCGTTGAGAAGGCGGAAAAGGGGCTTTTCAGCGGGCAATCGCTCAAAAGATTCATAGAGGAGAAACTCGAGGAGAGAAGGGCACGCCATGTTCGCTACGGGGGCTCGGTCTTCATACTCGAGCCCAATGTGAAAGAAGGCGAGGGTGGGCTCAGAGACATCCACACGGCCTCATGGGTGGTGAGGGCAAAGCACCACGGCACCTTCAGCCCTGTGGATATGGGCCTTCTATCCGACAGAGAGGAGGGGGCACTCGGCAGGGCACTCGATATGCTCCACTGGATAAGAAATGAACTCCACTTTGAGACCGGCAGGAAGCTAGACCAGCTCTCCTTCGATCACCAGGAAAGAATCGCCCCGCTTCTTGGCTTCAAGGATACAGTCCATGAGCTCTCGGTAGAGGCATTCATGCGCAGATACTACGAGATGGCCTCCACCATAAAGGATATATCAGAGCGCATGCTGCTCAGAACCCTTGAGAGAAGGCCCGGTGTATCAGCTCATCTACCAGAAAGAAAGCACATTGATGAGAACTTTTCCATAACCCATGGGCTACTTGTTGCAGAGGATCCACAGGTATTCAATAAAGAACCCCTGGCGGTAATGAAGGTCTTCGAGCATATTCAGCGCCACAGGGTGGAACCGGACCAGAGCCTCAGAGACCTGATACTTTCAAGCCTCCATGTGGTGGACAGGCTGAGGGAGGACAAAGAGGCGGCAGGGGTCTTCCTCAATATCCTGAGGGGAGGGGAGGTGTATCCAGCACTTCAGGAGATGCACAGGCTCGGTGTGCTTGGCAGATACATGCCAGAGTTCGGTGCCATAAGGTGCAAGGTGCAACATGATCTTTACCATATATACACGGTGGATACCCACACGCTTCTTGCCATACGGGAGCTCGATTGCCTGAGAAGAGACTACAAAGAGGAGTTTCCTCTTCTCAGCAGACTCCTTACAGAGCTCAAGGACCCCATGCCCCTTTATCTCGCCATTCTGTTGCACGATGCAGGCAAGGCCCTTGGCAGACCCCATGCCATAAAGGGCGCAGAACTGGTGCCAGCTGTTACAGAAAGAGTGGGCATAGAAGGGGAGGTGGCCGATACAGTAAGGTTTCTCGTAAAGAAGCACCTTATCCTTGCCGATACCGCCCAGCACAGGGATATACACGATGAAAAACTGGTCATAGAGTTTGCCCGACAGATTGCAGAGGCAGAACGGCTGAATCTGCTCTATCTTCTGACATTTGCCGACATAAGGGCCGTGGGCCCGGAGGTGTGGAACCAGTGGAAGGCTGCCCTGTTTCAGGAGCTCTACTTCAAGGCACTCAGGGTCATAGAGCGTGGCAGCTTCGAGCCCGAAGACCACCGCCAGAGGATGGCAGGCATAAAAGAGCGAGTGAAAGGGCTTGCCCCCCATATCCCCCCCCAGGAGGTTGAACAATACTTCAGGCTACTTCCTCCGCGGTATTTCCTTGCAAACAGGCCAGAGAAGATAACGAAACACATGGAGGTTGTGAAAAAACTCGATGGCTCACCCTGTGTCATGGATGTGGAACAGGTAGAAGAGCGGGAGTATACAGAGCTTACCATTACCACCTACGATGTGCACGGGCTTTTCTCCATGATTACAGGCATATTGAGTGCAAATGCCGTTAACATACTTGGCGCACAGATAAACACCCTGCGCAATGGTATAGCCCTCGATATATTGCAGGTAAACAACACCTATGGAGGGCTTCTTACCGATAGATACAAGCTCAGAAGGATAGAAGAGGAACTCGTCGAGGCAATAAGCGGTAGGCTCCATGTGGACAGGCTCGTCCGTGAGAAATGCCGTCGCTCCTCCATACTGGACAGAAAGGAAAAACCCCCTGTGCCAACCCGTATAGAGGTGGATAACAATGTGTCAGATGCCTTCACTGTAATAGATATACGCACACAGGATAGAATAGGGCTTCTCTATGATATAAGCTCCACCCTTACACAACTGAGCCTCTTCATCCATGTGGCAAAGATATCCACCCGTGGGGACGAGGCGGCCGACATATTCTATGTGCGCGATATATTCGGCCAGAAGATAACCGATGACAGGAAGATAACACTCATAAAGGATACCCTCTACGAGGTGCTCACAAAGGATGAGACCAGAAGACGAAAAGCTGATAAATAGATTCCTGAACACCATCTTTATAGAAAAAGGGCTTTCCCCAAAAACCATAGAAGCTTACAAGAGAGACTTGATAAAGTTCGTAAGGTTCCTTGAAAAGAGGAATCTTTCTCTTCTTGATGCCACAGGCAGGGAGGTGGCACAATTCATGGCTGCCCTTGAGGATGGTGGGCTTTCCCGTCGTTCTGTCATGCGGACAGTTGTAGCGTTGAGGGGATTTTACAGGTATCTCGAGCGACAGGCCCTTGTGGAGCGTTCGCCCTGCGATATGGTTGACATGCCATCCTGCACGAGGAAGATACCCGAGTATTTGAGTCTCGATGAGGTGGAAAGGCTTCTTGAGAGTATCGAGCCTTCGGGCCCTGTTGGGCTGCGTAACAGGGCGATGGTGGAGCTTCTCTATGCAACCGGGGTGAGGGTATCGGAGCTTGTATCCCTCGGCACGGGTGATCTTGACCTTTCAACAGGTGTCATACGGGTATTTGGCAAGCGGATGAAGGAGCGGCTTGTGCCTGTTGGAGAGGTGGCCCTCAGGTATCTGAGGCGCTACATGGAGGAGGGGCG
>WGFM01000027.1 GCA_015492245.1 Deltaproteobacteria bacterium | reverse complement strand
TAAAACCTCCCTCACCTCTTCGACCCCAGCGGTGCTGTTTGAGATGGCTATATCCTCACCACACCTGGCACATGGAAAGCTGAACCTGAACCTGCGCTCTGCACCCAGCAGGCGCTCTTTTTTTTGCCAGCTTACTACACAATGTAGAACAAAAGGGTTGCCATACCGCTTCACAGGATATATGCTATATGGAAAAGGAGAAATAGGAGAGATGGACTCAAAGAGTTGGGAAGAGGGAAGTTCTGGAATCCGTGGCTCTTCCCATCGCAGGGATGACCTGCTGGCGTTGTGCCCAGAAGCTGGAGGAGGCTCTCAGGGGCTCTCCCGGGGTGGTGGAGGCATCCGTAAATCCTGTCACAGAGTCTGCCCCTGTGGGATACCCTGTTATCCCGTCTCACCGTGCGCTCGGTCTTCCCGCACAGATACCTGTCCAGATTAAACTGCCTCGGCAACCTGACATGCAGGTTCGAATCCTTTGCCGGAACCACTCTGAAACGCCTGTTGTATCTGGGCAGGTAGGTAGGCCCTGAGAGACTCGCTTGCCTCTTCCTTCGTACTTATACCCTCAAGCCTCATCTCCTTTATGAGCCTGTCCTGAAGCACCCCAAAGAGTCTTTCCACCCTGCCCTTTGCCTGTGGACTTGTGGCATGGCAGTACTTCTTCCGATAAAGACTCAGCACCTTCTCCTTTAACTCCTCAGAAAGCTTAGGGATTAATGTCAAGGCCTGACACCGTGTGGATGGCAAGGGGGCTGGGGGAAAGGTAGGCCTATCGTCCTTCTTCAGAAAGTTTCCCCAGTTTCTTTTACTGCGGCGGGTTTGGCGGGTCGTCCACGCCTGTATAGTCGACCACGCCTTTCCATGTTATCCAGTCGATGAGTCCGTTGAAGCGGTTGTTGTTGAGGTTGTTGACGTTCACGCCTATGGTGAAGTCGCCGTCGGCCGTTTTTATCTGGTCTCCTTCCCACAGCCGCCAGTCAGGGGGGGTCTGGGCCTGGCTCGAATCGGTGCAGTTCTTGTAGCCCATCCACTGTTCGCCACTTTCCAGTCCGTCGGTGCCCTGATCGTCGATCCAGATGTCGGCCGGTATGCCGCCGGTCTTCGACGAGTTCCACACTATCTTCACCTTGTACCAGTGGTCGTTGGTCACCGGACAGTTGTTGTAGTCCGACTTCACCACCTTCCAGTACCTGCCACCGCGTGTGTCCACCGGCGCCACCCACAAGGCGATGACCGCCACATTGTCGGGAGGCTGGAAGTAGGGCTGCCAGGAGGCGCCAGTGACGTTGCGCCACACCGAGATCTGGTAGTTGTCGATCTGGTTGCGGGCGAAGACGCGGCGTATGTAGTTGTTGGCGCCGGCCGGGATGCCCGTGGGCTTTATGCGGGCCTCTATCGTCATCTCCGTCGCGCTCTGCAGGCACGCGTCGTCGTCGAGGAACTCTATGTAGTTGGGGCTTGATCCGTCGCCGTGGAAGTAGCCGTCGCCAGGGATGGTGAAGAAGGGGTTGCTCACCACGCCGTCAAGCTTCCCTGTGCTGTCGGTTACGTTGGTGCTTCCGGCCGGCCAGTTCATGTCGAAGCGCACCTCGATGGATCTGGGTGTGGGGCATCCCGCCGTGGGTGTGTAGATTATGGCCCCTCCGCCGCCGGTGTTATTGTCAATGCGGTGGAGCACCGTGGTGAGGTGGCACGAGGCCGTTGCGCATGACTTGAGCCCTCCACCGCCGCAAGGGTCGTAGGTCATGTCGCCGCCGGCATAGTAGTGGCAGGCGTTGCAGAGGACGTTGTGTATGGTGGAGCCCTCGTAGGCGTTGATTCGTTTCCTCAGCAGGCCGTTTTCAGGCGAGCCGTGTGGCTCGTGGCAGTCCGTGCATGCGAGGACGTAGTTTATGCCCGCTATCCTGTCGGCCATCTCGTAGGGAGGGCGGGTGAAGACGGCGTATCCCCTGCCCCGCGGCTCGCCGTAGAAGGGGCTGTCGGGGTCGGTCGTCGGGTCGCCGCAGGCGTTGCCCGGCGGGTTGCAACAGAAAAACGGCGACTGGTTGGCCGGGTCGAAGCCGTGTGGCTCGCTGCCCGTGGCCGTAACGCAGTCGTAGGGCCACACGCCGTCGCACTGGGTGGGGTTCACGCCCGGCGGGAAGCCGGCGCCCCAGTATATGGGCATGATGCTTCCGAGCTTGTGCTGGTGGCAGTCGAGGCAGAAGGTTATGTAGTCGGGCAGCGAGTCGCCGTCGGGCTGGTACTGGCCGGCGGCCGTGCCGCCCAGCGGCGCCTGGTACTTGGGCGCCTGGTCCCAGGGCGGAGAGCCACCGTATGGTATGCCCCGCAGGACGTTGAACTCCCATCCGCCGGTGCCCATGCCGATGAACCTGTCCATCAGCGCGTTTATCTTCTCCTCCGGGTCGTCCCCCCAGAGATCACCCGGCTGGTAGCTCAGTCCCCAAGAGGGCGGCGGCCAGTCGTAAGTGCCGATGTTGTCGAGGTAGGCCTGGTGCGTAACACCTGGCAGCACGACCGGCGTGGGAGAGGGCCAGCTGGGCGAGGCGTCGTCCCACCTGCCGCTTGCCAGGTGCGGGTTGTGGCATGTGGTGCATTCCACCTTGTTGTGCACGTCCAGGGGCTTTGCGGCGTCGGCGTGGTAGTAGGAGGTCTTGCCGGCCTGCTCGCTGTCCTTTACGGGGTGGCGGTAGGGCTGCTCGAAGGCCTGCTTTATGGACGTGGCGCCGCTCGTGTAGTAGGGCAGCCCCCACTTCTGGTAAGGGTTGTACATGGAGAGGTCATTGTTCTGCACCGGCGAGCCGTCGTGGCAGGTGTAGCAGAGGTCCTCGGCGTCATCGGGGTCGCGGCCGCTCACGTTGGGCCAGCCCGTTATGGGTGAGCTCGACGGGTCCCTGTTGTTTATGTCGGTGAGCTCGACGAGTTGCTTGGGGTAAGGGGTTCCGGCCGGCACGCTTCCGACAGCCGGGTCCGACGAGCTGTATGGATACCCGTGGGGGGTATGACAGTTGACGCAGGCCCCGGCCTCGAAGGCGCTCTTGGCCGGGTAGGTGGAGCCGTACTGGCCGCCGGGCCACTGGATGTTGCGGCTGTAGTGGACCGAGTCGTAGTACTTGGTGACACCCTTGAAGCTGAAATCGTAGGGTGTGTCGAAGGGCACGCCGTTTGCGTCGGGGTCTTGTTCGCTGTGGCAGGTGCCGCAGAATTCGACCCGCGAGGACTTGGTGTCATAGTTGGTGAAGAGGAGGTAGTTGCCCGGCCCTGGAGGGGAGTTCGGCTCCGGTTCGCGCCCGCCTCCCACCGAGGCGTGGGGCTCGTGGCAGTGGTTGCACTCGCCCCTCTTGTAGTAGATGTCGTAGAAGACGTCGATCTGGCCCCTCGACACACCGGTGACATTGTCGGTAGATGGATAGTAGGCGCGGTCGGGGTAGGTGGTGTCCGTGCCTCCGTGCTCTGTCTGGGTGAAGGTGCCGCCGGTGGTATAGCCGAGCCTGACCGTTAGGTACGACACAAGGCAGACCACTGCGACGGTAACCAGTATGCCGAGGGCAGGCCTCGTCGAACCCCTCATCGTGCTCCTCTGATGTAGCTTCTGTTGTCTTTGAAGACGTAGCCCTGCTCCCACCACCTGATGAGCTCGACGAGCGAGTCTATCTGAGCGGCATCGAGCGGCCCGCCAGCGTCCTCGGCAAAGGCGGGCATGGAAGTACCAGGCACGCCATTTTCGATGGTGGCCCTTATATACGAATCGTCATTGCTTTCGAGAAATTTCAGGTCGTTTATCCTCGCCGCAGGTCCGCCCAGGCCGTAGTGGCCGTGGCACATGGCGCAGACGGCCTCGAAGAGCGGCTCCCCTTTCTTGCCGGAGGCCGGCTCAGCGTGGCAGGAGGCGCACTTGCCGGTGAAGATGACGGACCTCTCAAGGGTCTCGCCGTGCTCTGTTATGGACACCTCTCCGGTGATGACCACCTCGACGACCGGCTCCTCAGGGTCGTCGGTCTCGACGGTCACCGTCTTGAGGTAGCTTCCGCCCTTGCCTCTGGGGTCGATGGTGACGGCCACTACGACCTCGTCGCCAGGGGCTATCGTCTTCGTCTCAGGCTCGGCGACGGTGCACCCGCACGAGGGTTTGAGCTCGATTATGTTCAAGTGCGCCGAGCCGGTGTTGCCTATGATGAACTTGCCCGAGGGCTTAAGCCCCGGCGGGGATATGCCCAGATCCACGATGCGCTGCGGAATGTGGACCCTCGGGACGGCGTCGGGCCGGTCCGCAGCGGCCTGCGACTGCGTAAGAGACAGGACCGCAATGGTGAATAGCAGGGCGGTTCGATGGAACCCCATCTTGCACTCCTATCTGTGTCATCCCGCCGGATGGGACATCTTGACGAGTTCGTCGTAGCCTTCCTCGGCCAGAAGCTGGATGAGCTTCTCTATCTCCTCGTTGATACGCATCACTTCTTCGTCGGTCGTTCCGAGGGCTATGGCCCGGCGGGCGTAACGTTCTGCCCAGAGGATGCGGCCCTGGCGGTAGACGTGTCTTGCAAGGCCCGCCCAGGGCCTCGGATCGTCGGCGTGGGCCTGCGTCATGGCACGGTAAAGCTCTCCGGCGCTGTAGAAGCGGCTGTCGGCGATGTAGAGCGAGGCGAGCTCGAGCCCCTCATCGAGGGGAGGGGCATTCATGTCCACGACCTTTTCGAGCTCCTCTATCCTGCCTATTAGCGCCTTGCGTCTTTCCGCCCGCTTAACGATGTCCATGAGCGTCGTCTTCATCATGTTGCCCTCCGGGAGCATGGCGGCGGCTTTGTTCCACAGGGCTATGGCGTCGTCGAAGGCTTCGCGGTTGTAGTAGACCAAGCCGAGCCTGTAGAGGCTGCGGAAGTCCCCGTCGTTGTGCTCAACGGCGCTGCGCAGCCTCGCCGTCTCGGCGACGGCCCCGCCGCTTACCCTAACCTCCTTATCACCGACAGGGACGCTGCTATGGAGGAGCAGGTATACCGCAACACCGCAGAGCACCCCTGCCAGCAGCCATCTACTCCAACAGCCACCTGCCACACGCATGCTACGCGTAACCGTCCTCTTTTCCTTTAGAGATTGCTACATATCTCCTTGATTCTCTCTAATTTCCTTTAAAAACAAAATCAAACCTGCCAATATTTCATTTTTCAAAACATTCGCCTTTCATGAGAAATATGAACCCTTGGAGCAAAAAAATCTTATAATAAAAGGGCTTGGGGTGTCAAGGAAAATCTTAATAATGTCAAGCCACTTTAGAAATGTCCTGTTGTGGAAGAGTTCTTTTACTCTGCCACACCCTCCATGGGTGGCGGAGCTTTCGATGATGTCTGGACGGCGATAATAAGAAAGCTTTCTGAAACAGAACCAGAGAAGATTCTTCACCTGAGAAATGGACGAAGGCACCTCAGCCTTCCTCTCTACCTTGAAAATCCTCACTACTATTACGAAAGAGACAAAAAGAACCCAACCATCCTCGACGGAGAGAACGACGAGGACCTCTTAATCCACTGGACCTTCTACCACACTCTGCAGGCTCCATACAATCTCTCTAAGGATATGGATAATGAAGAAAGGATACCTTTACACCTTCCATAGTTACAGCCTGTTTTTCTCAGTTAGTACAAAAAAGGGTAGCAAAAGAAGGTTGAGACAGGTGAGAAAACCGAGATTCATAGAGTAGTCTTCCCCTCATGGTATCCTATCCTCAAAGAGAATGGCAAGCTGGCTGTAGATAGAAGCCCAGACACTTACAGGCCGGGACCACTTACTCTCAAACTCAAGTGCCACCATCACTATAGAAATTATAGCACACTCTCATCACTGGGACACCTCGGATAGGAAAAATAATAAAGTCTCTGATGACCCCGCTGAATACAGGATATGCCCTGCTGTAGTGGGCCTTCAACCCTTTATGTATCTTAACTTTTCCAGCCCAAGTAGTTGGAGGGTCAGGAAGACATGGCTACAGCCTTTGAGAGCAATTTATTTCTGGAAGGGTTATCAGTTGAACTCCTCATCGAGAATCTCTTTTGCCTTAAGGGCATATTCATCATCGCCTGTGCTCAGCTCTTTGAGAATCTTCTCAGCATTCTCTCTTTTGCCGGTATTGTAAAAGACGATGGCCTTGTAAAAGAGAGCCTTGGAGTTTGCAGGCTCTCTTTTAAATATCTCTTCAAGATGCTTGAGGGCTGCCTCGTTATTGCCAAGCCCTATCTCAAATACTGCAAGGTCTACAGCTGCCTTTGTATTGGCAGGATTTACAAGAAGAAGCCTTTCGAGTTCTTTCTTTGCACTCTCAACATCTCCTTTTGATGCATACACGAGTGCGAGGTGGTATCTTGCAGACTCGTGCTCTGGCTTTGTGGCAAGGGCTCTTTTAAAGGTGTCCTGAGCAAGCCCAAGGTCATGGCGCATCATGTATATTATACCGAGCTGGCAGAGAGATTCCGCATCCTCCGGGTTCTGTAACGCAAGCTCTTTAAAGATTGCAATGGCCTCATCGTATTTCTTCTCCATTGTGAGCACTACACTAAGGTTGAACCTATTGTCCCTGTTTTCAGGATTACACCTTACAGCTTCACGCCATGCCTTCTCTGCCTCGGTGTATGAGGCGAGTAGCTGGAAGAGGCCTGCAAGGCTCTGCCAGGCTGCCTCGTTATCAGGCTCTACTTCCACGCTTCTTTCAAGATATTTGAGGGCATCCTCTGTATCACCCCTGTTGGCAAGGGTAACCCCCATGTTTAGAAGTGCCGTTGCATTGCGTGGCTCTAATTCGAGCGCCTGCCGGTAATATTCTATAGCCCTGTCGAACTCTCCCTCCATGGTGTAGGTGTAGCCAAGGTTGTTCAGGGCACTTACATTTCGGCTATCAATCCCCAGGGCTTCTTCGTACTTTTCCCTTGCCCCTTTGATGTCTCCCTGAAGGAATAGCTCCACACCCTGGTTGTTTATCTCCTTTGGATCTTTCATGGTACCCCTATTTATTTTCTTTTATTCTTTATATCATTGATGAGCCCTTTAAGGAAGCCCTCGCCAAGCTGTGGCCTTTCGAACCTTATGTCATCGAAGGATATGTCGAAGGGCTCTCCCTCTTTGTACACTACTGGCAGATGTATTCCGAAACGCATGTTCGAGCCATACTCATAATTTTCAAGGTCCCAGTCCCACCTCTTCTCGTAGCTCTTAAGCCACAGGTCCACCCATGCCCTTATAAAGCCCGTTATATCAAAGGAGAACTTTGGCTCCACCGTTGCAGATAGCATCGCGGTAAGAGTAATACCCGTTCTGGGTGTCCAGTTAACATTCATCCCTGTCTCTGCCTTTGCATCGAGCTTTATTCCGCCTGCCACTTCAAGCCCGCCCTCAACCCCTGCTATAAAGGCAGACACACCGATACTTGCGCTTACCACAAGTTTGAGTCCTGCATCTGCAGGTACGACGAACTTGCCTGTTCCCGTTATCCTGGTCTCTTCCTCTCTCGATGGATTGTAGACAACAGCCACCTCCAGTTGCTCGAGTCTACCTGGACCTATTCCTGCATAGGCTCTCAGCCCACCCCTTATTGTGGCAACAAGCCCTATGCTTTTTGGACCAACAGGTATGGCGAATATGGGTATATCGAAACCGAGTTTGAAGAGGTCTTTCTCTGGAATCTCTATCCTTTTGAATACATCCACACTTGAGGGTAGCCCAATCGTGCCCATCACCTCAATCTCACCATTGGGCAGGAACCTTACCCCTGCGGTGCCCTCGAGCCAGGGAGTGAACCTTATGGTGAGCTGTCCACCACCATAGACACTTAAAGTGTCTGTGAGGTCATCAGTTGGGTTTCCTTCTTTATCCACCTTTCTATTCGATACTGCTACATCCACCTCACCTGATAGCATGCCTTTCTCATAGGCCACCCTGCCACTTATGAGGAAGGCTCGGTCGTCATATTGCACCCTTAGCTTTGTATCTATGCCCGGTATATCTGGGACAGCCTCGCCACTTGCAGATAATCTGTATCCATCCTCATCAGCCTTCTTTGCAACCGTTACACCTATGCTTCCGCTCTTTATACCCGGTATGTCGTCCCTTAGCGCTGCCGAGCCTGTTATCGAGAAGGCATTATTACTGTACTCAACGCCTACTGTTGCACTCTTTATCCCCGGTATATCGAGCTCTGCTGTGCCCTGTGCCGAGAGTTTGCCATCCCTTTCGGTATAGGTAACCGTTATACTGGCATTCTTTATGCCCTTTACCTTTCCTCTTGGTATACCGAGCTGGCCTTCCACACCAAAGGCTCTATCCTTGTAGGTTACCTTCACACTTGCAGGGTCGAACAGTTTCTGCTCGAAGTCAAACCTGCCTTCAAGCTCAATGCCACCTGCGGTTGAGGCTGCTGCCTCTATGTATCCATTGCCAAGTCCCTGTATACCGAAGTCTGCCCTGCCCTTAAGGCCTATGCCTCTCGAGGTGCTTCCGAAAAGCTCAAGTGATGCACTGGATATGGTAAATGGTGGAGGAATGGTTATCTCGTCTATGGTAAAGACCTTGTAGAGCTTTAACTCACCGTTATCAAGGCTGAACCTTATATCTGCCTTTTCAAATAATGGTATACTGGGGAGTATCCTTCCGGCACATATTATGCCCCTTTCAGGGTGTATATCGAATGTGTCTATCTCTACCGGGCTTAACCTCTTTACCCGAAAGTCTCTTCTTAGCTGCTCCTTGACTGCTCTTTTGTTTCTTATATATCCTGCGAACTGGGCTTCTCCAAATCGGCTCAGCAGTATCTGTTTATCCTCACCGCTTGAGAATTCAAACCTGTCCCTGTATTGGGGCGAGACATTTACCTTGAGGTAGCCAAAATCTTCAGAGCCTGCCTTTTCGTCCTCTGTATTGAAGTGCTTCTCCTTTACAACAAATGGAGCCCTGAACCAATTTCTCTCTCTACTTATAAGCCCACCAGGCCATCTAAAACTCTTGCCAAGTCCTCCTGTCTCGTAAGGGAATATCTTCACATATCCATTTCCACCTATCTCAGATAGCAGGGCTGGCTTTAATGGTCTAAGATGCTCTCCACTCTCTATCTCGTCCCTCTTCCAGAACTTTGTGCGAGGAACCGAAGGATAGGCTCTTCCCTTCACGGCCCTTCTGAACACAAGGTGATAATTTTTCTTTATCTCCGCCACATTATTGCCATAAGGGGATTTGCCACCTTCATCTCTGGTCTTTTCTATAAACTTTTTTACCTTTGCATTAATCCTGTTTTTTATAAAATTTCCAGAATCGATATTCATCTTTGCCTCAAGGAGTTCCATGTTGTCTATGGTGTTTGCCCAACCAGAGCCTGTCCAGTTTGCAAGCTGAAGCTCCAGGATATGGTCCACATGGAAGTATCGATAAGGTGGTCTGTGTGCTCTGCCGCCCCAATCGGGTATCAAAAGCCTTTCCGCAATCTGTTGGACGGTTCCATGATAATAAAGAACAGGCCTGTTGTTTGGCCTTACCTTTACCAGATGTTTTTCGCTGTCATTTATCGATTCTGCTTTGTATCCCTTCTTCAATATCTCTTTTATCTTCCTCTCTATACCATCCTTCTTTACATTCTTATGCCAAACATCACGCTGCTTAGTGGCTCCCCTTGTGTAACCCTTGCGATAGATAAGAGGGGTGCGAGAACTGTAGAGACCAGCCCTGTGGTCTCTGAGCTTGAATCCTGGCACTTCTATCTTGTCGAAAAAAATCCTGTCGCTTTCACCACCTGTGCCAAGCCTTCCAACAGACTCAGGAAGCTGGGTGGCATCGACCCCGGTGTTTTCCTCTGTGCCACCAGCGGTCTGCCGCTGAATAGCCTTTGCACCCTTTCGCTGCTGGACCACATGGGTAAGTTCGTGGGCAAGGAGTTTCTTTCCCTCTTTTGTGCCAGGCTGGTAGGCACCTTCACTGAAGTATATGTGGTTGCCATAGGTGAATGCCTTTGCACCCAGGAGCCCACAGAGCCTTGCAGCTGTTGCATCGGTGTGTATGCGCACAGCGGAAAAGCTTCTTCCAAAGCGCTCTTCCATCTCCTTTGAGACCTCTGGCTCCATGGGGCTTCCGCCACCACGGGTTGCGGCAAGGAGTTCTTCTACCTGTGGATCCGTTGTCTCTTCACCTGAAGCAGGCTTTGCCTGAAGGGACTCCTCTTCTTCCTGCATATCTACAGGCTCGTCAGCGTCCTCTTTTGTCTGAAGAGGCTCTTTCTCTTCTTCTGTCTGTGCGTCGATGGCCTCTTCTTCCTGTCTGCTGAGGCTTTCTTCCTCTTCTTCCTGCATCCTAAGTGGCTCTTCTTCGACCTCTTTGAGCTGTGCCTCTTTTGGCTCTTCATCGGCCGATCTGCTGATCTCTTCTGTGCGCTCTTTTGCTACTACCTTTGCAACAACCCTTTCGGCAACCCTGTCTGCCTCTTTCTCTGCAGGGTCATCCTTGCTGGAAGTTCTCAGCATCTTCTGAAGAGAGGGCTGTGTTCTATTCTGGGAAGAGGAGCTTTTCTTTGAGTCCTTTGTGCCTGGAAGAAAACCCATCAAATGGTTCTCCCTTCTTTTGTGTACTCCTTCTCTATACCCTTGAGTATATGTGGAGCCCTTATAACATTACTCCCTTCGTTGAGTGCCATGAGCGATGCATAACGCACCACATTCATTATGGACGCTCCTGTAAGCTCGTACCTTTCTGCAAGCTCTTCAAGGTTTACCGCCTTCTCGAGTACAGACTTTTCAGAAAAGCCCTTCTGCCATATCCTGAGCCGCTCCTCTTTTGTGGGCATGGGAAACTCTATCATGCACTGAAACCTTCTGAGGAATGCCTCATCGAGGTTGCCCTTCCTGTTGGTTGCAAGTATTACAAGCCCTGTATGTTCTTCCACACGGTGAAGTAGATAGGCTACCTCCTGGTTGCTGAATCTGTCGTGGGCGGTTTGAACCTCTGTACGCTTTGTAAACAGGGCGTCTGCCTCGTCGAAAAAGAGTATCCAGTCTCTGTTATGGGCAGCATCGAATATCTTTTTAAGATTCTTCTCCGTCTCTCCTATGAACTTGGAGACCACAAGCGAAAGGTCTATCCTGTAGACATCGAGGCCTCTATCCTTTCCAAGAAGTGTTGCCGTAAGGGTCTTACCAGTGCCAGGTGGACCATATAAGAGACACCTGTATCCCGGGGCTATCTTCTTCTTAAGCCCCCACTCGTAGAGAAGCGTTCTGCCGTGTTTGAGCCATATCTTTATCTCTTCCACCTGTGCTCTCGTTCGGGCTGGCAGGACAAGGTCTTTCCACTCGAGCTCGGTGGTAATCCTCTGGGCAGGAAACTCGTGGCTGTAGCGTGGTGGGTGAAGACGGCCTGTGGTAAAGAGTGCGAGCACATCCTTGGAAGGCACAAGCCTTGCTTCAAGCAGGCCTTTTGTTGTGTCATCCTGCTCAGGGGTTATAAGCTCTTCTCTTATAAGAATGCTGTCGGGCTCGAAAAGACGATAGTAGTAGAACCTTTTTTCAAGATTGTCTCCAGCAAGAAGAAAGAGTGCTGTATCCACCGTTGGGGTTTGAAGCATGGGAGTGTCTTCCTTCTCGGCGGCTATCTCTTTCAGGAAACTGTCAAGAAGGTTTGGGGCTATGTGGGGATAGAGGGCAAGGATGAGCACAACTCTTTCCTCTGCTGTAAGTCGGCATCCCCTTACGACCTCGCTGTAAAGAGAGTTACAGCCATTTAAAGAAGGCGACGGAATCTCCAGCACATCCCTGCAGGAAGTCTTCTTGCCGTGGTGGAGCATGTAACGGGTCTTAACCACCTCTTTGAGCCAGGCAAGCTCTTCCGCAAGATGTCGGGCGTTATATTTGTAATCAAGGTCTACCATTCTGTATACAGAGCCTCTTTCATCCATGGCAATTTCACCACCCCCGGTGGATATGGAAGATAATCGAGCAGTACATCATAGGCCTTTCTCTCAACCAGAAGATTCCAGCCTGCCCCAGCCCTCGTGAGTTTGCCCTCACGCATAAGGAAGGCCCTTCTGAATCCATCCACCGATGTTTTGCCTATCTTCTTCCAGTTCTCTATGGCATGTCGTAAAAGAGAGTCTGCCTCTTTGCCGTCCATGGGCTCTCTTCTGTAGCCAGGCTCCACGGGTGTTGTAAGCTTCACTCCACAGAGTACCTTGCACAGTACAAGGTGGTACTCCATGTAATCACTATCTCCCCTTACGAGATACTCGAGCTCTGCTACCGCCTGAACTCTACACTCCTCGGAGCGAAACTTTTCATCCTTTACGAGTCCCAGCCTTTCGAAGTATTTTTCAAGATAGGGCCAGAGAAGCACCAGCCCGCTGTTACTTACAAACCACTGCTCCTTTTCCGCATCGATATGTTCTGAAAAGCTCGCCTCGTCTGGTGATGCAGGGTGGGGTTCTTTTCTGTCGAACTCTTCTGCTGTAAGGGGTATTCCATGTGCTGTGTCTAAAGAAGTTTCACTCTCCGGCATCTGCTTTTTTATATTCTCAATATACTCTTCCATGTACTTGTAAACCTTATTCTCTGGCTTTCTGATAGCAAGGGCTTTGTACTCTCTTGTAAACTCCGCAAGCTCCTCTTCGGTAAAACCCTTTAACCTTTCTTTCAAGCTATCTTCAAGCCACAGCATAAGAAGCCCTTCCTTATCCTGTCTTCTGTAAAGTGCAGGTTTCTTTAAAAGTGCTGTATAGACAAAAGACTCTCTTTCCTCCTTAAGCCTGTGTTTTTTGAAGGTCTCATACACCCTGTCTATAGCGTCTATTATCTCTTCAAGCTCGTGAGGTGATACACCTGAATAGAGGGAAAGAATCTTTTTAAGGCTCTCTTCTTTCAGGTTGAACACGAGCCTCTTAAGAGTGCCTTCTGTAGAGAGGGCTCTTTTTATAAGTCTTTCCACCCTTTCAGGATATTCCTCCATAAGCCCTGTTATAAGAGTATCCATGTCTCTGAAAACCCTTTCGTCTGCATTCCATGGAAGGGTGCCTGTGGAGAGAAACTCCTCCAGCTGCTCCACAAGGTGTAACGCACTGGAATGAAGCCTTATATTTTCATCCATTTCAGCTGGCAGGCCATATGTCAGCGGATAATCTTCGGAATAACCACTCAGCTCTGTCAGGTTCTCTTCGAAGAACTCTTTAAGCCCTTTGTAGAGGGCTTCTCTGAGCTCTTCTCTGAACCCATGAATGTTTAACCTTCCAGGATTCAGCTCTATACACTCTATACGGATTACTCTGTCCCCTCTGTCATAGGTATCAAACACCTCTTCAAGAATCCTTTCGAGCTCTTCGCTGCAAAGGAGTGTGGCTTCCTCTTCTACCTGTTTTGCAGCATTAAAGCTACTGGTGGCAAGCTGAAACACTACTTTCTGGACCCTGTGTGTTTTATCTGTAAGTAGCATAGGAGAGTCCTCACATCATCTCAAAAGATTTCTTATCTCTGGGAAACTGCCTTCTCTCTCTAAAATAAGTGCTACAAAATTTCTATCCTTCCCGATCTCTCCTATCGCTGACTCTATAAGGGCAACAAGATTTCTTTTCGAATATGCATCCACGCAGCCATCTATTGCAGCCAGTTCGAAGTGATTGTCCCGTATCTTGCAGGGCAGGTAGAAGTCTGCCACCACGATGAACCCTTCAGCAGAAGAGAAGTCTATCTTTCTGTAGCGCTCCATATTGGTTAGCATATCTTCCACGAAGCCTGTATCCCTGAACAGCAGTCTGTATCCTGCGGCTGCAAGTCCGCTCACAACTCTTATGCTTGTTGTCGGAGCCACTCTATATGATAGAGGAAACTCTACTCTCCTGCTGAGCTGCTTCATCCGTATCTTAAGTGTCCTCTGGGCTGGTCCCAGCTTTTTGACAACAGGCTGAAACCCCTGCTTGTAGCACAACACCATGGCTTCTACCTGTGGCATCTCGAACTGGGCTTCACCCTTTTGACTGGTCCTGCCTCTTTTGATCACACTCTCTATAGCGTTATCCTTGACAGTAAATACAACATACTCAACCCCTTTGCCAGGTCTATCCCCACCTGCGGTGGCAATAGTGGTTGAAAGTCTTACCGTCTTTTTTGGGATGGTATCCTCGTAGACCAGGATGAATGTGCCTCCCCACATGGTGCCCGCAATGTGTTCCATGCCAGAGATAGCCTCATTAAACATGGAAAAGAGGGATAGCCTCTCCACTCTCTGAGTAAAGCAATCACTGATGGCTCCAAAGGGTGTCAAAGGGCATCCCTCTGTTAGCATATTTATGAAGACCTCTGCCTCGTTCACAAGGGTTGAAAAGAGTGGGGTTGTTATAACCCTCTCGTTCGGGTTTGCAGTAAGTCTCGTCTCTCCTGTCTGCCATCTATCGATGTATTGCCTGATGTCGCTGCAGATCAGGTCCATCATATACTGGGCACCGAGTAGTCTGGCAATATTGAGCTCCTTGACATCTGCCGGAAGGCCATCCACATATTGACTCAACAGCAAACTTATCTGCTCGTACAGGGCTTTCATCATTTTGTATGCAACTTCAAGCTTATCAAGTGATACACCTCTGCCTCCTGACAGAAGAGTGCGATAGATAAGATATGTGGTTACAAGATAGAGTTCATACCTGTTTTTTTCTGTACCCACAATACTGCGCATATCTTCTATGCAGCATACAAGTCTGTTTCTGTACAGGCTGTAGAGGGTCTGAAGGTCTGCAATCTTGGTATCATCAGGCAGGTAGATCCTTTGAGAGTCTCCGTTCAGTTTCAGGGTGATTATGTCGAAGTCAAGATTGAACTCTCTTTTCCACATGTTCAACTCTTCCACGGCAACATCCACCCTTTTGCCCACATGGCCTTCTATACGGAGCTTGGGATAGCCGCATATATCCAGAAGAAGGGGGTTGTTCTGTTCATCCTTCAGGTGGTAGCCCCGTACCTTCTCTTTCACCCTGTCCATTACAGTGGTCTCGAAGTCCCAATAATGGGGAAGTTCTTTTGCATCCCGTGAGTAATAGAAGGGTATCGCCTGTTTGCCAAGCTCCTGGGAGCAGTCCTTCGTGGGTATAACCTTTACGGGAAGTTCTCCTTCGAGCAGTCCTTCAAGGTTGAAGCCATCCAGCATGAGGGCAAGCCGTTGTATCTGTTGTCCTATATTTTGCAGAAGCTCTCTCTGTCCACCATGGATGGGCGAAGGTATGAAGCATGTTCTGGTTTTGTCACCGGAACCCCTCGTGTACACACTGGGATCGAATATGGCAGAATCTCTTGCCTCAAGCCTTCCGAGCACAAGGTGTCTCGGAAAGAGCCCCGCATCTGGTGAGCACCGTGCAACAAGGTTGCGCAGCATGGATAGAAGCTCATCATAAACCTTCTTTATATCCCTCAGGTGATCATAGATGTACTGCACACCAGGGGGATATTTATCCACAAGCTCTGCAATCCTGCCTTTAAGCCCCTCTATGCCATGCTCTACTGCGGATTGCCCTGCAAATAGAGGCTTGAACAGACGATACAACTCCATGAGTGCTTCCTCGAGGGTTGTGGCAGCCTTTAATATAACAGCTCTGTAGCCTTCGACGAATGCACCCGTGTCTTTCACCCTTGCCGGCAGAAACCTTGGAATATCCACCTCTGGAAGCTCCATCACAGAGTGCCTGATGCTGCACGGGTTCTGCCAGCCATCCTGAACGAGCTTTTCCGCATCCTCTCTGGCTATAAGCAGTTTTCTAACCCTGAACTCACGCTTCTTGCCCCGCTCGTCACAATCGTTTACAACACACTTTGCAACCTCTGTGTCTGAAATTTCAAGGTATAGCACAACAGCCTTGCCCTGCAAGTCCTCTCGCCTGAGCCTTGTGGCGTTTGAGTCCACAATCACCTCTGATTCTTCCAGCACCTCCTTTATGGCTCCTATACTTTTAAAAGGTTCGTACTCATCCTTGTTGAAATTTACCACATGGGTGCATTTCTTATCTTCTGGGAATGTTATAAGATAGCCCTCTGATGTAACCCCCACTCCCCTTGTTATATGTATGGTATAGTGTGTGGTGATCCTTCCCTCAAGCCCGCACACTATCCCGATGCCTATGAGTCCCTGTCTGGTGAGTCTTTCCTGTTGTTCCAGGTATTCTACAACGGTGTTCAACTGTTCACTTGTAAGAAGCTGGTTGGGCTGAAACACAGGATAGGTGGTAAGAAGCTCTTCAAGTTTTCTCATTGTTCCTCTCCTTTTAATGTTCCAAGTATTGTCTGGTTCAGAACGGTAATATTTTTGCCTTCTGGATCCCTGCAATCGGTAAGTCTTGCAACTGGATATACCGTTGTAAGGCTGTTCAGTCTCTGCACAAGCTGTTTTGTCTTCCTCTGCAGGGTACTTCTCAGGGGGACTGGCTTTGATACCTCTTCGAGCCACTCTCTGTATGCATCCTCAAGGTATTTCATATCACAGGGGTTTATCCAGCATATCCGTGGCAGTATGTGCGCAGGTGTTTCAAGCCTTATGGTCTCTTCCACAAATTCGCGAAACCTCATGTCCCTGAACCTCAATGACCATGCAGGCAGCACCACGGTAATCCTGAAGGAATAGTAGTCCTTTATCGGGCACCTGCAGTCTTCCCTATCTGTACACTCCTGCACAAAGCCCCTTTCCACATACCCATCGGTTATCTCCACATCATCCACTGGTCTAAAAAGTATATGTTCAAATATATGGAAGCCCTCTTTAAAGTATTTTGTCCTCATGTGCTCTATTATGCCGTCCCTGTAGACTTCTGCCTCCTTTTCTGTCTCAAACCTCTTTCTACACCTTGCAAGCACGTTGCCGTCAGAGCCTATAAGTTCAAGCCTGAACCTGCCGGACACTTTCCTTATCCTGTAGTTCTCCTTCAAAGGTGTCTGCTCCATGATGTGTCTTATGGTGATTTGTGCCTCTTTCTTTGCAACCTCAAGGGATTCGGCTGTAAACCTTTTGCTCTTAAGTGCCTGCTCCTGATGGCCGTCTCCAGCCACATCTATGTGAATTACTATTTCGTATCTCTTTTCACCAACCTCTCTTACCGTAAAGTCTTCGTCAATCTCCTTTTCGCAGTAGCCTATGGTTCTTCGCTCGTAGTTATCAATTCCAAAGAGCTTAGAGAGCCTCTTTTTAAGACCAGACACATTGGCTGAATCCCACAGATTCTCTTCCTTTTGAAGGCATCTGTATTTTAAAGCCCTTGCCCTGTCTCTGCTTATCTCAGGATAGCTTCTGAGAAAGTCCTCCTTGTCCTTTATCATATCCCTCAGGGTGTCAAGTTTTTCAGCATAGCCACCTTCTGCCGCCCCCATATACATGACCATGGCGTAGTCTGTAAAACTTTCTGCAAACCTTGCTGTAAGGTGATCAAGAAAACGGCTCCTTCTTTCAAGAAATAGCTCTTCTGTCTCAGTATATTCTCTGAGCTTTTGCAAATAGCCGTTCTCCATTTCTCTGAACTCTTTCCAGTAGTCAGCGAGTTTTTTCCTGTCGATGGCATCAAGCTCTGTTGAACCGGTCTTTTCTCTTACGAACTCTATGAAGTCATTGAGCAGGTACTCCACCGATGGAAAATCATCTTCTTCTTTATCAGGCTCGTTGTAAAGCGGGCGCACCGTATATGTGGCCTCCACAGGAGCTGCTACGGACAGAAGGTTTTTCATATTCCCGAGCTGTGAAAGATAACTTGCAAGCAGTTGATCAAAGAACATGAGAAACGCCTTTAGTTGCCTTGCCTGTGCTTTTCTTCTGGCGTCAGCTGTAGAAGGAAGCCCAGCTTTGCCCACCCCGTAGACAAGGGGAAAGTCGTTCTGCACGGAGTAGTAATCATCAAGTGGAAGCACTCTTCCCTGTGGCACATCAAGGTCTGCATCGTATCCGTTGAGTTTCAGCTTCATGTATTCTGCCTTCAGGTGTTGCAGAAGTGTTTCTACCTGCTCTCTATCGGCATAAAAGGGCACCCTGTTCTTGTAGAATATAATCCTCGACCATTCGTGCCTCAGGTTAAGATGATACTTTCCATCCAGCTTGAGACACCATCTTTCCCCGCTGGTCTGTGGCACACCATCCAGATAGTTCGTAACAAGAAGACCCCTTACGGATACCACCCCATCTATGCCGAGTATGATCCTGTAAAGGTCTGACACATGGATTCTATCTTTAAGCTCTGACTCCCTGAGCTCGTCTCTATCGACAAAACCGTGTTGCATTACAAGACCCTCAAATATCTCGTCCACGGTCTTACCCTTCTCCAGCATCTCCTTTAGAGAATAGAAACTTACCGGAGGGGCAAGGAACCTGTCTACCTCGAAGAATATTCTGGCAAGCACCTGTTCGGGGTCCGCCTCTGGAGCAAGCTCTATGTCTGCACAGAGGGATATTTCCTGACTTTTGACTATACCGAACCTTACATAGTCCTCACAGATGTTCCTGTGGCTGTGAAGCCTGCAGTAAACATCTTTTATGATGGTAAGAATCCTCTTGAGCCGCTTTGTGTAGAACTTGAAGAAAGAGTCTGCCTCAGAGCTTTCAAGCATATCTTCAAGCTCGTCCACCACATCCACCGTTACATAGGGTGGCAGCAACACCCTGAAACTTCCAGCCGATACCTTAAGCGGCTCTGCCCCATCAAACACTATCTTTATCTCGAAAGAGAGCTCGTCCCTGTCAAGCCAGACGAATTCATGCCCCTTTATCTCCCCATCGAGTATCTGCAACAGGCTCTCCTCTTTATGGTAAAGAGGGAACTCCACCTCCACAGGGGGTGCGACAATCCTCACTGGTATGGTCTCATCACCCTTTTTAAGCTCCCACTCCATGATGTTTGTGTTGAGGTCTCCCAGCTCATCGTCTTCTTCGAGTTGCAGGAAGACATTGTAGAGCCCTTTTAGCACCTTCTTCTCAAAGCCTTCTTCAGCTTTCAGGCTTATCTTGTAGCCCCTGTCACCTTCGTTGCATCTGTAGTGGAAGGCAGGTCCATTGAACACCTCAAGCCAGCCGTCTTGCACACCATCGCAGTCTATTATGAGAAGTCTTATGTCTTCTATGGTGAGAGGATTACATGTTAGAATCTGACGCGCGGTAAAGAAGTCCTCAACATCTTCATCGCTCTTTCTTGCGAGTATGTCTTTTATGTGGAACCTCGTTCTGTATGTGAGCTCTGTTATGGCATAGGAGAGTACTTCCAGGATGGTAATACCAGGGTCATGTATGTTGTGGTCTGTCCATATATCAGAGGCAAGCTGTGTTATATGCTCAAGGCCCTTCTGCCTGAGGAAGTCATAGTCCATGCCCTCTGGCAGTGTTCTTCCCTTAACTATAGCCCTGCTTTCTGCCACACAATACCTCCCTTAACCGGCTTTGCTACATGCACCGGGCTCCACACCGTGCTCCCCGTGGGTTGTGAGCACGGCCCATGGTTTTGAGAGAACTATCTCAGAGGTCCCGCCTCTTCCTTGTTGAGCATTTCCCTCTTCATCTACCACAGAAAGGGTTACATCCATCACATGGTCAACATAGTGGAGATTTTCCATGAAGCCAACCACCATTGAGTGGTGAAGTGAGCCTCCGAAGGTTAGCTCCCTGCGATCCTCAAAAGCCCATGGGGCAAGGAATCTTTTAATATCTTCCTTGAGTTGTTTTGTGTAATAGTTCTCGTCAAATCCTTTTCCAAATGCCACCTTGCAGTCTACTCTGACTGCTTCGTACATCGGGTTCTCCACACTGATCTTTACGAATCCACTGCTGATTGCCTCAAGAAATTCTTTTATCCTCTTTCTGTTGTTATTGCTCACCATGGGCTTGAAGGGGTCTATACCCTGCTGTTCAGTGGTATCTGGCACTACCACTACCTTTACTGCTCCTGGAGAGAGCTCATTGTATCCCTCTGTATGGGGCAGACATTTCACCTTGTAGATAAAGGGGAACTCTTCGAGCACAAGCCTCTCGTAGTCCCATACGGTGATGGCTCTGTTTTTGTGCCTCAACCTTTCGCTAACCCTTCGATAGAACTCCTGCGGAGCCTCTCGCATCCTGCCACCAAAGGATGGATAGGGCTGGGTTATCTTCTTTATGGACGAATCACTCCTTACAGGCTTCGTTATGGAGCCTGAAGGAAGTGGGCTTGCAAGGTGGAATGGCTCATTGTCCATATTCTTGAAGGTGGCAACCCCTGCCTGAGCCACCACATCCACCATAAGGGGGAACGCCCTGTATCTGTTGGATATGCCAACCCTTATCCATCTCATCCCCTGGGGCATAAGGGTGTGTTCCACGGATGCATCCTCTGGTATGCTGAATCGTATAATGCCTGAAGCAAGAAGACTATTTGTTGTATCCTCTACCATGTAATCCTCAAGGGCTTTCCAGCTGCCATCTGTTGAAAGATAGTGCCACTCGATAACATCAGGCACATCTACCGAGCTATCTTCCGTGCCCTCGGCAACCTGAAAGAGTATGGAGACCGTCTGGCCCGGCTCTACCTCACCTGTACCAACATGAAGGGCAGCCTGCATATAACCGTTCTTATCCGTCTTGAGAACAGAGGGCAGAAGGGAAAAGGCCTTTACCTTGTCCTTGTTAGCCTTTACGATTTCCTGATACCTGTAGCCAAAGGGATGTATGTGCAGGAACAGGTGGCTTTCGCCGTCCACTCTGGCGGTTGCGATATAGTTACAGCTGAGGCTCTTTATGGTGGGTGTGTAGGGTCTTCTGGGCTGCTTCCCAGTACCATTGTACTTGACTATCCAGTCTATATATACCTGTGGATATACGGCGTGTCCGAAGGCATCGGCAGGATTACTCAGCTCAAGGCGCAGAAACCCCTGCTTGAGCCCCATACCGTAGGAGTTGAACTCTTCAAGCTCTGAGTATTCCTTATGAGCCCCTGTGAACTCAAACCTGAGAGTGTTCATGTCCTCAGGTTTATCAAGGTTACTATTGTGTTTAAAAAGTGAAGCTTCGTTGCTCTCTTTAAGGCAATCCTTACTCCACGAACCATCTTTAAGACAATAGAGCTTCACCTTGAAATCACCGTCGAATTTTATGTTGAGGTATTTCTTTTTATCTTCGCCATAGGTGTAGTGGTCTACAAAACTCTCCTCTGGCAGCCCCATCCATTCTATGGAAAGGGTGAGCTCTTTAAGTCGCTTTGAAAACATCTCCCTTGAGCCCACATAAAAGGAACTACCTGCAATGGGCTGGGGACCAAAGGGCATAAACGGGGAAGAAGGGTCAAGCACTCCCTGATCACTCTGGAGTATCAGGTCTCTCAACCCTTCTACCTCAACATCTATTTTAACCTGATTTATGGTCATCTCTCTGGCAGAAAGAGGCACCTGCTCGTTGAGAAGGAATCTTGCCACCGGAAAATTCGTATCATACCCACCATCAAGCTTTTCAGGGTTGTAGTCCACTACAGGCTCGACGGCCTCTAAAAGGGTTATTTTGAACTCAATGGTCTTATCGATAAACAGACTGAATGTGGCATCTTCTCCATCAGGGGTTACCTCTACCCAGCCCTTCTTGCCGCTTAGCTCCACCCTGAAGTGTCCTGCCTTGAGTGTATCAGGACTTACCTTCTCTTCGGGTGTGATGGTTACAGTTATAGTTCTCTTGCCGCCCGCAAGCCTTAAAAGGGGCGATGTTATGGCAAATCCTGCGGTGGCAGGCTCCATGGTCTTTTCAGCAAGTTCTGACTGTGGCTCACCAAAGGGCCTCCACATGGTGTCTGCATCTTCTTTAAGAGGGTCAGAAGATACATAGATAGAGAACCCTTCCTTGCCTGTATCTTTGGTCTCTTCTACAAACAGGGTCTTAAGGCTTTCAACCGTTGCCCTGTTCAGGGTTATGTCCTTATCGACACTATATATAAGCTCCTTTCCAGTGGCGTCTTTGCCTGCCTTCAGTTCTGTTCCTGCCTTCAGCATGTATTCATCCACATGCTTTGCAAGCTCCACCACTATGTGGACTGAGTCAGGATTTTCGGGCTTCTCCTGAAGCCTTAAGACCTCCTTGTAGTAGAACTCAAGGTGTCTTCGTGTAAGGCTATTGAGCTCTTCCTGTGCATAGGAAAAAAGCTTGAGGAATGCAAGCAATAATGCGTTATGTGCCTTGTGGCGTGGGTAGTTCTCAAGGCTGTAGACGAGGTGTTTGCGTGCTCCTGTAACAAGCCTTATGTAGACGCCATATACACGGCTGAACAGTGTCTTCAGGAAAGACGAAGAGTACTCCATACGCCTCTTATCTGACCACCCGGAATCACCATATATGTCGACATCTTTAAGATTTGTGCTAAGCCCCGTATAGTAGTCCTGCCAACTCTTGGCAGCTCCGTCAACCGCAGGGTCAATCCAGAGCGAAGAGAACCCTTTCTCCAATATACTCTCTGCAGAGGAAAACCTGTAGCCATCCCCGGATGAGTCCACCTCTATGGTGTTATCTATAAGTTCTTCTTCAATACCCTTATTGTAATACTTTACAAGGGTTGCAAGCTCGCCTCGAAGCCTTGTGGTAATCTCTCTCTCCAGTTCTTCCTTGAACGGAATGTCATGGATGGGTAGCCCCGAAAACTTTTCGAGCTCGTAGAAAAGGCTGAATATTATGTCGAAAAGGGGCTTGTAGTTTTCTGCACTCAAGGAGTCTTTGAGTATATCCAGATACCTTCTGAAAGTCTCTCCAACAAGCCTGTAGTTCGTCTTTACTATCTTTGCAAGTAGTGTTGAAATATCTGTGGTTATAAAGTCCTGCCAGTTACCGTCTGGTTTGTTCTCACTGTTGTGATAAGCGATAAGGGTGGCGTATTTTTCGAGGAAACACAGCAGGTCCTCGAGCCTTCTTTCGTCTATCTTCACATACTCAGGTGAGAGGGCATTGAGCCAGCGCCTGTTACGGCTTGTTCCGTCATGCCTCAAGCCCTTTATACCCATACCCGAAAGGTTTGTCTCACAGCTACACTTCTTGCTCATAGGCTATGTTCCCTCTTTAAGATAGAATGGATAGACCAGATTACTTCTTGAGTTGGTAACTTTTATGCGGAAGTCTATTATTATGTTGAGAGTGCCCTCGTCTACCTCTACCGATACACCCTCAAGCTCTATCCTTGGTTCGAAATAGACTATTGCGTCCTCCACGAGTTTTCTTATATAGGCTACTGTGGTTGCATTCAGTGGCTCGAAGAGGAACCTTCTAAGGTTACACCCATAGGCTGGTTGCATAACCCTTTCGCCAACTGTGGTGGAAAGGAGTATGTAGAGGCTCCTTTTAATGTCCTCCTCTGCGCTGGTCATCTTTACATCTGCGGTGTTTTTGTCGAACTCTGGCGGAAAGCTCCAGCCGGTGCCAAGAAAACTCTCTTCTTTTTTCACCCTCTATCCTCCTATCTGCACGGTAATCTCACCAATCAGCGCTGCTGCTCCACAGAGGCAGATATCTGTTGTTCTCAACGCAGGCTTTCCACCTATAAAGACGGTGGCACTGCCCTTTGGAAAAGGGCTTGTTGTTGGCTGGTGTGAAACCGGTGGTAATGCACATACATGGGTATCTCCCATGACTGCTGCGGGCATACCTCCTATAAGAACGGTTGGTACCCCAGGGCCTGTAATAACTCCTCCGTGTGTTGTTGTATCCATAACCCTTGCAGCTGGTGGCATAATTCCTTCCTCCCTTTGTGCTGTTTCCATAGGGGTCAATTTATGTTCACGATCGAGCCCTTTATCTTCGTTGCTCCTGAAGAAGAAAGCTCTGCCGATGCACCACCGTTGAGTTTCATGCCTGTAGAGGCAGAACCCTCCACACTCTGTCCCTCAACCTTTACGGTGCCCGATGCCTTGAGCTCTATATTGCCGCCACTCTCCACAAGAACTCCTGATGAGTTCATCTCAAGCCTGTTTCCGTTCTGGTCCTCGATGAGTATTGCTCCCTCGTCCTCACTTAGCTGAACCACATTGCCTGCAGGGGTCTCTATTCTTATACTTTTGAGCTCATCGTTGAATATAAAGCGTAGTCCCTCTCTTGTAACAAAGCCTTTCTCAGGGTTGTCATCCTTTGGCTCAAGCGGGGCGGGCTTGTGGCTACTGTTCAGCATACCCAGTATGACGGCATCCCTTGGGTCGTTGTTCAGAAAGCCGAGTACCACCTCGTCGCCTATCTCTGGCATGAAGAATGCCCCTCTGTTTTTGCCTGCATCGAGTGTTGCAACCCTTGCCCATGTACCCTCTGCCTCGGCGTCCACAACAGGCATCTTCACAAGCACTCTGTCCTCACCATCGGGGTCATCCTGTATCTGGGTGACCACACCTATCTGGAGGCCATCCACATGGGGCAGAAGCTCCTGCATGGTACGTGAATTCACCTCGTATTCGGTGATAAAGGGTTCAGCAGAAAGGCCAAACTCCACATCCATCTCCCATCTACCGTTACCCACCTCGTGCTTTATGCCACTTACGAAGACCTTTCCGTTGAATCTTTCGCCAAGCCCTGAGAGCTCCACCACATCTGCACACTTAAGCTCTGCCACTCCCTTACACCTCACAACCCCGCGTATCTTTGAAAGCACAGCCCTCGTTCTTCTTGCATCTGCCCATGCCTGCAGCTCCTCTGCAGTTATCCATCCTGTGTGCCTGTAGTCAACCTCTTCGTCTGTTACCGTACCAGAAAGCTCTGTGGATGGCAGATTGCCCGCCTCTTCTATCTGTGGTTGTTGGGCCTCTGCCTCAAGGAGTGTCTGTTCTGCCTGATTCCATGCAGCACACTTGAGTGTGGCCTGCTGGTATGTGGCATCTATCACTGCATCAAGGCTTATTATTTCATTGCCGAAGGTGAGCTTCAAAGCTGCATCCTTCGATGTATCTGGCTTCTTTATCACCACCCTGCCATCGTCAACCACAACCACCATGCCGTTTGCCTCTGCCCTCGAGAGCATGAAGTCCCAGTCGGTTGTGTTGAACTGGACGAACTCTCTGTGGGTAACATCTGTGGGCTCAACATCTGCCTCGAGTGTGTGTGCGCCTATAAGTTCTTCTATGGCCTCGCTATCTTTGATGTCCCTAAAGTAGCGGTTCTTTCTGCCCACCGTCATACTGTAAGCCCTGTCCCTGCACTCGACTACCACATAGAAGTTGTTTGTGCCTTTTACTTCAAGCCTGTGCCTTATGATCAGGCCTTCGAATATGGTGGTGTTCTCGTTGTGGTAGCCTGCCTCTATGCGGATTCTTCTGCCTGGCAGAAGCTCGTCCTTCTTGCTTGAAAGGGGAAAATCTCCCGTGGCAGGGTCTCCACTTTTGAAGACCACCCTTGCCCTTGGTATCCTTCCCACGGCTTTACTGACCATTATGGATACCACATTGAAAGAGCCCGAAAGCTCTTTATCATCTGAGAATATTGCAAATGTTGGCAGGTCCGTGGACTTCTGGGAACCCTTCTTACTGGCTGCCATCTTTCACCTCATCCACTAATGGTGGAAAGATGAGCTCCTGGCCTTCTTTCAGCTTTCTGAACGAGACAAGCCCGTTTATCTTTGCCACATCTATGTAGTAGTCCGGTGTTCTGTATATACTGTTTGTAAGACTATCAATCCTCTGCCCACCCTCTACTATGCGGATATGGGTTACATCAGGTGATTGTTTATTCTCTTTCTTCTCTCTGAGTTCATCATTAACGAATCCCTCGAACTCTGCGTTTATCTTTGCCCGTAGTGGCTTTCCCGAAGGCTCAAACAGTGTGTATGTGATGTTTGCAGACTTGAGTATGCAGTCGAATATGAATATAAGCTCTCCCCACACTATTCTTAAGTATCTGTTGCGGTGTATCTTGCCGTCGTATTCGTATACCTTCTTAAGAAACTCCCTTATCTTTTCGCCCACTTTCTCTTTTTTGCCTGTTGTAACACCTGTTCCATCAATCAGAAATTCAAGGCTCAGTTGCTGCGGCTTTATATTGGAAAAGGACGGTGCGCTGTGGGCCGTGCCATGGGGCTTGCGCTCGCCATACTCTATCTCGTACTTGACTGAGTACTTGTTCGGATTGAACAGGGCTTCGAATTTGTCCACCAGCTCTTGATACTTCTCATCGCTGTAGCACTCGATAAGAAGTTTTTTAAGTTCTCCTTTGTTTTCTGCCTCTGCCATCTATCTCTCCTTCATATCTCTTATTATGCGCATAACCTGTTCGACACACTCTTCCACAATATCCTCTATACTGGCCTGTGGAGCCTTTCCTGCAGTAGCCCCACCTTCTTCCAGCTCTTTCACCTCCGCCCTTATGATTATCTCCTTTATCTCTATGGGCACTTAGGCATCCTTCTTTGTAAAGTACTGGTAGACAAGCTCCATACTCTCTATTACTATGGAGTTTTCCTGTGCCTTAAGGTCTGTTACAGACCACTTTACAGGATAGGCTCCCACAAAATTCCACACCATAAGGGGATTATGCTCTTCGTTTAGAAGCGTTACCGTAAGTTCCACCGGGCTGAAGATGAAGTTATCTATGGCATCGAAACACCACTTTATGAGTTTTGAGTTCCTCAGCACCCCTCTTTTGAGCACAAGATTTGGATACTTTGCCGGTAACGGCAGTCTGTGGCTGAAGCGGTTCTCGCCGCCCTCTCTGTACTCTTCCACTCCAAGGCTCTTCGAAAGCCCTGAGACTTCCTGGAATCTTGCCTCCCGCGCCTCTGCGCTCAAGCCCTGTAGTTTAAACTCCACCTTGAAGTGGAACCCCACAGGTGGGTAGAGTTCTTTATCAATGGCATCCGGCTTCAGCTTCATGTGGTCTCGATGGTCAGCCCTTCATGTGCAACTTCTATTGATTCTATTGCCACCTCATTTCCAGACGCCTTGAGCCCTGGTCCCTCAATCTTTACAGGAAAGGCATTCTTCACCTTCCACACCATAACCGGGTTGTGCTCCTCGTCAAGTAGACTTATGGTTATATCCCGCCTTTCCACGGTATTCATCTTTATGGTGTTGAGCCATTTGTAGTAGTCGTTGTCGTTCTTGAATATGCCTCTTTTAAGAGTTATGTTGCCGTACTTTACAAGCCCTGGCATCTTGCGCATGGTGTACTCAGGGCTTGCCCCGTCGCGGTACTCTATCATCTGAGCCTCTATGTTGAGCCCGCTTACCTCTGAGAACTCTATCTTTGTTCCTCCCCAGTCCACCTTGAAGTGAAAAACCGGTAATGGATATTCTGCCATCTTTCACCACTCCTTTGGTTTTATGTTTTTACCAGTTCTATGAACCAACCAGTTTATGTGAGAATGTAAGTATTATGAACTCGGCAGGCCTTACCACTGCCATACCTATCTCCACATTCATTCTGCCCCCAAGTATGTCCTGCGGGGTCATGGTCTCACCAAGGCCCACCTTTACAAAAAAGGCTTCATCTGGTTTTGCCCCCTGGAGTGCACCGTTGCGCCACTGGAGCAGAAGGAAGTTCTCTATCATCGTCTTTACCTTTATCCATGTACTTGCATCGTTTGGCTCGAAGACTGCCCACATGGTGGACTTCTTGCAGGACTCTTCTACCATATTGAAGAACCTTCTCACACTTATGTAGCGCCACTCGTTGTCGTTTCCTGCAAGGGTTCTTGCACCCCACACCATAAAGCCCATGCCTGTCATGAACTTTATGGCGTTTATGGACTTTCCGAAGTTCACATCAACATTGAGGCTGTCGGTCTCTGTCTGTTTAAAGTGGTAGACGAGCCCTGAGACACCGTTGAGGCTGACATTTGCAGGTGCCTTCCACACACCCCTGTCTCTGTCCACCTGTGCGTACACACCTGCTATGGCACCACTTGGCGGAAGGGTGGAAAGCTCCTTGCCAATCTCTTCTATGAGGTTTTTGTAGACGGGGAACTGTTCTTTCAGAGAGTCCTCCTTCTGTTTCATAAGGGTGTCGTTCACATCCGAAAGGGAGGTTAATACCTTTACAAGGTCTTCGAATATCTCTGTAAGGGCTGGAAGGCTGTTGAGCCTTCTATCGTTGTCATTATCGCCTTCAAAGGGTGTCTGATTGACTGGCACACCCCCATCTGAGGGGTCCCATTTGTATGAATAGTCATCCTTGTTTTTAACCTTGGTCTTGTAGGAATCTGTAATATAAGAGGTGCCATAGTCTGTTATCTTGCTCTTTGCTCCTTTTTCGAACTTGATGAGTTTGTTTACCACTTCATCAAGGCCTGTAAAGACAGAGCTCTTTGCAGCGTCCTTGAAGTCATCTGATATGGTGGATACATCCACCCCATTATAGGTTCCGTTACCATATATGAGTTTATCTGTTGCAAGGGCTATCTCGCAAAGAAGCTTGATTATATTCTTGAACTTGCTGGTCTTATTGTCGCTGACCAGCTCGTTTTTAAGATATTCGAACACCTGATACAGGTTCTGGCGAGAGGCATCTGGCACACTGAAGGGAGCACCGGCAATGACGGTGTCAAGGAGTTTATCCTTTACCTTATCTATAAGAGTAATGTCTGATGCGTAGGTATCAAGTGCATCCATAAGCTCCTTTACCTGTGAAGGTGCTGTAGGGTCAAGGGACTTTATACCTACACTGGCACCGGAGCGCTCAAGCTTGCCCTTGATGTCTTTGTATCTTATATCCTTCTTAAGCGATGCCCTCAGAAAGGGCGTATATGCTGCGCCATACTTCAGGTTGCTCGTTCCTATATCGTTTCGGAAGTTTTCCACCTGTGTATCGAAATCGCTGGCGCTGTCATACTCTTTGAGGTCCAGTATGGCGAACCTGTCCTTCAGCTCACCACACTGCTTCAGTGCCTCTTTTTGCAGGTCGTAGAAGTCGTCGTCACCAAGAAGCACGGCGTCTGGAAAAACGATGAGTGTGGGCTCGTCTTCCTTTTCAAGGGCTTGTAGCCCTTCGTTGAACCGACCTTTGGCTACGCCATCGCTGTAGGAGCCCACCGACACTATGTAGCAGTCTCCACCACCGTTTGCAAAGAAGAGCTGCATGCTGTGGTATAGATAGAACCTTGGGCTTATGGCTGCACTCTTGAAGGAGTTATTTCTGTCCAGCTCTACCTTGCTTATGCTGAATTGAGGGGGCCCACCAAAGTATGTTTCGAACTCGAGCATGGAGGAGATCTTCTTCGGTTTTTTGCGCAGGTCTTCAGGGGTCTTCTCCTCTGCCTTCTCCGTGTAGCCTATGAAGGCAGGTATGGCAGTTTCTACCTGTGCTATCGATGGTGGGAATATGGATTTCTCCTCAACATAAACGCCTGGGGTCTTGAATGCCATAACATCCTCCTTTG
>WGFM01000026.1 GCA_015492245.1 Deltaproteobacteria bacterium | reverse complement strand
TGCCCGAGGGAGTTGAGATGGTGATGCCCGGTGACAATGTGGGCATAGATGTCGAGCTCATAACCCCCATAGCGATGGAAGAGGGTTTGAGGTTTGCCATAAGAGAGGGTGGAAGGACAGTGGGTGCAGGGGTTGTAACGAAGGTTGTGGAATAAAATAAAAACAATTTAGCGGGGTTTTGAAAGTTGGAGAGCCAGAGGATAAGGATAAGACTGAAGGCATACGACCACCGTCTTCTTGACCGTTCTGTGAAGGAGATAGTGGAGACAGCCCGCAGGACGGGAGCACGGGTGAAGGGGCCCATACCACTTCCAACGAGAATTTCCAAGTTCTGTGTGCTCAGATCTCCACATGTGGACAAGAAGAGCCGCGAGCAGTTCGAGATAAGGACCCACAAACGGCTAATAGATATAGAGGAGCCCACGGCACACACCGTGGATGCCCTTATGATGCTGGACCTTCCAGCAGGGGTGGATGTGGAGATAAAACTAAGTGAATAGGTGAAGCGTATGATAGAGGGTTTTATTGGTAAAAAACTGGGGATGACCAGAGTCTTTACAGGTGATGAGGACTTGCCCGTAACCGTGATAAAGGCCGATGGGTGTTACATTGTGCAGAAGAAGACAGCCGAGAAGGACGGCTACGAGGCGGTGCAGCTGGGCTTCGAGGAGAAGAAGGCCAAGAGGGTGAACAAACCCATGGCAGAACACTTCAAGAAGGCGGGTACCCCATGTTTCTACCACCTGAGGGAGTTCCGTGGCTCCGGGCTCGATGATCTCAGGGTGGGACAGAAGGTAACCCTTACCGATGTCTTCGAGGTGGGTGAGTTCGTGGATGTTACAGGTCAATCCAAGGGCAAGGGGTTTACAGGGGTTATGAAGAGATGGAACTTCAGGGGCGGGCCTGCAAGTCATGGCTCGATGCACAACCGTGCACCCGGCTCCATAGGGCAGAGTTCCTTCCCATCGAGGGTCTTCAAGGGGATGAAGATGGCCGGACACCATGGGGCAAAAAGGGTTACAACACAGAACCTCAAGGTGGTGGCCATAAAGGAGGATGAAGGGCTGATTCTTGTGCGGGGCTGTGTGCCAGGGCCAAAAGGGGCTGTGGTGGTTATAAAGAAGTCCATAAAGAAGAGAAAGGCAGAAGAGTAAGAAGGTATGGCAACGATAGATGTATTCAATATAGAAGGCTCGAAGAAGAAAGAACTGCCTGTGGACGAGAAGGTATTCGACGGGCATGTTAACGAGGCGCTTTTCTACGAGGTCGTAAGGATGCAGCTTGCAAGAAGAAGGAGTGGGGCCGCATCCACGAAGACAAGGGCAGAGGTGAGTGGAAGCGGGCGCAAACCCTGGAGGCAGAAGGGCACAGGTAGGGCAAGGGTTGGCTCTGTGAGATCTCCGCTGTGGCGCCATGGTGGGGTGGTGTTCGGGCCAAGGCCAAGGGATTATTCCTACAGTGTGCCAAAGAAGGTTGTAAAAGGTGGAATAAGGTCCGCCATACAGCACAAGATGAACGAGGGCAAACTCAGGGTGTTCGAAACCCTTACAGTTGATGAGCCAAAGACCAGGAAGGCGGTAGAACTGTTCGCCAGGCTCGGCATAAAAGGTGCACTTCTGGTAACCGACGGTGATGAGAGAGATTTAAGGCTTGCGGTAAGAAATCTTAAAGATTTCAAGTATATCGAGCTGAAGGCACTGAATGTGTACGACATCCTCAGGTATGATGAACTGGTTACAACAGAGGATGCCTTCAAGAAGATGGAAGATATGCTCAGGGTGGAGTAAGAGATGGATATATATTCGATAATAAAGTCTCCTGTCATAACGGAGAAGGCAACGAAGGATATTGCCGAGGGCAAGGTCTGCTTCTGGGTGGATGTTAGGGCCAACAAGCAGGAGATAAAGAGAGCGGTGGAGAAGATATTCAATGTGAAGGTGGACAGCGTAAACACCCAGATAGTGCCAGGAAAGTTGAGAAGGATGGGCAGGTTTGCAGGCAAGACACCCATGAGGAAGAAGGCATATGTAAAGCTCAAGGAGGGGCACACGATAGACATGTTCGGAAGTGGTGGAGTGTAAGAGATGGCTGTAAAGGTATACAAACCGACATCACCAGGGATGAGAGGGATGTCCACCCTGGCATACAGGGAGCTGGCAAAGAAAAGACCAGAGAAGGCTCTGACACTGCCCAAGAAGCGCATATCAGGCCGTAATACCAAAGGGAGGATTACCGTAAGGCGCCGTGGTGGTGGCCACAAGAGGCTCTACAGGATAATAGACTTCAGGAGAGACAAACACAACATACCTGCAAAGGTTGTGGCCATAGAGTACGATCCGAACCGCAGTGCAAACATAGCGCTTCTTAACCATGTGGATGGAGAGAAGAGATACATATTGGCACCCGAAGGGCTCAGGGTTGGAGATACACTGATGTCAGGCGAGGATGTGGACATAAGGGTTGGTAATGCACTGCCACTTCGCTCCATGCCTCTTGGAACATTCATACACAATATAGAGATGAAGCCAGGAAAGGGCGGCCAGCTTGTGCGTGCCGCAGGTGGGTATGCCCAGCTCATGGCAAAAGAGGGAGACTATGCCACCATCAAGATGCCAAGTGGAGAGATAAGGCTTGTACACCAGAACTGTTATGCAACCATAGGGCAGGTGGGCAACATCGATCACGAGAATGTAAGTATCGGTAAGGCAGGCAGAAGCCGCTGGCTCGGTAGAAGACCAAAGGTGAGGGGTGTGGCAATGAACCCGGTAGACCATCCCCACGGTGGCGGTGAGGGCAAAAGCAAGGGCGGAAACCATCCCATGAGCCCATGGGGCATGCCAACCAAGGGTTACAAGACAAGAAGAGAAAGGCCGTCTGACAAGTATATATTAAAGAGGAGGAAGTAAGGGGTGAGGTCTTCCAAAAAGGGTCCTTTCATAGACGAGCATCTGTTGAAGAAGGTGGATGCAGCTCGTGAGTCGGGCTCTAAGAAGGTTGTAAAGACATGGTCCAGAAGATCAACCATAATACCGGAGATGGTGGGACTCACCATAGCGGTGCACAACGGAAAGAAGTTCATACCTGTCTTTATTACAGAGAACATGGTGGGACACAAGCTCGGTGAGTTTGCCCCTACAAGAACATTCCGGGGGCATGCGGGTCTCAAAAAGACGAAGGTGGGTAGATAAGGCTATGGAAACACGGGCTGTTGCAAAATATGTCAGGGTATCGCCACGCAAGGCAAGGCTGGTGGTAGACCTTATAAGGGGCAGAAAGGCAGAGGAGGCATTGAATATACTTGCCCTCAACAGGAAGGCTGTAAGCAGAGTGGTCTCCAAGGTGCTCAAAAGTGCCATAGCCAATGCAGAGAACAACAACAACATGGATATTGACGCCCTCTATGTGAAAAAGGCGTTTGTGGACCAGGGCCCTGTGATGAAACGGATAAGGCCAAGGGCCATGGGAAGGGCGAATGTCATACGCAGAAGGACAAGCCATATAACGATAGTGCTCGAAGAAAAAAGCTAAAAGGGAGGAGATGCCTTGGGGCAGAAGGTTCATCCAAATGGGTTCAGATTAGGGGTATACAAGACCTGGGTATCACGCTGGTATGGTGAGAAGGAATATGCAAGGTTCGTCCATGAGGACAAGCGGATAAGGGGGGTTCTCAAAAGGAGGCTCTACCATGCAGGAATATCCAGGATAGAGATAGAAAGGACAGGCGACAAGGTGCGCATTATCATACATACATCGAGGCCTGGCATAGTGATAGGAAAAAGAGGTGCAGAGATAGAGGCCATGAAGAAGGAGCTTGCCAGATTCATAAAGGGCAAGGTGGAGATAGACATAGTGGAGGTAAGAAAGCCTGATCTGGATGCACAGCTTGTGGCAGAGAGCGTGGCGCTTCAGCTTGAAAGAAGGGTCTCTTTCAGAAGGGCCATGAAGAAGGCGGTAAGCTCTGCCATGAGGATGGGCGCGAAGGGTATAAAGATTATGTGTGCAGGTAGACTCGGTGGAGCAGAGATAGCAAGGACCGAGTGGTACAGGGAAGGCAGGGTGCCACTGCATACATTGAGGGCGGATATAGACTACGGGTTTGCCGAGGCCAAGACCACATACGGGGTAATAGGTGTAAAGGTCTACATCTACAGGGGAGACTTCGAAATACAGCCCGAGAGCCAGGAGGCAGCGCAGGCAGCCCACCCCACCCAGGGTGCGTAAGGAGGAAAGTTTGTCATGTTGATGCCAAAGAAGACAAAGTATCGCAAACAGCAGAGAGGCCGCAGAAAGGGTATGACCAAGGGGGGGGCAACCCTCGGCTTCGGTATGTACGGGCTTAAGGCCACCGGGCGCGGATGGATTACGGCAAGGCAGATAGAGGCCGCAAGGGTGGCCATAACAAGGCATGTAAAAAGAGGTGGCAAGGTCTGGATAAGGATATTCCCTGACAAACCCATTACCAAAAAGCCGGCAGAAACAAGGATGGGTAGCGGAAAGGGCTCGCCAGAAGAATGGGTGGCAGTGGTAAGACCAGGGAGAATCCTCTACGAGATGGAAGGTGTGCCAGAAGATGTGGCAAAAGAGGCCTTCAGGCTTGCATCCCATAAACTCCCCATAGGCACAAAGTTCGTAAAGAGGGAGGACATTGTATGAATCCGGAAGAGTTGAGAGCAATGGATACAGATGAGCTCAGAACAAAAGAAGAGGAACTGAGAAAGGAACTCTTCAACATGAGAATACAGCACTCGATGGGGCAGCTTGAAAACCCGGTAAAAAAGAGGCTTGTTGAAAAGGATATAGCAAGGGTCAAGACCATTATAAGAGAGAAAGAACTAAAAGAGGGAAAAGGTGAATAAGACCATGGGTCAGGCAAGAGGCAGAAGAAAGAGCTTTGTAGGATGGATTGTTAGCGACAGGATGGACAGGACCAGGGTTGTGATGGTGGAAAGGCTCGAGAAACATCCGCTTTACGGCAAGTATGTCAGAAGGCGTGTGAAGTTCATGGCACATGATGAGAACAACGACTGCAAGAAGGGCGACAAGGTGGTCATAGTGGAGACCCGCCCGATTAGCAGGCACAAACGCTGGCGTATTAAAGAGATACTGGAGAGGGCAAGATGATACAGATGCGAACCATGCTGAGTGTTGCCGACAACTCTGGTGCAAAGAAGGTCTCGTGTATAAGGGTCATAGGGGCGTCAAACAAGAGGTTCGCCAGTGTGGGAGATGTGATAGTGGTTAATGTCAAGGAGGCCATACCAGAGTCCAGAGTAAAGAAGGGAGATGTGGTAAGGGCCGTGGTGGTGAGAACTGTCAAACCCCTCAGAAGGCCCGATGGTTCCTATATAAAGTTCGATGACAACTCTGTTGTCATTATAAACAAGGATAATGACCCCATAGGAACCAGAATATTCGGCCCCGTGGCAAGAGAGCTGAGGGCAAAGAGATTCCTTAAGATAATATCCCTTGCGCCTGAGGTTCTGTAAGGAGTGGCTCGAACGATGAGAAAGTTTAAGATAAGAAAAGACGACAATGTGATGGTTACAACAGGTAGAGAGAAGGGCAAGACCGGAAGAATCATAAGGGTATTGCCTGACAGGGCCATGGCTCTGGTGGAAAAACTCAACATGGTGAAAAAACACCAGAAGCCCACAGCAAAATATCCCCAGGGGGGAGTGATAGAGAAAGAGGCCCCCATACATGTATCGAACCTTATGATCATATGTGATAAGTGCAAGAAAGGGGTGCGTGTGGGAAGAAAGTTTCTTGAAGATGGTAAGAAGGTAAGATACTGCAAATCCTGTGGTGAGGTGCTTGACAGATGATGCCCAGATTGAAGGAGATATACAGGAGTAAGGTGGCGCCGGAACTCATGAAGGAGTTTGGCTACAAGAACATCATGCAGGTGCCAAAGCTCGAAAAGATAGTTGTGAACATAGGGCTCGGTGAGGCCGTAAGGGACATAAAGGTTATAGACAGTGCCATGAGAGACCTGAGCGCCATAACCGGGCAGAGACCTGTGGTTACAAGGGCAAAGAAGTCCATAGCTTCCTTCAAGCTTCGTGCAGGCATGCCCATAGGGTGCAAGGTTACACTGCGGGGGATAAGGATGTACGAGTTCTTTGACAGGTTCATAAACTTTGCCATGCCCAGAATAAGAGACTTCAAGGGCGTGAGTGATAAAGGGTTCGATGGAAAGGGCAATTATACCATGGGCATAAAAGAGCAGATAATATTCCCTGAGGTGGACTACGACAAGGTGGATAAGATAAGGGGCATGAACATAACGATAAATACCACCGCACAGACAGATGAGGAGGGTAAGGCGCTGCTCAAACACATGGGCATGCCTTTCAAAAAGTAAGAAGAGGGGGAAACTTAGATTGGCAAGAAAGGCTCTCATAGCAAAGGCTAAAAGAAAACCGAAGTTCAGGGTAAGGCAGTACCACCGATGTCCACTGTGTGGAAGGGCAAGGGCGTATTACAGGAAGTTCGATATGTGTAGAATCTGTCTCAGAACGATGGCACTCAAGGGGGAACTGCCAGGCGTTATAAAATCAAGCTGGTAAGGAGTAGGGTATGGTAACCACTGATCCCATAGCAGATATGTTCACAAGGATACGCAATGCCATACAGGCAAACCACAGAGAGGTGGAAGTGCCTCTTTCCAGGATAAAGCTCGAGGTAGCAAGAATACTCAAAGAAGAGGGATATATCGAGGACTACTCTTCCAACCAGGAGGACAGACCGAGAAGGCTCAAGATAAAGCTCAAGTATGGGCCCAATAAGGAGAGGGTGATAGCAGAGATAAAGAGGGTGAGCAAGCCTGGCAGAAGGGTCTATGTGGGCAAGGACGAGATACCAAGGGTTATGAACGGGCTCGGTATAGCCATACTGTCAACATCGAAGGGAATCCTTTCAGACAGAGAGGCAAGAAAACTCGGTGTTGGTGGAGAGCTTATAGGAACAGTATGTTAAAGGGGTAAAGTATATGTCAAGGATAGGAAAACTACCCATAGAGATACCACAGGGTGTGAAGGTGAATATAGCAGAAGGGGTCATAAGCGTAAGTGGCCCCAGGGGCAACATGAGTCTGCCACTGAGAGACGAGGTCAGTGTTACGGTTGAGGGCTCTACCATAAAGGTGGAAAGAAGGGATGACTCAAGGGTTGCACGCTCCATGCACGGGCTTACAAGGACACTCATAGCCAACATGGTCATGGGGGTCTCTGAGGGGTTCGAAAAGAAGCTCGAGATAGTGGGTGTCGGCTACAGGGCAGAACTTAAGGGAGATACCCTTGTGTTTTCCCTTGGATACTCAAACCCTGTAAACTACAGACTGCCTGAAGGTATAAACGCAAAGGTTGACAGACAGACATCCATCGTAATTTCAGGCTACAACAAGCAGCTTGTTGGGCAGGTTGCTGCAGAGATACGCTCCTTGCGTCCACCAGTGCCATACAAGGGCAAGGGCATACGCTACAGCGACGAGGTTATAATAAGAAAGGCAGGAAAAGCAGGCAAAGGTGCTGGAGGTTAATACTCTATGAGAAGGAAGAGACTTACAGGCTGGCACAGAAGAAAGGCAAGGGTGCGCAAAAAGATATTAGGCACACCCGAAAGACTGCGTCTCAATGTATACAGGAGCAACAGGCACATATACGCCCAGATTATTAACGACATCGAGGGCAGAACCGTTGTTTCAGCATCCACTCTTACTCAGGAGCTGAAGGAGGCCATAAAGGGGCTCAAGAAGTGCGAGGCCGCAAGAAAGGTTGGCGAATACCTGGGAGAGCTGGCAAAAAGGCAGGGTATAGAAAAACTCGTCTTCGACAGGAGCGGCTACCTCTACCACGGAAGAGTAAGAGCCCTTGCAGAAGGGGTAAGAGAGACAGGGATAAACCTTTAGAGGAGGCATGAAGTTGGAGAAGACAAATCCAGAGGAGCTGGAATTAAAGGATAGACTGGTATATCTGAACAGGGTCTCGAAGGTCGTAAAGGGCGGTAAAAGGTTCAGCTTCAATGCGGTGGTGGTGGTTGGCGACGGCAAGGGCTGGGTAGGATACGGGCTCGGTAAGGCCAACGAGGTGCCAGATGCCATAAGAAAGGCCATAGAGAGGGCAAAAAAGAGTATATTCAGGATACCCATAGTCAATGGCACCATACCACATGCTGTCATGGGCAAATACGGTGCAGGCAAGGTAATCCTCAAGCCAGCCTCACAGGGTACAGGTATAATAGCAGGTGGTGGGGTGAGGGCCGTGGTGGAAAGCTCCGGTATACACAATGTGCTCACAAAGTCTCTGGGTTCCAACAACCCGCACAACATGGTGAAGGCAACGATAGATGCTCTGAAGAAACTGCGTAGCCCAGAGGATGTGGCACGCCTTAGAGGAAAGAAACTCGAAGAGATGGTGAGATGAGGAAAATCAAGGTTACGCTTAAGAAAAGCCCCATAGGTTACCCTGAAAAGCAGAGGCAGACACTTGAGGGGCTGGGCCTGAGAAGGCTAAATAGAACCAGGGTCTTCGAGGACAACAAGGCCATAAGGGGGATGATACAGAAGGTCTCACACCTCGTAGATGTTGAAGAGTGCAAGGAGGAGGAAGAAGAGAATGCTCGATAGACTCAAGCCTCCATGTGGAGCAGTGAAGAGGAAGAGAAGGGTTGGCCGGGGGGAGGGCTCTGGCTGGGGCAAGACCGCAGGACGGGGCACCAAGGGGCAGAACTCGAGAGCCGGTGGAGGTGTGCGGGCAGGGTTCGAAGGCGGACAGATGCCGCTCAAGAGAAGACTGCCCAAAAGGGGTTTTACAAATATATTCAAGAAGGTCTATTCTATAATAAATGTTGGAACCCTGGCAGAGTGCTTCAAAGAGGGCGATGTGGTGGACAAGGATGTCCTCATGGAAAGGGGGCTTGTAAAGAAGAAGAGGCTGCCCCTTAAGGTGCTCGGAGATGGGAACATAAAGATAGCACTTACCGTAAGGGCAGAGCTTTTCAGCAAGTCTGCCAGAGAAAAGATAGAGGCCTGTGGCGGTAAGGTGGAGGTTCTTTAAGGGGTGGAAAAGAAGGTCCCGGCAATAAATATCACCAAGATTCCGGAGCTGCAGAAAAGGATACTCTTTACACTGTTTCTTCTTGCCGTGTATCGTGTGGGTGTGTTCATACCCACACCAGGTATAGATGCCGATGCCCTCAAGGGGTTCTTCCAGGCTGCAAGGGGTACATTGCTCGATATGGCAACCATGTTCACCGGAGGGGCGCTCGAGAACTTTTCGGTATTCGCCCTTGGTATAATGCCATACATAAGTGCCGCCATAATACTGCAGCTTCTCACTGTTGTGGTGCCACATCTCGAAAAGCTCTCGAAAGAGGGTGAGCAGGGCAAAAAGAAGATAACCGAGTATACTCGATACCTCACGGTGGTATTGAGTGCGGTGCAGGGTATAATGATAAGCATAGGGCTCGAGAAGATGACAGGCCCAGGGGGCGAGCCCATAGTGCTTACACCGGGCTGGACATTCAGGATAATGACAGCCATTACCCTTACGGCAGGCACGGCATTCATAATGTGGCTTGGTGAACAGATAACAGAGAGGGGTATAGGAAACGGTATATCCCTTATAATATTTGCTGGAATAGTGGCAAGGATGCCATCGGCCGTGGGCAATACCATAAACCTTGTGAGGGCAGGGGAGATAGAGTTCCTGCTCGCCCTTCTCATACTCTTTATAATTGTAGGAACCATAGCATTCATAGTATACATGGAGACGGCACAGAGAAGGATACCCATACAGTATCCCAAACGGATCGTGGGCAGAAAGATGATGGGCGGAGGTGTGCAGCATCTTCCTCTCAAGATAAACCCCTCAGGGGTTATACCACCCATATTTGCATCTTCTATAATACTGTTTCCGGCAACGGTGGTGGGACTCACGGATATACCAGTTATGAGCTGGCTCGCAGAGAGCCTGAACCCAGGGGGGGTGTTGTACAATCTTGTGTTTGTGGGGCTTATAATATTCTTCGCCTATTTCTATACGGCCATACTCTTCAACCCCAAGGATGTGGCAGAGAACCTCAAAAAATACGGAGGGTTCATACCGGGCATACGGCCTGGCCAGAATACGGCCGACTACATAGACAGGGTTCTGTCAAGGCTTGTATTCTGGGGTGGGCTTTATCTCTCGGCAGTCTGCATACTGCCAAGCATACTCATATGGGAGTTCAATGTGCCATTCTATTTCGGGGGCACGGCGTTGCTCATAGTGGTGGGTGTTGCCATGGATACAGCCCAGCAGATAGAGGCCCATCTCTTTGCACGCAGCTACGAGGGGCTTTTGAAGAAAGGAAAAATAAAAGGAAGGTATGCTTGATAGCCATGAATATAATTCTTATGGGTCCGCCTGGAGCAGGTAAGGGAACGCAGGCAAAGATACTTTCAGAAAGGTTTCACATACCACAGATTTCAACAGGTGATATTCTCAGGATGAATGTGCGGGAGAAGACCACCCTGGGACTCAAGGCGAAGGACTACATGGAAAAGGGTGTCCTGGTGCCGGATGATCTGGTGGTGGAGATGGTGGCAGAAAGGCTTAAGAGCAGGGACTGTGCAGGTGGCTTCATACTCGATGGTTTTCCCAGAAATGTGGCACAGGCAGAGGCCCTCGAGAGAACACTCGAGAAGATTGGAAAGAAGATAGATGCCGTGGTTGGCATAGAGGTGGAGGAAAGAGAGCTTGTGAGAAGGTTGAGTGGTAGAAGGGTATGCAGGGGATGTGGTGCGGTGTATCATGTTACATTCAATCCACCGGTCAATACAGATACATGTGATAACTGCGGTGTGGAGCTATATCAGCGCGATGACGACAAGGAAGAGACCATAAGGGCAAGGCTCAGGATATATGAAGAGGAGACAAGACCCGTCATAGAGTATTACAGGGAGAAAGGGCTCTACAGGGCCGTAGGTGGCATTGGCAGTATGGACGGCATTACGGAGAACATAGTAAAGGCAATTGAGGATAGAAGAGGTTATACTGAAAACCCCGGCTGAGATAGAGAAACTCAGAAGGAGCAACCAGATAGTTGCAGAGGTGCTGGAGGTCTTAAAAGCGAGGGTTTCCCCTGGTACAAGCACAATGGAGCTTGAGAGGATATGCGAGGGGGAGACCAGAAAAAGAGGAGCCAGACCAGCATTCAAGGGGTATAACGGCTATCCCTATTGTCTGTGCGTGTCGGTAAACCACGAGGTGGTCCACGGGATGCCCTCGGAAAGCAAGGTATTAAGAGAAGGAGATATAGTAAGCATAGATTTTGGCGTCTGCTGCGATGGCTATTACGGAGATGCGGCTGTAACGGTGCCTGTGGGAGAGACAACCCCTGAGGCACAGAGGCTCATAGATGTAACCCTGAGGTGTCTTGAGCTTGCGATAGAAGAGGCAAGGGTGGGTAACAGGCTCTACGACATATCCCATGCCATACAGAGCTGTGCCGAAGGTGCGGGGTTCTCCGTGGTAAGGGCCTTCGTTGGGCACGGGATAGGCAGGGAACTGCACGAGGCCCCTCAGGTGCCAAACTTCGGCAGCCCTGGCAAGGGCATTGTGCTCAAGGAGGGTATGGTGCTGGCCATAGAGCCGATGGTCAATGCAGGCGACAGTGCGGTGAAGATACTCGAAGATGGGTGGACAGCGGTTACCATGGATGGCAGCCTTTCGGCACACTTCGAGCACTCGGTGGCGATAACGAAAGATGGTGCCATCGTCCTGAGTAAAACATAGGGGGGTTATGCCAAAGGAAGAGGCTATACAGGTAGAAGGAACGGTCGTGGAGACACTGCCCAATGCCATGTTCAGGGTTGAGCTTGAGAACGGACACAGGGTGCTTGCCTATGTGTCGGGAAAGATGAGGATGTATTTTATAAAGATTCTACCAGGTGATAAGGTCATAGTGGAGCTTTCACCCTATGACCTTACAAGAGGACGGATAGTATACAGGGTAAAGTGAGGTGGGAAGATGAAGGTAAGGAGCTCTGTAAAGAAGATATGTGCAAAGTGCAAGATTATAAGGCGTAAGGGTGTGGTGCGGGTTATGTGTGAGAACCCCAAACACAAGCAGCGTCAGGGTTAATACAAAAAGGAGGTTACAGAAAAGTGCCAAGGATAGCAGGAGTCGACCTGCCAAAGGACAAACGGATAGATATAGCCCTTACCCGCATATACGGGATAGGACGCTCCTCTGCGGGCAAGATACTCACGACGGCAGATGTGCCTCCATCGAAGAGGGCGAAGGAGCTTACAGATGACGAGGTCTCGAGGATAAGGAAGGTAATAGACAATGAGTACAAGGTGGAAGGAGACCTTCGCAAAGAAGTGGCCATGAACATAAAAAGGCTCATAGACCTTGGCGCCTATCGTGGATTGCGGCACAGGATGGGGCTTCCTGCAAGGGGGCAGCGCACAAGAACCAACGCAAGAACCAGAAAGGGCCCGCGCAAGGGAGCCGTTAAGACCAAAAAATAAGAGCTTCGGAGGAGCTTTCCTATGGCAAGGGTTAAGAAGACGAAGAAGAATGTGCCAAAAGGTGTTGCACACATAAAGGCTACATTCAACAACACCATAATTACCATAACAGACCCACAGGGCAATGTGGTTGCCTGGGCCAGTGCAGGGAGCGAAGGATTCAAGGGCTCAAGAAAGGGCACACCCTTTGCCGCACAGGTGGCAGCAACATCGGCTGCGAGAAAGGCCATGGAATGTGGAATGAGAAGTGTGGATGTGCACATAAAGGGGCCTGGAGCAGGCAGGGAGGCAGCCCTCAGGTCTTTGCAGACAGCAGGGCTGAGCATAACACTCATAAGGGATGTAACTCCCATACCACACAACGGTTGCAGGCCACCAAAGAGAAGAAGGGTCTGATATTTTTAAATTCAAGGAGGTAGAAGTTGGCAAGATATACAGGTCCTGTATGTAAACTGTGCAGGCGTGAGGGGATGAAGCTCTTTCTCAAGGGGGAAAGGTGCTTCACTGACAAGTGTGCCTTTGAGAGAAGACCCTACCCCCCAGGCCAGCACGGCCAGTCCAGAAGCAAGATAAGCGAGTACGGACTCCAGCTCAGAGAGAAACAGAAGGTAAAACGCATCTATGGGCTTCTCGAAAACCAGTTCCACAACCTCTTCAAGAAGGCCGAAAGGATGCGCGGGGTTACGGGTGAAAACCTGATTTCCCTTCTTGAAAGAAGGCTCGATAATGTGGTCTTCAGACTCGGTTTCGCCTCTTCAAGAAGAGAGGCGAGGATACTCATTACCCAGGGGCACTTCAGGGTAAATGGAAGAAAGGTGAATATACCATCGTACATGATAAGAGAAGGGAACACAATAGAGGTGGCCGAAAAGCTCAAAGGCGGTGAGAAACTCAAAGAGAACCTTAAGAGCGCAGAGAGAAGAGGCATACCGGAATGGCTCTCCCTGAATGCAGGTAACCTCAAGGGTGTCGTAACAAGGCTGCCCCAGAGGATGGATGTAACCATGCCCATTGAAGAACACCTCATAGTAGAGCTTTATTCAAAGTAATGTTAAGGGCGTAATTAACATTATTTCACAAAAACGGGGGGACTATGCAGAATATGCAGAAAAACTGGCGAGACCTTATAAAACCAAAGACACTCGAGGCAGTAAAACTCACAGATACCTATGGTAAGTTCGTGGCAGAACCCCTTGAGAGGGGCTATGGCACGACCCTGGGCAACTCGCTTCGCAGGATCCTTCTTTCATCCCTTCGTGGTGCAGCCATAACGAATGTAAGGTTTGATGGAGTGCTCTATGAGTTCACCAGTATTCCAGGGGTAAAAGAGGATGTTACAGATATTATTCTGAACCTGAAACAGGTAAGGCTCAGGCTCGACGGAGAAGGGCCAAAGACCATAAGACTCAATGTTACAGAACCCAAAGAGGTAAGGGCAGCAGACATCGAGTGTGATCCAGCGGTGGAAGTGCTCAACCCTGAGCTCTACATAGCAACCGTGGGTAAGGACGGAAAACTCGTCTGCGAGATGACCGTGGAAGGTGGCAGGGGCTATGTACCGGCTGAACGGAACAAGCTGCCGGACTCCCCGGTGGGCGTTGTGCCTGTGGATGCCATATTCCAGCCTGTCATAAGGGCCACATTCGATGTGAGCCAGGCCCGGGTGGGACACAGAACGGACTACGACAAGCTCACCCTCGAGGTCTGGACCACCGGTGCCATAGACCCACAGACAGCCGTGGGCATAGCGGCAAAGATCCTCAAGGACCAGCTCTCTGTGTTCATAGCCTTTGAAGAAGATGAGGGCGCAGAAGAAGAGAGCGTAGAGGAAAGGCTCGAGAACAAACCCTGGTACAACGAGAACCTCTTCAAGACGGTGGACGAGCTCGAGCTCTCGGTGAGGAGTGCAAACTGTCTCAAGAACGCAGATATAAAGTACATAGGCGAGATGGTGCAGAAGACCGAGCAGGAGATGCTCAAAACGAAGAACTTCGGCAGGAAATCGCTCAACGAGATAAAGGAGATTCTCCACGGCATGGGGCTTGACTTCGGCATGAAGCTCGATGGCTTCCCATCCCGTGAGGAGCTCGACCGCATGCACCTGGAAAAGAGCAAAGAGACGGAATAAAAGGGGTGTTTTGAGATGAGACACAATAGAGACGACAAACGGCTTTCAAGACCAGCAGGACACCTTCGCTGCATGATGGCAAACATGGTGAACTCCCTCTTCGAGCACGAGCGCATAAAGACCACCACACCGAAGGCAAAGCTCCTCAGAAGATATGCCGAGAGGATGATTACCCTGGGCAAGAAGGGAACCCTTCCTGCAAGAAGAAGGGCCATGGCATTCATGCGAAACAAGGCCATGGTTACAAAGCTCTTCGAAGACATAGCAAAGCGCTACACCACAAGGGCAGGCGGATACACGAGGATACTCAAACTCGGCAACCGCAAGGGAGATTGCGCACCCCTTTCGGTGATAGAGCTGGTGGAGAAGAAAGAGGCATCCGAAAAAGAAGAGAAGAAGACGGCATAGCGAGGGCGCACATGGCCTGTAAAGAGGATTAAGGCAACCAGCAGCCTGGAAGGTAGAATATATGCGGGGTCTTGCTGACCCCGTTTTTTTGTGTCCAGGGTGGGTGGATAGTCCAGATTTATTTTTTACCCTAAAGGGTAATTTTAGGCTTGACACCATCCCTCGGTAGGGCTATAATTTCAGGTAAAGGATATATCAGGGGGTAAAGAAATTACAGATAAAGGAGGGTTGAGCTATGAGGAGACTGGGTGCATTGATAGTCATCATGGTGCTGGTCCTTGGGGCTGGCAGGGTATGGGCGGCCACAACCACGGGTACCGTTAATGTAACCGCTGCGGTGCAGGGTACCTGTCAGTTCTCTGTCGCCACAGCATCTCTTGACTTCGGAACACTCACATCAGGTGATGTATTAGGTGTGGCAGCCAATCCTGACCTTGAGATCTGGTGCACAAGTGGTGTGGGCTGGAATGTAACAGGTGAGGTAGGGGCGAATGATACAGGCTGTACGAAGGAGCACTGTATGAGCGATGGTGTAAACCTTATACCCTATGTGATGAATATTGGTAATACAGGTGGAACAGGTAACGGGCGTAATGCTGCAGTAACACTTGGCATCACAGGGGATGTGCTTGAGATTGATTACACCGCGGTGCCAGCAGGGACATATACCGATACGGTAACCGTTACGGTTACCTACTGAGCTTTTAAGGTTCGATAGAATAAGCCAGGGGCCTTGTCTTAAAGAGGGGGATGTGTACACATCCCCCTCTTTTGTCTTGAAAAAGAGGGAGGTTTGTCGTATAGTTTGATGTAATGCCATGATGAAGAGGGTTCTGAAAAGGCTGATCCTATATACTGGTATTGTATCTCTATCTTCTATCCTGATCTCTACACCGGCCCACACAAAGGGTTTCAGGATAGCCCCCATAAAGGTGGTCTTCAGTGGGAATGTAAGGTCAGCTATTGTAACCATAATAAACGACGACAAGAAGAGGTTCAAGTTCGAGGCAAAGCTTGTGGAGTGGAAGCAGGATGAAGAGGGTAAAGACCTCTACACCCCTTCGAAGGACATAATATATTATCCAAAGGTCATTACTGTTGAGCCCGAAAAGAGGCGTGCCATAAGGCTCGGGGTAAAGATGCCACCGGCTGGCGTGGAGAGGACCTACAGGATCTTCATACAGGGTGTGCCCGAGGATATAAAGAAGAAGGCAACGGCCGTGCATATAGCACTGAGGTTCGGTGTGCCAGTTTTCGTCAAGCCCGTGAGAGAGAAGGTCGCAGGAGATATAGAGAAGATGGAACTGAATGATGGAGCCCTTCTCATTACCATAAAGAACAGCGGCAATGTGCACTTCAGGATAAACACCATAGGTGTTACAGGCCTGGACGAGAAGGGAGAGAAGGTGTTTGAAGAAAGCATTGCAGGGTGGTACCTGCTCCACGGGGTAAAGAGGGTGTACAGGGTAAAACTCAAGAAGGATGTCTGTGAGAGGTTGAAAGAGATAGGTGTTGCTGTTGATACCGACAGGGTGGACTTTTCAGGCAGGTTAGATGTCCAGAAGGCGATGTGTGTGCCTTAGAGAAAACGATAGATCCGCCGCCTTCATAGAACGCATACATGTTTTTCTTGTATGCGGAACAATCTTTTTTTCTTTTTTTTGCCTCCCATATACAGCCCTTTCAGATGAGATGATAATAGCGGATGTGGTGGTGAACCATGAACGCAGGGGAGAGTTCTTCATGGTTCTCACCGATGATGGGGACTTCCTCGTCAGGATGGAGGACCTCGAGGAGATGGGCTTCAGAGAGGGTATAGAGGGAAGGATGGTAACTGTTGAAGGTGAGTCCTACATATCCCTTAGCTCCATAGAAGGGGTGAGCTTCAGCCTTGACGAAGAAGCCATAGCGCTCTCCATAACGGCAGCCCCGAGGCTCCTGAGGCTACATGTGGTTGACATGGGAGCAAGGAGGGTTGAAAGGGTCTTCAGGCCAGAACACTCTGCTGCCTTCTTGAACTACGGGCTCGTATACACTCATGATGACAGAGCGGATTTTGAGACCTTCACGCTCACCAACCAACTGGGCATAAGGCACCGGGGATGGCTCTTCCTTACAGATACATCGTATACAAGGAACGATACGGAAGAGAGGTTCAGCCGCCTTTCAACAAGCCTGACCCACGATGACAGGGAGGATATGACAAGGCTCGTTCTGGGAGACTTCATAGGTTCGTCAGGTGGGCTGGGGGGCAGTGTGATGCTCGGTGGGGTGAGCTTCTCAAAGGTGTTCACCATAAACCCCTACTTCATAAAACAGCCAAAGCTGAATATCCGCGGGTTCCTGACCACACCCTCAGATGTAGAGGTCTACATGGACAATGTGCTCATAAGCAGGGAACGGCTCTCGCCAGGGGAGTTCGAACTGCGAAATATCTACCAGACAGTGGGTTCAAGGACTGTGGAGGTGGTCATTAGGGATGCCTTCGGGGTTGAGAGAAGGCTTAGGTACCCCTACTACTTTACAGACACGGTGCTCAGCAAGGGGCTGCATGAGTACAGCTATGCTGTGGGGGTCAAGAGGGAGGACTTCGGGTTGAAAAGTTTTTCCTACGATAAGCCTGTCCTCACGGGGTTTCACCGTTATGGCTTTACCGATTTCCTTACAGCAGGCCTGAGCACAGAGCTTTCAGAGGGATTCGTGAATCTTGGAGCAGATGTATCGAGGGTCTTTCCGAAAGCAGGGCTCGTTACGGTGAGGGTAAGGGGAAGCAACACCGATGGCAGAGGCGGTGGGGCGGGCTCTCTGGGCTACAGTTATGTAAGGGAGAACAAGAGCGCAAGCCTCTCTGTGAGTGCATACACAGAGGATTATGAAAACATATCGAGTATTAACGGCACATCCCTGGGGGTGAAGTACGAGGTGGGTGGAGGTGTGAACTATGGCACCACCGAAGGTGGTGTGATAGCGGCCAACATAAACTCGGTCAGATACCACAACGGGCGAGAAAGACGGGAATACTCCGTAAGGTATTCAAGGACCCTCAGTAGAGAATTTATCCTCTATACACGCCTCAAGAGGGTGGAGGCAGGGGCAGATACAAACGAGTTCTTCCTGGGGCTCAATTATTATCCAGCAGGAAAGGATGTATATGTGAATACAGGCTACACAAAAGAGACATCAGGTGAGAATGCGAAGGTTCAGATACAGAACAGGATGCCCGCTGGAGAGGGCTATGGGTGGAGGGTTCTCTTTGAGAGGGACACTACCCCCAGTGTAACCACAAACAGGGTGGACCCGTCCTTGCAGATCAACGCAGACCATGGAATATACAGGATAGACCAGACACTCGAGGACTCCACCTCAGGCAGTAGAAACTATACAAGGTTGTCTTTTTCTGGCTCTGTGCTCAGCCTTGGGGGAAAGGTTGGACTCTCGAGACCTGTTCGTGGTAGCTTCGGGCTTGTAAGGGTCGACAGGCTCGAAGATGTGCCAGTATATGTCAACAGCCAGCTGATGGGCAGAACAGATGAAGAGGGATACCTCTTTATTCCCACCCTCGCCTCATACATCGACAACCAGGTTTCCATCAAAGTGAGAGACCTCCCCATGGACTACTATGTGCCAGAGGTTATGAAGTATGTGTCTCCAGCACTTATGGGAGGGTTCTGCCTGGACTTCGGTATAAGAAAGATTCAGCTCCTCACCGGAAGGCTGTTCATGGAGGTGGACGGCAGAAGAGAACCAATGAAGTACAAAGAGGTTGTCATGGTGCTTCCGGATGGAGAGGTGTTGTTCGATACGGGCAGTGACGGGGAGTTCTACATGGACAACTTCAGGCAGGAAGAGGAGGTAATAGAGGAGGACGAGGAAAGATGTGTGTTCATGGAGGGTGATGACCTGAGACTTCTCAAACAGGGGGTCCACACTGTAAGGCTTCTCTTCGAGGAAGGCGAGTGCGAGGCACTGATAGATGTGCCCCCATCGGAGGAGATGTTCGTCGAGGTTGGAGATGTGGTGTGTAGAAATGTCAGATGGGCTAAAGCCCCGCAACCTGCCGAAGAGATGAGAGAAGAGGGAAAGCAGGTGGCTGCAACTGCCATGGAGACAGAGGCAGATGTGGAAGAAAAGGTGCCATCATCTGTAAGTCCTGCTGTAAAGCCTCCTCTGACACCACCAGCACCTGCTGCCAAACCACAGGCGGCCAGACCACAGGAGGAGACCGAAAAGGCAGCACCCCTTTCCATAGTCATACACTTCGACTTCGACAGACACAGCCTGAGAAGTGAAGAGGTCGAAAGGATCAGGCAGTTTGCAAGGGCACTTGAGGGTGTCGAGCTGAGAAGGATAGATGTTAAAGGCTACACATGTGATATAGGCACAGAAGAGTACAACCATAGGCTTTCTGTAAGAAGGGCCATAACGGTAAAGAAGGCCCTCGAGGAAAGCGGTATACCGGCAAGGCTTATAAACATAATGGGCATGGGCGAGTGCTGCCATGTATCAGATGTAAGGGCACTCAACAGGAGGGTGGAGATAAGGGTTATAAGATAGGCTCCATGTAAGTGTGGAAAATACATCTGTTCTGGTGTATTATGTATGAAGGGGTTGTGTAATGAGATTTCGGAATGTCCTGATAGGTGTTCTGCTGTATGTGCTCATGGCAGGCACTTCGGTGTGGGCTCAGTGTAGTGTGAGTGCCTCTACAGTTGATTTCGGCACCTACGATACATTGTCCCCCACCCCACTTGACACAACAGGCACCATCACGATAGGTTGCTCCAGAAATGCGCTGGTAATAGTGACCATAGGGCCCAGCAACAACTCCGGCGGGTTCAACCCGCGCAGCATGAAGCACACCAGCCTTCCCGACCTTCTTGACTACAACCTCTATACGAACAGCAATCGCACGCGGATCTGGGGAAACGGCACAGGTGGTACCATCTTCAGGATAGCATGGGTGAGGAGAAACAGGGCTACATCACTTACTGTGTATGGCAGAATACCCCCAGGACAGAATGTAAGTGTGGGAACATATAACGACACACTGGTTGTTACAGTAATATGGTAGAAAGAAAGTATCCCACATTGAAGATCCTCGTATCAGGGTCTCTTCATCTTCCAGAACACATAAAGGATGTAATAAGTGATGAGGTGGTAGAGAGCGTGGCAGAGGGAGAGCTGCTTTCAACGGTGGCCCGTAAGAGCTACGATGTGGTAATGATAGGCGACAATATCGAGTTTCTAAAGAGCATAAAGCACAGGGACCCGAGACCAGAGGTCATCCTCTTTGGAGACGGCCAGGTGGATGTGGTGGATGCCCTGAGGGAGGGCGCGAGCGGGTGTTTCCGCACCGAGGTAGATACCGAGGAGTTCAGAAGACTCATAGAGCGCATACGGGAGCTTGTGGCCCTGAGGGTGGAGACCGCAACCCTCGAGAGGGAGCTTACAAGGAAGTACACCTTCAGTGGTATCGTGGGAAGAAACCCCCAGATGCTCGAGGTCTTCAGCTTCATCCGTCGCATCGCCCCCTACTACAGGACAGTAACCATCACAGGTGAGACAGGCACAGGCAAAGAGCTCATAGCACGGGCCATACACGAGACAAGCCCTGTAAAGGACGAGCCCTTCGTTACCTTCAACTGTGGAGGGGTGGTCGAGACCCTCATAGAGAGTGAGCTCTTTGGACACAAGAAGGGTGCATTCACAGGGGCAGTGGCAGACAAGAAGGGGCTCTTCGAGACCGCCCGAAGGGGCACCATCTTCCTTGACGAGGTGGGTGAGCTTCCCCTGTCTGTGCAGCCCCATCTTCTGAGGGTGCTGCAAAATGGAGAGTTCAGACCCGTGGGCAGCAACATGACCCTCAGGGCAGAGTGCAGGGTGATAGCTGCCACCAACAAGGACCTCTGGGAAGAGGTGAAAGAGGGCCGATTCCGTGAAGACCTCTACTACCGGCTCACCCCCATAACCATATACATACCCCCGCTGAGGGAGAGAAGGGACGATATACTGCTTCTCTTAAGGCACTTCCTCTCCCTCTTCTCGCAGAGAACGGGCAAGAAGATAACCGGTATATCACGGCCTGCCCAGAGGCTCCTTCTTTCCTACCACTGGCCAGGCAATGTGAGAGAGCTCGAGAATGTCATAGAAAGGGCTGCAATCCTTGCAAAAGAACCCTTCATAAGGGTGGAAGACCTTCCATCCTACATGAAAGAAGACTTCCAGCAGGCCTCCCCAATACAGCCACGCCTCACCCTCGATGAGGTGGTGAGAAGACACATCCAGAGTGTGCTCAAAAGATACGATGGAAACAGAACCAGGGCAGCCCAGGCCCTGGGGATAAGCAGACGGGCACTGATAAGAAAACTACAGAAATATTCCATCGATTAGCCAAAAAAACAGCCCAAGCCACAGATTTACTCCGGCACAGCTGTGTCATAACCGCACACCAGAGCGGATTAGCACACCAGCTCCAGCCATAGAGGCAGCCTTTTCTTCGCTGTAACCAGCCGATAATCAAGCACTTTTCTCAAACAGGGTGTATCCATGTGTGCGAAAACGCACACAAGAGTGGTGGTCCATCCATCGTGGCTGGAAGAAATATCCTTGTATTTCAAGTGGTTAGGAGTTTGGCATGGTTCTTTCATATATATATGGGCAGGAGGAACAAGAAGATGAAGAGGCTACTTAAAGATATAATCATAGTGATGGTTTTAGGGTTCATGGCACTCTACGGAGGCGTTGCCCACGCAGGAAGTGGCAGCGCAGAGGTTAGGGTGTATGCAAGGGTTCTTCCGGTGCTCAGTGCTCAGGTGGTTGACCAGGCAGGTGCCATCGAGGTAACCAGGGCGGATGTGAAAAGAGGTTATGTCGAGATTCACAGCGGAACGGTCCTCAGGGTAAAGACCAACAGCTCCTATGTGATCTATTTCGAGCGCGCAGTGGATACCCCATTCAGTGAAATCGAGGTGGACTCTGGAACAACGGTGGTGAGCATCCTATCCAGTGGAGGAGCTGTCTATGAGCCCTATCCAGGAGTTACTGGATATATGACAAAGGTTATAAACTACAGGTTCTACCTTGCAGACAACACAGCACCCGGTCTCTATCCATGGCCTGTCATGGTGGGGGTGATGGCGAACTGAATCCCTCTCAGGGGTTTCGCCACACCCTGCCGTCTTTTCTTATGAATTCATCGGCCTCTATGGGGCCCCAGCTGAATGGCTCGTAGTTTGGAAAGACAGGGGTTGGGGCCTCCTGCCAGCCCCTTGATACAGGGTCAAGGAGTCTCCATGCCTTCTCTATCTCCTCTGAGTGGGGAAAGAGGGTCTGGTCTCCCAGCATGACATCGTAGAGGAGCCTTTCGTATGGAAGGGGCAGTTCCACATTGTAGGAGTTCTTGTAGAAAAAGTCCATGCGCACCATGTCTATGTTGTGGGTGGTTGCAGGCTCCTTTATATTGAAAGAGAAGGAGATGCCCTCATCGGGCTGTATCCTTAGGACGAGTATGTTGGGCTGGGGGCATTCGCCAAGCCCACGGAAGAGGCAATGGGGCACATCTCTGTAGAATATGGACAGCTCTGTAACCCTCTTTCTAAGCCTCTTTCCTGTCCTAAGGTAGAAGGGCACCCCTGCCCACCGCCAGTTGTCCACAAACAGCTTGAGGGCCACGAATGTCTCTGTTGCAGAGTGTGGGTTTACATCACCTTCCTCCCTGTAGGAGTGTATCTTGTGGCCCTCCACGATCTTGGGGCCATATTGCCCCCTGATACAGAATCTATCCACCTCTTTTTCATGTATTGGTCTTATGGCCTCGAGCAGCTCTATCTTCTTTGCCCTTATGGTGGATGGCTCGAGGTTCACAGGCGGTTCCATGGCTATGAGGGTGAGAAGCTGGATGACATGGTTCTGCACCATGTCCCTCAATATGCCGGCGGCCTCGAAGTACCTGCCACGCCCACCTATGCCGTCTCTTTCCGCAACGGTTATCTGCACATGGTCTATGTATTTCTCGTTCCACAGGGGCTCGTATATGCCGTTGGCAAAACGGAAGAAGAGTATGTTCTGGACCGTCTCTTTGCCAAGGTAGTGGTCTATCCTGTAGAGCTCTTCCTCACGGAAGTAGCGAAGTATAAGGCGGTTGAGCTTTTGTGCGGATCCAAGGTCTGTGCCAAAGGGTTTTTCCACTATTATGCGCCTCGAAGGGTTCCCTTTATGGGTAAGCCCTGCTGCGTGAAGATAGCGCACAATCCTGGGAAAATAATCAGGTGGTGTGGCAAGGTAGAATATCTTTACAGGATGGTTGCAGAGCTTGTCTATGTAGTCGAGCCTGTATCGTAGCCTTCTGTAGGCATCCCTGTCGTTGAAGTCCATAGGTATGAAACTTGCAGAGGCAACGAACAGATACAGGCTCTTTATGTCCACATCCTTCGAGTGTTCCTCAACAGAGTCCTTTACGAACTCACGGAAGGCCTCGTCACTCATCTCCCTTGCCGATACCCCGACTATGTTGAAACACTCTGGCAGTATCCCGAGGGTCTTCAGCCTGTAGAGGGCCGGCAGGAGCTTTCTTCTTGCAAGGTCTCCTGTGGCACCGAATATTACCATAGTTACAGGTGGGGGCAGCTTCATCCTCTGTTCTCCTTACCTAAAGAATCTAACACATATTACAGTGCTGTCAAACCCTGTGGTTTGGGCTTGACAACCAGGTGGCTTTGGCCGACAATATTATTATCGTGAAAGAGAGGGAACTTCTAAAGCTCATGGAGGATGTGATAAGGGAGAGGCTTTCTGTAAGGCTCGAGTACGACGATCTTCGCCGGGCAGAGCTGAATACCACTGGCGGGGCCTTTGTGTTCAGAAATCAGCGTTACATCGTGGTACACAAACATCTTCCTGTAAGAGAAAAGGTAGCCATACTCACAGAGATTCTTGCCGATATGAACATAGATTGCTCTACCCTCCCAGAGGAAGTTGCACGAAGGGTCAAGAGGGTGGAATCCCCTGCCAGCGTGCAGGATCAACAGGTGAAGATGAATTGACTATACCCCGAAAAGGTGGTAGAATATCAATATAAAGGGAACGGGTGATGAAACATTTAAGGGGATTGATTTTTATCTTCATTCTGTTCTTGTTGCTGCCCCTTGATGCAAAGGGGTTTTTCCTTTTCTCAAAAGGCAGTGGCACAGGACTGAAGAATGTAACCATAAAGAGGTATAACCCATCGGACCTATACTACTACTTTGTCCTTGCCCAGCTTGCCGCAAAGGACGGCGATGTAGACAGCGCCATAAGCTACTACAAAAAGTGTATAGACATAGACCCCTCATCTGCACTCCTCTACACTGATCTGGCTCATCTGTATCTGCGCAAGGGAGACACAGAGCTTTCGGTGGAGCTTCTGGAGAAGGCAAAGGATGTGGGCCCTGACTACATGCCAGCAAGGCTCTTCCTCGGGGAGCTTTACTCCATACTCAAGCAATACGACCAGGCGATAGTCGAATACGAGAAGGCCATAGAACTCGACCCTGGCGAGCAGCGTTCCTACGTGCTGCTGGGCTCCCTCTACGGAAAGCTCAAACGCTACGACGAAGCCCTTGAGGTCTTCGAGAAACTGGTCAAGATGAAACCATCTGCAACCATAGGGCATTACTACATAGGAAGGCTCGAGGCACAGAAGGGTAACTTCGAGAGGGCTAAAGAATATTACCAGAAGACCCTTGAGCTGAAATCCACCTTCCACCCTGCATACATAGACCTTGCCGGTGTCTACGAGAGGATGGGAGATATGGACAAGGCCATAGAGACATACAGAAAGGCCCTTCAGCTCGTTCCAACAGACATAAACACCAGAAGACACCTGGGGATGCTCCTTATACAGCAGAAAAGGTTCGAGGAGGCGGTAAAGGAATACGAGGTGCTCTCCCACATAGACATGCTCAGGGTGGAGATGTTTGTTAAGATCGGTCTCATAAGGTTTGAGCAGAAGAAGTTCGAGCAGGCCATAGAGATGTTCAAGAATGCCCTGGAGCTTGCGAAGGAGAAGGACAGGATTCACTACTACCTGGGAACCGCATACGAGGAGAATGGCCAGATAGAAGAGGCCATAAGGGAGTTCAACAGGATAAGCCCTGAGAGGGATGAGTACATAGACGCAAAGATACACCTTGCCTTCATATTCGAAAGGCAGGGCAGATACGATGAAGCCATACAGGCACTACGCGAGTCCATAAACATAAAGGGTGATGATGTGGAACTCTACAAGCTACTTGCCTCCCTGCAGCGCAGTGCGGGCAGACTTCAGGATGCCATAGATACACTCATGGATGCCATAGATGTGGACTCCCGTAACACAGAGGTTTACTTCATGCTCGGTGTCATCTACGATGAAAGCGGAAGATGGGAGGACTGTATAGCCCAGATGCGCAAGGTGATAGAGATAGACCCCGAACATGCAGATGCCCTCAATTACATAGGCTACACCCTGGCAGAGCGTGGTATAAACCTTGACGAGGCAGAGGGTTACATAAAGAGGGCGCTCAAGATAAGGCCCAACAGCGGCCATATAATAGATAGTCTGGGCTGGGTCTACTACAAGAAGGGCGAGATAGAAAAGGCCATAGTAGAGCTCGAGAGGGCCGTAAAGTACCTGCCAGATGACGCCATAGTGGTAGAACACCTTGGAGATGCCTACCTTAAGAAAAGCTTCAAGAAGAAGGCCATGGATGCCTACGAGAGGGCTTACAGGCTTGCCCCTGACAACGAGTCCGTAAAGACAAAGCTCGAAAGGTTGAGGCAGGAGTTAAGTGCCCAGTAGAGCACTCCATGGAACAATCCTTCTACTCCTCGTTGTAGCCCTGCCTTCAGCCTGTTCACACAGGGCAGGCCCAGGGCCAGCTACAACCCCCACCACACCAACCTCTTTGAGTATGACCGGCACATTCGAGACAGAGGGGCTCAAGGGCAGGCTCTTTGTACTTGCAAGAGAGCCTGATTTCATAAGGGTGGAACTCTATGGTGCGATGAACACCCTCATGATGGCTGTGGCAGGTAGCACCGATAGATGCTCTCTTTACATGGATGGAAAGATGGACGATTGTAGCTGGGAGCGTTCCATAATTGTAGCCCCAGGGGAGCTGGTCTCAATAATGACCGGCCGTTATCACAGGCTCGAGGGATGGAAACTCCACAGGGGCGAGGATGGAAGGGTTACGGAACTTGCAAAATACAGGTGGGGCAGCCCCGTTGTGGTGATAACCATAGAGGGCTACAGGTCTGTAGAGAAGAGGCTCTTTCCTTCAGGGCTTGTCATCAGGGGTGGGGGAAGGATGCTGCGCCTTGTGTTCGAGTCCATAGGGGTTGAGCCATCGATCGGGGTGGAGATGTTTAAGCTTGGTCTCAGAATGGAAGTTCTGCCCCTTTCCAGACCTTCCTGAGTCTTTCTGCCACAAAGCGCTGTATCTTCTTTAAAGAGTCCTCTGATAGTGCCTCGAACCTTGCCACTATAACGGGCTGGGTATTGCTGGCACGCACAAGTGCCCAGCCGCTGTCAAATACCATGCGCACACCGTCTATATCTATGATCTTCTTTACCTCTTCTCTTTTTACTCCATCTTTGAGCCGTTCTATTATGCCGAATTTTTCCTCTTCGGTGCAATCTATCCTTATCTCAGGGGTGGAGAATGTCTCTGGCAGCCCTGTAAGAAGCGATGAGAAGCTGGTATCTGGCTCTTTCAGGAGTCTTCTTGCAAGTATCTCCACAAGTCTTATTGAGGCGTATATGGCATCATCGAACCCTAAGTAGCGGTCTCTGAAGAATATGTGCCCGCTCATCTCCCCTGCAAGCTCTGCACCGAGCTCTTTCATCTTGGCCTTTATGAGTGAATGCCCGGTCTTCCACATCACAGGTTTTCCACCGAGCCGTTCTATCTCGTCATACATTATCTGTGAGCACTTGACCTCTCCCACTATTACGGCACCCTGTTTCCTCTTAAGTATCTCTCTTGAGAATATTATCATGAGCTCATCACCCCAGACTATTTTTCCGTTTTCATCCACAACACCAATCCTATCGGCATCACCATCATAGGCCACGCCAAAGTCTGCCCTGCTTGATCGGACCTCCTCTATCAGGTCTTTGAGGTTCGCTTCTACGGTTGGGTCTGGATGATGGTTTGGAAATCTGCCATCAGGGGTGCAGTAAAGCTCTATCACCTCACAGCCAAGCCTTTTCAGAAGCTCGGGGGCCACAAGCCCTGCTGTGCCGTTGCCACTGTCCACAACGAGCTTCACCTTCCTTTCGAGCCTTTCCGAAGGTATGGTGGAAGAAAATGTCCTCGCATGGTAGTCCATGTAGTTTGGTATTATCTCAAAGCTTTCGATGATTCCTCTTTTACCATGGGGTCTTATACCTTCTCTTTCTATGTTATACATGAGTTGTTTTATGCGCTGGATGTCCTCGCCATGGATCGTCTCTCTGCCGGAGCTTATCTTGAATCCATTGTATTCAGGCGGGTTGTGGCTTCCTGTTATCATTATGCCTCCGTCGGGCTTCAGGGTGTGGAGTGCAAAATACTCAAGGGGTGTGGGGCACATCCCTATCTCTATTATATTGACGCCACAGGAGGTAATGCCCCTGGCAAGTGCCCTCCAGAGTCTCTCGGAGCTCAGGCGCACATCTCTGCCAACCACTATCTTTTCGGGGTGTTCTCCTCGTTTTTCCTCTATGAAGCGCACATATGCCATGCCAAGGAGTTCTACCACATCATCTGTGAGCTCCTCTTCGGCCCTGCCCCGTATGTCGTATTCCCTGAAGATGGTCTCCTTGATGGATACATTCATCGGGTCTCCTCCGTTTGTCTTCTCAATCTTTTGAAAAACTCTTTGAGAAGGGCTTCTCCTTCTTCCCGGAGTATGCCTTCCTCAACCACTATCCGGTGGTTGAGCCTGTTGTCAGCCGGTATATGGTATACCGAGCCACAGGCACCTGCCTTTGGGTCCTTTGTTGCAAAGACAACCCGCCCAACACGAGCCTGCACCATTGCACCCACACACATTATGCATGGCTCGAGCGTTACATACAGCGCTGCCTCTTTAAGACGCCAGTTTTTAAGCCTCTTTGCCGCCTTCCTTATCGCCAGGACTTCTGCATGGGCTGTTGGGTCGAGGCTCTTTTCCTTGAGATTGTGCCCCCTTGCCACGACCCTGCCATCCACCACGACCACAGCCCCCACAGGCACCTCTTCTTTCGATTCCGCCCTGAGCGCCTCTTTGAGGGCCTCCCTCATAAAGTGTATGTCTTCGTCTGTAGCCATCTGCCCCCCCAGTTGGCTAAAATACAGGAAAACAGAGAGTATGTCAAGCCTTCCTCTTTTGATTGATTAAGCTCCATTTTTTGGTTAAAATATGGTGCAAAATATACGGGTAGGACCCTACATTGATGAATGATGATAATGCCCTTACCCTGGAATCCCCGTTCAGGGGATTTTTTGTCATAATCCTGCAAGGACTATGTGTTGACAGACCACAGGAAATAAAAGATAATATAGCTATTTTTCGGGCAACAGGTCTTCAAGAAATACTGCATTCAGGAGGGGCCACATGGGGAAGATTTACATAGGCATGGACATCGGCTCTGTTAGTGCCGACACGGTAATACTCGATGAGAAAAGGGAAATACTGGAGGAGCACTATGTCAGGACAAAGGGCGAGCCATTCAGAACTACCCTCTCCATCTTTGAGGAGATACTCTCCCGCTACGGCAGGGACTCTGTCGAGCTCGTTGCAACCACGGGCACAGGTGGCAAGACCATAGCCCCCCTTATAGGGGCTGCCTTCATAAACGAGGTTATAGCCCAGGCAAAGGCGACAGAGGTCTACCATCCAGAGGTGAGAACCATCATAGAGATGGGTGGACAGGATGCAAAGCTCATATTCCTGGAGCCAGAAAGCGATGGCACACTGCGCATAGAGGACTTCCAGATGAACTCAGTATGTGCCGCTGGAACGGGCTCTTTTCTTGACCAGCAGGCAACAAGGCTGAACCTTACCATAGAGGAGTTCGGCAGATTGGCGCTAAAGAGCAAGAACCCGCCCCGTATCGCCGGCAGGTGCAGTGTGTTCGCAAAGAGCGACATGATACACCTCCAGCAGACAGCTACCCCTGACTACGATATTGTGGCAGGCCTGTGTTATGCAGTGGCAAGGAATTTCAAGGCCACCATAGGCAAGGGCAAGGAGTTCAGGAAGGTGGTCTCCTTCCAGGGGGGGGTGGCAGCAAACCCGGGGGTGAGAAAGGCATTCAAGGATGTGCTCGAGCTCGATGACTGCGATTATATAATCCCCGAGCACTTCTCCTTCATGGGTGCCCTGGGTGCTGTATTCATAGCCCTCGAAAGGAGAAAGGGCGTTGGCCAGTTCAAAGGGATTGAGGAGCTTGAGAGGTTTGTTTCTCAGGGTCTTGGTGAGCACGAGGGAGGGCTCTCCAGGCTCCACAGGCCAGAAGGCCATCCATCACACAGGCAGAGTTCTACTGGATATGTGTTTCCATCCAGTGGGAAGGTGGATGTATACCTTGGTGTGGATGTTGGGTCTACCAGCACAAATGTGGTGCTCATAGACAAAGAGATGAAGGTTGTGGCAAAGAGGTATCTCAAGACAGCAGGCCGTCCCCTTGAGGCAGTAAGAGAGGGGCTGAAGGAGATCGAGGAAGAATGCGGCAGGGATGTAAATGTCCTGGGGGTTGGAACCACTGGTTCTGGCAGATACCTTACGGCGGACTTCATAGGGGCAGATGTGGTGCGAAATGAGATTACAGCCCAGGCAACCGCAGCCGTTACGATAGACCCCAGGGTGGATACCATATTCGAGATAGGCGGGCAGGACTCGAAATACATAGCCATAAAGGACGGCGTGGTGGTGGACTTCGAGATGAACAAGGTCTGTGCCGCTGGCACCGGCTCTTTTCTCGAGGAACAGGCAGAAAGGCTGGGCATAAACATAAAGAAGGAGTTCAGCGAGTTTGCACTGGATGCTGCCTCGCCTGCACCCATGGGTGAAAGGTGCACCGTCTTCATAGAGACCGACATGGTTCATCACCAGCAGAAAGGGGTGGACAAAAGCGGGCTCCTATCAGGGCTTGCATATTCCATAGTGCACAACTACCTGAACAGGGTGGTCGGCGATAGAAGGATAGGGGAGCACATCTTCTTCCAGGGTGGCACCGCTGCAAACCTTGCGGTGGTTTCGGCCTTCGAGAAGGTTACAGGAAAGAAGATAACCGTGCCAGAACACCACGATGTTACGGGTGCCATAGGGGCTGCAATACTCGCCATGCGAGAGAAAGACCCCTCACAACCCACACACTTCAAGGGGTTCGACCTGAGTAAGAAGCGATACTCCATAGAGTCTTTCGAGTGCAGAGATTGTGCCAACATCTGCGAGGTAAGAAAGGTCCTCATAGAGGGCGAGAAACCACTCTACTACGGTGGCAGATGCGAAAAATACGATGTGAAAAGAGAGGGCACATCTGTGAGCAAGGTGCCAGACCTCTTTACAGAAAGGGAAAAGCTCCTTCTTACCATGTACAAGGGTAAGACCCTTCCAGAAGACAGCCCCATCATTGGCATACCACGGATACTGATGATGTTCGAGTGGTATCCCTTCTGGAAGGCATTCCTCAATGAGCTGGGCTACAGGGTGGTTCTCTCCAGATCCACCAACAAGGATATATGCAAGGAAGGAATAGAAACGATAGTTACCGAAACCTGTTTCCCGGTTAAGGTGGCACACGGACATATAAGAGACCTTGTGGACAGGGGGATCAGGAAGATTTTCCTGCCCAGTGTCATAAACATGCCACCTGCTAAGAAGGGACAGTTCTTCACCCAGCTCTGCCCCTATGTGCAGAGTTTCCCCTATATAGCGAAGTCCTCCTTCGATTTCGAGAAGGAAGGTGTGGAGATAATATCGCCCATCATACACTTCAATCAGAGGGAAAGCCTCGTTAAGAAGGAGTTCTACCAGTTTGGCCATACCCTGGGGTGTGATAGAAAGGGCGTGGACAGGGCACTCCAGATTGCAATGGATGTGCAGAAGGAGTTCAAGAGAAGACTTCTTGAAAGGGGCAGAGAGGTGCTTTCATCTCTCAAGGATGATGATATTGCCCTTGTCATAGTGGGTAGACCCTACAACACCATGGACCCTGGCACGAACCTTGAGCTCCCGCAGAGGCTCAAGGAGATGAAAGTGGTTGCCATACCATTCGATATGCTGGCGGTGGAAGAGCTCATAGATGACGAGATGGCAGGGGAGATGTACTGGAAGAGCGGACAGAGGATACTTGCAACGGCAAAGTTTGTGCGCGATGACCCACGGCTCTTTGCCGTCTATATAACCAACTTTGGCTGCGGGCCCGATTCCTATATAACGCACTTCTTCAAGGACACCCTTGCTGGAAAGCCCTTCCTCCAGCTCGAGATAGACGAGCACTCTGCAGATGCAGGTGCGATTACAAGGTGCGAGGCCTATCTCGACAGCCTCAGGAACATAAAGGAGCGCAGGGGCACACTGGAAAGACCCAAGCGCAACATGAAAACAACCATAAAGAAGCGGTTGTATCTGCCCAACATGGCAGATGGCTCGCATGCAATAGCTGCGGCCTTCCAGGCCTGTGGCATAGATGCGGTGGTCATGCCAGAGCCCGATGAGGAGACCCTTAAGTGGGGAAGACGCTATACCTCGGGAAGAGAGTGCTACCCCTCTATAATAACCACAGGCGATATGGTGAAGATCGTAAAGAGCAAGGACTTCGACCCCGAAAGGAGTGCCTTCTTCATGCCCTCTGGCAAGGGGCCCTGCAGGTTCGGCCAGTACAACCGCTACCACAGGCTGATACTCGATGAGCTCGGCTACCCACAGGTGCCTGTGTATGCACCGGATCAGGATGAAAAGTTCTATTCGGAACTCGGCATGGTGGATGGAGACTTTCCAAAACTTGCATGGTGGGGCATGGTGGCAGTGGATCTGCTCGAGAAGAGGCTGCGTGAGGTAAGACCCTATGCGAACAACCCAGAGGAGGTGGAAAAGCTCTACTGGGAGTGTATACACAGGGTATGCGATGCCATAAGGGAGAAGAGGTTCCCTGAAAAAGAACTCCTCTATGCCAGGAGGGCATTCAGCTCCATCCCTGTAGAAGCAGTGGGTTCAAGGCCGGTTGTGGGTATCGTGGGAGAGATATATGTGAGGAGCAACCGTTTCAGTAACGAGGACATAGTGAAAAAACTCGAGGCCCTCGGTGCAGAGGTGAGGGTGCCCCCCATAGCGGAATGGCTCTACTACATAAACTATACGGCAAAGAAGAAGAACTTGAGAAGGGGTGGATACATGAACTTCCTCAAGGTGGCGTTCAACGACTTCTTCCAGCACCGCTACGAGAAGAAGATGCTCGCCATATTCGACGGAGACTTAAGGAGCGGCCACGAACCCCATACAAAAGAGATTATAGAGTACGCAGCCCCCTATATACACGAGTCCTTCGAGGGTGAGGCAGTCCTGAGTGTGGGCAAGGTCATAGACTACATAGCCCACGGTGCATCGGGTATAATAAATGTTATGCCCTTCACCTGTATGCCAGGCACAGTGGTGAACGGCATACTCAAGAGGGTGAGGGAGAAGTATGGAAACATCCCATACCTCAACATGGTCTATGAAGGCATAGAGGACACCAACGCCATGACAAGGCTTGAGGCGTTTGTGCACCAGGCAAGGGAGTTCATGGAAAGGCAGACGAGATGATGGAGTATCTAATAGCAGGGCTGCTTCTGGTGCTTGTTGTTGTGCTTGTTGTGTGGATAGCGCCAGCCCTCAGGAGAGACCGTGATGCCATAGACAACCTCAAGCAGGATACAGACACGCTGAGGCGGGAGCTTACAGACTCTCTTACGAAACATCTTTCCATAGTGAACGAGCAGCTCTCCGGTATAACCTCGCAGGTGGCAACCCAGTTGAGCTCTGTAACATCACAGCTTCAGACCTCCACAGGGCAGCTCAACCAGAGGATGGACAACGCTGCGAAGGTGGTGGGCGAGCTCAAACAGAGCCTGGGAGAGCTCTCGAAGGCTGCAGAGCAGATATTCGAGGTGGGCAGGGACATATCCACCCTCCAGGAGATACTCCGCTCTCCAAAACTGAGGGGCGGGCTCGGCGAGTTCCTCCTTGAAGACCTCCTGCGCCAGATTCTACCGGAACAGAACTACACACTCCAGTACAAATTCAGGAACGGAAAGACCGTTGATGCCATAATACGGCTGAGCCATGGGCTTGTGCCGGTGGATGCAAAGTTTCCGCTGGAGAACTTCAGAAGGATACTTGCCGCAACAGCGGACAGGGAAAGGCGTGATGCCAGAAGAAGCTTCGTCCAGGATGTAAAGAAACACATCGACAAGATAGCACAGGACTACATAATGCACGAAGAGGGCACATTCAACTTTGCCCTCATGTACATACCTGCTGAGAATGTCTACTACGAGACCATAATAAAAGAGGAACCCCTTGAAGAGGCAGGCCTGTGGAACTATGCACTGTCCAAAAGGGTCATACCTGTGTCTCCCAACAGCCTTTACGCCTATCTACAGACCATAGTTATGGGACTAAAGGGCCTCGAGATAAGTAAGAAGGCACAGGCAATACTTAAACACCTTGAAGCCCTGGGCACAGAGTTCGACAGGGTTGCAGACGACTTCGAGACACTGGGAAGACACATAACAAACAGCAGGAACAAATACGACGATACACTCAAGAGGATGGAAAAATTCAGAGAAAGACTATCAGGGGTGGAAAGGCTCAAAGAGTACGAGATGAAGGAACTACCATAAAAGGAGGGCGAAGGGTTTGGCAGGAAAGAGGAGGTTCAACCTCTGTGTTGTGGGGGCAACAGGGCTTGTTGGTAAAGAGATTGTAAGCATACTCGAAGATAGGGAGTTTCCTGTAAGAAGCTTGAGGCTCTTTGCCTCCCAGCGCAGTGCCGGCGAGAAGATGGAGTTCAGGGGCGAGGAACTCACCGTAGAGCCCCTCGAGGATGCGAGCTTTGAGGGTATGGATATAGGGCTGTTCTCACCAGGGGCGAGTGTATCTAAGGTGTATGCTCCAAAGGCCGTATCCCAGGGCTGTGTGGTTATAGACAACACATCGCGGTTCAGGATGGAGCCAGATGTGCCCCTTGTCGTGCCAGAGGTGAATCCACACAGGATAGGAGACTACAAGAACCGCGGTATAATAGCGAACCCCAATTGCTCCACCATACAGATGGTGGTGGCCCTTAAGCCCATACACGAGCGGTTCAGGATAAGGCGCGTTGTGGTCTCGACCTACCAGTCTGTATCAGGTGCAGGAAAGGCCGCCATGGACGAGCTTTCAGACCAGGTAAGGATGCTCTTCAACATGAGGGGGTTCGAGTGCAGGGTGTTCCCCCACCAGATAGCCTTCAACTGCATACCCCACATAGATGTCTTCCTCGAGAACGACTACACAAAGGAAGAGATGAAGATGGTAATGGAGACGAAGAAGATAATGGAGGATGACTCCATAAGGGTTACCGCCACATGCGTGAGGGTGCCTGTTTTCGTGGGACACTCTGAGGCCATAAACATAGAGACAGAAGAGCCCCTGACAGCCGATGAGGTAAGAGACATACTCAAGGATGCCCCGGGGGTAGAGGTGGTGGATGACCCTCAGGGTGCCCTCTATCCCATGCCGGTCGATTGCTCCGAAAGGGACGAGGTATTCGTTGGTAGAATAAGAGAGGACGATACTGTGGAGAACGGTATAAACCTGTGGGTTGTATCGGACAATCTGAGGAAGGGGGCTGCACTGAATGCCGTCCAGATTGCAGAGCTTCTCATAAAGGAGTATCTGTAGGTATGCAGGGGCCATGCGCAACATAAAGCTTCTCCTCGAATACGATGGCACAAGATACGCAGGCTGGCAGATACAGAGCACAAGACCCACCATACAGGGAACCCTTATACATGCCATAAAGGTGCTTACAGGCGAGGGTGTCAGGCTGGTGGGTGCCTCACGCACAGACAGTGGTGTGCATGCCATGGGGCAGGTGGCAAACTTTACCACAACATCGCGCATACCACTTTACGGTATAAAGAGGGGGCTCAACTCCATACTCCCAGGAGATATGGCCGTAAGAGGGGCAGAAGAGGTGCCCCTTCGGTTCCACGCAAGGAGGAGTGCAAAGAGCAAGACCTATCTCTACAGGATATTCAACAGAGACTACATACCACCCCTTGCGAGGGCAAGGTGCTGGAGCGTGTTCCATCCACTCGATGTTGAGCTTATGAGGCAGGGGGCAGAGTTTTTTATCGGAAAGAAGGACTTCAGATCCTTCATGGCATCTGGTTGCGATGCAAGGACCACCGTAAGGGAGATACTGGAGTTCACCGTGGAGGAGGCCGAAGAGGGCTTCATAGAGATTACCGTAAAGGGCACCGCCTTTTTACGACACATGGTGAGGATAATGGTGGGCACCCTTGTTACATGCGGGCTTGGCAGGATAAGCCCCGCAGACATTGAGAGAATAATAGGTGCAAGGGACAGAACCCTTGCAAATGTTACGGCCCCACCGCAGGGGCTGTTCCTTAAAGAGGTGGAATATTGAATGAGGCTGAGGCTCGGTGAAGAGACCGTTCTTATAGCAAGTGTGCTCAAGTGGTTCCTCATTGCCACCTTCATAGGTATACTGGTTGGTTCTTCCACCTACCTCTTCGTATCGCTACTTGAGTGGGGATACTCCATACGGCCGGAGTATTACTTTTTCTTCCTGCCTGTTGCACTCTTTGCAGTGGCCCTTCTGATAGAGGTCTTCGACAGGGATGCCGCAGGCTACGGCACAGAGAAGGTCATAGAGGCTGTGCACAAACACTCTGGCAGGATGAATGTAAAGGTGGTGCCGGTAAAGTTTGTTGCAACTGTGGTTACCATAGTTGCAGGGGGTTCTGTGGGTAAGGTTGGGCCCTGTGCACAGATAGGGGCAGGGCTGGCGAGTCTGGTGGCAGATATGTTCAGGCTGAACGATACAGACAGAAAGAAGATCGTTATATGCGGCATAAGCGCTGGCTTTTCTGCCATATTCGGTGCTCCCATAGCAGGTGCCATATTCGGCATAGAGGTGCTGTTCGTTGGTGCCATGTTCTACGATGTATTGCTGCCAAGTTTCGTTGCAGGCATCATTGGCTACCAGACGGCAACATGGCTTGGGCT
>WGFM01000025.1 GCA_015492245.1 Deltaproteobacteria bacterium | reverse complement strand
TGTCTTTAAAGTTTTCTTCAGCGAGTTTCTGAATCTCTTTCTTGAATTCCCTTGCCTCCACCACCCATCCCTCTGGAAGGGGCAGGGGGGTATGCCATGAAAGGCTGAAGTGTTTAAGTATAGTATCATTAAGAAGTGCAATGTCTTCTCTCTCCCAGTAGCCCTCTGGATTGTATGGGGAAGGTTTCATAAGCTCTTCTTCCTCACCCAGATAAGCGCCCATAAGGTTTACAACCCTCGTTATAAGGGATGTCCCGCTTCTGTGCATGCCGAGTATGGCTATTGCTCTTGGGTTCGTCTTCATAAGTTGTTCTTCTCGATTACTCGCTTAAATATTTCAAGATGTTGCCTGGCACTCTCTTCCCATGAGAAGTCTTTAACCCGCTCAAGTCCTTTTTTCTTAAGAGATTCTGCAAGTTCTTCATTCACGAGCAACTTTTGCATGGCTCTGGCAATATCATCCACAGAATAAGGATTTACAAGCAACGCAGCATCCCCTGCCACTTCCGCACATCCAGTGGTATTTGTGGTTATAACCGGACAGCCACATGCCATAGCTTCAAGAATCGGCATTCCAAAGGTCTCACGCAGTGAGGGGAATACAAACGCCACCGCTTCCTGATAGAATTGCACGAGCTCTTCTGAGCTTTTTGGCTCTTTTATAGCGGTTATATCAGAATCATCAATATTTCCTTGATACCCTGGCACAACAAGTAAAAGCCCTGGCCTGGGGCTGGCCAACATTTTGTATGCCTTTACAATTCTATCCACATTCTTCAATGGTTGATAATGTGATACATGAAGAAGATATCTTTTAATCTTTTTTTTGTCTGCTGGTCTGAAAAGGTCCGTATCAATACCGTGATATACAGGAAATACCTTATGTTCCGGGATCTTCAATTTGCTACAGAGCTCTGCCTTTGCATATTCAGAAACAGTAATTACTGCTTTAACTCTGTTTTTAAATGTTTGCCATCTGAGAAATGATATGTATTTGAAGATCGTACCTCTTATAGCCCTGCGAATAGAATCGTAATATATATAAAAAGGTATAGTAAATGGAGCGGCCCCATGTAAAGTAACAACAATTTTATCAGCCAAACTCACAAATTCCTTTGGAGGAGCACCTCCTCCTGCACAACCTGGGAACCAGAAAAGGTCAACTTCTTTCCGCATTTTTATGGCTTCTTCAAAGTTACTAAATCTTACTGTTTTCAGGCCTGACCTGGTCAGCCCCGAAATAATGTTATTCGTATAATTTTTAATACTCATTGGCACAGCATAATATTGATGAATACCTACTCTCATAAATATCCACCTTTTCATTCTGATGTGATGCTCATGGAAGTCTTCTCCATTTACCATTGACATCTCTTACTGTTTTTTTAAATAGCATTCCTGCACTTGAAGCCCACCTTCGAGGAAATAAGTGTAGTAAGTATTTGTCTAAATAAATACCGAGTTTAACAAGGAATGCGTTTAGAACCTTCATATTTTCTCTGGAGGCCTTTGATATACCCATTCTTCTCATCAAACCAAACACAACATCTCTCAATATCCACCAGTGAATATGTTTTATCTTAACAACTTGTGCTCTACTATTTTTAGTAACCTCTTTTATCCAATCATCTTTTGGTCTTGGAAACATATTAAAGAAAGTTTGCTCCCGTTTTTTCGCAATCCCTTCCATTAGCAAAATAAGGCCTCCGGGTTTTGTTACTCTTATAAGTTCGTCAATCAGCACTGTCTGCTCTTCATAAGGATTATGATGTATCACAGTTATAGAAAAGACAAAATCAAATGTTTCATCTTCAAAGGGCAATTTATTTGAATTCAGTTTATAAAAATGGCCACCAGGAACTCTTTTCCTGGCTATTTCCAGCATACTTTCAGATATATCCACTCCTATATAGGAGGCTCCTCTACTTGTAATAAAATAAACCCAACGGCCAACTCCGCACCCAACTTCTAAAACATTAGAGCCCTTCAAGTTGATATCTTTTATCAACAAGTCAAAAACATGCTGCTGCATTTTCTCTAACGCTACATTTTCTATCGTTGGGATGCTAAACATACATACAGCTTTATAAATATTTTCCTTACTACTTCTTGCCCTTGCCTCCCAGTATTTTTTAGGGTCATATTTTCCTGTGTTTAAGTGTAAATCTTTCATTTTTTCTCCTCCTGCATAGTGGATTAGATATTTTCCACCTTTAGTGTTACCTTCATAACCTGCATCCCGCACTGCGATTCAATATGGTCATTCAACCTGCAGTATATTTTTATGCCCTCATCATAGGTGGTCAGGTATTCCTTTCTTAGAAAAAATCTGCTTCTTATGTGTGGCATCATCCTCCACATGGGTATCCTCACACAGGATGTATTCGAAGACAAAACTCTTTTCAGCATACGAGAAAGACTTACAATCATAATGTCCGCAATATTTTTCATAATATCATAGCTCACTCTTTACAGCTTTTGACAAACATAAAATTTGGCCTCGGAAAGTATAAGATTACGAACCCGTATAGCCTGTATATTATTATGGCTGCAAATATATTAACCCATACAATGCTAATAAGACTTGCCAGTGCAGCTCCCTTTATACCGTACTCTGGTATCAAAAGCATATTCAAACCAGCATTAGTTAACGCCATTGTTAGCAATGCCATAAAATTATAAAGCTGCTTGCCTGTCATTTGTAGAAAATATCCCTTTGAACCTCCAGTTGCATCAACAAATTGCCCGATAGAAAGTATCACAAGTGCAAGGGCCCCCACCCTGAACTCTTCACCAAATATACCCATGAAAAAAGATGGAAACAGAAGGTAAAGTGTCAGCATAGGTGCAGATGTCCAGAATATGAACCTTGTGGATTGCTGGGCTATGCGTTTAAGCCCCTCCATATCCTGCCTGCCCCAGAACTCTGCAAACTTCGGTGCTGCAATGGAGTTTATGGCCATAAGTGGAAAACTCGTTATCATGGCAAGCCTTACCGCTATGTTGTATATACCCACCTCTGCATCGGTGCGCCACATGCCGAGCATTATTATGTCTGTCCAGCTTATGATCATAGATAGTGCGCCTGTCATGAACATGGGCAGTGATACAGACAATAGCTGCCCCGTAGATACAGCGATGGAGGCATGCCCAAGGTGGGAAAACTCCTTCCACAAAAATACCGTGCTTACCAGAAATATCACGGAGGTGGAAAAGACTCCCACCAGGATAAGAAGCATTATCTCTTTGTAACTGAGCACAAAATAACCCACAAGAAAAGCTATCATCAATAAGACAGGCGGCATCACATTTTGCATGAAGGTATATGCTCTTATGCGCTTAAGTGCCCTCAAGGTCTCGAGGTTCAGGGTGAGCAGAACACCTGGCAGAAGTCCAAATGAGGCAACCCGTATGTATGGTGTAAGGTGTGGTTTCTCGAGCACCACTTCTGCAACATACGGTGCCATAGTGTATATAGCAATGGCTACAACCATGGAGGCCGGAACACACAGAGAGATGCCCTTCAGATAAAATGCCTTTGCTGTGGCCTTCTCATCCCGTGCGTAGTGTTCTGCCACAAACCTCAAGAGGGCGTTGCCCAGCCCGAGGGCGGCAAGGATTGAGCCTATCCCTACAACGGTTGATGCAAGGGCCAGCATGCCCATGGGCGCTGGGCCATAGATTCTTGCAACAAGGACCGCAAAGAGATAGCTCAGCGGCATGCCCACAAGCCGCAGTGATCCGAATGTAAGGCTACCACGGACGAGCTCTTTAAGGTGTCCATCCTCTTCAAGGCTCTTCAAGAATCTCCTTATCATGGTTCTACTGGGCCCATAAACTCCTTTATGGAGTCCACAATATGGGTGGTCTCTTCATCCTCCTGCAGTGGTTCCACTGGAAGGCTTATCACCTCCCGGGAAAGCGTCTCTGCCGTTTCAAGCCCTCTGTGGGTCTTTGCTCTATCCTCGAATAGCTTCATCCTGCTAAGGGGGGTGGGATAGTAGACCATCGTTGCCACACCCCGCTCTTTGAGCCACTCCCTGAGCCCGTCCCTTCTGCCATTTGTAACCCTCAGTGTGTACTGATGATACACATGGAATGCCTCTTCTACCTCCACAGGGGTGATGATACCTTCCACCTCTTCAAGCCCCCTGTTGTAGAGAGAGGCGATGCGGCGGCGCCTCTCGTTAAACTCGTCGAGATAGGCCAGCCTTACACCGAGCACCGCTGCCTGCACCGTATCGAGCCTTGCGTTGTAACCGAGGAGTTCCACCATGTATTTATCCCTTCCGCCGTGGTTTGCAAGTATCCTCATGTAGTCTGCAAGCCCCTCGTCATTGCTTACAACCATTCCTCCATCGCCAAAGCCACCGAGGTTCTTGGATGGAAAAAAACTATAGCAGCCTGCATCCCCCAGGGTGCCCAGTTTCTTACCCTTCCACTCACCACCAAATGCCTGTGCAGTGTCTTCCACCACGAACAGTCCGTATCTTCTGGCCACATCCATAACCTCCCCCATGGGGGCTGCCTGGCCAAAAAGGTGCACAACCACTGTGCCCTTTATCTTTTCAGGCTCGGGATGTGTCTCTATGTAGTCTTCGATGAGGTCTGCCCTTATGTTGAATGTTCTTTCATCCACATCCACGAACACAGGGGTTGCACCAGAGCGGAGTATCGCCTCTCCTGTTGCGGAAAATGTAAATGGGGTGGTGAGGACTTCGTCTCCAGGGGTGAAGTATTCTTTGTCCTCACGCTTAAGTGCCAGTGCCCTGAGTGCTATGACAAGGGCATCTGTGCCCGATGATACACCCAGGGCGTGCCTTACCCCGAGATACTCTGCCACCCTCTTTTCGAACTCCTTCAGCTCTGCCCCCCCTATCCAGCGCTGGTGCCCGAGGCAACGCTCTATTGCAGCATCTATCTGTGGTTTCATGTATTCGTATTCTCTGCGCAGGTTAAGCATGGCTATGTTTTTTTGCATCTCTGTCTCCTCTCAAACTCGTTTTTTCTCAGCCCCCTGTGGAAGAAGGCCCTTTGCGATGAGATGCTCAAGGATTCTTTCCACACATTCTTCGGGCGTGGCGGAGTCTGTCTTAAGATGCAGCTCCGGGTTCAGCGGTGGCTCATAGGGGTCGTCTATGCCTGTAAAGTTCTTTATCTCGCCCCGCCTTGCCTTTGCATAAAGGCCCTTTGCATCTCTCCTCTCGCAGACATCCACGGGGCAGTCCACGAAGACCTCGATGAAGCTGTCCTTCCCGCCAGCCCCCTCGACCATTTCTCTTACCTCTTCCCTTACCTCGCGATAGGGGGAAATGGCTGCAACAAGGTTGGGTATACCGTGTTTTGTGAGAAGCTGGGCAACCCAGCCTATTCTTCTGATGTTCGTGTCCCTGTCCTGTTTTGAGAACCCGAGGCCCTTTGAGAGATGTGTTCGCACCACATCGCCATCGAGCACTTCCACACTGGTTATTCCCATCTCCTGCAGCCTGTGGTGTAGAAGGCTTGAAAGCGTTGTCTTGCCAGAGCCTGATAGCCCTGTGAACCATAGGGTAAAGCCTTTTCTTTCCATCTTCACCTCTCCTTGCGTATTTTTTTGAGCCAGCCCCCCTCGCTTATATCACATATCCTATCCTTCTCTATGCCGGCCATGACGAGCCTTTCTGAGAGCTCGTCTCCACCCCTGAATGTGGTTATAACAAAAAGCTCTGCCCCGAGCCCTGTGGCATCCTTTATGGGCAACACCCTGTAGTCGAAAAACCTCGTGCCTGCATGCTCGTCATCCACCACGCCCGAAAGCTCCACATCCACCTCTTTACTCGATAGATAGGCTATCTCTGTAATCTCATCCACTCCGCAGAGGGCAACCCTCTTTATGCCCGCCTTCTCTATGGCAAAGAAGAGCTCTCTGAAGTCCCTTCTTGCCGTGCGGTAAAGGTTTGTGAAGTTTTTAAGATGATCGAGGGCAAGGCGTGTCTTTTCCCTGAAACCCTTCGGGGTAAGATAGTATCGATACCTTTTTCTCGGTATTGCGGATACGGTTATGTAGCCCTTGAGTGCCAGGTTCTTTATGTAGGAGTTTACAAGCCCCAGTGCTATGCCCAGGGTTCTGCTCAGGTCCCTCTGGGTTACATTGCCGTTGCGGGCTATCTCATCGAGCACCAGGAGGGAACGATAGTCATCCATGGAGAACCTGTCCTGCCCCTTCTTGTTCATACTATGAACATATCATCGCAGCCCCCTGATGTCAAGGCTTTTGTTCACATGATGAACAAAAAAGTTATAAGGATTGTATATGGATAGAATGTTCAAAAGTTGAACATTGGTGGCAGGCCTATCCTATTCCCCTCTTATACTTCTTGGCACCCCGTGGAACCTTGCCCTGCGTTTGAGCTCTTCCATCTCTTCTTCGGCCTTCTTGAGGGCCTGCTCCAGCTCCGCAAGTTCCTCTTTGTACTGTCTGTATGTTTCTATCTCTTCGTCCGTAAAGGTCTTGCCGAACTGCCTGCCCTTCTCGAAGACCTCTACGAAGCGTTTCTTCTGTTCGTATGCGCGCCTTATGTTGGCAAGCTGTCTTCTCTTTGCAACGAATCTATCCTTCCACCACTCGAGACTCTGGCCGCCATAAAGTCGTTCATCCTCTGGGCCAACAGAAGGTGCGGGGGCAGGGCCTATCCGTTCGGTTGGCTCCAACTCTTCTTCCATGGTCTCCTCTATCTTCTTCGTCTTGCCCCTGTATCTTTCGGGAACATCCTTGAGATTGTCGGTCATATGCACCACACCCTTTTCGTCAGTCCAGTAGTATATGGTGGCCTGGGAAGGCCAAGAGACAAGCAGTATTGCAACGATAATCAGCGCAACCCTCATGATTTCAGAGTATAACCTATAAGGTTTTCCCGGTCAAACATGTTTTCACCTCAAGACCTCTGCCATCGGTGGTTACAGTAATGGCTCCATCCGTAGATGTGCGGAACACCTCTGTATGGATGGCCTCAAGCCTTCTCAGGGTATCCCTGTGGGGTAGCCTCCCGTAGGCATCGGCCGATATGACGGCCACAAGGGGATTTACCCTTTCGAGGAACCTGCTGGAGGCAGAGTTCCTGCTCCCATGGTGTGGAACCTTCAGCACATCTGCCCTTATATCTTCCTGAAGAAGTCTTCTCTCTGTGCCCCTTCCAATATCCCCTGTAAAGAGGAACCTTCTTTGGCCATACTCTATGAGCACAACGAGCGATTGTTCGTTCACATCGCCCCCTGTGCCAGCCCTTTCTGGATGGAGGAAGTCAAACCTCACCCCCTCTATGACCCTTGCACCACTGGTTGCATCGAGCCTTATGACCCTTGTGTTGGCCCTTCCGAGTGCCTCTTCAAGCCCTTCATCGAGCTCTCCTGTGCCATTCCACCAGAACTCACGGGGGCGGAACTCCTCCACCACCGTTTTGAGCCCTCCCATGTGGTCTCGCTGGGCATGGCTCAACAGGACATAATCTATGCGGGTTGTCTTTCTGTATCTCAAAAAGTCGGAGACAAGACGGCCTGTATCGAAACTTCCGTAGAACCCACCACCATCTATCACCATGGTCTTTCCCCCTGGCAACTCGACTACAGCCGCATCACCGTGGCCAACGCTCAGGAATGTAACTGTAAGCTCATCTCTTGTATGGGCCTTCAGGCCCCACCAGAGCTGCAACACAACGAGGGCTGCCACAAAAAGGAGTGGCAGAGCCCTCCTTCCCTTTCTCAAAACAAGTGGAAGGCTGAACACCATCCCATATATAAGCCCAAGCTCGTACAGAGTTGGCCGTGCTGTTCTCATGGATGAGCCGGGCAGGCCTGCAAGCCACCCCACAAACCATACAACCTGGGTGAGCACCAGGTCTGCCCCGCTGTAGAGCATATATGCCGCTGTATCTGAAAAACTCTTTACCACCGTTGCAGCAAGGCTAAGTGGTATTACCACAAACCCCACAACAGGCACCACCAGAGGGTTCGCCACTATACCGGAAAGAGAAAGGGTTTTGAAGTGATACATCAGTATGGGGTATGTGCCAGCCATGGCAGCCATGGTAACCACCAAGAAGAGCCACACCCTCCTGCCCATTGCAGGACGCTCCTCGGAGCTGTATATGCCCCTGCACAACTTTGGTGTAAGGTATATTATGGAAAGCACTGCCATGAAAGAGAGCTGGAAACCCACATCCCACAGAGAACCTGGCAGAAAGGCGAGTATAAGGAGTGCTGCCAGAGAAAGGGCACTGTAAAGATCCCTGACCCTGCCTGCAGCAAATAACACAACAAATATACCCACCATTATGGTGGCCCTTACAGTTGAAAGCTGGAACCCCGAAAGGGCAGCATAAAAGAATGCAGGTATAAATGCCAGAACAAGGGCGAGCTTTCTTATGTTTATGGCAAGCATAACTCTTTCCCACCTTTTAAGAAGCCAGATGAAGACCCCATAGAAGATATAGACAACAAACCCCACATGGAGTCCTGATATGGCAAAAAGGTGTGCGGTGGAGGTCTTCCGGAAGGCATCCATCACATCCTCCGGTATATCGGCTCTATATCCCAGACTAAGGGCCTTTATTATGCCATGGTTTTCAAGTCCCATGCCGGAAAGCCCCTCTATAAGCGAGCCTCTTAAGTGCTCAAGCCCACCCCCTTTCGCCTCCGCTACAACGGTGAGTCCACCCTCTTTAACATAGCCCCTTGCATATACGGCCTGTCTTCTCATGTACCAGCGGTAGTCGAACCCACCCGGGTTGGAAAAATTCCTTATCTCTTTAAGTCTTGCCTTGAACCTTACAATATCACCCCTTTTGGGTGCAACTGTGCCCTCTATCTTGAGAACAATCCCACCCTCTACGGGCTGCCACCTTCTGCCCTTAAGCACAGCCCTTGCATCCACCACGACCTTAAGAGTCCTTTCATCTCTGCCCTTGATGGTGCGCACCGCAGCCTCAACTGTTCTGGGTGAGCCATCTATGAAGTTGACTATATTGAGCTTCGATGGTGGCAGAACAAGTGGCTTTACAAACAGCATCCCGAGAAAGAAGAATGGTAGGAGGGAAAGAAAATAATGGCTTCTGCCCGCAACAAGCAGAACAGAAACTGTTGCAACAGAAAGCCCCGTGGCCATGGTAATCCAGAGGAGCCCTGAATCAAGATAATACCCTGTGGTTATTCCTGCGATAAAGAGTATGGTTAATGGAATAAGGGGGCGTTCTCTCAACACAGGGAGGCCAATCTCTCTTTTATAGCCCTTGCAATATCCTCTGTTATTCCCCTTACCGCTGTGAGCTCTTCCATGGTGGCCTTCTTTATGGCCTCAATGTCTCCGAAGTGTTCGAAAAGGAGTTTTCGTCTCTTCTCGCCCACCCCTGGCACCTCTTCGAGCACAGAACCCAGGCGTCTTTTTCGAAGCTTTCTGTGATACCCTATGGCGAACCGATGCACCTCGTCCCTTATATGTTCAAGAAGCAGCTCTCCCTTTGTGCCCTCTCTCAACACCACCGGGTCCTTTACCCCCTGAAGATAGACCCTCTCACCCTTTCTTCTATCAACCCTTGAGTTCCGCTCCTTTGCAAGTGCTACAACATCCACCCCTTCTATACCCAGGCCTTCAAGCACCCCTGTTGCAACACTCAGCTGGCCGCGCCCCCCGTCCACCACTATGAGCTGTGGCAGTGGTGGTTCGTCTTTCGAGTATCTTCTTCTGAACACCTCTTCGAGCATGGCATAGTCATCGGGCCTGCTGGCAAGCCTAATCCTGTAGAGCCTGTAGTGGTTCTTGTCGGCCCTTCCATCCCTGAATGTAACCATCGCACCCACCGCCTCTCTGCCTGCCATGGAGGATATATCGAAGGCCTCTATCGTATGGGGGGTATTTTTAAGTCGCAATCTCTTCCTTAGCTCCTCAAGGGGGCTGGCCACAACAGACTCTTTCTTTCTTATCGCCTCCTTTGCGTTAATCGTGGCAAGCTCAACAAGCCTTCTGTCTTCTTCTGTGGTTGCCACCTTAAGGTTTACAGCCCTGCCACTTCTTTCTTTCAGGTACTGGGCCATCGCCTCCATGCCATCTATCTTTACTGGCAGCAGCACCTCATGTGGTATGGATACATCCTGCCTTCTGTAGAATTGTGCAAGAAGTGAGCCAAGCAGTTCTTCGGCTGGCATGCCCGTGTCTTTTAGCACAAACTCTCTTGTGCTCACAAGCCTGCCATCTCTTATGACGAGTGAGACCATGGAAAGGATGCCGTCTTTCTTATACAGCCCGAAGACATCCTGGTTGCGGGGGCTGTGGGTTACAACCTTCTGCTCTTCAAGTGTTGTCTCTATGGAGTGGATTCTATCGCGTAGCCTTGCTGCCTCTTCGAACTCCTCGCGGTCTGAAAGCTCGAACATCTTCCGCTCGAGGCTCTCTATGAGCTCGGGGGTTCTGCCCTCAAGGAACATAACAGCGCCTTCAACGAGCTCCCTGTAGGCCTCCTCCGTTATATGGCCCACACAGGGTGCACTGCACAGGCCAAGCTGGTAGTCTATACAGGGCCTGCTTCTGTTTCTGAACTCATGTGGAGGACAGACCCGCAGCGGAAAGACCCTTCTTAAGAATTTTATCGTATCCCTCACCATCTTTGCCGAGGCATAGGGGCCGAAATACCTTGCCCCATCCTCTCTTATCTGTCTTGTAACGAGTATGCGGGAGAATGCTTCCTGAGTGGTTATGCGGATGCTGACATAGGTCTTGTCATCCTTGAGTCTTATGTTGTATCTGGGCCTGTATTTCTTGAGCAGTGTGTCTTCAAGGATTAGGGCCTCTTTCTCGTTGGAGGTGATGATATAGTCTATATCCACAACCTTTGAGACGAGAAAATCCACAAAGTGTCTTCTATCATGGGTTGTCTGGAAGTAGGTCTTTACCCTTGCCCTCAAGTTCCTTGCCTTGCCGATATAGAGCACACTCCCACCCCTTCCCTTCATCATGTACACACCGGGTGAAGTGGGAAGCCTTCTTGTCTTCTCTTCTATGGATGGCACATGGGGGCTACCCTTTTTACTCTTATCCTGCCCTCTCAAGGTATTTTCTTTCCCATGCGTCAACCCTTATGACCTCACCCTTTTCTATGAAAGGGGGCACATTGAGTGTAAGCCCTGTCTCAAGGGTTGCGGGTTTCTGGCTTGCCGCAGCAGTTGCACCTTTTATGTTGGGAGGTGTTTCCACCACCCTGAGCTCCACCACCTTTGGTGGCTCCACACCAACGGGCTTGCCCTCGTAGAACTCTACGGTGAACTTGACATTTGACACAAGGTAGTAACGGTTCTCGCCCATAATGTCATCGTCAAGGGTTGTCTGCTCGTAGGTCTCGGTATTCATGAAGTAGTGGTGTGGGCCCTCGCTGTAGAGATACTCCATCTCGCATCTTTCCAGTATGGCACGCTCTATCCTGTCGTCAGAGCGGAACCTGTGCTCATAGGAGTTTCCTGTCTTCAGGTTCCTCAGTTTTGTCTGCACCAGCCCACGCTTGTTGCCCGGTGTGAGATGATGCACACTCATGACTATATGGGGCACATCCTTGTATACGATGGTCATGCCAACTCTCAACTGTGTTGCGTTTATCATCTTCTTTTTGCTGCCTCCATGAACTTTTTGAGATATTATAGCATATGAAAGAACTTTCTTTCTACACCGTATCCCGCACCATATCCAGTGTGTTTGCCACATTCAGCTTTTTGAAAAGAAAGAGGAACCGCTCTTCAAGCTCTCCTGCTATGTGGTCTATCCTTTCTCTTGGCACACTCCAGAGCTTTCTTTTGAATGGGCCGAAGGCCCTCTTTCTTGTCTTGTAGATCAGTTGTTCTTCTGTCTCGCCTTCTTTTCTCTCTGATGAGTGTTTATCCACGAGGTATGAGTATATCTCCTCTTTGAGTTCTTTCGGGAAGGCAGGACTTTCGTATATCATGTTCTGAAAGCCTGTTGCAAGATGTATCTCTGCGGTGCCTTTTTCAGGGAAGATGTGGAATGCATCCTCTGGCAGGGTGCTTGCCCCGTGCTGCACCACTCCTGCAAGCCCATAATCTTTTCTTGCAACCTCTGAAAGCCTCTCGATGGTCTGAAAATCCACCTTTGCCTCTGCAATCGAGCCATCTGAAAGCACCACTCCTCCGTGGGTCGTGCCTGTCTGCACACTTATCTTGCTTATGCCCTTCACCTTTCCACCCAGAATGTCCAGATAGCCATCCATGAATGCACGCAGTTCCTCTTCTGTGGAGTTTTTTCCACCCACTTCACCTATCTCTCCGCCTACAGATACTGTAACCCCCTCTGGCTCCTCCTCTCTTACAAACAGGGTGAGCGCTGCGGTTGTCTCGAAGTTTGGCCTCTGCTGGCTTGTAACATCTGCCTTCTCCAGGTCCACAAGTGTTGAGGCATCTATATCTATGTTGTAGAAACCTGCCCCTATGGACTCTCTTATAAGCTCTTTAAGTGCTCTTATTTCTGCGTTTCTGTCCTTCCTGTAGTTTGCAGGCTTTACCTGGTAGTGATCACCCTGCAGAAACACAGGCCCCTGCCAGCCTTCTCTTATGGCTGCAGCGATTACCACTGTCGAGTATTCTTCAGGGTTCTGGTCTGTATAGTCTATCTCGCTTCTTGCTATCTCGAATATGAAGGCTCCTGCATCGAGCCTCCTTGCTGTTCTGAAAACCGCCCTTGCCACATCGTATGTGAGCCCCCTTATATTTATGGCCGGCACCGTGAACCCACCGCACAGGCCACGACCCATCTTTTCATAAAGGCTGTATATGGAGGCATGTCTTATGCCCACCCTGTCTGCACATGCCTTTATGATAGAGCGTGCCCCTTTCCTGCACCCGTCTTCACCAAAGACTGCCGTATACACGACTCTTTCCAGAAGTCCTGTCTTCAAACCATCTGGGTCAACAACCTCTACCTCATCCCCCGTCTTTTTCACCACCCCTTTCAGTGCATCGTAAAGTTCTCCCGTGTTTTTGAACTCCATATACTCTCTCCTCATCGTTTAAGTTTTGTAATACCACCTGTAGAGTCTTTGTGGAGAGACCCCTGTATAGTAAAGGGCAAGGCACAGCCAGTTCTGTATGGTTGTTATCGTGTAACCCCTCTTCTGCCACCTTCTTGGAGAGCTCAGAACCCTCTCTTTGAGAATGGCCACCCTGCCCAGTTGCCTGACCCTTCTTATAATGTCCACATCCTCGAGAAGCGGCAGTCCTCTGAACCCACCTGTCCTTTTGAATGCATGGGTTCTTATGAATATGGCCTGGTCCCCGTAGACAAGCCCCAGAAGGCGTGTCCTCTGTGCCGCACCCCATTCTACAAGTCTGGCTGCGAACCTGTTCGAATCTATGGAGAGTGTAAATCCTCCGGCAACGGTGTCTCTATCTTCAAGTGCTCTCTTTATGGCATCATACCAGCCTTCTGGAAGAAGGGTATCGGCATGGAGGAAAAGGAGTGTCTCTGTGGTGGCAAGCTCTGCGGCCCTGTCCATCTGACTTCCTCTTCCAGGCCCTGTCTTAACAACCCTTACACCAAGACCCTGTGCAATATCGACGGTCCTGTCCCTGCTTCCTCCATCTGCAACAACAATATCCACCACATCGTCGCTCACACCTTTACGGACATGTTCGATGCTTCTTTCAAGCACCTCTTCTTCGTTCAATGCGGGTATTATCACGGTTATCCTCACCTTGCGCTGCTAATGGGATATGCCCCGTGTAAGTATGAGTTCTATAAGGTTAACGAGCTCATACATGTTGAAAGGTTTGGTTATACTCGGCAGATTCTTCTCCTTTATGAACTCTTTCACATCACCACTTATCACATCACCTGTTATGAGTATGAACTTTCGTCTGAGGTGTGGGAATTTTTCTGCCACCTTTTTGTATAATTCTTTGCCGTCCATGCCTGGCATCTTGACATCTGCGATGATAAGGGAGAAATCCATCTTTTTGAGCATCATGAAGGCCTCGCTGCCACCCCTTGCGGTCTCCACCGAAAAACCCTGCTTTAACAGCATATCGGAAAGGGCCTCCCTTATGCTCGCCTCATCATCAACAACCAGCACTCGCAGGTTCTTTCTGTTGCGTTCCGGAATCCTGCCCTGTGTCTCTGCGTATATACCTTGCTCATGTGTCTCGTATTTTTCCACAATGGGCAGAGATATGGTAACCACCGCCCCACCATCTTCGTGGTTCCTTATGTATATGCTGCCACCGTGCTCTTTTATTATACCATAGCTTATCGAAAGCCCCAGGCCCGTGCCCTTTCCGCTTTCTTTTGTGGTAAAGAATGGATCGAAGACCTTTTCTATTATATCCTCCGGCACCCCTGCCCCTGTATCACGAAAGGCTATCTCTATCGTTCTGTTCCTGCCTGTCCTGGTGGTTATATGGATGGTGCCCTCCTGATCCTTCGAGAGTATGGCATCAACAGAGTTGTTTATGAGGTTTATGAACACCTGTTGGAACTGGTAGTAGTCCACCATGGTATAGGGCAGATCCCGGGCGAGTTCTGTAACTATATTTATGTTACTCGTCTTAAGGGAGTATTCCCTTAGCGAGAGCACATCCTTCAGTATATCGTTTATGTTGTGGTATCCTCTCTCTGGTTTTCTCGCCCGTGCAAAGGTTAGAAGCTTCTGCACTATCTTTGTTGTCCTTATGGCCTCGCGGTATATCTTCTGTAGCTTGTCTCTCACATCCTTGATATTCTTATCATCTGGCATGTCCATTATCAGCTGGCAGAACCCTGTTATTCCCATAAGGGGGTTGTTGATTTCATGGGCTATGCCGGCAACGAGTTTTCCGAGGCTCGACATCTTCTCCGAATGGAGGAGTTGGCTCTTGAGCATCTTCTCTCTTGTAACATCCCTTGCAACCTGAACAGCGGCCACCACCTCGCCATTCTCACCAAATATTGGAAAGACGGTCACACTGTATGTGCCATCGAGGCTTGAGTCATCCAGCTCGCACGATACAACCCTGCCTTGCTGAAACACCTCTGGCTTTGGACACAGCACGGCCTTATTATCGGCACAGGGGAACACATCCTTGCATCTTCTTCCTATAATCTCCTGTGGCTCTGTGTTGAACCTTCTGGCAAGTGCCTTGTTTGCCCTGAGTATTATGCCGTTCCTGTCGTGTATGGCTATAAGGTCCTGGATGGCATCGAATGTTGCAACCCACTCACGCTGGCTTCTCTGTATAAGGCTTATGAGCTCTCTGTTCTCTCTGTCTCGCTTCTCTATTATGTCGAGCATCTGGTTGAAATAACTTGCAAGCTCTCCTATCTCGTCAGGAGACTTTACCTCCACCCTGTCCTTTATTTCACCCTCTTTCTTGATAATCTTCTTTATAACATCGATTGTTGCCTTAAGCGGGTTTACAATATTCTTCTCCAGGAAGAACGCCAGAAGAAAACCTATCACAGCTATGGTGGATATGCCTGCAAGGATCGAGAACTCACGGTGTTTTGACAGCATGGCATGTATGTCATCGAGCGAGGTGGTAACCATGAGTATACCCCTCGCCTCTCCTTCTGTATGGCAGGAGAAACACTCCTTCTTGGCATAGACAGGCTGAAGATATGTGAAGGAGACACCGTCTTCCTCCACATAGTGGATCGGTCTTCGTTTCCAGTCCTTCTTGAACAGTTCCATAGCCTTCTTGAAAGAATTGTCAGTTATTCCTTCTGCAACATTGTTTTTCACACTGGGATGGGATCTGAGCCATTCCGGCAGTATGTAGCCTATCCTTTCTTTCACATTGTTGATGGTCCTGTTGTCCATGAACGCTGCCTCAACCCCATTTGTTCTTATGAGCTGTAATCTCTTGAGCTTTTTCTGTTGCTTCAATGTCTCTATAAGGTGGCGTGCAATATCTGCCCTGCCTTCCATCATGTCAACATATATGGAAGAGAGTATTATATTTGCTATGGTTTCGCTTGCCCTTATCCGTTCATCCATGAGGCGTCTCTTCGTAGCCATGTAGTCCCACTCCAGGGCTACAACTACTACCACCACAAATATGAAAAGAACTATTATGAGTGTTCTGGTGTATAGTGATAAGCCTCTCATGGTAGAATCTTCGAAGATGCAGGTTTTTTTATTCTTCCTTAAGTCTTCTCGTCATAAGCTCCATCACTGCGACTCTTGGGGACTTGCCATCATAGAGTATGCTGTATACCTGCTCTGTTATTGGCATATCCACCCCCTTGAGCCTGGCCAGCTCCCTTACAGAGCGGGATGTTCTGACCCCTTCTGCGACCATCTTCATTACCGAAAGTATCTCCTCGAGTTTTTTGCCCCTGCCTATCTGGAGCCCAACTTTTCTGTTTCTCGAGAGCTCTCCTGTGCAGGTGAGCACAAGGTCTCCCATACCTGACAGCCCATAGAATGTCTTCTCCTCTGCTCCGCACTCGATACCGAGCCTCACCATCTCTTTGAGCCCTCTGGTTATAAGGGCTGCCCTTGCGTTGTTGCCAAGCCCAAGACCATCGGATATACCGGATGCTATGGCAACCACATTCTTCAATGCCCCACCCAGCTCAACCCCTGTCATGTCAGGGCTTGTATAGACCCTGAAAGATGAGGTGGAAAATATCTTCTGTATCCTTTCGGCATGGTCTGTTCTACCTGCCACACATACCGCTGTTGGCAACCCACGGCTTACCTCCTTTGCGAAGGATGGGCCTGACAGGACAACCACCCTCTGATGCAACTCCTCCTGGATACACTCCTTCAGTATGGCAGAACATGTAAGATGGCTCCCTTCCTCTATTCCTTTCGATGCACTCACGATGATTGCTTCTTTCCCTATATACCTGGATGCATCTTTGAATATTGCCCTTATTCCATGTGATGGAACTGCGCACACCACAAGGGAGCTATCTTTAAGTGCCTCTTCAAGGGATGTGGTAGGCAATATGTTTTGAGAAAGCCTGATGCCTTCGAGGTAGAGGGGGTTCTCTCCTGTTGTGTCTATAAGCTCACAGAGGGAGGCACACCTTACCCACAATCTTACGGCATTGCCCTTCTCTGCCAGAAGGTTGGCAAGGGTTGTCCCCCAGCTTCCCCCACCGATTACTGTAGCAGAACCTGTCATCTGCTGAAACCGGGTGCCTTTTTGAGTCTCTTTCTGGTAGAGTTTATACGGATCTTAACGGTATCACTATCGGGATATTCTCGCTCGAGCTCTGTCAGAAGCCCCAGAGCTTCCTTGAGGCTTCCCTGTTTTTCAAGCGCCGATGCCTTTCCAAGACGCGCCTCGATGTAGACAGGATGATCCCTGTACTCCTTTATAATCCTGTCATATACATTTATCGCCTCCTGCAGATTTCCCTCAAGGTGATAGGTGTTTGCTATCTGGTAGAGTAGTTGTGGGACCATGGTTGGCGGGATGTCATCTTTCAGAAGTTCCTCCAGCTCCACCCTTGCCTGCTTGAACTCGTTCATCTTTATATACTCCAGAGCCATATTGTAGCGATACCGGGGCTTCTTCTCTTTTATACCCTTTTCCATGAGCCAGTCATACTGTGTTATGGCTGCCCTGTGGTCTGCGCGCAGGGAATACAGCCTTGCCATGTCCTCACGGGCCTTTATGGTATAGTAGCTTTCGGGGTAGAGGTTGACCACCATGGCGTAGGCGTCCATCGCCTCTTCTGGCCTGGACAGGTGGTGGCTCAGGATGTAGCCTATCATGTACTGGCTCTTGGGTGCAAACTCACTTTCAGGATAGGTATCCACAAACACTGTGTAATGTTCGAGGGCCTTGTGGTATTCACCATGGCTTAAGAGCTCTTCTGCCCTGAAAAAGACACTGTCCTTATCAGCTCCACCACAGCCCAGAAGGAGTGCCACCATAAGGATGTAGAGAGCCCTTCTCATACTCTGCCTTCTATTCTCCCTCTTCTGCCATGTGGGCTATGCCTGTAACGACCTCCTCGGTGTCTATATCCATGAGTTTCACACCCTGGGTGTTTCTACCCACAATTGGCACATCCTTCATGGAAATCCTTATTATCCTTCCCTTGTCTGTTATGAGCATTATCTCGTCTTCATCCTTTACCTGAGCTATGCCCACAACATGGCCGTTCTTGTCTGTAACCTTTATATTTATTATTCCTCTTCCACCCCTCGACTGCACCCTGTACTCAGACAGCTTTGTCCTCTTTCCATAGCCTTTCTCTGTTACTGTAAGTATGGTCTTGCCATCATCACACTCTTCCATGCCCACGACCACATCATCTGGGGCAAGTGTTATGCCCCTTACCCCCCGGGCCTGCCTGCCCATGCCACGCACCTCCTCTTCTCTGAACCTTATGGACATACCCTTTTTGGTGCCAAGCAGAATATCCATTCTGCCATCGGTAAGGGAGGCTCCGATAAGGCTATCGCCCTCATCGAGTGTCATGGCGGCTATACCACCTGCCCTTATGTGTGCAAAGGCTCCAAGTTCTGTCTTCTTTATAATCCCCTTTGCAGTGGCCATAACTATGTAGCAATCTTCTTTAAACTCCCTTACAGGAAGTGTGGCTGTGATCTTCTCTCCACTTGAGAGCCTGAGAAGGTTCACTATGGGTCTGCCCCTTGTGGCCCTGCCACCCTGTGGTATGTTGAATACTTTAAGGGAGTGCACCCTTCCCCTATCGGTAAAGAATAGTATATGGCTATGGGTTGAGGCAACGAAAAGATCAGATACGAAATCCTCCTCCCTCGTGGTCATGCCCATCTTGCCTTTTCCACCACGGCGCTGTATGCGGAAGAGGCTTACAGGGTTTCTCTTTATATACCCCCTGTGGGATATGGTTATAACCATGTCCTCTTCTGCTATCACATCCTCAAGGGTTATCTCCTCTGTTTTCTCCATTATCTCGGTTCTTCTCTCATCGCCATATCTTTCCTTGAGCTGTTTCATCTCATCCACTATGAGTGCCATGAGGAGCCTTTCGCTTGAGAGTATCCTCTCGTATTCTGCGATGCGTTTCCTTATCTCCCTGTATTCTGCCAGTATCTTCTCTCTCTCGAGGGCGGTAAGGCGCTGCAATCGCATATCGAGTATGGCTTGAGCCTGCACCTCTGTAAGTCCAAACTTCTCTACGAGTCCCTCTTTCGCCATCTGTGGACTCTTTGAGCCCCTTATAAGTCTTATTATGGCATCCAGATTCTCTATGGCTATCTTGAGCCCTTCCAGTATATGCGCCCTTTCCCTCGCCTTCTTAAGGTCAAACAGAAGGCGCCTGGTTACAGCCTCTTTTCTGAACCTTACAAACTCTGTAAGGAGTTCCCTCAAGGGCAGAACCTTTGGCTGGCCATCCACAAGTGCAAGGTTTATTATGCCGAATGTTGTCATCATCTGGGTGTGTAGATACAGCTTGTTGAGTATGATTTCTGCTATGCCGTCCTTTTTGAGCTCTATCACTATGCGCATGCCCTCTCTGTCAGACTCGTCCCTTACATCTGCCACCCCTTCCACCTTCTTGTCTCTTACAAGCTCTGCTATCTTCTCTATCAGTCTTGATTTGTTCACCATGTAGGGTATCTCTGTTATGACTATGCTTTCCCTGCCTGTGCGGGGATGTTTCTCCACTATCGCCCTTGCCCGAAGCTGTATGGTGCCACGGCCTGTTCTGTAGGCCGTCCTTATGCCCTCTGTGCCGTATATGAATCCACCTGTTGGGAAGTCTGGTCCTGGCACGAACTCCATGAGTTCATCTGCCCGGGCATCTGGATTCTCTATAAGGTATATTATTGCATCCACCACTTCTGAGAGATTATGGGGTGGCATGTTTGTTGCCATCCCCACGGCAATACCGGAGGAACCATTCACCAGAAGGTTGGGGAACGAGGCGGGAAGCACCGCTGGTTCACCCAGTGAACCATCGTAGTTTGGCATGAAGTTTACCGTTTCTTTCTCTATATCCTGCAGGAGTTCCTCTGCGATGCGCGCCATGCGCACCTCTGTGTAACGCATGGCCGCAGGTGGGTCCCCATCGATGCTGCCGAAGTTTCCCTGCCCATCTATAAGTGGATAACGAAGCGAGAAGTCCTGCACCATACGGGTTATGGCCTCGTATACCGGAGCATCACCGTGGGGATGATACTTACCTATGACATCTCCAACCACACGGGCGGATTTTCTGTAGGGCCTGTTGTAGGTAAGCCCCATCTCGTGCATGGCGTATATTATCCTTCTGTGGACAGGCTTGAGTCCATCCCTCACATCGGGCAGGGCTCTGCCCACGATAACGCTCATCGCATAGTCAAGGTAGGACTTCTGAAGCTCATCCTCTATGGCTACCTGTATCTCCTGTGCCATCCTGCAAATCCTCCAGCGAGCTCATTAAAGTCGATATTTTCATTTGATTATATCTATGATATTAAGGATTGACATCGGTGTCAACAGAGTTTACACCTTTATCTGTTCCTGCTGCGTGCCTCCACGCATATATCCTTTATATGGCATCTATGGCATCCCTTTTTGCACTCTTCGAGTATGCCGAGCCTTGTTATGGCGAAGTCGTACTTTACAGGGTCCTCAGGGGCAAGCATCCTCAATGTGTCTGTTATCTCTTCTGCCATCTTCCAGCAGGCGGTTGTGCGTCTGGTAAGCCCTATAAGGCGTGAGATTCTTGCCATATGGGTATCAAGGGGTATGACGAGGGCAGAGGGGCTCACCCCGTTCCATAGGCCAAAGTCTGGCCCCTCTCTTCTTACCATCCAGCGAAGGTAAAGGTTCAGCCTCTTGCACGGGCTGCCCGTAGATGGTGAAGGGAAGAAAAACCTCACCCCTGCAGAATGGGGCAATCTCTCCTTACCATAGATGCCTGCCGTATCCAGAGAGAGTGTGTTCTCTACGAATCTTTCCAGCGCCTCTCTGATGGGTCTGGCCTGGCTGTAGCCTTTAAGAAAGAAACCCTCTATTGAGCCACACTCTGAGAGCATCTGTCTTATAAAGTACAGGAGGGCCGCGATGTCTCGGCCATCGTTGAACCTGTATACGAAGTCCTCGAAGAGCCCCCTGTCCCTCTGTGGACTGAATCCGACAACAAACCTGTATGGCTTCCAGTCCATCACATCCATGACCCTGCCTATGGCCCTTTTTATGTTCTCTACCCTGCCGTAGGCAAGGGAGGAGGCCACAAGCCCTGCAATCTCAATATCCCTTCTATCCGAGAGTCTGTGGACCAGTTCTACAGGGTCTGAGTATACAAACCCTTTGTGGTATAGTCTGTATATAGTCTCGAGCCTCTTTTTAAGAAGGCCCAGTCTGCCATCTCTTCTCTTTCTCTCCATGTGCTACACAACCCCCATCTATTAAATTATACTTGACAAACAGCTCAAAGGGGATTAATTTTTCAAAACAGGGTATGGTGGTGAAGAAAAAGAACATGATAGTCTCTGGCTGGCTTGTGGTGGGGCTTATAAGCACCGGGTGTGGGGGGCCCAAGATGCAGGGGGCCGAGTTGTCTGAAGAGAAAAAGGCCATAATAGAGCTCAAACAGGCAATATCAGAGCTCAACACCCGCATGGAGGACCTTAACAACAGGTTCTCTCTGCTGCAGGAAAAGGTTACATCCAACGCCGAACAGATACAGGAGCTTTCAGATACATACACCCGGGCACCACTCACACCACCTGAGGACCTGAAGGTGGTAAAACTCGAAGAGGATACAGTATCTCCCGAACAGTTCTACTCGCAGGCACAGGACCTTTTCCTTTCAGGCAGATACAGAGATGCAAGGGTTGTATTTTCTGAACTGGTGAACACATATCCGTCTCACGAGCTTACAGACAACGCACTCTACTGGATGGGAGAGACCTACTACACAGAAGAGGACTACAGGGCAGCGCTAAAGATATTCAAAAGCATAGTGGAGAACTACCCAAGGGCAAACAAGGCACCAGCTGCCATGCTCAAATGGGGCTACTCCCTGATAGAGCTTGGCAGCCTTGATGAGGCTGTGGAGGTGTTGAACAGACTCTTAAAGAAGTATCCCCATTCGAAGGCAGCCCATAAGGCAAGGGATAAGCTCGAGAATATAAAAACCAACCGAAAGGATGGAATACCATGAAGCCCAAAATACTTTTACTTTGCCTCGCAATACTGTCAATGGCGGTTGCACCTGCAGGTGCACAGGAGAAACCCTACCACATAGTCGAAAAGGGCGACACCCTCTGGGATATATCCAAAAGATACTTCGAGGACCCTTTCAGGTGGCCACAGCTATGGGACAAGAACAGGCATATCGAGAATCCTCACCTCATATATCCCGGGGATGTGATAAGGCTCGTTCCTGAAGATGTTGTCATAATAGAGAGTCTACCCGTAAAGAAACTTGCAGAGAAAGAAGAGAAGAAACCTGCGGTGGTTAAAAAGGAAGAACCTGAGAAGAGGCTCACCTTCGTCTATCCCAGCATGGCAAGGAGTGGCTTTGTAACGAAGAAGGCACTCGATGAGAGTGGCGTCATACTGCGTGCAAAGAGGAAGAAGCTTCTTCTCGTAAAGGGGGACGAGGTGTTTGTGTCCACCGCTGATAAGGATGCACAGCCCGGGCAGAAGTTTATTCTATACAGGAAACTCGATGAGGTGCATCATCCTGTTACAGGGGAATACATGGGCAACATTATAGAAAACATCGGTATTATAAGGATAGTAGTGCCAGGGGAACCTGCAGAAGCCCTGATAGAAGAGAGCTTTGCAGAGGTGGAGGTTGGCACACGGTTTCTGCCCTACAGGGAACTTCCCGAAGAGGTGGTGGTAAAAGAGGCCTCGGCCACTGTAAGGGGTGTTATTGTCGCAACCCTTGAGGGCAAACAGGAGCTTGCAAAATACGACATCGTCTACATAGACAAGGGCTCTAACGATGGGCTTGAAAAGGGCAATCTTCTCGAGATATACAGGGAAAAAGAGACCATCCAGGATCCGCTAAAGGAGAAAGAGGTGCAAATACCCTCTGAGCTTGTTGGGATAGCCCTTGTAATAGACACTGTGGATGATACATCTACAGCGATAGTTGTGAAAAGCTATAGAGAAATCCGTATAGGAGACAGTGTGAATACCACACAGACGAAGAAGGCAGAAAGGCTCTTATGATGCAAAGAGAAGATACAGAGGGTTTGAGATACTGGCTTTCCCTTTCCATGGTTCGTGGAGTAGCACAGTCTGTGCGAGAGGCCATCGAAGAGGGCAAGGATGTGCGGGAGATATTCCACAGCGTTACATCCGGGCGGCGTGATACAGGGGGCATTCTCGATACAGCCTGTAAAGAGATGGAAAAGGCCCATGCCATGGGTGTGGAGCTTATAGGGTTTGATTCTCCCCTATATCCTGAGCCCCTGCGCCACATCCATGAGCCACCGCTTGTGCTCTATGCCATGGGCAGGTTAGAGCTTCTATCGTCTTCCTCCGTGGCGGTTGTGGGCACACGCAATGCCTCTTCCTACGGCAGGTGCATGGCAGAAAGGCTTGGGGCCGGGCTTTCAGAGGCAGGCATATCTGTTGTAAGTGGCATGGCCCGAGGCTGCGATACCTTTGCACACAGGGGTGCCCTTGCAAAGGGTGGCAACACCATAGCGGTGCTTGGAACAGGTATAGACATTGTATACCCAAAAGAGAACAGGCGTCTTTACGATGAGATAAAAGAGCAGGGACTTGTTGTAACAGAGTTTCCCTTCTCCACCCCACCACTTGCAAAGAACTTTCCTGTAAGAAACAGGATAATAAGTGGGCTTACAAGTGGTGTTGTGGTTGTGGAGGCCCCACTCAAGAGCGGGGCCATGATGACCGCACGGCTCTCGCTCGAGGCAGGAAGAGAAGTGTTTGCCCTTCCAGGAAGGGCGGACTCAAAGAGAAGTGGTGGCACAAACAGGCTCATAAAGGAAGGTGCCGTACTCGTCGAGGATACAGATGATATACTCTCTGTCCTCTTTCCGGAACACTGTGCTGTGCGTACTGAAAAGACAGAAAACCCTGTTGAGATTGAGATAGATGGGGAAGAGGAATTGATATTCAGGGTTCTCGACGATGAACCCCTTCACATAGACAACATAGTTGAAAAAAGTGGCTTGCCTGTTGAAAGGCTCACCTCGGTGCTTCTGACCATGGAACTGAAGGGGTTTGTGGAGCAAAGGCCCGGCAAGTTTTTCGTAAAGAGGACTGACTGATTCACATGACCTTCTGTTACCACAGGGAAAAATCTTCCTGCTGAAAAATCAGAAAGATGATGGAGGCATTTGCAAACAGTACATGAAGAAATCCCTCGTAATAGTGGAATCACCTGCAAAGGCACGCACCATAAACAAATACCTTGGCAGCGGTTTCAGGGTGATGGCATCCATAGGGCACATAAAGGACCTGCCAAAGAACAAACTGGGTGTAAATATAGACAGGAACTTCGAGCCTCACTACGAGATAATCCGTGGTAAGGCCAAGGTTATAAAGGATCTCAAGAAGGCGAGCAAGGATGCTGACATCATCTACCTTGGCCCTGATCCTGACAGAGAGGGCGAGGCCATAGCCTGGCACATAAAAGAGGTGCTCAACGGAAAGAGAGGGGCCCCAATAAAGCGTGTCCTCTTCAACGAGATAACAGAGAAGGGCATAAAAAGGGCCATTTCTCATCCAACGGATATAGACCGAAACAAGGTTGATGCCCAGCAGGCGCGAAGAATACTGGACAGGCTCGTTGGCTACCAGGTGAGCCCGCTTCTGTGGGAGAAGGTAAGGATGGGTCTCAGTGCCGGCAGGGTGCAGTCCGTGGCAGTGAGGCTCATCTGCGAGCGCGAACGCCAGATAGAAAGCTTCGTCCCCCAGGAATACTGGTCAATCACGGCTCTGTTCGATGGCTTCGAGGCAAAGCTTGTAAAAAAGAGTGGCAAGAAACTTGCGGTATCGAACGAAGAAGAGGCTCAGAAGATATTACAGGAGCTCAAGGGTGAGACCTTCAGGGTAGAGGACATAGAGCAGAAGGAGAGAAAGCGCAATCCCTCTCCCCCGTTCATAACCAGCAGGCTCCAGCAGGAGGCCTCCCGCAGGCTGGGTTTTTCCGCACAGAAGACCATGGTCATAGCCCAGCAGCTCTACGAGGGCGTAGAGCTCGGTGAAGAAGGACCTACAGGGCTTATAACCTACATGCGAACAGATTCACACCGCATAGCCCCGGAGGCCCTCCAATCTGTAAGAGGCTATATAGAGCAGACCTATGGAAAAGACTACCTGCCAAAGAAACCCAATGCATACAAAAGCAAAAAGACCGCTCAGGAGGCACATGAGGCCATAAGACCCACAAGCACTAAGTATAGCCCTGAATATGTAAAGCCCTTTCTTTCGGTGGATCAGTGGAAGCTCTATGATCTAATATGGAAGAGGTTCGTTGCCTCACAGATGCACCATGCAGTGCTCGACCAGACACGCGTATCGATAGCCGCTGGTAGATATATATTCCAGGCAGTGGGCACGGTGGTAAAGTTTCCCGGCTTCACCATCCTGTACGAAGAAAAGACAGACGAAGAAAGTGCGGAGGAAAGGAAACTGCCACCACTTGAGAAAGATATGGTTCTAAGGCTTTTAGACCTCGTGGCCCGTCAACACTTCACCCAGCCACCCCCCCGTTATACCGAGGCATCCCTTATAAGGGAGCTGGAAGAAAAGGGTATTGGAAGACCATCCACCTACGCCCTCATATTGTCCACCATACAGGAAAGAGGTTATGCCCTAAAAGAGAAGGGTAGGCTCAAGCCAACGGATCTCGGCTTTCTTGTTACTGATCTCCTTGTAAAGAGTTTTCCTGACATACTCAATGTAAGGTTCACGGCACACCTGGAAGAAGAGCTTGATCTTGTGGAAGAGGGCAAACTCGAATGGATAGATGTCATAAGGGAGTTCTATTCTCGCTTCAGAGAGTATCTTGCGCGTGCAAAAGAGGAGATGAAAAACATCAGAAAAGAGGAGAAGCCCACAGACATACCCTGCAAAAAGTGTGGTAGAAGGATGGTTATAAAATGGGGGAAGAACGGCAAGTTCCTTGCCTGCCCAGGCTATCCCGAGTGTAAGACCACAATGGACTTCACCCTCGATGAGTCTGGCAAGATTGTGCCAGTCGAAAACACCGAGTATGTGGAACAGAAGTGCCCCGAGTGTGGTAACCCGATGGTTGTAAAAAACGGCAGATATGGTAGATTTATCGCCTGCAGCAGGTATCCCGAGTGCAAGACCACGATGGCGCTTTCGACAGGCCTGGCCTGCCCCGAAGAAGGTTGTGATGGTGATCTGGTAGAAAGGAGATCCAGGAAAGGCAGAACATTCTACGGGTGCTCCAGATATCCGGCATGCAGATATGTAACATGGAAGTTGCCAGAAAAGAAATGATACTCCCCTGGGTTTACACAGCTATATTCTGGTATATAATAGTTTGAGAGGGGGAGGAACCCTTTCAGATGATAACGAAAGAATGTAAAACAATCCTTCTCGCCGATGACTCCATATTCTTCAGGACAAAATTGAGCACAATACTTTCAGAGGCAGGCCACAGGGTGAAGTTTGCCCGTGATGGCAAGGAGGTCATAGAGGAAATCTCCATAGACCCCTCCGGAATAGACCTCCTGATACTGGATCTACAGATGCCAGAGGTGGACGGGTTCGGTGTGCTCGAGTGGATGGGAAAGAATGGGCATATTGGCAGATTTCCTGTGCTTGCCATAACAGGTGTGTATGAGTCCTCTGAAATACTGAACAAGGTTAGATGTGCAGGGGCAAATGGGCTCATGACAAAAGGGTTCTCACCAGAGCAGGTTCTCTACAGGGTTCATCAGCTGCTCTTTCCAGAAAACAGGGCACACAGGAGCACGGACAGGGTGCCTGTATCTGTGCCGGTGGACTTCACCATAGGGGATATAACTTCCACAGGTTTTCTTCTCAACATAAGCCCTACAGGGCTCTTCCTGCATACCCTTGCAGAACTACTTCCTGGCACAGTGGTAAAACTCAAGTTCTCTCTGCCCGATGATTCCAGGGTCATAGAGCTACATGGTGTTGTAAGGTGGACAACTCACTCCAACCCTGACAGACACCTGTTCGGTGGAGCAGGCATAATGTTCACCCATGTATCCGAAGAGGATCAGCAGCGCATAAGAAAGTTTGTTGAAAAAGAGATCGAAAGGCTCGGCCTTGAACACCGTCATTTTCGGTAGAAGCTTACCAGTGCCAGCACAACACCAACGGTTATGGCAGAGTCTGCCACATTGAAGGCAGGCCAGTGATAACCTCTGGCATAGAGGTCAAGAAAGTCCACCACCTCTCCAAGCATGACCCTGTCCACAAGGTTTCCCAGTGCACCGCCTGTTATAAGTGATAAGGCGAATATCTGCAACCTTGTTGTTGCCTCTTTGATCAGATAGAGCAAAACAGCTATGGCAACAGCCGACACAATGGCAAGCACCACCACCGAAGCTGTGCCGCCTCCGCCGAATATACCAAAGGCTGCCCCCCTGTTTCTGACATGCACTATGTTGAAAAAACCTGGCACAACAGGGATAAGATCGCCCACCGCAAGATAACTGGTTATCACAGACTTGGTCAATCTGTCCAGAAGGAACACCGTAAGTATGGTGAGCCCTATGATGTGGCCCTCTTTCAGGAAAGCACCTCTACACACTCTCTGCATATTGACGGATGCTCTTTGTCCTCACCCACTGTGGGGCTTATGTGCCAGCACCTTTCACACTTCATACCCTCTGCCCTCTCTACTGCCACCCTTATTCCCTCGAGCTCCTTGCCCTCGGTGCCCTCCACATGGTCTTTGAACTCAAGTTGTGATACTATGAGGACCTCCCGCAATGTTTCCTCTGCTCCAGAAAGAAGAGGCTTCAACTCTTCGGGTAGCTTCACACAAACCCTTGCATCGAGAGGGTGGCCTATAACCTTCTCCTTTCTTGCCACCTCCAGAGCCCTCGATATTTCATCCTTCACAGAGAGTATTACACCCCACTTTTTTTCAAGCTCCTCATCGAGCCAGTCCTTTCTGGGCACCGGGAAGCTTGAAAGATGCACACTCTCCACCCCTTTCTGTGGAACAAACTGCCATGCCTCATCTGTTGTGAACACGAGCACCGGTGCAAGAAGCCTTAAGAGATGGTCCAGTATACTGTGGAGTGTGGTCTGGGCGGCCCTTCTTGAAAGGGAACGGGCCTTTGTGGTATAGAGCCTGTCCTTGAGTATATCGAGATAAAAGGAGCTTAAGTCCACACTACAGAAGTTGTGCACACTGTGGAATATCACATGGAACTCGAACTCCCTGTATGCCAGGAGGACCCGCTCTGTAAGCCCTGTGAGTCTGTGAAGAATCAGGCGATCAAGCTCTTCAAGCTCCTTGTATTCAACGGTGTGGCTGGCGGGATCAAAGTCATAGAGGTTACCAAGGATGAACCTCATGGTGTTTCTCATCCTCCTGTATGCCTCAGAAAGCCTTTTCAGTATCTCCTCTGATATTCTTATATCCTCACGGTAGTCCTCTGCCGCAACCCATAGTCGCAGGACCTCTGCGCCGTATCTCTTTATCACCTCCTGTGGGGAGATTACATTGCCCAGGGATTTACTCATCTTTCTTCCCTCACCATCCACCACAAACCCGTGGGTGAGCACCGTCCTGTATGGTGCGGCCCCTCGAGTTCCCAGGGCCGCCAGAAGTGAGGACTGAAACCACCCCCTGTGCTGGTCGCTTCCTTCAAGATACAGGTCTGCGGGCATCTGTAGCCCCTCTGTTCTCTCGAGCACCGCTGCAAAGCTCACCCCTGAGTCGAACCACACATCCAGTATGTCCTCTTTCTTCTCAAACCCCTGTGTAGAAGAGCAACGAGGACAACCGAACCCCTCTGGGATGAGGCTACCCGCATCCTTCTCGAACCACACATCCGCCCCTTCTTTCTCCACGATACCTGCAAGGTGTTCTACTACCGCACCATCAAGGAATACTTCTCCACAGCTCTTGCATTCAAGTGCCGGTATGGACACCCCCCACACCCTCTGCCTTGAAAGGCACCAGTCGGGCCTCTGCGAGACCATACCCCTTATCCTTTCCTTTCCCCAGCGTGGAATCCACTCGACCTTCTCTATGGCCTCCAGTGCCTTCTCCCTCAACCCACCATCCATCGCCACAAACCACTGTTCTGTTGCCCTGAATATCACCGGGTTCTTACACCTCCAGCAATGGGGGTATGAGTGTGTAAGTGTGGACTCTGACAGGAGGGCATCTTTTTCTTCAAGAAGCTCTATTATGGCATGGTTTGCCTGGAAGACCCCCTGTCCACACAGCGAGGGCACCTCCTTTGTGAACCTGCCTCTTTCATCTACCGGTGCGTATACATCGAGCCCCTCTCTGAGGCCAAGCTCGTAGTCCTCGCTGCCATGGCCTGGTGCCATATGGACACAGCCTGTGCCTGCCTCGGTGGTTACAAACCCGGCAGAGAGAACCCTGGAGTCCCGCTCTATGAAGGGATGGGCACATAGACTGCCACAGAGCTCTTCGCCTTTGATACCCTTTTCGACACTGTAGTCTTCTATACCAAATGCCTTCATGCATACTTCAACGAGCCCCTCATAGAGTATGAGGTTACCCTTTTCTGTTCTTACAACTCTATAGGTGAGCTCAGGATGCACTGCTATGGCAAGGTTGGCAGGAAGTGTCCATGGGGTAGTGGTCCATATTACGAGGTATGTGTCCTCAGGAAGCCCCAGCCCCCTGTCATCTTTAACCCTGAATTTCACATATATGGAAGGTGAGATTTTCTCATAATACTCCACCTCTGCCTCTGCAAGTGCGGTTCTGCAGGAGGCGCACCAGTGGACAGGTTTTTTACCCCGGTAGATGAGCCCCTCCTTGAGAACCCTTCCAAGCTCCCTCAATATGGTTGCCTGGTAGGAATAATCCATGGTAAGATATGGCCTGTCCCATCTGCCAAAGACCCCGAGCCTTACAAACTCTTCTTTCTGTATCTCCACGAACCTTGCGGCATATTCCCTGCATCTTCTTCTTATCTCAACCTTTGAGAGCCTTTCTCTATCCTTACCCAGACTTTTTTCCACCTGAAGCTCTATGGGCAGCCCATGGCAGTCCCAGCCTGGCACATAGTCTGTCCTGTAGCCCATCATAAACCTGCTCTTTACGATGATGTCCTTTAGAATCTTGTTGAGGGCATGTCCCATATGGATGCTGCCATTTGCATAGGGTGGTCCATCGTGGAGTATGTAGCTATCTCTTTTGTTACCTTTGCTGATTATCTTCTCGTATAGCCCCTGAGCCTGCCACCGCCTCATAATCTCTGGTTCCCTCTTTGGCAGGTCTGCCTTCATCTGAAAGTCTGTCCTGGGCAGATTCAGCGTTGACTTGTAATCCATGTAGCCACTCCTCTTATAATCTCAAAAGTGTTATACCTGCTATGATGAGCAGTATTCCAGCAAGTTTATACCATGTAAAGGCCTCGCCAAGGAATAGAACAGACACGAACAGTGCGAAAAGCGGGTATATGGCCGCAAGGGGCACCACCATGGATGCCTCGCCTGACTTAAGGGCATGGTAGAATGTTATCTGTCCAAGGAAACCGGCAAGAAACCCTCCTATCATAACATAGATTACACTTTTGGCATCCACCATCTCGAGGGCTCTCGTCTTTCCAAGAGCCACAAGCCCTGCGACCCCAAGGAATGCTATTGGAAGTGTTCTGAGCACCACCCCTACATATGGATCAAGCTTGCCCCGAAGCCCTATCTTTTCAAAGGCCGGGGCAAGCCCCCATATGATGGCAGTGAGTATGGAAAATATAAAGGCCTTCTTCTCCATTACTACTTTTCTAAACCTGTGGTGCGTCCATTATCTTCTCTATAGCCCTGTTTCCTGCCCCTTCCTCTATGAAGACACCCACCACTGCCATGCTTCCATCCCTACATTTGTGGACAAGATGCATCTCCATTGGATATGGCTTGCCATCCACGGTGTGCTCGACTGGTGCATGGAAGTGAAACTGTAAGAAGCTCATACCTGCCTTGCCTTCCCATCCCCAGTGTACCTTGATGGAACCAGCCACAACAGGCGTTACGCTCAACACAAGGGCAAGAAGAAAGGCTGTTACAACTCTTCCCTTTACCATGGTCAGGATATGCCTCCCTTGTCTGGTTTAGTGTGTACAGGAAGGCCCTCTCTTACAGGTCTTCTCCCAAGAGGTCATGGAGTGTCTCTATACGGCATACTTCATATTCTTTGGTGCCAGACGGCAGGTGTATGGTTATAAGGTCTCCTTCCTGCTTGCCAAGAAGCTCTCTGCCTATGGGAGAGCTCACGGAAATCTTGCCTTCCTTCGGTGCCACCTCTTCGGGTGTTACAAGCTCGTAGACCACCTCGCGGCCTGTTTCCATATCCTCAAGATAGATTCTTGAGCCAAAGGCTATACGGTCTTGTGGTATATCATCGAGCTTTATGGAGGCGAGGGTATGTATCCTCTGTGTAAGATGAACAAGCCTTGCATTCAGATAGCTCTGCCTCTCCTTTGCTGCCTGGTACTCTGCGTTCTCACGCAGATCCCCATGGGCAGCAGCCTTCTGGAGCTCCTTTGGAAGCTCCACCCTCAACTCCCTTTCTATCCTTCTGACCTCTTCCCTCAACCTCTCAAGAACAGGAATTTCCTTCATTCCCATCACCTCTTTAAAGTGTGAGCACCACTATACCTTCTACATGATATGTTTGTGGAAACATATCGACCAGGGTGGAAGAGACAACCCTGTAACCCTTTTCAAGAAACTCTTTGATGTCTCTGCCAAGGGTTGAAGGGTTGCATGACACATAGATTATCCTCTCCACACCCTTCTCTGCCAGCTCTCTGGCAAGCCTTCTGCAGCCACACCTTGGTGGGTCTAATACTATCACAGAAGGTATCATTTTTTCAAGGACTTTACCCCCTTCCACATCCATCTGATGGAACCTCACCCTGTCCACACGGTTGAGCCGGGCAGCCTTCTTCGCGTATCCTATTGCAAGACCATCCATGTCGAATCCATCCACCCTGCAACATGTCTTTGCAAGGGGAAGGCTGAAGTTTCCCACCCCGCAGAAGGCATCCACCACGGAAGCCCTGCCCCCTACGGACTCAACCACCTTCCGGACAAGCCTGCGGTTGGCTTCAGGGTTTACCTGAAAGAATACCGTAGCGGCATACTCTACAACCACACCTTCCACAGTATAGCTACACTCTGTATCTCCCCTTTCGAGGAGCCTTCTCCCCCTGCCCCTCTGGAACCTTCTTTTAGCCCTCACCTCGTAGCCCTTCAGCGCCCCGGAAAGTGGAACATCCATACCCAACCAGGTCTTTTCTGTATAGAACACAGCGGTTGTCTTTCCGCTATTCATATCGAGTGCCACATCTATGGTGTGCACACCAGCTGGAGTATCCTCTTTAATAGCCCTGAGGGTTGTATTTATTGCGGGCTCAAGGAGAGGACAATCTTCGACCTCCACCACCCTGTGGCTTGATGGCTCGAAAAAGCCCATCCTTCCTCTATCTACATGAAATGTTGCCTTTGCCCTGTAGTGTTGTGGAGACTCTGCAGGTATAACACAGGGGGTAAGCTCTACTCTGGCAGAGCGTTTTATGGTTTCCTGAAAGGTCTTTGTCTTCCATTTAAGTTGTTCTCCGTATGGCAGGTGCTGTAGCTGGCATCCACCGCACCTGCCAAAGAGCTGGCAGAAGGGCTCTATCCTTACAGGAGATGGCTCCTCCATCCTTGCAACCCTGGCCCTTGAAAAATCCCTCTTTTCTTCCACCACCTCGACTGTGCATACATCCCCTGGTGCAGTGTATGGCACAAATACGATCTTTCCATCCTCTCTTCTTCCCATGCCGCTGCCGCCATACACTATACCCTCTATTGTGAGCCTTAAAGCCATCCCCTGTTCTGTCAGCTCTTTCCCAGAAGTCTTTTCATCTTCTCAACGGCCTCTGTTGCATCCCCGCCATATTCAGCCCCTATCTTCTCGGCAAACTCAGGTGTTACCACCGCACCACCCACTATGGTCTTAACATTGACACCACTCTCTTTAAGCCTCTTTATGACATTGTCCATCTCCATCACGGTGGTGGTCATCAGTGCCGAAAGGCCCACTATATCCACCTTGAGCCTTTTTGCCTCCCCTACTATCCTTTCTGCTGGCACATTCTTTCCAAGGTCGTATACCTCGAAACCATGGTTCTCGAGCAGTGTGCACACAATGTTCTTTCCTATATCGTGTATATCGCCTTCAACTGTTGCCATTATTACCTTTCCGAGCTTTGGTCCCTCTCTTCCCCTGAACTCTTCTTTCAGCCTGTCAAACCCCTTTTTTACGGTCTCGGCAGAAAGGATTACCTGTGGCAGGAAGTATCTGCCATCGGCAAAGCGTCTACCCACTTCTTCAAGCCCCTTTACGAGTCCCTTCTCTCCCACATCCATCGGCGACATGCCACCTTCAAGCGCCTCTTCAACGAGCCCCACAATAGATGCCTCATCGCCCTCCACCACAGCACGGGAAAGCCTCTCTTCTATGGAAAGGGGTCTTTCCCCCTCTTTCTTGCTCTCAATCCTTCTTTCTGGCTCTGCCCGAAACCTCTGGATGTATCTTTCCGCGTTGGTATCAAACCCTGTAAGGAGCATGGCAGCATGGTAGGTATCCATCATAGCCCTGTTCTTTGGGTTTATTATTGCGCAATCCAGGCCTGCCTCGAGCGCCATGGCAAAGAAGGCGGAGTTTATCACCTCTCTGTTGGGTAGTCCAAAGGAGATATTACTTACACCCAGAACAGTTGGAACAGAGAACCTTCTCTTCACCTCCCTTATTGCATCGAGTGTCTGGCCTGCTGCCTCTGGCTCTGCACTCACGGTTATGGCAAGGCAATCCACCACCACATCTTCTTTCGGTATACCAAGAGATGTTGCCCTCTCTATAATCTTACGGGCTATCCTTACCCTCTCTTCGGTGCTTTCCGGTATGCCCTTTTCATCGAGTGTGAGCGCTACGACGGCTGCCCCGTATCTTTTTACCAGTGGCAACACCTCGTTGAGTTTCTTCTCCTCTCCAGAGACAGAGTTTACAATGGCCTTTCCATCCACGGCCTTCAGCCCTTCTTCGAGCACCTCTACATCTGAAGAGTCTATAACCACCGGCAGGTCTGTATTCTCGTTCACACAGAACACAGCCCTTCGCATCATGGTCTTCTCATCGATGCCTGGCACCCCCACATTTACATCCAGCGCATCTGCACCAGCCTCCTTCTGCTCCCTTGCCTCTCGTCTTATGGTAAGGGTTTTGCCCTCTTTCAACTCCTGTGCAAACTTCTTTCTTCCCGTCGGGTTTATCCTTTCACCTATGACTATGGGCTTTGAACCTCTGCCAAAGGTTACATGGGTGGTTCTGCCTGCAAGTTTTGTGAAAGAAGGTCTCCTCCTCTCTTCGGGCTTGAGTGTGGTGAGCATCCGCTTCATCTCCCTTATGTGCTCAGGGGTGGTGCCACAGCATCCGCCTATAATCCTTGCGCCTGCACCGACAAGGGCTGGCACATGGTCTGCCATCTCCTGGGGTGTTGCGGGAAATATGGTTTTACCCTCCTTGAGCACCGGCAGGCCTGCATTGGGTTGAGCTATAAGTGGAAGGGCTGTAACAGGGCTCATTCTGGAGAGTGCCTGGTATATGCCCTCGGCCCCGAGGGAGCAGTTTGCCCCCAGCGCAGTAGCCCCAAGCGCCTCGGCCACTATGGCAAAGGCCTCTGGAGGTGTGCCAAGAACGGTGCGCATGGCCTCGTCAAATGTCATGGTGGCAACAGGAGGTAGCCCACTCTCCGCTGCCCCTATCAGTGCAGCCCTGAGCTCCTTTATATCCATCATGGTCTCTATTATTATAAGGTCTGCCCCGCCCTCTTTGAGTGCCTGTGCCTGCTCCTTGAATATATCCACCATGGTATCGAAGGCCATATCGCCCACGGGCTCGACAAACCTTCCTGTTGGCCCGATACAGCCTGCAACGAACCCATCACCTATGGCCTTTCTTGCAATCCTTGTAGCGGCAATGTTTATCTCCTTAAGTCTTGCCTCAAGCCCGTATTCTTTGAGCTTCACCCTGTTGGCACCAAAAGTGTTGGTGGTTACCACATCAGAACCTGCCTCTCGGTAGAGCCTGTGGACCTTCTCCACAAGCTCTGGTCTTGAAAGATTGAGCTCATCGGGACAACCACCTGGTTCAAGCCCCAGGGCCTGGAGCATGGTGCCTGTGGCTCCATCGAACACAAGGAAACCCTCTTTAAGTCTCTTTGAAAACCCGTCTTTCTTCATAGTACCCATCAAACTCCTACAGTTTTATGAGCTCATAGAGCCTGCTTCCAAGCCCCATCTTCTCTGCATAATCGAGCTGAACCTGCCAGTCTATCGAAGGGTGCACACCCCGGAACTTGTCCTCACCCCTCTTAAAACCCTCTTTGAGGGCCGTGCCGGTAAGCCCCTGTTCTCTGCAGACAAGCTCTGCAGAGGCCCTATCTATCGCCACAGGGTCCTGTGAGGCAAGGATTCCCACATCGGGCACTATTGCCCTGTCTGTAAACCCGTAGCAGTCGCACACAGGGCCTATATGGAGGAGAAAGTTTATGAACACACACTTTCCTTCCTTTCCCTTAAGGACACCCATCACATGCTCGACCATCTTTTTCTGCACATCCTCTGCCCTTTCGTTCCACTCTATCTTTATGGTTCCCTCGGGGCACAGGGCAACACAATGGGCACAACCTATGCAGTCCTTCTCTCTTATGACGGCCTTCTCACCAAGGTCTATGGCATCCACGGGGCAGGCCTCGACACACACTCCACAGGCTGTACATCCTGCAGGCTCCACCCTTGGTGCGGAGCTTGAGTGCTGGCTCAGTTTGCCTTCCCTCGTTGCACATCCCATACCCACATTCTTCAATGTTCCGCCTATGCCTGTAAGCTCATGGCACTTGAAGTGTGTGAGCACTACCAGACCATCTGCAGATACAATCTCCCTTGCAATGCTCACCTCTCTGTAATAGTTGCCCTCTATCGACACATACTCCTTGCTTTCACCCCTCAGTCCATCGGCTATTATTATGGGCGCAGATGTGGTGGCATAGGTGAAGCCGTTTTTCATGGCTGTCTCAAGGTGTGTTACACTGTTTGTCCTTGTGCCCACATAGAGGGTGTTGGTGTCGGTAAGAAAGGGGTGGGCCCTTGCCTCTCTTACATACTGGCAGACCTTCTCGACAAAGACAGGGTTTACGAAAGAGGTGTTCCCGCGCTCGCCAAAATGGAGCTTTACTGCAACAAGCTCACTCCTTTGAAAAAGCGAGGGAAGGCCTACCTCTTCCAGGAGCCTTGAGAGTTTGTCCACCAGGTTCTCCCTTGCATCTGCCCTTGCATCTACAAAGTATACACTTGCCCTGTTCATCATATCTCTATTATGACAGGCAGTATGACAGGCCTTCTCTCAAGTGTTACATTGAAGAACTTCCTGAGTGTTCTTCTTATCTCCTCCTGTATCTCCATCTGATCAACCTTTACCTCACGGCTTAAGCCCTTGAGGGTCGAGAGCACAAGTTCTCTTGCCTCTTCCAGAAGTGGGGCTGCCTCTTCTGAGACCACCCCGCGGGTTACTATATCTGGCCCGTATATGACCTCACCTGTGGCCTCATTGAGGGCTATAACGGTTATGACCATACCGTCTCTCGAGAGGTCTCTTCTGTGTTTCAGCACCATATCCTTCACATCGCCCACACCCTTGCCATCAACAAAGACCTTTCCTGCCTCAACCTTATCGATCTTTTCTGCCACATCCTCTTTAAGTTCCACCACATCGCCATCTTCGAGCACAAACACATTCTCCTCTGGCACGCCAACAGTTGCCGCCAGTTTTCCATGCTGAACCATATGGCGATACTCACCGTGTATGGGTATGAAGTAGTGTGGTCTTGTCATGTTGAGCATGAGCTTCAGTTCTTCCTGGGCTGCATGTCCAGAGACATGTATCTCCGAGACCCGCTCGTATATGACATCTGCACCACGCCTGTAAAGGTGGTTCATCATGTTGGCTATGGCCTTTTCATGGCCTGGTATGAACTTGGCCGAAAGGAGCACCGTATCTCCCTCCCTTATCTTTATGTGCCTGTGCTCGCCCATTGCCATACGGATCAACGCACTCATGGGCTCACCCTGGCTTCCCGTGGTGAGCACCACCACACGCTGGGCCGGAAGGCTTTCCACCTCCTTTATGTCCCCCATGACTCCATCAGGGGCAAGAAGATACCCCCTCTCCCTGGCTATCCTTACATTTTCAATGATACTCCTACCGTTGAGTATGACCCTTCTGCCTGTCCTGAAGGCACACTGGAAGACCTGCTGTATACGGTGTATGTTGGAGGAGAACACACTTACAATGATTCTTCCCTCTGCCTTCCGGAATATATCCTCGAACACCCCGCCTATAACACTTTCAGAGGGGCTATAGCCCTCGCTCTCAACATTGGTTGAGTCTGAAAGGAGAAGAAGCACCCCCTTCTCCCCATACTCCACAAACCTCGAGTAATCGATCCTCTCTCCGTCCACCGGGGTCTGATCGAGCTTGAAGTCCCCTGTGTGTATAATTACACCGAGGGGTGTGGTTATCGCAAGGGCCACACAGTCGGGTATGGAGTGGCTAACCCGCAGGAACTCTATCTTGAAATTCCCTATGGTTATCACATCCCTTGGCCTTACAGCGTTGAGCCTTGCATCTCCAAGGAGTCTGAACTCTTTCAGCTTGGACTCTATGAGCCCTGTGGTAAGGGTTGTGGCATACACTGGTAGATTCAGCTCTCTCAAGACAAAGGGCAATGCCCCTATGTGGTCTTCATGGCCATGGGTTATTATGAAGGCCCTGCATCTGTCCCTGTTCTTTTTAAGATAACCTATCTCGGGTATGACTATGTCAATGCCCAGCATGTAGTCCTCGGGGAACATCAATCCGCAGTCTATAACTATTATGTCATCACCACACTCCATGGCCATCATGTTAAGCCCTATCTCTCCACACCCACCAAGGGGTATTATCCTCAAGCTTTTATCCATAGTCTTTTACCGTTATATCTCCTTCAAGAGTTCTTCAAGCCTCTTTCTTGTGGTCTCACAGAGTGCTCTATCATCAAGTCCCTCCGGGCTTATGGGGCCACCTATATTCACCCTGACAGTGGCAGGCCTTATAAGGAGGCTCCCTTTTTTCATGATATTCTCTGTGCCGCTTATGGCAACAGGCACCACATCTGCTCCACCTCTTGTTGCTATAACGAACCCGCCCTTCTTGAAGGGCAGAAGCCCCCTTCCGGGGTGCCTGGTTCCCTCTGGAAAGATTATAACAGATATTCCCTTTTTTACCTTCTCTATGGCATCGTTTATGCTCTTGATATATGCCCTTCCACCGAGCCTTCTGTCTATGGGTATGTAGCCCGCAAGCCACATGGCCCATCCCACAAGGGGTATGTAGAAAAGGCTCTTTTTGGCTATCCATTTAAAATCATATGGAAGATATGCATGGAGCACAGGTATATCGAAGGCCCCCTTGTGGTTTACTGCAAAGACACATGGTTTCTGCCCCTGGGGCAGGTTCTCCCTGCCCTCTATTACAACCCTTACCCCTGAAAGCCGTAGCACCGCCCTGCACCACAGAGAGCCCACCCTGTGGGTGAGCCGGCCTGTTCTGTCCACAAGACAGCCCAGAAGGGCAAAGGGAAAGAGTGCCACCGTCAGGGGTATACCCAGAAGCCATACAGCAATGGTTCTAAAAAACATAGAGGCCCCTATTCCCTTATATGACCCTCTCCATAGACTATGAACTTCCTTGTGGTAAGCTCTTCAAGACCCATGGGCCCAAAGGCATGCAGCTTTGTGGTGGAGATACCTATCTCTGCACCGAGGCCGAGTTGTCCGCCATCGCTGAACCTCGTCGAGGCATTAACCAGCACCGTCGAGGAGGCCACCTCCTCCACAAACCGCTTTGCATTCTCGTAGCTTTCTGTAACTATGGATTCTGTATGGAGAGAACCATACTTTTCTATATGCCTTATGGCATCATCGAGTGTGTCCACAACCTTTACAGCCAGCACAAGGTCAAGGTATTCTGCATACCAGTCATCCTCGGCAGCCTCCCCTATCTCTGGAAGAATCTTTCGTGTCCGCTCGCAACCCCGAAGCTCAACGCCTGCCTCCCTGTATCTTTCGTAAATCTCTGGCAGGAAGCTTTCTGCAATCCCCTTGTGGACAAGGAGGGTCTCCATGGCGTTACAGACCCCTGGTCTCTGCACCTTTGCGTTATAGGCTATGTCAACTGCCATCTCAACCCTTGCGGACTCATCCACAAACAGATGGCACACCCCTTTGTAGTGTTTTATAACAGGCACCTTTGAGTTGTCCACCACGAACCTTATAAGCCCCTCGCCACCACGGGGTATTACAAGGTCTATATGGTCCTCGAGTTTAAGAAGCTCGAGCACCGCTGCCCTGTCTGTTGTGGGCACAACCTGAACCGCCTTCTCTGTAACACCCTCTTCCCTCAAGACATCTGAAAACATGGTGCCCAGTGCCCTGTTGGAGTTTATTGCCTCGCTGCCACCTCTCAGTATTACCACATTGCCCGACTTAAGGCACAGCCCTGCTGCATCTATCGTTACATTGGGTCTCGACTCATACACTATACCTATAACCCCAAGTGGTATGCGCATCCTTCCCACCAAAAGCCCATTTGGTCTTCGCCACATTGAGGTAACCTCGCCCACGGGGTCCTTAAGGGTTACCACATCCCTCATGCCCTCGGCCATCCCCCTTATGACCTTATCAGAAAGGGTGAGTCTGTCTATCATGGCCTTCGATAGCCCTCTTTTTTCTGCCTCCTCAAGGTCCTTCCTGTTCTCGCCCTTAAGATACTCTGCGCTCTTCTCGATCTTTTCTGCCACTTTGAGAAGTATGCGGTCTTTCTTTTCTGTCGAGAGTTTTGCCACCTCCCTGGAGGCCTCTCTTGCCTCCCTTGCCATGGAAAGGATGAGTTCTTCTGTGGTCATCGCTCCTTCTACTCCTTTCTTTTCCGGGTTCTACATTACCACGAGGTTATCCCTGTGTATGACCTCGTCATATACCTTGTAGCCCAGTATCTTCTCTATCTCACGGGTCTTTCTACCCTTTATCTTCTGGATTTCCCCTGCGCTGTAGTTCACCATACCCCTCGCAAACTCCATCCTCTCTGGGTCCATACAGCGCACAACCTCACCTGCCTCGAAGTCTCCTTCAACCCTGACTATGCCTGTTGGCAGAAGGGACTTACCCCTTTCCATTATGGCACATCTTGCCCCATCATCTACAAAGAGCTTGCCTGCAGGCCTTGCGGCATAGGCTATCCAGTGTTTCCTGCTTGTAAGCCTGTCCTCTTTCGGCAACACAAGGGTGCCCACCTCCTCCCCGGAGAGTATGCACTCAAGCACATCCTTCTTCTTTCCAGAGGCTATTATTGTGGCACACCCTGAGTGGGCGGCCTTCCTTGCCGCAGAAAGCTTGGATGCTATACCCCCTGTGCCGAAGGGGCCTGTTGTGCTGCCTTCAAGGTCTATGTGGAAGCCATCTATGTCCTCTACAAGGGGTATCCTCCTTGCTGAAGTATCAAACCCGGGGTCTTTATCGTATATGCCATCTATATCAGACAGTATCACCAGGAGTTCTGAATCCACAAGGGTCGTGGTAAGGGCAGAGAGGGTGTCGTTATCACCGAACTTTATCTCATCCACTGCGGTGCTGTCGTTCTCGTTTATAACCGGCACTATGCGGTCCTCGAGCAGTGTGGATACGGTGTTTTTTGCGTTTATAAAGCGCCTTCTATCTGCAAAGTCATCGTGGGTAAGGAGGATCTGTGCTATATCAAGCCCCTGCCTTCTGAAGGCCCTTGCATAGTGGGCCATAAGGTGTGGCTGGCCCACCGCAGCCACTGCCTGCCGCTGGGGGATGCTACGGGGACGCACATCCATGGAGAGTGCCTTCATGCCCGTGGCTATGGCACCTGATGAGACAAGCACCACTCTCCTCTCCCCTTCCATGGCAGCTCTTACCTGACGGGCTATCTGGCCGAATACCCGTGGAGAGATGCTGCCACCAGAGTCAACGAGCACTCCACTGCCTATCTTAAGGACTATCCGTTTTGCCCTCTTTACAAGCCTTCTTCGCATCCTTCCCCTTTCAGCCTTGCCACCATCTTGCCAACATAGTCTATAAGTTCCCCTGTGCCCTCGCCTGTTGCTGCTGATATTAAAAATACTTTTATACCCTCTGTGTGGAAAAATTTCAACACACTCTCTGCCCTCTCTCTTGCCTCTGGCAGGTCCATCTTGTTGAGGGCAACAACCTGTGGTTTCTTTAAAAGCCCGGGGTTGTATGCCCCGAGTTCCCTGTTTATGGTTCTAAAGTCCTCTACAGGGTCTCTACCGGTCTCAGGGGAGGGGTCTACAAGGTGGATGAAGATATAGATCCTCTCTGTGTGCTTGAGAAACCTCACGCCAAGCCCCCTGCCCCTGTGGGCATCCTCTATGAGCCCGGGTATGTCTGCCACGACGAAGCCACCAGAGTCAGCAGACCTTACCACCCCCAGGTTTGGCACAAGGGTCGTAAATGGATAGTCTGCAACCTTTGGCCTTGCCGCAGACATACGAGAGATGAGCGTGGACTTGCCAGCATTTGGAAACCCTATGATACCCACATCTGCAAGAAGCTTGAGCTCCAGAAGTAGCTCCCTTTGTTCACCTGGCATACCTGGCTGTGCGTGCCTTGGGGCACGATTTGTGGGTGTGGCAAAGCGTGCGTTACCAAGCCCGCCCTTTCCACCCTTTGCACATATAAACTCCTGGCCATCCTCTGTAAGGTCTGCAAGCAGCTGGCCCGTCTGTGCATCCTTTATGACTGTGCCCACAGGCACCCTTATCCTCACACTTCTACCCCCTCTTCCGTGGCGGTTACTGCCCATGCCGTGCTGCCCTCTCTGTGCCCTGTAATGGCGCCTGTAGCGAAGGTCCATGAGAGTGGAGATATTTCTATCTGCCACGATTACAACATCTCCACCGTCTCCGCCATCTCCACCATCTGGCCCGCCTTTTGGCACGAACTTTTCCCTGCGGAAGCTCACACAGCCCCTTCCGCCATCGCCTGCCTTCACATATATCTTCGCCTCGTCTACAAAGTTCATAACACCAGAAAAATAAAAAGGGCGATAAGAGAATCCTTCTTCACTCTCCCTCGCCCTTTTTGAATACCAGCTTTATGTGGTAAAAGGCTATTCCTGTGGCAGCACACTTACTATGCGCTTTGTGCCACTCTGCCTGAAGCTTACCACACCATCGATACGGGCAAAAAGTGTGTAGTCCTTACCCACACCCACATTGAGCCCAGGGTGTATCTTTGTGCCAAGCTGGCGTACCAGTATGGAACCTGCGCGCACGAACTGGCCACCAAAACGTTTTACACCACGCCTTTGCCCCTGGCTGTCTCTACCGTTCTTTGAGCTTCCACCTGCCTTTTTATGTGCCAACCTTGATCCCTCCTTTTCAGAGCCTTATCTCTTTAACCCTCAATGTGGTGAACCACTGCCTGTGTCCCTGCTTTCTGGAATAACCCTTTCTCCTCTTCTTCTTGAACACGACAATCTTCTTTGCCCTGTCGGTGCCTGCCACCTCACACACAACGGTGGCACCCTCAACAGTGGGGTTACCCACCCTGAGCTCTTCACCCTTCTTTACAACGAGCACCTCTTTCAGCTCCACGGTGGCGTTCTCTTCCACAGGCAGCTTTTCAACCCTTACAAGTTCGCCTTCCTTTAGGGTGTACTGCTTTCCACCTGTCTCTACAACTGCATAATCCATCACACAAACCCCCTGCACATAAGTGAATAATTTATCTTAATTGTTTTGTCCCTGTGTGTCAAGTATTTTTGATGGGAGCATTGTGGTGTTCTGTAAAAGCCCGGTGTCCTGCAAAACAATGTTTACATGCCGAACCTGTATGCCCTGTAGGTAAAGAATATGCCTGATGGATGGTCGGCAGGAAACTCCTTTATCTTTTTAAATGTGGCGGTCTCATAGACAACAACCCTGCCGCCCTTCATAAGGGATATATAGGCATATTCACCCTTGGCCGTAAACTGCGGGTGGGTGGCACCCCTGCCAGGGGTTATGGTCTTTATGACCTTGAGTTTCTCCACATCTATTATGTCTATCATGTCGCCCTTTTCTCCTACAAGATCTACCCACACATACCTTCCACCCGGCTGGACTACCGTGTATAGGGCTGTGCCATTGAGGGGGATGCGTTTTACCACCTTGAGTTCTTCCATATCCAGCACCACTGCCCATTCCCTCTGCACATCCGGCAGTATGGCATACCTGCCTGTTATGGCCCATCCCTTAAGATGTGGTATCTTCCAGAGGGGTGCCTCATCTTTGTTCTCCTCTTCATGCAGGCTTACAAGCTTTACCCTCTCCTTCCAGAGGTCCACCACGGCCACCTTGTTCGAGCCAAGCAGCCCTGCTATATAGTATCTGCCATCCGGCGTTATAAGGGCATCATAGGGAAAACCGCCTATATGTTTATACCTCTTTACAATGGGGAAATCCTTCCTCGATGCATCCACAACCCAAATTTCCCTGCCATCCATAAGCGAGAATACAAGCCTTCCCCCAGGAGCATCCACAAGCCCCACCACCCTGCTTTCTATGGGTTTGCCGACGGTATCTTTTGCGTATGCCCTTATGCTTTTGACCACATTGAGGCTCTCTGCATCGAGGATCTTCACCTCTCCTGGCTCGTAGTTACTGAGGGCGATATATCTACCATCCTGGCTCATAACCCCACCCACAGAATCCTTGCCTGCACTAACCTTTTTTACAATCTTGAGGGTATGGAGGTCTATCTTGGTAACCCCTGCGGTTCTTGTAATGACATAGGCATGGTGCATATCCCTTGAAAATTTTACTGTTCCGTGATGAAGGTTGCCAACCCCTGTTATCCTTTTGAGTAATCTGTGCCGTGTAGAGTCTACAATGAGCACACTACCCGCTTTTCTTTCAACGATTACCACCAGCCCCCCTGTGCCATAGTCCATCGCAGGTGAGGGCATGGGTGTAAGGATAAGCATTGTTATAATAAAAATGAGTCGCTTCATATAGCCTCCAGAGAATCTGTATTTATGCCCCGCTCAGTGTCTGTAAGGTAGCATGCGGGGTCTTCTGCCCAGAGGTCTCCATAGAAATATCTTGCCCTTATCCTTGAGTTTCCTGCACAAAGTCTGCGGTGCATGCATATACTGCACTTGCCCTTGAGGAAATCCAGCCTGTTTCTGAGGCTTCGTAGCAGTGGCTGGTCTTCATCGCTCCACACATCAGAAAGCCTCCTTTCTTTCACATTGCCCACCCTGTAAAGGGACCAGTACTGGTCGGGGTGTATATTGCCGAAGCTATCCACAGAGGCTATGAGTCTGCCTGCTGTATTTCCTCCCCTCTCCTCAAGCCCAAGATATATGGAGTTTGCCATATGGGGGTCTATGGTGAGATACCTGTAGTAGAGGTATATTCCATCCACATCATTATTGCCTGTAACCACTTCCAACTGGGAGCCTTCTCTTAGCATCTTTTCCACATGACCGAACACAATGTTCATGGTATTACGCATCTTTTCTGTATCCGGGGCATCCGAAGAGAGCCTTCGGCCCCTGCCCACATACACAAGATGGGACAGATAGAGCCTGTGACATCCCTCCATCTTTGCAAGCTCGAACACAAACGGCAGGCACTCAAGGGTCTTCTGTGTCATGGTGAACCGCAGGCCCACCTTGAGGCCGGCCTTGAGGCATGCCCTTATGCCCTCTATGGAGCTGTGGAAGCTACCCTTCTCTCCCCTGAACATATCATGGGTCTGTTCATCACCGTCTACGCTTATACCCACATAGTATATACCACTTTCTTTTATCCGCCTTGCCATCTGTTCATCTATGAGGGTTCCATTTGTGGAAAGGGCTGTGCCTATGCCGAGCCTCGAGCTCAACGAGGCAAGCTCAAGGATGTCTTTCCTCAGAAGGGGCTCGCCCCCCGAGAGTATGAGGGCTGGCACTCTGTAGTCTGCAAGGTCTCTTATGAACTCCTGTGCCTCTTCTGTGGTGAGTTCATCAGGGTATAGTGTATCACTTGAGGCAGAGTAACAGTGCTCGCAACTGAGGTTACACCGTTTCGTTACATTCCACACCACAACAGGTCTGTGCGGATACGATGGGGGCTTCCTCTTGCAGGAAGCCCCCCGTATCATCTTGGTTACATTCAACATGCCAGCCTACTCCACTATCAGTACCCCTTTCATGTCTGGATGCGCAAGGCCACAGTATATGTCACACTCGAAAGGATACTCACCTGGTGGCAGGTCCACCTTGAACTTTATTGTGGTAGTCTTCCCTGTTGGCAGATCCCACCTCTTGTTAAGCGCCGGGAAGAATATGCTGTGAAGCGGAAAGTTCTCCATCTCGCTCATCAGGGATTCTATATGAATTATGAGCGTATCACCACTTTTGACCTTTATCACCTCGGGGTCGAAGTAGTACTGGTCAGCCACCATATTCATCTCTACTGTAGCCGCAGAGATTTTTGGTGAAAAGACTATCAAAGATAGTGAAAGGATTATCAATCCCGTAAGGATTATCCTTCTCATGCCTACAATCTCCTTTTTATTTCAGGGTTATAGCCCATTTTCATGTGTTCTACCCGAGTTTATTATGGAAGTTGGGGTGGTTGCCGGTATCTCCTTTATCTTCTTGAAGGTTCTACCATCAAACACAACTATCTTATTGCCACCCCATGAGGGGACATACATGTATGCTCCCTTTGCTGTAAACTCAGGATGTAGGGCACCAGGACCTACTTCGAGCTTTTTGACCACCTTGAGGGTTTCTGCATCTATCACATAAACCTTGCTGTGCTTTTTGCCCTCATGGAAGACTGCGTCTGCCACCACAACCTTGGCTCCAGGATGCTTCCTTATGAAGAGCCCACCCGGATTCTTCGCACCAGAGGTGGGTATGTTCTTCACGAACTCAAGTGTTGCGGGCTTGTAGGCGGTTACCGTGCCTGTGGCCACATTGGTTTCGAAACATATATCCTCCACACATGCACCAGGGCCCGGATGGGGAATCTTACCTGGCACCTTTGAGTTCGGATGGGTGCTTATGGTTCCCAGATACTCGAGCTCGTAGGCATCCAGTATCCACATGTGGTGTGATGCCTGCGAGGCGAGCATGTAGTAACGGCCATCCTCTGTAACGAAGGAATCATGCAGCGCTGCCCCTGCACCCTTGAACTTCTTTATAATGGGGAACTTGGGGTTCTTCATGTCCACGATCCATACCTCTCCAGCGTCCTTCCATGCTATGGCCATAAGGTTCTTCACACCACCCACATCGGTTATGGATGCAGCCCTTGACTGTATGATCTTACCCTTTGCCAGGGCCTTCGGGCCCTTTATGGTCTTCAGTATCTTGAGGTCCCTTGCATCCATTATAACGGCTGTACCTGGCCTGTAGTTGCCTGCCACCACATACTTTCCATCAGGAGTTATGGCAGACCCCCTTGAGTCCTCACCTATCGTCTGCTTTGCCACAACCTTCTGCTTCATGAGGTCTACCTTGTAGTATATCCCGTTACGCCCCATCACATAGTAGTATCTGCCATCGGGCGAGAATACTGGCGCATGGGGCTGCTTCGCATCAGGAAGCTTCACCCTGCCTATGACCTCATGGTCTGTGCCATCTATTATGAGTATACTCGCAGGATCCCTCTCAACCACCACCATGAGATTGGCGGTGCCATAGGTGCCAGGTGCCTTCTTGGCAAAAGCCACACCTGTTGAGAGGGTAAGTGCTACAACTATGGCAGGAAGTATCATCCAAAAGTAAGTTAGTAATGCCTTTCTACCCATCTCTACTGCCCCTCCTTTTAAATTTTAACTTTATAATTTAAATTACTCGATACATAAGATAGTCTCCTATGTAAAGCCTACCCTCAAATACCACACCTCCTTTCTTCTTCTTTAAGTTGTTTTTAATGTATGCCCTGCTGTTAGGGCTACATAGCAGGGCTACATAATGTGGGTCTTATTTGTTGCATTATATTTACCCACAGGTCTACTGAAAGGCAGAACCTTAACAGGCTTCAGCCTTTCTGTATCGTATATAACAACTGCCCCCTCTTTCTCCCATATACTTATCAGTGCGTATCTGCCATCTTTTGTAAACTCTATATGCATGGCCCTTCTGCCTCTTTCCGGTGTAATCTCTCTCTTTATCTCGAGGCTCTTTCTATCTATAAGCTGTATTGTATCTGTATTGGTGTCCACCCATATGTAGTCTGTTCCAGGGTGTGTTCTTGCGAAGAATCCTGCCCCTTTGAGCTTGACAGTCTTTACCACCTTCCAGTCATAGAGCCTCATTATGGTAAGCACAGGCTTCTTTATATGGGGTATTGCCGCGTATATGGTGCTACCATCTTTCCACAATGCTGCTGATGCCAGATGGGGCATACCGTCCACACGAAACTCTCTTGACACCATGCCACTTATCATATCGAACACCACCATCTTCTCCTTGTCTCTTGAGGTGCCCACAAGGTATCTGCCTCCTGGCTCCATAAAGACATCATCGAAACTTACAGGGATACCCACCCTTTTTACCCTTACTCCCTTTCCGCTGTAGTCTATAAGGAAGAACTCTTCTCTTCCCCTTGGAAGGGCTATGAAGAGTTTTTTCCCCTTCATGTTGTACACCGCCCCGATCCTGCCTGTGCTTGTAAGCATCTTGACAGGCTTCATGCTCTCTGTATCGATGAGCACCACACCTTGAGGCAGATAGTTTGCCACGGCAAGCATTCTTCCATCGTCTGAGACAGCTATGTTGCGTGTGTTTATACCTGCCCTTATGCGGGCTATCTCTTTGAGACCATAAAGGTCGTATTTTACTATCCATCCATCTCTCGAGACCATGTAGGCATAGCGGAAAGAGTAGTCGAACTTTGGCCCCCCATGAATCTTGCCCACCTTTACACGGTCGAGCACATTGAACCCCTTGCCCTCCATGACACAGACCTCCCCTTTTCCACCTTCCACCACGAGAAAGAGGTTTGAAAGATCATGTCCATGCACTGGCCGGGAGCTCGGGGTGGAGCTTACCCTGTGGGTCTTCAGCATCTCCTTTATTGTCCATACAGGCGGGGCTGCTGGTGAGAATATGTAGTCCACAATCGCCTTTATACCTCTGGCATCTATGGCGCCCCTGTAGGAAGGCATGTTCGTTGCAGGAAGCCCATCGGCTATAATCTTCTCCACCCGCAACTTTCCATGCTTGCCGAGGGTAAGCGGTATCAGCGGCGGGGCAGAGCTTCCGTATCTGTCTGCACTGTGGCAGGTAGCACAGTGCTTCAAATACAGGGCCCTGCCTGCCTCAATGTCGGCTCGAGGGGTCGTGCAAAAAAGAGCAAGGAAAAAAACTGTGAAAATAAAGATAAAAGTGCTAAATAAAGTACCTGATACGCTCTTTCTTGAACTCCCTCTTCGTGTAAAGGATCTGGCAGTCATCTATGCCCGTCTCTTTTTTGATTTCCTCTACTACACCTCTAACATCCTCTGTCTTTTTACCATGTATCATTGCAAAAAGATTGTAGTCCCATCCGTTACCATCAATACTTCTCTCGTAGCAGTGAGAGACCCCCTTGAAGGAAGCCACAAATCCACCAACCTCTTCAACCCTCTGGGAAGGCACCTTCCACACACTCATACCATTGGCCACGAACCCCACCCTTCTGTGTCTGAATATGGCCGCAACCCTTCTCAATACCCCCCTTTCATGGAACTCACGGAGTTTTTCAATGAGGGCATCCTCTTTCATCTCCAGCCTCTCTGCATATACAAGGAAGGGTCTTTGAGCCGGCTCCATATCCATCTGGGTTATACGCACAACATTCTTTTCTTCTTCTGTAAGGGGCATAAAGCTGTGTCTCTTTCTTTCCACTCTCTCTTTTGCCCTTGCATCCTGAGAGGGATCAAGCCTTACCCCTATCTTGAACATCTTTTTCGTGCGGAGCACCACAAACTCTTCCACCCCATCCTTTTGTGCAAGTCTTTCAACCTCACCTTCGAGCATACCGTTACCACTGGATGGCACTGCAAGTGTAAACCACAGGTTGAACACATGCTGGCGTTCATAATTGTGAGAGACCCCCTGGTGCAGGCTCACATGGGCTGCCACATCCTCGAGCCTTTCGGGCCTCACCCTGAATGCCACAAGTGCAGAGTCGTAGCCGAGCATCCTTGTATCATATATGGGGGATATATTTCTTATAAGACCTGTCTCTTTAAGATGTGCTACGATGGTGAGAAACCTCTTCTCATCGGAGCCGAGCCTTTCGGCGAGCACCCTGAAGGGCTCCTTCTCGATGGGGATTCCCTCCTGAAGCTCCCTTACAACCCTTTCTTCAAGGATTGTATCTGTGGGAATTAACATCTTAGCCTCTCTTTTTAAGGCTGTTCTACATTGATACATACATCTATATATCTAAATATAACCTATTCCATCATAAAATCTTGCTTCTCCGTAGTCTCTTCTTTCGAACCATCCAAGTTTTTCCCTGAACATCACAACCCTTCCCACCAGAAATATTGCCGGAGGCCTTACCAGCGGGGGGCTGGTGGCAACCTCTCCGAGTGTTGAAAGCACAACCCTCTGGCTATCTGTGGTGCCCTCTTCTATGAACGCAACAGGCTCTGCAGGGTCTCTTCCTCCCTTAATGAGCCTTCGTGCAATCTCTTTTCTGGATGAGACTGCCATCAGGAACACGAGCGTGTCTATACCCGAAAGGGAGCCAAAGTCTATGGTTGACTCCTTCTTGAACTCCGCCTCTCTGCCTGTAACCACTGCAAAACTCGATGCCACCCCCCTGTATGTAAGTGGTATGCCGGCGTATATGGGCACCCCTATTGCCGAGGTTATGCCAGGTATCACCTCGAAAGGTATCCCCTTTGAGGCAAGAAACAGGGCCTCTTCACCACCTCTGCCAAACACAAAAGGGTCTCCACCCTTGAGCCTTACGACGGTGCAACCCTTCTCTGCATATTTAATAAGAAGTTTGTTTATTCTGCTCTGGGTGAGTGAGTGGTGGCCGTCTTCCTTTCCTACATAGAGAAGTAGTGCCGAGGGTCTGGCGCAGGCAAGTATCTCTTTGCCCACAAGCCTGTCATAGATTACCACATCTGCTTTGCGGAGGATCTTTAAAGCCTTAATAGTCAAGAGTTCAGGGTCCCCGGGACCTGCCCCGACGATGTAAACCCCGCCTGCCATTGAAAGCCCCCTCTCTTTCGTGCAAAACTAACTTAACCATAGATAATTTTAAAGACAATTAATATGATATTTATCAATATTTTTAAAATTTTTTAATTTTTCTTCAGAGGGGGCTCTCCCTTAAATTCTGTTATATAGTGGAAGGTCTTTCTTACCCCTTCCTTCTTTCCAGTAAGGGCAAGGACTACTGCCCCTTCTGAGCCTGCCACCCCGCCAGAGGCCACATGCACGGCCCTCACACCTTCTGTGCCAAACAGCACATCCACTGCATCGAGCTCTGTTACAACCTTTGCACCCACAATGGGCATGAGTCCCACCTTCTCACCTGTGGATTGCTCTATCCTCTCTATTCCACAAAGAGGGGCTGCCTCTTTAACAGATGGGACGAGTTTCTCGAGCCCCACAGGCACTATAAGGTTTGCCCCCCTTGCCCTGAGCACTCCCAGGGCAGCCCCTATGGTGCCTCCCCGGGGGTCTGCCATAAACACGGCGGCATTGCCCTCTGTATCCACCGCATTTGCCCCCTTTATGTATACATCTCTGGCTGTAAACTCCTTTATGGCATCCTTTGGATGCACACCCAGCAGGGGCTCACCCCTTTTGAGCACCACCGGGGGTATCCTCTCTTCAGGCCTGTTTACATCGAGCCTTCCCCTTGCAACAAGGCCTGCGGCAAATCGCACCTTGTCTATATCTTTTGAGAGCAACTCTTCCAGCACAAAGGCGTTGGTGGTTCCTCCTATGATTACTATCATACCCTCCCTGAGTGCCTGCCTTACCTCCGGCAGAGCCCTTACAGCCCTTGCTATAAGCCTTTTAGACTCCGAAGGCGTGAGAACAACAAGGGAGGTGGCCTCTTCAGTGGTAACATTTCTATAGAACATATTCCATACCTCCTTGTCTGTTTTATCCTTCCCTCAGAACAGCCCTTCCACCAAATGCCTCACCAAGCCCCCTGAGGGTGAACATGAAGAAGAGCACATCCTCCTCGAGCCTTTCAAGATACCTAAGGCTCAGCTTCCAGCACTGATGGGTATACTCCATGGAGTATTGCTTCTCTATGGACTCATCCTCTGTGAAGGAATACCTCTCCCTGTAGCCTACCATTATGGAAGATACAAGCCTCATGTTGATATTGGTCTCAAGGTATTCCGCTGAATTCCTTATAAACCTGTATACCAGTGATATACCGCCACCCCTTGAGCCTCTGGTGCTGAACAGGGCATCATAGGTCTCGAACCGCTTGTCATAAACATCGTACTTTGCCTTTGATGTTATGGTCATCCAGTCGGATGGGGTGAATATTATCTCCGCATCCACATCGGAGAATGGTCTCTTTCTTTTCGGGTCTACCCGCGAGTCCCCCCTGACCTCCCTTATATTATAGCTCTGGCCTATGTCCATATAAAGGTACTGGTGTCCTGTCCAGCTCTTGCGCGATATACCTGAAAGTGTAGAGTTGAGGGAATACCTTACCTCGTTCTTTGGCGCTATATTATCGAGCCCATCAAACTGGGGGAGTTCTGTCTGGGTAAGGGGCGGTATGTATGTGTAGGTGAGCTTCGGCCTTATGGTATGGCGCAATCTGTTGATATTCTGTCCGCCCACCTTGAAGTATCGCACAAGGGTGGTGGTTGCATCAGCCGATAGCTCGTATATGTAACGGCTGTAATAGCTATCTTCCAGGTCTGTTGGCGTATGGTAGAGTGTGAACCTTGGCTTGAAATAGGAGGTGAACTCGAAAAGCCTCCACGGGTTGAGGGGAAGACTCAACTTTGGTGTAACATCTACCCGCTGCCCCCTTATGCCCTCTTTTCTCTCGAAGTTCACAAGGGAAGACTCCATGGAGAGAAAGAACGGTGTGTGGGGGATGCTCTTTGCAGAGGCTGTAAAGTTTACCTCGGGCACCCTCTGGAGCACAGAGGAGTCGTCTTTCAGAAGAAGGTTGTCGAAGACCCTGAACTGTACTGTAAGGTTGTAACGCTGCCAGCTCTTGCTCAAGGAGATGTTGCTCTCAAGGCTCTCGAGGCTTCTCTCCTTCGAGTCCTTTGCAAAGTCTATGAAATACTCGTCATCGCTTACAAGCCTTATGTCTGCCTTCATCGTCAGCCCGCCTGGCATAAGTTCTGTATGCTGTAAGTTGAATTGCCAGCGGTTGTTGGTAGCAGAAAGGGGTCTCGAGAGGTTGTCCACCCCGCTCCTGAACTCCCTTACCCTGTCTATATCCTTCTCACCGAAGTGATACATGTAGAGGGTTCCATAGCTGCGGGCTGTTCTGTAGTATCTGTACTCCATACCCTTGCCAGTGCCCCTTTCTGTCTCCACATCGAGGTAGAAGGTGGCATCCTTGCTTCTCGATATGGCCCAGAAGAATGCGTTGTCTATCTTGTAGCCCCTGAGCTCCGAGTAGCCAAGCTCAGGGGTGAGAAACCCTGTCTGTCGCTTTCTTTTGACAGGCAATGCCATGAAGGGCGTGTAGAAGACCGGCACCCCCCTGACATAGAAGAAGAGGTTGGCTGCGGTAAAGAAACCCTCTGTCCTGAACCCTGCCTTCCTGGCATAGAAGCTCCATGCAGGGGAACGGCCTTCGGGGCAGTCGCAGGTGGTAAAGGTTGTCTTTCTGGCGTCGAAGAGGTCTTCACCCCTCTTCCTTATCATGTCCCCTGTTATGCGCAGATTTATGTCCGTAAGGTATACTGTAGCCCTGTGGGCAACTGCGGTGTCATCTGTCATGTCTATATCCAGCCTGTGGGCCTCAAGGTAATCACCTTCTTTGTCTGTAAGCCTCACATCTCCTACAGCCTGTGCCCATCCCTGTTCCACATCCACCACCACTCTGTCTGCGGTGAGCACCGTTGCTTCCTGGGACACCACCACCCTTCCCCTTGCATTGTAGCGTCTGGCCTCGCTATCGTAGGAGACCTCATCACCAACTACATGGAAAGGTTTGTCCTCATCGAACAGCTTTCCGCCAAGCTCTGCCCCCGCGGGGGCAGAGAGGGAGAGAACAAAAAAAATCGTATATACAAGGAAAACGCTCTTCCTCATGGCTCGCTTGTGTATCCTTTTCTTTCAAGATACCTTAATGCCTCTGCCACGGTGAATATTGAACCTGTAACACATATTGCATCATCGCTGTCTGCCAGCTCAAGTGCTGCTGCCACGGCCTGTCCCACCCTTCTTCTCACCATCGTCTCTTTACCATATCTTTCTGCGATGGCCTTAAGCCTCTCTGGCTCTTCGCTTCGCCAGTATGCAGGCCTTGTGCATACAATGGTGGAGGCCACCCCCGAGAGATTACCCATTATAGCATCTATATCCTTATCCTTCATCATTCCTGTAACGAGGATGAGCCTTCTGAACCTTATCCCCTCGAGGCTTTTCCGCAGTGCCACAGCACCCTCTGGGTTGTGGGCACAGTCGAGCACCACAAGGGGGTGTGTCCCTATCACCTGAAACCGTGCCCGCCATCTGGTATTCTCCATACCCCTTACTATCGCATCCTTTGAGACTTCATAACCCATAGTGGAAAGAAGCTCGACCACTTTTATGGCACATCCTGCGTTCTTAAGCTGAAAATCTCCCTTGAGCCCGGGCCTGGCACACCTTATGGTAGCTTCTCCCCTGTATACAAACCCACCGCTCTTTTGTTTCTCCACTGTAAAATCTCTTCCGTAGCCATAGAGGGGCACACCCATATCCTTTGAGACCCTCTCTATCACCCTTTTCGCCTCCCTGTCGTCTGCCGCTGTTACAACCTTCATCCCCCTCTTTATGATACCTGCCTTCTGATGTGCTATCTCCTTAAGGGTTCTGCCCAGATACTCTGTGTGGTCGTATCCCACGCTGGTTATCACCCCCACAAGTGGGTTGACAACATTCGTTGCATCGAACTTTCCACCCATGCCCACCTCTATCACCGCCATATCGGCTCTCTTTTGCCTGAAGTACTCGAATGCCATGGCTGTGGAGAACTCAAAGAATGTGGGTGGACAATGGGACATATCTTTTTCCACAAGTTCCTTAAGTCTCCAGATGAGACGGGCAAGCTCCCTGCCCCCTATCTCTTTGTTATCTATGCTTATCCTTTCGTTGAACCTTAAAAGGTGTGGAGATGTGTAAAGGGCGGTTCTGTAGCCTGCCTGTGTCAGCATGGTGGAGAGCATCCTGGCGGTGGAGCCCTTACCGTTGGTTCCTGCCACAAGTATGGAGGGGTATCCCATCTGGGGATTATTGAGGAGGGCAAGTAGCCTCTTTATCCTTTCAAGCCCTGGCCTTATACCGCTTTTCTGCAGGCCATACAGGTAGCCGATTGCATCCTTCAGGGGAGGCATAGGTTGTGTCTTTTAATCTGTGAGGAGCTCTATGAGTTTTGCGAGTGTGTGGCGCATCTTCTTTCTTTCCACTATCATGTCTATCATCCCGTGTTCAAGGAGGTATTCTGCCCTCTGGAATCCTTCGGGAAGTTTCTGTCTGATGGTCTCCTCTATGACCCTTGGGCCTGCAAACCCTATGAGGGCACGGGGTTCTGCAATTATCACATCTGCAAGGGTTGCGAAACTTGCCGTAACCCCGCCTGTGGTCGGGTCTGTAAGCACCGATATATATGGTATGGCCTTTCTCCTGATCCTTTCGATTGCCGCACTGGTCTTTGCCATCTGCACAAGAGAGAGTATTCCCTCCTGCATCCTTGCCCCACCTGATGAGGCGAATATCACAACCGGCACCCTTTCTTCCATCGCCCTCTCGAAGAGCCTTGCTATCTTCTCACCCACCACAGAGCCCATGCTTCCGCCCATGAATGAAAACTCGAACACACCGAGAAGGAGTCTTCTGTCCTCTATTGTGCCCTCTCCACATACTATGGCATCCTTGAGGCCGGCTTTCTGCTGGGCAGCCCCTATCCTCTCTGTGTATCTCTTCATGTCCCTGAATCCCAGGGCATCAACAGGTGAAATATTTCCGTCATGTTCTACGAATGAGCCTTCATCGAGGGTAATCTCTATCCTTCTTCTTGCAGATATTCGGAAGTGGTAGTTGCACTTGGGGCAGACCTCACTGTTTCTTTCAACCTCTTTTCTGTATATTATCTCGTTACAGTGGTTGCACTTTACCCACAGCCCCTGGGGGACCCTTACGGTCTTCTCCTTTCCCCTTGAGAATATGTCCTTTTTAAACCATATCATCTGCAGCGCCTCTTTTTGAAAGCCCTTACGAAGGCATTCACCACGGTTCTGTCGAACTGGGTGTCTGCACACCTTCTCAGTTCCCTCAGGGCAGCCTCTCTGGAGAGAGCCTTCCTGTAGGGTCGCGTCGTGGTCATGGCATCGTATGTGTCTGCCACAGATATAATCCTTGCTATCACCGGTATATCCTCTTCTTCAAGCCCCTCTGGATAGCCATTGCCATCCACCCTTTCGTGGTGGTACAGTATGCCCGGCACCACATCCTTGAGATGTGGTATATGGCTCAATATCTCTGCACCAAGCTGTGGATGTGTCTCCATTATATCCTGTTCTTCCCTGTTCAGTCTATCCTGTTTTCTCAGTATGCAGTCGTCTATGCCTATCTTTCCCACATCATGGAGGACTGCGGCAAACCTCACATCTTCTTTTGTCTTGTCATCGAGGCCGAGCTCTTCTGCTATTGCCATGGAATACTGAAACACCCTCTTTGTGTGTCCACCTGTATAGGGGTCTCTCTTTTCTATGGCGTCTGCCAGTGCCTCACTTGTCGCGTAAAATGTATCCCTTATCTCTTTGTACAACCTCGCGTTATCCAGTGCAATGGCAACCTGGTTCGAGAACAGCTCCAGTATGGAAAGGTCCTTCTCTGTGAACTCTCCGTCTATCCTGTTTATACCCTCGAGCACCCCTATTATATCATTCTTTATCCTTACAGGCACACAAATTATGCTTCTGGTCCTGAACCTGCTGTGCCTGTCCACCCTTGACTGAAACCTGTCATCACCTGTAACATCATTTACTATAATGGCTTTTCCATGTTTTGCAACCCATCCTGCGATACCCTCGCCCAGCTTCAGCCTTATGGTCTTCACCCTGTCTCCCTTCTCGCCAAGTGCAACCTCGAAGTAAAGCTCTCTTCTCTCCTTGTCCACAAGCAGGAGCGAGCCTGCCTCTGCCCCTATGAGCCTGGTTATAGAGGATATGGCCCTCTCCCTTACTGTCTTCTCATCCAGCGTGGACACAAGAAGGGAGCCCACCTCATGGAGGGCCGAAAGCTGGGCCACCTTTTCCTCAAGGGTATCGAACATGCTCTTTCTTTCGATGAGTGATGCAAGCTGGCCAGCGATACCCCTGAGTATCTTCTGGGCCTCTCTCCTATCCCCTTCTACCACCACACCTATGGCTCCACATCCGCTTCCTTTCACCTTTACTGGCAGCACCAGCATGGCCTGCTCCTCCTTGTAAAGGGGGCCTCCCTCTTCGATCGTCTTTTCAGTAAGAAGGATGGCCTTCTTCAAGAACTCCTCTTTTCTGAATCTACCAGAGACAAGGGAGCCTGCCTCTGTGCCCCTTACAGGGTCTTTTAGGTGGATAAAGATGTCTTCTGTATGGATGGCCTCTTTTATGCCATCCATAAGAAGACCGCATATCCTGTCAATATGGAACCCCTTGTTGTAGAGCCTTTCTGTGTGCCTGTAAAGAGAGAGTTCCAGCTCTTTGATCCTCAACCTTGTTTTGAGCCCTTCCAGTTCTCTTTTGTATCTCTCCCCCTTCATACAGAACGCATACCATCTTTAATGCTTCTTACAAACCTGGCAACCTTTTCTACAAGCCCTCTTGAGCCTCTGTTACGGGCTATAATATCCACTATGGCGCTACCGACCACCACACCGTCTGCCCACAGGGCCACCTTTCGGGCCTGCTCGGGGGTGGATATACCGAACCCGACACACACAGGCAGCTCTGTAAACTTTTTTATTCTCTTTACATGGTCTTTTATCTGGCCTGCCACCTTCTTTCTTGCACCTGTAACCCCTGTAACACTTACATAGTAGATGAACCCCCCTGCCTTTCTGGCCACAAGGCCTATCCTCTTTTCATCGCTCGTTGGTGTAAGCAGGTATACAAACTCTATACCCACCCTTTTGAGCTTTTCTGCAAGCTCTGTTGCCTCTTCTGGTGGAAGGTCTACTATCAGCACCCCATCCACCCCTGCCTGTTTTGCATCCCTGGCAAACCTTTCGTGTCCATAGACGAAGACAGGGTTGTAGTAGCCAAAGAGCACTATGGGGGTATCAAGCCCTCTCTTTCTCAGCCTTCTTACCAGTTTCAGTACCTTTGGCAGTGTGGTGCCGCTCTCAAGCGCCCTCTCGCTCGATGCCTGTATGGTGGGCCCGTCTGCCATGGGGTCTGAAAATGGCACCCCGAGCTCTACAATATCGGCCCCCCCTCTGGCAAGCCCCTCTACGAGGGCCTCTGTTAGCTCAAGGTTCGGGTCTCCAGCGGTTATGAATGCAACGAGTGCCTTCTCCCCCCTGTCTTTGGGCTTCCCGAACAGTTCTGCAAGTCTGTTCTCTCTTTTCATATATTGAATCCCAGTATTTTGGATACGGTCGATAAGTCCTTATCGCCTCTTCCAGAAAGGTTTATAACTATGACCTCTTCTTTTTTCATCCCTCCTGCCACCTTCATAGCATAGGCCAGGGCATGTGAGCTCTCAAGGGCAGGTATTATGCCCTCGGTCTGGCAGAGTGTCTGGAACGCCCTTATTGCCTCTCTGTCTGTAACGGTTGTGTAGTGAACCCTTCCTGTATCCTTAAGGTAGGAGTGTTCAGGGCCCACCCCTGGGTAATCGAGCCCGGCAGATACAGAGTGTGTATGGAGGATCTGACCGTACCTGTCCTGCAGCACATAGGACTTACTACCATGGAGCACACCCACACTCCCCCTGCAGAGGCTTGCTGCGTGTCTGCCTGTAGAAAGCCCAAGGCCTGCTGCCTCAACGCCGACCATCTCAACATCCTCATCATCAAGGAATGGATGGAAGAGCCCCATGGCATTGCTTCCTCCTCCGACAGATGCAACAAGCAGTGTCGGGAGCCTTCCTTCGAGCCTCTTTATATCCCTCTTCACCTCTCTGCCTATCACAGACTGAAAATCCCTTACCATCACGGGATAGGGATGTGGGCCTGCCACACTCCCTATTATGTAGAAGGTATTTCGCACATTGGTAACCCAGTCTCTGAGTGCCTCGTTCATTGCATCCTTTAGGGTTCTGCTACCACTCTTTACAGGCACGACCTCTGCCCCAAGGAGCCTCATTCTGAACACATTCGGGGCCTGCCTCTCCATATCCTCCTCGCCCATGTATACTACACACTCGAGCCCGAACATTGCCGCCACCGTGGCGGTTGCCACACCGTGCTGGCCAGCGCCTGTCTCTGCAATAATACGGCTCTTCTTCATCCGCCTTGCAAGAAGGATCTGCCCCATGGTGTTGTTTATCTTGTGTGCACCTGTATGGCAGAGGTCTTCTCTTTTGAGATATATCCTTGCTCCACCGAGCCTCTCGGTAAGGTTTCTTGCAAAATAGAGCGGGGTGGGCCTGCCCACATAGTAGCGAAGATAGTAGTCGAGCTCCTCCTTGAACCCCGCATCTTTGCTGTACCTGAGATAGGCCTCCTCAAGCTCCATGACGGCTGGCATGAGGGTCTCTGATATGTATCTGCCCCCGTAGGGGCCAAAGTGTCCCGTTCTGTCTGGAAGCCTCGCCTGCCTTTTCATCTCTGTGGTTCTCCTTCTTTATCCTCTGTTAGTAGTGTGGCCTCATACCTCTTTATATTCCCTATGAATGCCCTTACCCTGATGGGGTCTTTTCTTCCCGGCTCTCTTTCGACCCCTGTAGATACATCCACCCCATAGGGCTCTACCATCCTTATTGCCTCCACCACATTCTCCGGGGTGAGTCCTCCAGAGAGTATCACCCTTCCATGTTGTCTTGCAGGCAGGGCAAGCCTCCAGTCGAAACTTCTGCCTGTGCCTCCATAGGCACCCTCAACCCGTGTATCCAGAACGAAGGCAGCCACCACCCCACGGTAGCCCTCCATCCCCTCGAGGTCTTCAGGCTCCTTTATCCTTATGGCCTTTATCGGCTTGAGGGATGAAAGGGCCTCACACCCACCAACCCCCTCGTCGCCATGTAGCTGCACAGAGTCAAGCCCCACCCTGCAGGCTACATCCACTATATTATTACGGGACTCGTTTACAAACACCCCCACAGCCGTAACGAAGGGGGGCAGCTCACTCACAATATCTGCTGCCACATCTGGTCGCACAAACCTGGGGCTATCCTCATAGAAGACAAACCCCAGGGCATCCACGCCACAGTCCACACACATAAGGGCGTCTTCTCTATTTGTTATACCGCATATCTTTATCCGCGTGTTCATCCTGCAAGTTCTCTGAACTTTTTTTCTATATCCTTCTCCCTCATCAGGGCCTCGCCCACAAGGAAGGCATCCACCCCACAGGCCTTAAGCCTCATTATGTCCTCGTTGTTCTGTATACCGCTCTCACTCACCACCACCATCTCCTCTGGTATGTCCTTTACAAGCTCGAGGGTTGTGTTCATATCCGTATGGAATGTTTCGAGGTCTCTGTTGTTTATGCCTATCATATCCGTATCGGTTGCAAGTGCCACCTCAAGCTCTCTGCGGTTGTGCACCTCAACGAGGGTGGCCATCCCCAGCCCCTTTGCAAGCCTTGTGAACGCTCTGAGCTCTTCGGGCGAGAGTATCCTCACTATGAGGAGCACACAGTCTGTCCCAAGTAGCCTCGATTCATAGAGCTGGTATCGGTCTACTATGAAATCCTTCCTCAACACAGGTAGCCCCACCACCCTCTTTACTGCCCCTATATATTCTGGTGCCCCGAGGAAGTAGTTCTTCTCTGTGAGCACAGAGAGTGCCTTTGCCCCTGCCTGCTCGTAGGTGCGGGCTATCTCGGTGGGGTTGAATTCCTCCCTTATTATACCCTGTGAGGGGCTTGCCCTCTTTATCTCGGCTATTATGTTTATGCCCTCTTCCTTGAGGGGGGCACTGAAGTCCCTGGTATCTGGAAGCCCCCTTTCCACCTCTCTTTTAAGCTCTTCAAGGGGCTTAAGAGATTTAAGGGCATCGACTTCCTCTCTCTTTTTTTCCACTATCTCTTCGAGTATCACGCCTGCCACCTCATTATCCTTACTGCCGTGTCTTCTCCCTCAGTGCCTGTAGTTTCTCGAGTGCCCTGCCGCTGTCTATGGACTCTTCTGCAAGCCCTATGGCCTCTTCAAGTGAGTCGGCCCTTCCGGCAACCACCACACCTGCAGCTGCATTGAGTAATACCACATCCCGTTTCGGCCCCTTTCTACCTGTAAGTATGTCCAGTATTATCTCTGCATTCTCCTCGGGCGACCCACCCTTGAGCTCTTCTGGCAGGCAGCGCTTGAAACCGAACTCTTCCGGCTCTATGTGGTATGTCCTTATGGAGCCATCCCTGAGCTCTGTAACCTTCGTAGAGGTGGTAAGCGTTATCTCATCGAGCCCATCCTCTCCATGCACAACCATGGCCCTTTTTGTGCCAAGGCGGGCGAGCACCTTTGCGAGCATGTCGGTAAGGATGTCATCGTATACACCCATGAGCTGATACCTTGTGCCAGCAGGGTTTGTAAGGGGGCCAAGGAGGTTGAACACGGTTCTTATCCCTATCTCCCTTCTTACAGGCGTTGCATACTTCATGGCACCATGGAGAAGCGGGGCAAAGAGAAACCCTATGCCCACCTCTTCAAGACACTCCTCGACCCTGTTCACCTCTATCTCTATATTCACACCGAGGGCCCTCAGCACATCGGCACTGCCGCTTCTTGAAGAGACAGACCTGTTGCCATGTTTTGCCACTGTTATACCACAGCCTGCCACAACGAAGGCCACAGCGGTGGATATGTTGAATGTCATGGCCTCGTCCCCACCGGTGCCACAGGTATCTATGGTGTGCTCACTGGGGGTGCGTATACATGTCGCCTTCCTGCGCATGACCCTTGCAGCCCCTGTTATCTCATCCACAGTTTCACCCTTCATCCTCAGGGCCGTGAGAAAGGCGCCTATCTGCGCGGCTGTGGCAAGCCCTCCTGTTATCTCCTCCATTACCTGCACCATCTCCTCTTCGGTAAGGTCAACCCCCCGTACAACCTTCCCGATGGCCTCTTTTATGTTCATCACCGAACCTCCCTCTCAAAGGGTTGTGAAGTTTTCAAGCAAAGTCTTACCCACCTCTGTAAGGATGGACTCGGGGTGGAACTGCACCCCTTCGAGCACAAACTCCCTGTGTCTTATACCCATTATTTCATCATCCTCTGTCCATGCGGTTATCTCAAAGGTGGCAGGAAGGCTCTCTCTTCTTATCACGAGCGAGTGATACCTTGTTGCCTCGAAGGGGTTTGGCAGAGCCCTGAATATGGTCCTGCCATCGTGGTGTATCATGGAGGTCTTGCCGTGCATGAGTCTTTTTGCCCTCACTATCTCTGCACCGAAGGCATAGCCTATGGACTGATGCCCCAGGCACACCCCGAGTATGGGAAGCTTGCCTGCAAACTCCTTTATTGCAGGAACAGATATGCCTGCCTTGGTTGGATCACAGGGCCCCGGGGAGATTACCATCCGCTCTGGGGCAAGCCTTTCTATCTCATCCAGAGAGACCTCGTCATTCCTCTTTACCACCACATCCTGGCCCATCTCGAGTAGATACTGCACAAGGTTGTATGTAAAGGAGTCATAGTTGTCTATCATCAGTATCATTGTGCTGCCTCACCCCTTTCAGTCAAGCCCTTCTGTGGCAAGCCCCACTGCCCTTAAGACTGCCTTTGCCTTGTTTGCCGTCTCTTCGTACTCCCTTTCTGGCACCGAGTCTGCCACCACACCTGCCCCTGCCTGCACATAGACAGCGTCATCCTTTAGGAGCACCGTTCTTATGGTTATACACATATCCATATTGCCCTGAAACCCTATGTATCCAACCGCCCCTCCGTAGACACCCCTTTTGTGTGGCTCGATCTCCTCTATGATTTCCATTGCCCTTATCTTTGGTGCTCCCGTGAGGGTTCCTGCAGGAAAGCACGCCTTGAGGGCCTCTATCGAGTCCAGCCCCTCCTTAAGACGGCCCTCCACATTGGACACTATGTGCATGACCTGTGAATATCGCTCCACCACCATGAACTCGTTTACCCTTACTGTGCCTGCCTTGGAGACCCTGCCCACATCGTTTCTTCCCAGATCCACAAGCATCACATGTTCTGCCCTCTCCTTCGGGTCTGAGAGGAGTTCTTCTTCGAGCATCCTGTCTTCCTCTTCGTCCCTGCCCCTTCTTCTTGTGCCTGCAATGGGCCTTACAACAACCCTGCCATCTTCAACCCTTACCAGTATCTCCGGGGATGAGCCCGCAAGCTCCAGCCCAGAGGCCCTTAGAAAGAACATATATGGAGATGGATTGGTTATCCTCAATGCCCTGTATATCTCGAAAGAGGGTGCTCTCCTGTCTGTCTCAAAGCGCTGGGAGATTACCGTCTGTATAACATCGCCTGCCCTTATGTATTCTTTTACCTTCTCAACAGCCCCCATGAAGTCATCTTTTTCAAAGTTCGAGCTCACAGGCGCCATCTTCCGGTGGCGCCTCTTCTCTTCCCCTCTGATGGTGCCCTCTTTGAGCCTTCTTGCAATCCCCTTTATCTTTTCAACAGACTCTCTGTAGACCTCTTCGGGCTCCTTGCTGTCCTCTATGAAGGCGTTGCAGATTATCTTTACCGTGTGGTCCACATTGTCGAACACGACGAGTGTGTCGGTAATCATGAAGGAGAAGTCGTATATATCGATGTCCTTTTCTGCTCGGTCTGGCAACTCTTCTATGTATCTTACCATGTCGTAGCTCAAGTATCCTATGGCACCACCGAAGAAGCGTGGCATATCCTCCAACACTGCGGGTCTGAACCTCTTCATGTAGTCACGGATGACTGTGAAGGGGTCCTGGTATTCAACCCTTACACCTTCTGCCTCTACTATCTCCACGGCGCCGTTTTTACCCCTTATTATGGCCTTCGGCTCAACCCCTATGAAGCTGTATCTACCCCACCTTTCACCTGCCTCAACACTTTCAAGAAGGAATGCCTCTCCCCCGCTGTCGAGCTTCATGAAGGAGGACACGGGGGTCTCTGTGTCTGCAATCATCTCGTAAGAGATGGGCACAAGGTTACACCCCACTGAAAGTTTCAGGAACTCCTTAAGCTCTGGTGTGAACCGTTTCATCATCTCTATGTGGCTCTTCTTCCCAGAAACTCCTCTACGAAGTCTTCCGGGCTCTCTATGAATACCCCGTTTTTTTGGGCATCCTTCTCACAGAAGCCCACCTTGTTGTTACCCACCTCGGGCGTGCCTGTGCAGATGGCAAAGGGCACAGGGTCCGGGGTGTGGGTTCTGAGGCGCACTGGTGTGGGATGGTCTGCAAGCACTGCCACCCTTACGGCCTCGAAGGCCTTAAGGCCTTCGAGTATCCTTCCCACTACCCTTTTGTCGAAGTCTTCTATTGCCCGCAGTTTCTTTGCAAGGCTTCCTTCATGGCCTGCCTCATCAGGGGCCTCCACATGGACACAGACGAAGTCCTTTGTCATGAGTGCCTCAAGGGCACTGTCTGCCTTGCCCTCGTAGTTGGTGTCTATGTAGCCGGTGGCTCCTGGAACCCTTATCACCTCAAGGCCTGCAAGGACCCCTATGCCATTTACCAGGTCTACCGCCGATATAACTGCCCCTTCCATGCCAAACCGCTCACCAAGTGTGGGCAACGAGGGGCTTCTGCCACCACCCCAGAGCCATATGGAGTCTGCAGTGGGCCTGCCTTCCTTTCTTCGGGCCATGTTTACCGGGTGGTCTTTCAGCACCTCTCTTGAAAGCTCCATGATCTCCAGAAGCCTTTCGGCACCATTGCCACTTGGCAGATGCTCTTCTATGGGCTGGCCCATCATGTCATGTGGTGGTGTGGTCTCTATGCCATCCATCCCATTGTGCCACACCATAAGGTGCCTGTAGGACTTACCTGTATAGAATGTAACCCCAAGAGAGGAGAGCCTTTCGTTAAGTGCCTCGATAATGCCTGCCGCCTCTTCTGTGGATATATGGCCTGCGCTGTAGTCCTCCATGAGGGTCTTTCCATCCTCCCTGAGGGTTACAAGGTTGCATCTGAAGGCCACATCATCCTCACCGAGCCTCACCCCCAGGCTTGCGGCCTCAAGGGGGGCCCTGCCGGTATAGTATCTTTGGGGTGGATAGCCGAATATACTAAGGGCTGCCACATCGCTACCAGGTGGGAAGCCATCCGGTATGGTCTTGAAAAGGCCGAACCTGCCTGTCCCTGCCATCCTATCCATATTGGGTGTGGCGGCATACTCGAGTGGAGTCTTTCCACCACACTCTTTGAGCGGCTCATCTGCCATGCCATCGCCTATGAGTATTATGTACTTCATAAACCAAGTGCCTCTACTATTTCCTTCATACTGGGATCAACCTTTCTGGGCTTTACCGAGATGCTCATTGCTGTATCGGGGTCTTTAAGCCCATGGCCTGTAAGGGTGCATACCACTGTATCCCCATCCTTGAGGAGGCCCTCTTTTTTCATCTTTATAAGCCCTGCAAGAGAAGCTGCAGAAGCTGGTTCGCAGAATATGCCCTCTCTACTGGCCACAAGCCTGTAGGCATGGAGTATCTCCTCGTCCGATACCATCTCTATCCTTCCGCCACTTTCCTCCTTTACCCTGAGGGCGGGCTTCCAGCTCGCAGGGTTACCTATCCTTATGGCAGATGCAACGGTCTTTGGCTCTTCCACAGCCTCGCCCCTCACAATAGGGGCTGCCCCCTCTGCCTGAAAACCCATCATACGGGGAAGGCTCGATACATAGCCTTTCTCTCTGTATTCTTTATATCCCATCCAGTAGGCGGTAATGTTTCCTGCATTGCCCACTGGCAGGCAGTGGTATGTGGGCGCATAGCCCAGGTGCTCGCATACCTCGAAGGCCGCCGTCTTCTGCCCCTCGAGCCTGTAGGGATTAAGGGAGTTGACCATGGTTACAGGGTAGTTGCTGGTAATCTCCTTTACAATGTTTAGCGCATCATCGAAGCTACCCCTTACCTCGAGCACCACGGCCCCGTGCATTATCGCCTGCAGCAGCTTGCCCAGGGCTATGGAGCCCTCCGGCACGAGCACATACGCCTTGATCCCTGCCCTCGAGGCATAGGCTGCCGCAGATGCAGAGGTGTTGCCCGTTGAGGCGCATATAACAGCCTGTGCACCCTCTTCCTTCGCCTTGGAGACCGCAAGGGTCATACCCCTGTCCTTGAAAGAGCCCGTGGGGTTCAGCCCCTCGAACTTGAAAAGAAGCCTTATACTGCCCACAACATCAGCGAGGTTCTCTGCCTCTACAAGTGGGGTGTTACCCTCAAGGAGGGTAACCACTCCATCCTCCCTTACCGGTGGAAGATGCTCTCTGAACTCTCTTACAATACCGAGCCATAGACCCTTTCTATCCATCTTCACCGCCACACTCCTCTATGCGGATATACAGTGGTTCTGCCGTTACCACATCGAGTTTTTCTATCTCCTGAAGGGCTGTCCTCAACTCCTTCTCCCTTGCATGGTGTGTTGTTATAACGAGTGGCACGGCACCCCCTATGTCTCTACCCTTCTGTATGACCGATGCTATGCTTATATTGTGTGCACCAAATACCCCTGATATTCGCGAAAGAACCCCTGGTCTATCTATTGCCGAGAACCTCAGGTAATAGGGCACCTCTATGTAGTCCACAGGCCTTACCTTGAGCTCTTTCATGCTCTGCTGGATGTAGCCCAGCGGAGGCACCCTTGCCGTAACACCCTTTGCAATGTTTCTTGCAATATCCATTATGTCAGAGACCACGGCACTCGCCGTTGGCATCATGCCTGCACCCCTCCCGTAGAGCATAACCGAGCCCACGGCATTCCCGTATATATGCACCGCATTGTAGACTCCTCGCACAGTTGAAAGGGGATGCCCTGTGGGTATCATGGTGGGATGCACCCTTGCCTCCACCCCGTCTCGCTCGCACTTTGCTATGGCAAGAAGCTTTATCCTGTAGCCAAGCTCACCTGCAAGCTTCACATCGAGCTCTGTGATACGGCCGATCCCCTCGGTGTATATATCATCGAGCTCTATCCAGGTGCCAAAGGCCATACTCGCAAGTATTGCGAGCTTGTGTGCCGTATCTATGCCCTCTACATCATAGGTCGGGTCTGCCTCTGCATAGCCCTTCTTCTGTGCATCCTTCAATACATCCTCGAACCTTCCACCCTCCTCGGTCATCCTGGTGAGTATGTAGTTTGCAGTGCCGTTTATTATACCTGTTATACCCTCTATCCTGTTTGCACAGAGCCCTTCCTTTAGAGCCTTTATGACCGGTATGCCGCCACCAACACTTGCCTCGAACCCCACATCCACACCCTTCTCTGTGGCAAGACCAAACACCTCACGGCCATATTCACTCAAAAGGGCCTTGTTTGCTGTAACCACATGCTTGCCCTCTTCTATGGCACCGATTACAAACTCCCTTGCCCTCTCTGTGCCACCCACAAGCTCCACCACTATGGATACCCCGGGGTCTTTTAGAACCTCCTCTGCACTGGTCGTGAGAACATCAGGATTTACCTCCACCGCCCTCTTTCTGGTCCTGTCCCTGCAGGCAATCCTCCTTATGGACAGCTCCACCCCGAGCCTCTCCTTTATAACATCCCTGTTCTCTTCGAGCACCTTTACCACCCCGGTGCCCACCGTGCCAAAACCTATGAGCCCAAGCCCGATCCTTTCCATCTCCTCTCTATTCTCCTCGATGTTTTTTTACAGGCATGCCTTTTCAAAGGCCTTCTTTATCCCCCTTGCTGCCTGTCTTATACGCTGTTCGTTCTCAACCAGTGCGAGCCTTACATATTCGTCTCCATACTCACCAAAGCCGATACCCGGAGATACGGCAACCTTTGCCTCTTTGAGGAGGAACTTCGAGAACTCAATGGAGCCCATTTCTCTCAGGGGCTCTGGTATCCCTGCCCACACGAACATGGTTGCCTTCGGGCGCTCTATCTGCCAGCCTGCCTTACCGAAGCTATCTATGAGCACATCCCTCCTTCTTCTGTAGGTCTGGCGTACCCCTTCCACGCAGTCCTGTGGCCCGTTGAGCGCAATTATGGCCGCAATCTGGACGGGCTGGAACATACCGTAGTCAAGGTAGCTCTTTATCCTCATAAGTGCCTCTATCATCTTTCTGTTGCCCACTGCAAACCCTACCCTCCAGCCCGGCATGTTGTAGCTCTTTGAGAGGCTGAAAAACTCCACACCCACATCCTTTGCCCCCTGGGCCTGAAGAAGGCTTGGTGCCCTGTAGCCATCGAAGACTATGTCTGCATATGCAAGGTCGTGGATTACCATCATCTCGTGTTCCTTTGCAAAGTCCACCACCTTCTCAAAGAAAGACAGCTCTACCACCTCTGTGGTGGGGTTGTGTGGAAAGTTCAGTATAAGCAGCTTCGGCCTCGGCCATGCCTCCTTCGTTGCCCTCTGGAGTTCCTCGAAAAAATCTATCCCTGGCACAAGGGGGATACTCCTTATGTCTCCACCTGCTATTATGACCGAGTAGGCATGTATGGGGTATGTGGGATTCGGCACCAGCACCACATCTCCCGGGCCTATCATTGCCAGCACGAGGTGTGCAAGTCCCTCCTTGGAGCCTATGGTGGCGATTGCCTCTGTCTCGGGGTCTACATCCACATCGTAGCGCCTGCCATACCAGTCTGCTATGGCAAGCCTCAGCTTGTATATGCCCCTGGACAGGGAATACCTGTGATTGCGGGGGTTCTTTACAGCCTCCGCCAGTTTATCCACAATGTGTGGAGGTGTGGGCTGGTCGGGGTTGCCCATACCCAGGTCTATTATGTCCTCACCACGCCTTCTCGCCTGTGTTCTGAGCTCTGTAACTATGTTGAACACATAGGGTGGTAGCCTCTTTATCCTGTGAAAATCCTCCATCAGCTGCGATAGACCTCCTCTGCGTTGTAGGAGCTTCTTGCAAATGGCCCACTGTATACAAAGCTTATGCCCCGAGCCATCCCGTATTCTTCGTATTCTTTGAAGGTCTCCTGAGAGACGAACTCTCTTACCTCGAGGTTTTTCCTTGTGGGCCTCAGGTACTGCCCTATTGTAAGTGCCGTGCACCCTATGGCGGAGACCTCCCTTATAAGCCCCCTTACCTCTTCAACCTCCTCACCAAGGCCCACCATTATGCCTGATTTTGTGAAGAGCCCCTGCCTTCGGGCCTCCTGGAGCACGCCGAGAGACCTTTCGTAATCTGCCTCTGGCCTTACAACAGGGTAGAGCCTCCTTACGGTCTCAAGGTTGTGGTTGAACACATCAGGCCTTTCGGAAAACACCATATCGAGGGCATCCACATTTCCACCAAAGTCAGGGGTTAGAACCTCTACAGTTACCCCAGGGTTATGCCTCCTTATGGCCCTTATGGTTCTTACGAACTGCTGGGCACCCCCGTCCGGCAGGTCATCCCTTGTTACAGATGTTATGACCACATGCCTTAAGGCCAGCTCCTTTACCGTGATGGCTATGTTTTCTGGCTCATTGCTGTCCACAGCCTGTGGGGCTGTGCCTTTTTCCACACTACAGAAGCCACACCTTCTTGTGCACACCCCGCCCAGTATCATGAATGTTGCCGTGGGCCTTGCGAAACACTCGCCTATGTTGGGACACCTTGCCTCCTCACATACCGTATGAAGCCCCCTTTGTCTCAGAAGGGACTTTACCCTGTGCAGTTCAGAGGGTCTTCCCAGCGGTTTTTTAAGATAAATGGGCAGTCTTGCCATGGCTTCCGGTAAACCTTTATTCTACCATAGATGTAGATTTCTGTTAAGAATAATAAAAATACCACTTTTACCCTTAGATTACAATAATTTATTGCCAGGCCTGATGCAGCGCCTTTTGTGAGGTTTTCTGCAGAAATCCACCTTATATTGCTTGACACAGCCCCTTTAAGCTGGGATAATACCTTATATTTAGTGGTTTTTAAGAGGATGATCCAGCTTTTCCATATTTTCAAGACCTACGAGGGTAATGTAACCGCTCTTTCCGACATTACATTGAGGGTAGAAAAGGGTGAGTTTGTTTTTGTTACAGGTCCGAGTGGTGCGGGAAAGACCACGCTTTTAAAGATAATATTCGGCTCCATCATACCTTCCAGAGGAAGCATCATAATAGATGGCAGGAACTACCTGAAGATCCCTCCCAGGGATGTCCCTCCCCTAAGAAGAAGGATGGGCTTTATATTTCAGGACTTCAAGCTCATAAACACCAGAACGGTGTTTGACAACATAGCCCTTTCTTTAAAGGTCATGGGCATGGGTCCTGCGGAAGTGAAGAAGAAGGTGTGGAAGGCACTCTCTTATGTGAAGCTGCAGCACAGGGCAAACTTCGGTCCCAGGGTTCTATCTGGTGGTGAGCAGCAGCGTGTGGCCGTTGCAAGGGCCATAGTGAAGGAGCCTGCAATACTTCTTGCCGATGAGCCCACAGGAAACCTCGACCCTGACCTTGCCCTTGAGATGATGGAGATATTCAAGGAGGTGAACTCCCGTGGAACCACCGTTGTGGTGGCAACCCACGACAGAAGCCTTATAAAGAGGATGAACAAGAGAACCATTGCGTTAGAGGGTGGGAGGCTTGTTGCATAGTGAAGAGAAAATTCAGCCTCCTCTATATACTGGCAGATGGGTTCAGGAACCTGCGGGAGAACCTATCGCTTGCCATACTCTCTGCCATAACCGTGGGGTTTTCCCTTTTCATACTGGCATTTTTCGTCATGGTCTTCACGAACCTTCACAGTGTCATATGGCAATGGGCAGACAGAACACACATGGTAATATACATAAAGGATGACGCAACAAGGCAGGCAGAAAGGCTTGCCCGAACGCTTGAGAAGATGGAAGGGATAAAAGAGGTAAGGTATGTATCGAAAGACGAGGCATTCGGGCTTCTGAGAAAAGAACTCAAAGGCATGGAGGGTGTGCTCGAGGGGATAAGAAAAGAGGTATTGCCTGCCTCCTTCGATGTAAGGGTGGAAAGGGAGCTCCTGTCTCCAGAGGGTATGGATATTGTAGCCTCAAGGATAAAGAGGCTTCCCTGGGTGGAGGACATACAGTACGGGACAGAGTGGGTCCAGCGGTTCGCATCCTTTGTAAGGTTCATGGAGGTATGGGCACTCGTGATAGGGGCGTTCCTTACAGGGGCAACCCTCTTTATAATAGCCAATACCATAAAGCTTGCGATATATTCGAGGAAAGAGGAGATAGAGATAATGGAATACCTGGGGGCGGATGACTGGTACATAAAGACCCCCTTCGTTATAGAGGGAACCGTGCAGGGTGTGTGTGGAGGCATTCTTGCAGGGCTTTTAGTGCTTGCAAGCCAGTATATACTATCACTCTATGTGCCTGGACACTTTGCCTTCATAATAGAGAACCCCTTCTCCACGGTGGCCCTCTTTGGAGGGCTTGTGGCAGCAGGCCTTGTGCTCGGAGGGGTGGGAAGCCTTCTCTCTTTAAGCAGATTCCTGAGGGTATGAAAAGAGGTTGTCTCATAACAACCATATTGCTGGGCTTTATACTCTTCGGGGGCACCTCATTTGCAGAGGAGAAGATACACCTCAACAGAAGGCTCGTTACAGAAGAGAAGAAACTTGAGGACATAAAAAGACAGCTCAGGGAGACCAGAAAGACTGTAAGAGAGATAAGGGGCAAGGAAAGAGGCATCTTGAAAGAGCTTGAGGACATTAACAAAAGGCTCTCCAGGAAAAGACAGGAGATGAAAAGAATAGACGAATCACTTAAAAAGACATCTGCAGAAATCAAAAGCACGGGTGAACGCATTCTGCAGCTTGAAAGGGAAAGAAGAAGGCTCAAGGGGCTTCTTGAAAAAAGGCTTCGGGGGCTATATAAGATGAGAAACGGTGGAATGATGCGCATGGTATTTACAGAAGGCAGCTCACTGGATATAGGCAAGAGGTATCGTTACCTATCTGTCATAATGGAACACGACCGAAATCTCATGGAGGATATAAGGGGAAACATCCTCTCCCTTGACAGGGAAAGGGCAAGGCTGAAACACTTGAGGGCAGAGCTGAACCAGAGAAGGGCAGAGAAGCGGGCTGAAAAGAAGAAGCTTGAGGAGGCACGAAAAGAGAGGGCACTTCTTCTGGCGAGCATAAGAAAGGAGAAGAAGAGCTACCTTAAGCTCATGGAAGAGCTTCGCGCATCGAAGAAGAACCTGAGCCAGCTCATAAAGAAACTCAAGAAAGAAAGCCGCATGAAGGCATCAGGGTTTGCACTGATGAAGGGAAAACTACCCATGCCGGTCCGTGGCAGGGTGGTCTCTTTCTATGGAAAGGTGGTCCACCCAAAGTTCAAGACCGTAACATTCAACAACGGCATAGTAATAAAGGCACCCTATGGCACAGGGGTAAAGAGCATATATGGTGGAAGGGTGGTCTATGTGGGCTGGCTGAGAGGCTATGGAAGGGTTATAATAATAGATAACGGGAGTGGGTTCTACACCCTTTTTGCATACCTCTCGGAGGTATTCAAAAAAAAGGGAGACATGGTCAAAAAAGGCGATATAATAGGGCTTGTGGGTGATAGTGGCCCCCACGAGGGGGCTGCCCTCTACTTTGAGATAAGAGAGAGGGGTATACCCAGAGACCCCCTTGCCTGGATAAGCAACAAAAAGAGATAAGGAGGAACAGAAAAGATGCCTGCAAGACGGTGGGGTAAAAGGATTGTAACAGGACTTGTGGTCCTTACACTTGTTTCGTTCTCTCTATGGGGTTTGAGCAAGAATGTTTCTGCCATCCCTACAGAGGAATATGAAACCCTGAGGATATTCTCTGATGTGGTGCACATCATCAAGGAGAACTACACCGAAGAGGTTGACACAAAAGAGCTCATCTACAACGCAGTAAAGGGCATGCTGCGTGGGCTTGACCCTCATTCTTCTTTCATGACCCCCGAGGAATACAAGGAGATACAGATAGACACCAAGGGATCTTTCAGCGGTGTGGGTATAGAGATAGGTATAAGGGATGGCATTCTTACCGTCATATCCCCCATAGAGGACACCCCGGCATACAAGGCAGGCTTAAAGGCAAAGGACAGGATAGTCAAGATAGATGACACATCCACCCAGGATATGTCCCTCAGTGAGGCGGTAAAACTCATAAGGGGTGAGAGGGGCTCAACAGTAACGCTGTGGATCATGCGCAAGGGCTTCAAGGAGCCAAGGCCCTTCGAGATAGTTCGTGATGTGATAAAGATAAAGAGTGTCAAGTGGAAGCCCCTCGAAGATGGCTTTGGCTACATAAGGGTTACCCAGTTTCAGGAGAGAACCGCTGACGACCTTGAGAATGCCCTCAACGAACTTGGCTCAAAGAATGGCAAACTCAAAGGACTCATACTTGATCTCAGGAACAACCCCGGAGGGCTTCTGCAGCAGGCAATAGAGGTCTCGGACAAGTTCATAAACTCTGGTGTTGTAGTGTCCACCAAGGGCAGGGTGCCGGGACAGACCATGGTCTACGAGGCAACAAAGAAGGGTACCCATCCCTATTATCCCATGATAGTGCTTGTAAACGATGGCAGCGCCAGCGCCTCCGAGATAGTTGCAGGTGCCCTGCAGGACCACAAGCGCGCTGTGGTGCTGGGAACCCCAACCTTCGGCAAGGGCTCTGTGCAGACCATAATACCCCTTGCAGATGGCTCTGCAGTGAGGATCACCATATCCAAATACTACACACCCTCGGGCAGGTCCATACAGGCAAAGGGTATAGAGCCCGATATAATAATTGGTGAAGAAGTGAAGGGACACATAAAAGAGAAAGACCTGCCGAGACACCTGGAAGAAAAAGAGGATGACACCAAAAAGAAGGAAGAAGAGAAAGAGAAGATAAAGGTGATAGAGAAGAAGATACCAAAAGATGCGAAGGAAGATTATCAGCTCAAGCGTGCTCTGGACTACCTCAAGAGCTGGTACATCTTCAGCACAACCATGAAGAAGGCTATGTAAGGGGCGAGCTTACGGCTACAGGGAAGTTTGTTTATGGCTACTAAAGGTTTCAAAAAGGTTACGGTTGTTGCGCTCCTTATTGTTTCGGTGCTTGCCCTTGTTGTTGTTCTACATGTTTTGAGGCAAAGACCCATCGAGCCGCCTGAACCACCACTACCCCTGCCTGAGAAGGCACCCCCTGTGGTAGAAGAAAAACCCTATGCCAGAATAGCCATCGTTATAGACGATATGGGTTATGACATGAAACCCCTTGAAGAGATACTGGGGCTTGATGCCCCCGTAACAATAGCTGTGCTTCCACATCTTGCCCACTCTCGCAGGATAGCCGAACGGGCACACCTTGAAGGCATAGAGGTGCTTCTGCATCTGCCCATGGAACCAAAGGATACCACCGCACACAGCCCCGGAGAGGGTGCCCTGTTCACCCACATGGATGAAAGGGAGATACGCCTGAGGGTCGAGGCAGACATGGACTCTGTGCCCCACATAACAGGGGTGAACAACCACATGGGCTCAAAGTTCACAGAGGATGGGGAGAAGATGAAGTTTGTCTTTATGGTGCTGAAAGAGAGGGGCTTTTTCTTCGTAGACAGCAAGACCACAGGCCGCTCTGTTGCCGAAGGGCTTGCAAAAAAGATGGGGCTTCCTGTGGCCTCGAGGGATGTCTTTCTGGACAACGAAAGGGACAGGGACTACATCCGTGGACAGATAGAAAAACTAAAAACCATAGCGAAAAGACGCGGAGAGGCCATTGGCATAGGACATCCCTATCCTGAAACAATAGCTACATTAAAGGAGGTGATCAAGGAACTGCAAAACGACGGAATTGAACTCGTAAGAGTTTCAGAACTTACCCGGTAAAAAACACAAAAGGAGGTAAATGTAATGCCAAAGGGGAAAGTAAAGTGGTTCAATGAAAAGAAGGGATTCGGCTTCATAAAGCAGGACTCGGGAGACGATGTGTTCGTCCACTACAGCGGCATCCAGGGCGATGGTTTCAAGACCCTTAAGGAGGGTGAAGAAGTGGAGTTCGAGATAGTGGATGGCACAAAGGGTCCCCAGGCAGTAAATGTTGTAAAGGTCTGAAAAACCGGCAACCCCCTTTTCTTGTAATTGTCTCTGTATTCTGTTATGATTTGGTAATTCAGGGATAATCTACAGGAGAAGATGTTGCTTGACCTCAAGACATATCTGTCTCGAAGGGCACGACTTGTAGAAGAGGCACTTGAAAGGCTTCTGCCCGCAGAGGATGAATTTCCCGCAAGCCTCTACAGGGCCATGCGATACAGCATCTTTGCAGGCGGAAAGAGACTGAGACCCGCTCTGGTTCTTGCCTCCACAGAGGCGGTGGGCGGAAGCCTTCATGATGCCATGAACACAGCATGTGCCTTTGAATGTGTGCATACCTATTCTCTGATACACGATGATCTGCCGGCAATGGACAACGATGACCTGAGAAGAGGTATGCCCACATGCCACAAGGCGTTCGGTGAGGCAACGGCCATACTCGCAGGCGATGCGCTACTTACCATAGCCTTCGAGATGGTGGCAGACTCACCCGTTGCAGACAAGGAACGGCTCTTGAGGGTGGTAAAAGAGCTTGCCCATGCAGCAGGATGCATGGGGATGATCAAGGGACAGGCCCTCGACATGGAGGCCGAAGGCATAGAGGAACTCTCTTTTCCACTTATAGAGGACATACATATACACAAAACAGGAGCACTCATAACCTCGTCTGTAAGGTGTGGTGCCATAATAGGCGGGGCAGACACCCCTACCCTTGAACACCTTACAGAATATGGCCATTCCATAGGGCTTGCCTTCCAGATAATGGACGACATACTCGATGTGGAGGGCTCTGAAGAAGAGATGGGAAAGAAGGTTGGCTCGGATGATAGGAACAAGAAGGCCACATACCCTGCACTGATGGGCATAGGTGAGTCAAAAAGGCTTGCCACCGAGCTCGTGGAAAGGGCCATGAGTGCCCTTTCCACACTCGACGAAAGGGCGGAACCCCTCAGGGCTCTTGCAAGATTCATAGTGGAAAGGAAGTGTTGACAACAGAGATGAAAAGGCTTCTTGAAAGGATAAACACCCCGGAAGACCTCAAGACCCTGTCGGCAGAAGAGCTGCCACATCTTTCCGAGGAGATACGCTCCCTCATAGTGGAGACCGTTTCCAGAACAGGTGGGCACCTTGCCTCGAGCCTGGGTGCGGTGGAACTCGCCCTGGCACTCCACTATGTGTTCGACACCCCACGGGACAAACTCATCTGGGATGTGGGACACCAGGCATACGCCCACAAGATACTTACAGGAAGAAAACACCTGTTTCCCACGCTGCGGCAGTTCGGTGGTATAAGTGGTTTTCCAAAACCATGGGAAAGCCCCTATGATGCGATCGTGTCAGGGCATTCTTCTGTGTCAATATCGAGCGGGCTCGGTATGGCAGTCGGCAGGGACCTTAAGGGCGGGAACAACAAGGTCATCTGCGTTATAGGCGATGGCTCCATGACCGCGGGGGTGGCCTTCGAGGGGCTCAACCAGGCAGGTCATCTGAAAAAAGACCTCATCGTCATACTCAACGACAACGAGATGAGTATATCCAGAAATGTTGGTGCCCTTTCGGCATTCCTGAGTAAGAAGATCACCAGCCGCTTTGCAACGAGGGTGAAGAACGAGATAGAGTCCTTCGTAAAGAACATACCAAAGATAGGTGAAGGGCTTGTAAGCTTTGTCAAGAAGGCAGAGGATTCTCTTATAACACTACTTACACCTGGGATGCTGTTCGAGGGGCTCGGCTTTCACTATGTCGGGCCCATAGATGGACACAACATTCGTGAGCTCATAGCGGTGCTTCAGGAGATAAAACACCTCAACGGGCCTGTGCTTGTGCACACACTTACAAGGAAGGGTAAGGGCTACAGGCATGCCGAAGAGAACCCCGCAAGGTTCCATGGCATAGGCCCATTCGATATTTCCACAGGCAAGCCCCTTTCAAAAGGGGGGCTCACCTACACAGAGGCATTCGGCTCCACCCTTGTGAATATTGCAGCGAAAGACCGCCGCATAGTGGCGGTTACAGCTGCCATGCCAGATGGCACGGGGCTCACTGGTTTTGCCAGAAGATTTCCCAAGAGGTTCTTCGATGTGGGTATTGCGGAACAGCACGCCATAACCTTCTCGGCAGGACTTGCAAAAGAGGGGTTCCTGCCTGTAACAGCCATATACTCCACATTTCTGCAGAGAAGCTATGATCAGATATGCCACGATATATGTATAGATGGACTCCCGATAATACTTGCCCTCGATAGGGCCGGCATCGTTGGTGCCGATGGACAGACCCACCACGGGGCATTCGATCTATCCTATCTGAGACATCTACCCAATATGGTGGTATGTGCACCAAAGGATGGCGAGGAGTTGAAAGACCTTCTCTTCTCTGCCACAGGATATGGTAGGCCCACTGCCATAAGATACCCCAGAGGTGGCTGCCCTGATGCCTCGATAAACCCTGAACCCCGAATCATCCCCCCTGGAAAGGCAGAGGTCTTGAGGGAGGGCAAGGATATAACCATAATCGCCATAGGCACCATGGTATATCCCGCGCTCGAGGCCGCCGAGAGGCTCGAAAGAAAGAAGATACACGCAACGGTTATAAACGCAAGGTTCGTAAAACCTCTCGATGGGGAGTGCATCCTGAAGTATGCTTCAGCCACAGGCCGCATCATCACAGTCGAAGAGAACGCCCTCCAGGCAGGCTTCGGCAGTGCGGTGCTCGAGGCCCTCCACGATGCTGACACACTCTGCCATGTAAAGAGATTGGGCATACCGGACAGGTTCCTGCCACAGGGCACACAGAAGGAGCTGAGAGAAGAGTGCCTCCTCACAGCCGGGGGCATAGAGAAGACAGCACTCAAGATGCTCCAATCTACAGACAGTAAAGACAAGAGTGTAGCCCTCTGACTCCTTTTTCCTTCCATCTTCTCATGGCAAGAAAACGCATAGACATACTCCTCACCGAAAGAGGACTTGCCACAAGCCGCAGCAAGGCACAGGCACTTCTGATGGCAGGCGTTGTGCTGGTAGACGGAGAGACCATCGATAAGCCAGGAAAAATGGTTGACGAAGGGGCAGAAGTTCTGGTAAAAGAAAAGCTCCCCTATGTGAGCAGAGGTGGACTCAAGCTCGAGGGGGCACTCGATGAGTTCCACATAGATGTTACAGGGCTTGTAGCCCTCGATGTGGGCTCCTCTACAGGTGGTTTCACCGATTGTCTTTTGCAGCATGGTGCGAGCCGTGTGCACGCCGTGGATGTGGGAAAGGGCCTTATGGACTGGAAGCTGCGCCAGGATGTCAGGGTGCACCTCATAGAGGGCAAGAACATACGGGAACTTTGTGAGGACGAACTGGGAGAAAGGGTGGATATTGCGGTGATGGATGTATCGTTCATCTCGCTGCGAAAGGTTCTTCCTGTGGTTGCAAGGTTTCTCATCCCGGGTGGCATCATACTGGCACTTGTGAAGCCACAGTTTGAGGCAGGAAAAGGAGAGGTTGGAAAGGGCGGTGTAGTGAGGGATGCCGAGAAGCAACGCCGGGTGGTCGAGGGCATAAAGGGGTTTGCCCTTGGTATGGGGCTCAGGGTTATGGGTGAATGTCCTTCACCCATAAAGGGTGCAAAGGGAAACAGGGAATTCTGGCTTTATCTCTCACTGGCTGATAAAATATCTTAAGGGGGGTGGAAAGGCTGTGTTTGAGATAGTAGAAAAGAGAGAGCTTGCCCACAGGGTCTGCCTTTTCAGAATAAGGGCACCCCTTATTGCCAGAAAACGCAGGGCGGGGCAGTTCATAATACTCAGGATAAACGAGCATGGTGAGAGGATACCCCTTACCATAGCCGACTCAGACTCCGAAGAGGGCACAATAACCATAATTGTGCAGGAGGTGGGAAAGACCACCTCTGTTCTGTGTAGCCTCAAGGCAGGCGACAGGTTGCTCGATGTGGTTGGCCCACTGGGCAAACCCACACATATAGAGAACTATGGCACAGCCGTCTGTGTTGGTGGTGGTATAGGCTGTGCAGTTACCTATCCCATAGCGAAGGCATTGAAAGAGACGGGCACACATGTAATATCCATAATGGGTGCCAGAACGAAAAACCTCCTCATACTCGAAGAGGAGATGCGTAGCGTAAGCGATGAGCTCTTTATAGCAACCGATGACGGAAGCTACGGTCACCATGGCTTTGTTACGGCTGTGCTGGAAGAACTCATCGGAGAAGGCCGGAAGATAGATGTGGTGATTGCCGTTGGCCCCGTGCCCATGATGAAGGCAGTAAGCTCGGTTACCCGCACCAATGGCATATACACCATGGCAAGCCTCAACCCCATAATGGTTGATGGCACTGGCATGTGTGGTGCCTGCAGGGTTACCGTGGATGGCCAGACGAAGTTTGTATGTGTGGATGGGCCCGAGTTCGATGCCCACCAGGTGGACTTCGATGAACTCATACGAAGAAACAGGACCTACCTCAAGGAAGAACGCATAGCCATGGAAGAGTTGACCTACCACGAAGGTCCCAGATGCTATGAAAAGAAAGGGGTGTAGATAAAGGATGGATCCAAAAGAGCGCATGAAGATACCAAGACAACCCATGCCAGAGCAGGACCCGAAAGAGAGGGTCAGTAACTTCTACGAGGTGCCCCATGGCTACACACCAGAGCTTGCCATGGAAGAGGCAAAACGCTGCATACAGTGTAAGAAGCCCCTGTGTGTGGCAGGTTGTCCTGTCAACATAGATATACCCTGGTTCATAAGGCTCGTTGCCGAGGGCAAGTTTGTTGAGGCAGCGCGAAAGATAAAAGAGACCAACGGCCTTCCGGCTGTATGTGGCAGGGTCTGTCCCCAGGAAGACCAGTGCGAGAAGGTCTGCGTAATAGCCAAAAAGGTCGAGCCCGTCGCCATAGGAAGGCTTGAACGCTTCGTTGCAGACTACGAGCGTGAGCACGATGAGGTTACAATACCTGACATACCACCCTGGACAGGAAAGAAGGTTGCCATTATAGGCTCGGGCCCGGCAGGGCTTACCGTGGCAGGAGACCTTGTCAAAAAGGGACACAGGGTTACCATATTCGAGGCACTGCACAAACCAGGTGGTGTGCTCGTATATGGAATACCAGAGTTCAGGCTGCCCAAGAAGATAGTCGAGGCAGAGGTGGACTACTTGAGACGCATGGGCGTTGAGATAGAATGCAACGCAGTGATCGGTAAGCTTGAGACCGTTGATGAGCTTCTAAGCAATGGCTATGATGCGGTCTTCATCGGCACGGGTGCGGGGCTACCCTACTTTATGAACATACCGGGAGAGAACCTTGTGGGCGTTTACTCTGCCAACGAGTTTCTAACCAGGATCAACCTCATGAGGGCCTACCTCTTTCCTGAATACGATACCCCGGTGCTCAAGGGCAAACGAGTGGTGGTTGTGGGCGGAGGAAATACCGCCATGGATGCCGCACGCACGGCCATAAGGCTCTGCCCCGAGGAGGTGAAGATAGTCTACCGCCGCAGCCGTGAAGAGATGCCCGCAAGGATAGAGGAAATCCACCATGGAGAAGAAGAGGGCATAAAGTTCGAGCTTCTCACCAACCCCTTGAGATTCATAGGCGATGAGGAGGGTAGACTCAGGGCCGCCGAATGCATAAGGATGGAACTCGGCGAGCCCGATGAATCGGGACGCAGGAGACCTGTGCCCATGAAGGGCTCTGAGTTTACAATAGACTGTGATGTGGCAATAATAGCCATAGGCAATGGCCCAAACCCGCTCATACCCCATACCACACCAGAACTCAAACTTACAAAGTGGGGCAATATAGTGGTAGACCAGGAGACAGGCAGGACCTCCAAAAAGGGGGTATTCGCAGGTGGAGACATAGTAAGAGGTGGCTCCACGGTGATACTCGCCATGGGAGATGGCAGGACCGCGGCAAACTCCATCCACGAATACCTGACCACGGGCAAGTGGTAAGCCACACAGCGTTTTCGTAGATATTGAGCCCTGCCGGAGGTTTCTACCTGGCAGGGCTTTCCTTGTCTTACTTCTTCTCTATCTTCTCTGAGAATATCCAGAGCACCAGTATACCCAGCACCATCGATATGATAGATGCGGTAAATATGGAGAGCTTTGCCACCTGAAGAAGTGCCGCATCATCAAAGGCCAGGGTGGATATAAAGAGCGATATGGTGAACCCTATGCCTCCAAGACATGCCGCTCCATACAGCGTCTTCCATGTAACACCCTTGGGCAGTGCACCAAGGCCGAGCTTTACGGCCAGAAGGGAAAAGCCCACAATACCCACCTGCTTGCCAACTATAAGCCCTGCCAGTATCCCCCAGAAGACCTCGTTCGTAAGGGCAGCTTGAAAGCCTGCCACATCTATCTCCACCCCTGCGTTGGCAAAGGCAAAAAGAGGGATGATGAAGTACCCCACCCATGGGTGCAGGTTGTGCTCCAGATGGTCAAGCGGGGCCTCTGCATCGAAACAGGTCTTCTCGAGAGACTGTATGATGGACTGCTTTCTATCCTCTTCCATTTCCACAGGGCAGTAGTTCATTCCTTCCTTCTCTCCTGTAAGATAGAGAAGCTGCTCCTTTATCCTTTTTACAAACTCTGTGTGTCCTATGGTTGTTGAGGCAGGTATGGTCAAGGCCAGAAGGAAACCGGCCACCGTTGCATGTATGCCGGACTCGAGGAAGAACAACCACAGGAACACCCCTATTATGGCATAGGGATAGGTGGAGCGTACGCCAACCCTGTTGAGCAGAAACGAGAGCAGAACCATCCCGCCACCTGCTATGAGTGCACCTGTGGAAATGCTCTCTGTGTAGAATAGGGCTATAACCAGTATGCCGCCTATATCATCCACTATGGCCAGGGCCGTGAGAAATACAACAAGCCCTATGGGGATCCTGCCGCTCAGAAGCGAGAGACAGGCAAGGGCAAAGGCTATGTCTGTCGCCATGGGCACCCCCCAGCCGCTCTCCCCGGGCCCGCCAAGGGTGAAGGCCAGATAGACAACGGCTGGCACAACCATTCCACCAATGGCGGCAAATACAGGCAACACCGCATGCTTCCAGCGAGAAAGCTCTCCCACAAGAAACTCCCTCTTTATCTCAAGCCCCACGAGAAAGAAGAAAAGGACCATGAGCCCCTCGTTTATCCAGTGGAGAAGGTCCCGCGAGAGGGTGAACTCACCTATGGATATTGTTATGGGGGTGTGAAGAAGCCCATGATAAAACCCTGCAAAGGAGCTGTTGGCAAGCCATAACCCCACAATACTTGCCAGAACGAGCAGGAGACCACCAATGGCCTCCCTGCGGAAGAACCGCTGAAATGGCTGTATTATGGTCCTTGCCACATCCTCCACGGCAAGAAGATCAAAGTCCCGCATAAGAACCTCCTGAAAAAAGATCTATAAGAAAAAATTATTATTTAAAATATCAATCTGACATATAGGTGGTTTGTGTTTATTATTTTGCCTAATTTTAACATACTGGTAATATTTTTGTAACAAATATCGGTTAGAGTCTTTCAGAAAAGAGATGAGGGCTTGTTAAAGCAAAAAAACGAAGGAGGTCAGCTTATGGGTATTGTTACACGGTTTATTGCTGTTGTTGTCATGGCGGCTGTAATGTATCCTGCCACAGGCCATGGATTCATTCTGGGAGAGCCAACAAATGGTGTAAAGTTCGAAAAGGGCGATGCAGACCTGAAGATACGGATAAGGCTTCAGCCAAGGCTCGATTTTGGAGAGCTTGTAAAGAACGCATCTGGTACGGCCTATTCAACAGAGTCGGATATATATTTCAGAAGGGTGAGGCTCGAGATGTCAGGCCACCTTGTAAAGGGGCTCAAATACAACCTCACCTTCGATGCGGACAAGTGGAGCAAGACAGGTCATACAGACAGTGTAAACCTCTATTTTGCATATCTAAGTTACAGCTTCTCACCACTTTTCAACCTTGAGTTCGGCAAACACAAGCTGCCCTATTCAAGGGTATCGCTTACATCATCCTCGAAGCAGCTCGTAATAGAGAGGGCTGTCTCCACAGAGAAGGCAAAAAAGCTCTTTGGCCCCTCAAATGCCTTCTACCAGCCCTTCTTCAAGGCGTATGGAAAGCTCAACGGTGGTGTGGTCAAATACACAGTGGGCTTTGGTGATGGCTGGCAGAACGGGGACACCCTCTACACATCCACCACAAGGACTGTTGAGACCTCTGGCATACTCTTTGCCGGCAGGGTTGAGCTCTCTCCGCCTGGCTGGGTGGAGAAGAAAAGGAGCGATGCCCACCTTGGAAAGGGAAGACACCTCACCCTGGGGCTTCACTACGCACAGCAGCACTCCATAGAGTACCAGGAGAACTCATACAGCGAGGACAGGACACTGAAGGGCTTCGACATCTCTGCCCACAGGGAGAACATAACCCTTCAGTTCGAATACAACACCTGGGAGATAGACTCCACAGACCCTGCCATAGGCACAAAAGAGCCCGAGGGCTGGTATCTTCAGGCAGGCTATTACATACCAGGCTACAATCTGGAGCCAGCAATAAGGTATGAAGAATACGACCAGGACTCGACGAGTGCCGACAAGAAAGAGAAGATAACCACCCTGGGGATGAACTGCTATCTCATGGGGCACTCCATGAAGCTCTCTTTCAACTGGGCACACACCGAGTTCGACAAGAAGGCATCGGGCTGGCTTGTAGACGACGACTCGAAGGATGTCTTTCAGGTACAGGGCCAGCTCTACTACTGAGCCCTTTAACATATAAGAAGAGATGTAAAAGACCTATCAACCTCCTGAAACCTCGAAGATCTGCGCACACCCGAACATGGGATGGCCGACCCCCTCTCTACGGGCCCCCATGGTTCGGGTGTTTTTTGGTGCTTAATCGAAGAGAGTGTGTTCAAACCTCACACCCTCTCGGTCAACAGTCTCTCTTCCATCTCCTTCACCCTGAGGGTTATCTTCATCACAGAGTCAGGATTGAGTGAGATGGAGTCTATACCCTCTCTTACCAGGAACTCTGCGAACTCTGGATAATCGCTTGGGGCCTGCCCGCAGATGCCAGTGTGTTTGCCGCACCTCCTTGCCCCTTCTATACACATGGAGACAAGGCGCCTTACCCCTGGATCTCGCTCGTCGAATATGGTGGAAAGGAGGGCAGAGTCTCTGTCCACACCGAGGGTGAGCTGGGTGAGGTCGTTGGAGCCTATGGAAAAGCCATCGAAGAGTCGTGCGAACTCCTCTATAAGGAGCACATTGTTGGGTATCTCGCACATAACATATACCTTGAGGCCGTCCTCGTCCCTTTTAAGCCCCTCCTCTTCCATGACACGGAGCACCCGTTCTGCCTCCTTCAGGGTGCGGCAGAAGGGTATCATTATGATGAGGTTCTTAAGGCCAAACTCCTCTCTTACCCGCCTCATGGCCATGCATTCAAGGGCAAAGCCCTCTCTGTAGCGTTCACTGTAGTAGCGCGAGGCCCCACGGAACCCTATCATGGGGTTTTCCTCCTGGGGCTCAAAGTATCTTCCGCCAATAAGGCTTGCGTACTCGTTGGTCTTGAAATCACTCATACGCACCACAACAGGCTTCGGCCAGAAGGCTGCGGCTATGGTGCCAACCCCCTGGGCAAGGCGTTCCACAAAGTAGAGCCTCTTGTCCTCATATCCGCAGGTGAGCTCCTCTATCTTCTCTCTCTCTGCGGGATCATCCACCCTTTCAGGGTGCACCAGTGCCATGGGGTGTATCTTTATGTAGCCGTTTATTATAAACTCCATCCTGGCAAGCCCCACTCCATCGTTGGGTATCATGGAAAGGGAGAAGGCCTCCTCAGGGTTGCCAAGGTTCATCATTATCTTCGTGCGGGGTCTGCCGAGTTCCTTGAGGCTTATGGTCTCAACCCTGAAGGGGAGTTCTCCCTCGTAGACGATGCCACTATCTCCCTCTGCACAGCTTACGGTTACTGGCTGGCCTGTGGAAATCTTCTCTGTGGCAGCCTCTGCCCCCACAACAGCAGGTATGCCCAGCTCTCTACTTACTATTGCAGCATGGCAGGTCCTGCCACCCCTGTTGGTTACAATGGCAGAGGCCTTCTTCATGACAGGTTCCCAGTCAGGGGTGGTGGTATCGGCAATGAGGACCTCTCCGGGGTTCAGGCTGCCCAGGTGTGCCACATCGGTTATTACACGGGCCCTGCCTGTGGAAATCTTCTCACCCACGCTTTTGCCTGTAACCAGCACCCTGCCCTTCTCCTCAAGGTGGTATATCTCGAGGACATCCACCGCCTTCTGGGACTGCACCGTCTCTGGTCTTGCCTGCACCACGAAGAGTTCCCCTGTAAGGCCATCCTTTGCCCACTCTATGTCCATCGGCCATCTCTTGCCAGCCCTTCGGGAATAGTGGTCCTCTATGATTACGGCGTATTCTGTAAGCCTTAAGACCTCCTCATCGGTTATGCAGAACCGTCTGCGCTCTGCCTCTGGAACCTCCACATTCCTTGTGAGCACCTTCGAGCCGCCAACACCGTATATCATCTTCATCCTCTTCTCACCGAGGTTCTTTCTTATTATGGCCCTGTAGCCCTCCCTGAATGTGGGTTTGAACACATAGAACTCATCGGGGTTGACTGCGCCCTGCACAATGTTCTCACCAAGCCCGTATGAGCCGGTGATAAAGACCACATCCCTGAAGCCCGACTCTGTATCGAGGGTGAATACGACCCCGCTTGAGGCAAGGTCTGACCTTACCATCTTCATTATCCCCACAGACAGGGCAACCCTGAAGTGGTCAAAACCGTTGTCTATACGGTAGGATATGGCTCTATCTGTAAAGAGCGAGGCAAAGCACTTCAGACAGGCCTCCTTGAGGGCTGCGTGGCCACGGATATTGAGGAAACTCTCCTGCTGGCCTGCAAAGGATGCTGTGGGAAGGTCCTCAGCGGTGGCAGAGCTACGCACAGCCACATCGGTATCAGGCCCGTATTCGGCACAGAGGCGGTCATAGGATTCCCTTATCTCCTGCCAGAGGTCCTCTGGCAGGCCTGCTCCAAGTATGAGCTCCCTCGCCCTCTTGCCACGCTCCGACAGGTCTGCCACATCCTTCTTGTCAAGCCCCCTGAGGGTATCCTTGAGTTTCTCGAGAATACTGCCTTCCTCCAAAAGATGCCAGTATGCCTCAGAGGTTGTGGCAAACCCGTTTGGAATCTTGACCCCAAGGGGGGTGAGCTCGCGATACATCTCCCCTATGGAGGCATTCTTCCCGCCCACGAGCAGAACATCGTCTATCCCAATCTCCCTGAACCAGCGAATGTATCTTAGGACCTTCTCCATGGCAAACCTCCTTATGAAAAAAAACTTTTAATAGATTATAGCCCCTGAATGGAGTGGGACAACCTGCAGGCTCTACCTCAAAGTATAGCAGAGATTTAAAAAGGGGGGTATGTATGCCACTTTTGTCCTGGGCCATCTTTCCTGTCTGCAGAGGTTAAAGAAGGGGCTTAAGTATGTGGTGTCAGACCCTTTCGAAGGGATCGAAGAGTTTTTTGTATTCTGTCAGTGCGAACCTGTCGGTCATGCCTGCTATGTAGTCGCATATGAGGCGCTCTTTGCCAACCCTCTCGATGTCTGCCACAAAGTGGGGGGGCATTAGCTCTGGCTTCTTAAGATATATATCGAACAGAGCCCTGAGTATCCTTTCTGCCTTGTCTGCCATCCTCAAGACCCGGTAGTGGTCATAGAGGTGCTTTCTGAGAAATCTCTTAAGCTCTGTGTTCTTCTGTTCCATCTCGGGGCTGAACCTGGATATGGGGGCCCTTCTCTGTCTCACCTTGTCTGGAGAGTCTATGCCCTCTTTCTTGACCGTCTCGAGAATGTTTTCCACCAGGTCTGTAACCTGTGCGTTTATTATTCTTATTATGGTCTGGTATTTCAATATCTTAATGTCTGCCTCTTTGAACTCCCCTTTCACCACATCGAAGTTCTCCTGCCAGAGAGTAACCCCTTCAAGGTCCTCGAGGGCTATCATCTTTGAGGAGAGCCCATCGTCTATGTCGTGGTTGTTGTAGGCTATCTCGTCTGCCACATCCACAATCTGGGCCTCAAGGGAGGGGTGTCTGAAGAGGGCGAACTCCTCGAGGGCCTCGGGATGATCGTGCTCGGAGCGGTGTTTTATTATGCCTTCTCTTACCTCCCATGTGAGGTTGAGCCCCCTGAAGTCAGGATAGCGTTTCTCGAGCTCATCCACTATGCGAAGGCTCTGGCGGTTGTGTTCGAACCCGCCGTGGTCTTTCATCAACTCATTGAGCATGTTCTCGCCCGTATGGCCGAATGGGGGATGCCCAAGGTCATGGGCAAGGGCGATGGCCTCTGCAAGGTCTTCGTTCAGCCCGCATGCCCTTGCAATGGTGCGTGAGATCTGGGAGACCTCTATGGTGTGGGTAAGGCGGGTGCGGTAGTGGTCTCCCTCGTGGTAGACGAAGACCTGGGTCTTGTACTCAAGCCTTCTGAAGGCGTTGCAATGGATTATGCGGTCTCTATCGCGCTGGAAGAGAGAGCGGAAGGGATGCTCCCTTTCGGGATGACGCCTGCCACGGGAATCCCTGCTCCTGACCCCGTAGGGCGCAATCCTTCTGGATTCTATCTCGTTTATGTCTATACCCTTCATTTGACACACCTGAGGGATGCTATAAAATATCCTTTATGAGATACACCTCTGTAATCCTCTGCGCCCTTCTTCTGGCAGGCTGTGCCTCTGTAATATCGCCCGAGGTGCTGGGAAGGGTTGAGCCCTCAATCACACTGGAGGCTGTACTGGATGACCCTGAACGATACACAGGCCATACCGTTCTATGGGGTGGTATAATAGTGTCTGTAGAGTATCTCGAAGACAGCACCCTCATTGAGGTATTCCAGACAGAGCTTACATCCACCCACAGGCCGAGCTTTTCAGTGGACACATCCAGTGGCAGGTTCCTCATAGAGGCCCCTGGCTTTCTCGACCGCCTCATATACAGCCCCAAACGGGGCATAACGGTTGCAGGCACCATAAAGGGAACGATGGCAAGAAAGATTGGCAACATGAGCTACACCTATCCAGTGGTAGAACCTGTAGAACTGCATCTTTTTGACCCACCAGAGGATCTCTACCCTGTTCCACCTCCATGGTGGTACTACTATCCGCCCTACTATCCACCGCCCCACTATTATCCCTGATCATCCGCAGCCGTCCTTCAGGCCGCGCATGAAGGCGATGTATTCGTCGTAGTATTCGTCCATGAGCTCATCAAGGTCCTTATCCTCCAGGTCTATCTTCTTTCTCTTCTCGAGGAACTCTATGAAGGTCATGGGCCTTCCTCCTCGCTGGTCTTCTGTAGAATGTCTACAGTCTCGTATGGTATGGGGTCTTCCATACCTGCCTCTATGAACCCCCGAAGCCTTAGAAGACAGGAATCACACCTGCCACAGGCCACCCCTCCATCCCTGTAGCAGGACCAGGAGAGCTCGAAGGGCACACCCAGTTCTGCACCCTTTCTGACAATCTCTGCCTTTTTCATGTGTATAAGGGGGGTTATTATCTCTATCTGGGTTGTGGGCCTCGTGCCCTCCTTTATGGCACCCTCGAAGGCACGATAGAAACTCCCCCTGCAGTCGGGATAACCAGAGCTGTCCTCCTCAACAGCACCAATGTATATGCGCCCTGCACCCAGGACCTCTGCCCAGCTTGTGGCTATAGAAAGAAAATGGGCATTCCTGAAGGGCACATAGGTCGGTGGTATCTCCTTTCTTTCAAGCTCCCCAGGGGGCACCTCTATGGATGTATCCGTAAGGGCAGACCCACCGATGTGTTTGAGATAGTTGAGGTCTACAAGGAGCCGCTCTTTTATGTTGTAGAAGTCTGCTATCCTGTGGAAGCTTTCAAGCTCCCGTCTCTCTGTTCTCTGCCCGTAGTTTGCATGCAGAAAGGCACACCTCCGGGATTCAGCCACAGCAATACCTGCACACACGAGGCTGTCCATCCCACCACTTACAAGCACAACCGAGAAGGGCTTCTCATTCATAATACTCTATTTAATCACAAGAAGGGGGATAAATCAAATGGGTGCGGATATGATATGAAAGTGTACTCTTCACCAACAAGGTCTTCAGTTTTCCATGGGGGATGATTATCGAGGATTACAGGTGGTAGAGATAGAAGTTTCTTATCCACCTCTCCAAAACACTCCACCACAATCTCCCACGGAGTTCCTCCCTTGTAACTGTTCTTCCTCAGATAGTTGAAGTAAAGATTATAGGTATATGCCTTACGCAGAAAATCCCCCAGAGAACCAAATCCCTCAACCCTGTACAGCTCCTCCTCTATAAGCCTGTGAAAGGCCTCGACAAGAGAGTTCCATGTCTTAGCCCCAGGGGGAATACGCCTGTGTATCATACAAAATTCCCCCTCAACAGTCCCAGTAAAAACACTCGCCCCCCTTGCTCTGCCATCCCCCAACAAACGCACCTCCATTGTCAGTCTGAACAACCCCCACATCTATACCCATATCCCTTAAGTGCCCAAGCACATACCTCGCAAAAACAGTGGAATTGGTAAGGCTCTGTTCAAACCCATAGGAGATGAAACTCGCCCCACTCCTTACACATCTTGCCGTATACTGATACACAGGAAGTTTATACCGCCTGAGTGCTGGATATAGCTCCACTATATCCTTAAGTTCCTTCACATCTATCTGTATCTTCTCAAAGGGCCTATAGAGAGCCTTTATGTGCCTTAAATCCCTCTCTCTCTGGTACTTCTTCTTTCGGGGTTTAATCATCCCGTTCTGTTTCAATACCCTGTATATGGCACCACTGGAGCAGGGTAGAGAAAACTGGCTCTTGAGCCTTTCTGGACCCATGTGGGGAAAGTCCTCTCTCAGGGAGAGTATCCTCTTTTCAAGCTCATCGGGTATCTTGTGGGGAGAGTGTCTGGGTCTTCTGGGTCTATCGATGAGCCCTTTTGGACCTTCTTTGAGATAACGCTCAACCCACTTTCGGACGGTATCCCTCGTTGTGCCAAAGACCGTTGAAGCCTCTGACTTTGAGTGTTTCAGGGCATATTGAACCATTCTTAATCTTAAGTCAAAACTACTTTTCATATCTTTTATTAACTGGTAATATTCTATTGGGGACAAGGTGTCTCCTCTTTTCCAATGTGGTAAGTTCTTTGGGGTTCATCCACCTTAATCTTACCACATCAAGGTGGAGACCTTGTCCATTAGCTGTACAATTTTCCGAAATGCGTATATGAACGAGTTAGGCGACATTGCCACTTAAGGAGATGAAGAATGATGTTAAAGAAAAAACAAATAGACAACATTCAATCCGAACTGGAGAAAGGAATGGAACTTGCAAAATGTAAAAAATGTGGATGCATGAAGGAAACTTTGGAAAGTCTTCGGTATTCTCTTTCCTTAGTCCAAATTGAAGGCTTTTCTGAATTACTCAATAATATAAAACAGTGGCTTAAGGAGATGGAACCAGTAAAATATGCTTGCCTTGGATGTGAATACTGCTATCCTGCGGTAGCAATGAATATTTTTAGCCACGCTTTTCCTGATGCTGGCTTTCATGCTACAAATTGCACCTTTAAGATTGGGGAGCAAACTTGGCCTCCTGTCCCTGGTGAGTATTTTGCTTTCTGCGACGGAGCAAACTGCCCTGTAGCAGTTTCAACCCTTGCAAATATGGAACTCGCAGAAAAGCTTGTCAGCATAAGACCAAAAGAACTCTGTATTGTGGGTAAGACAGAGACAGAGAATATAGGCATTGACAAAATTATCAAGAATACGATAACAAATCCTACCATTCGCGTTCTTCTTTTGGTTGGTAAAGACCCTGAGGGTCATCATAGTGGTAAAACACTGCTTGCTCTGTGGAAAAATGGTGTAGATGAGAATATGAGAGTTGTAGGCTCTCCCGGAAAGCGTCCTATCTTAAGAAATGTTACCCAGAAGGAGATAGAGGTCTTTCGGAAACAGGTTCAGGTTGTAGATATGATTGGATGTGAGAATGAAAAGGAAATCGTTAAAATAATAAAAGAACTCTCCCAAGAAGTTATTGCATCTTGTGGTTGTAAGGAATATATAGAGAAAGCTGATTCCAGCCAAGTTCTCTCCGCACCTGTCATTCAAGCTCAGGAGCCTGATAAAGTTGAAATGGATAAAGCAGGTTATTTTGTTATCATTCCACAGCCTGAAAAGAAAATTATTACAGTGGAGCATTATTCTTACGATAACAGGCTGTTAAGGATCATTGAAGGGAAAGATGCAAGAAGCATATACTGGACAATTATCAAAAATGGATGGATTACCCAGCTAACACATGCTGCATACCTTGGGAAGGAACTGATGAAGGCTGAACTTTCGATTAAACTTGGATTTAAATATGTTCAGGATGGTCAGTAAAAATGTGGCAACGTCGCCTAACAGCGGACATACCAGCTACGTTTCGCTCCGCGGAAATTCGGCAAAGCCGAACTTCGTATGTCCGCGGAACGTTATACTGAAATAATAACGGCGGAGAAGCCTACATCGCCATAAATACCAAAAAGTTCCCAGCCCTCAAACTTTCGGCTTTTAAGAGTTGAATAGAAAGAGAGAAGATTTATTTTTCTTTGTGGGTAAGAATTTCCTTATTTCTTACTTCACGCCACCATTTATCAATTTCATCTTTTCTAAATCTCCATTGATTAGCGATTTTCACCGCAGGGATTTTGCCTTCCCTTGCCATTCTATAAAGAGTAGATTTTCCTATTTTTAAATATTTTGCCGTCTCCTTAAGGGTCATTATTTCAGAAAACCCTTCCATCATAGTTTTAACTCCTTTTTAACCTGCCAGAGTTTATCATCATTTAACATCACATAATAATGGATAGCAAAGAAAAGCAAAAAGTCAAATTCCTTTTCTGGGCGGGTGTGGGTGGATTTCATTATCATCAATCCAGCAAAGGAGAAAGGGAGAGTTTTATTTTCCCTGCCTTTTCTCTTGTGCGGGTAAGTCGGAAGGAGACCTTGAAGGAGTTTGAAACAGCCATCAAAATGGCTCC
>WGFM01000024.1 GCA_015492245.1 Deltaproteobacteria bacterium | reverse complement strand
TGCCCGAGGGAGTTGAGATGGTGATGCCCGGTGACAATGTGGGCATAGATGTCGAGCTCATAACCCCCATAGCGATGGAAGAGGGTTTGAGGTTTGCCATAAGAGAGGGTGGAAGGACAGTGGGTGCAGGGGTTGTAACGAAGGTTGTGGAGTGATTGAGGGATGAGACTGATTATAACACTTGCATGTACCGAGTGTAAGAGGAGGAACTATTCCTCCACGAAGAACAAGCGGAACACACCGGACAGGCTGGAGCTTAAGAAATACTGCAAGTTCTGCAGGCGCCATACCCTCCACAGGGAGACGAAGTAGCCCTGGCTCCTGTGTGCCGAAGGGTGTCTGTTGTGGGTGTAATTAGATGGTTTTCTACAGGCCAGTAGCTCTAACTGGTAGAGCAGCGGTCTCCAAAACCGCGGGTTGGGGGTTCGAGTCCCTCCTGGCCTGCCAGAAATCTTTCTTTCAAGGAAGTTGGCATCGGTGGAGAAGATAGACAAGGCAAAGCAGTTTCTGTCAGAGGCAAGAGCAGAACTCAAGAAGGTTACATGGCCCTCCAGAGAACAGACCATGAACGCCACCTGGGTGGTTATAGTTATGGTGATAGTGGCATCTCTGTTTCTGGGTCTTGTGGACTTTTTACTCTCAACTCTTGTCAGATATGTCCTGAGCTAAAATAATCCAGGAGTAGTATAGGGATGGCAAAGAAGTGGTATGTTGTTCATACTTATTCAGGGTATGAGAACAGGGTCAAGGCGGCGCTTGAGGAGAAGATAAAGGCCCTTGGTAAGGAAGACAAAATTGGTGAGATTCTGGTGCCCAGCGAGAAGGTGGTGGAGATGGTTCGCGGGGTGAAGAGGACGGGCTCCAGAAAGTTCTTTCCCGGCTACATCCTGGTAGAGATGGAGCTTACAGACGAGACATGGCACCTGGTAAAGAGTATTCCAAAGGTTACAGGGTTCGTGGGTGGAAGGAAGAGCCCATCGGTGTTGAGCGATGAGGATGTGAAGAAGATTACGCGTCAGATGGAAGAGGGTGCTGTAAGGCCCAAGCCAAAGATTCTGTTCGAGAAGGGAGAGAATGTAAGGGTCGTAGATGGTCCATTTACCAACTTTACAGGCATAGTGGATGAGGTCAAGCCCGATAAGGGTAAGCTCAGGGTGCTTGTGAGCATATTCGGCAGGCCCACCCCTGTGGAGCTCGACTTCGTGCAGGTGGAAAAGACATAAACAATAAGGGGATAAGAGGACATGGCAAAGAAGGTTATAGCACAGATAAAGCTGCAGATACCTGCCGGTAAGGCAACACCTTCTCCACCGGTGGGTCCTGCCCTTGGCCAGCATGGAGTGAACATAATGGACTTCTGCAAGGCCTTTAACGCCAAGACCCAGGGGCAGGAGGGTATGATAATACCCGTTGTTATTACCGTGTATGCAGACCGCTCGTTCACATTCATAACCAAGACCCCGCCTGCCTCGACACTTCTTCTCAAGGCAGCAGGGGTTGAAAAGGGTTCGGGGGTGCCCAACAAGGAGAAGGCCGGAAGTGTTAGCAGAAAACAGATAGAGGAGATTGCACGGCTCAAGATGCCAGACCTCAGTGCAGCCACCCTTGAGGCCGCAATGCGCACCATAGAGGGCACTGCAAGAAGTATGGGAATACAGGTGGAGGAATAGGAAGATGGCAGTAGCTGGCAAGAGATACATGGAGGCAAAGAAGAAGATTGCAGACCGCACATACAGTGTTGACCAGGCCTTCAAGCTCATAAAGGATATAGCCATGGCAAGGTTCGACGAGACGGTAGAGCTTGCCGCAAGGCTGGGGGTTGACCCAAGACATCCCGAGGAGATGGTTCGCGGGGTGGTGATACTTCCCCACGGAACCGGAAAGGAAGTAAGGGTTCTGGTCTTTGCAAAGGGGGAAAAGGAGATAGAGGCAAAAGAGTCAGGCGCTGACTATGTGGGGGCTGAAGACCTTGTAGAGAAGATAAAGAAGGGCTGGTTGGAGTTCGACAAGGCTGTTGCCACCCCTGACATGATGAGTTTTGTTGGAAAACTGGGCAAGATCCTTGGCCCCAGGGGGCTCATGCCAAACCCGAAGCTGGGCACTGTTACATTCGATGTGGCAAAGGCTGTGCGGGAGCTCAAGTCAGGCAGGATAGAATACAAGGTGGATAAGACCGGAATAGTCCACGCACCTATAGGAAAGGTCTCTTTTGGGCCCGAAAAGTTAAAGGAGAACTTTCTTGCGCTCATGGAAAGCATTATCAAGGCAAAACCTCCTTCAAGTAAAGGCACTTATTTGAAGAGCCTCCATATATCCACCACAATGGGACCTTCTATAAAACTCGATACAGTAGAGGTAAGGAACCTGTTCAAGTAGAGGATTTGAGGTCTACAGATTTTGAACATATGGTCAAAGACAGTAGGGGCCATAGGTGGCTTAAACTTTTCCCTACCGAGACCGGCTCAAGAAAAGGCTTCTGGCGGAGCAGGTGTGGATGCAGAAGTGATGAGAGACCACTGTCTTTGACAACCCATGAAAGAGAAAGGAGGGATGGAGAAGGTTGCTAACCAGAGCTGAAAAAGAGAGGATAGTCAGGGAGCTTTCAGAGAAGCTCCGCAAGAGCCGGGCAACATTCGTTGCGGACTACCGCGGGATCGGTGCCAACAGCATGGTGGCCCTGCGCAAGAGGCTCAGAGAAGATGATGTGGAGTTCAGGGTTGTAAAGAACACCCTCTTGAGGCTTGCAGCAAGAGATACCGCCTACGAGTCCCTTGTGGATTACCTCAAAGGCCCTGTGGCTATAGCCATGAGCTATGGCGATGCATCTGCGGCTGCAAAGGCCGTTACAGGGTTTGCAGAGGAGGAGCCAAACCTCAGGCTCATAGGTGGTGTGCTTGGTGGAAAATCCATTACAGCAGAGGATATAAAGGGGCTTGCAAGCCTGCCCTCGAGAGAGGAGCTTGTTGCAAGGATGCTCGGGGTACTCAAAGATGTGCCCGCAGGGTTCGTGGGTGTGCTCGCAGGGCTGGAGAGAAAACTACTGTATCTTCTTACCGCAATCAAAGAAAAGAAAGAGAAAGGAGGCTAAACCATGGCAGGTATAACCAAAGAGGATGTAATAAAATATATAGAGAACATGACGGTTATAGAGCTCTCTGAGTTCATAAAGGAGCTCGAGGACAAGTTCGGCGTTACTGCTGCGGCACCTGTGGCAGCTGTGGCCGCAGTGGCCCCTGGCGGAGCAGGCGAGGCAAAGGTAGAGGAGAAGACAGAGTTCACAGTGGTGCTCAAGGCAGTGGGCTCGGAGAAGATAAAGGTCATAAAGGAGGTGAGGGCCATAACAGGGCTCGGCCTCAAGGAGGCGAAGGAGTTCGTAGAGAGCGCGCCAAAGCCTGTCAAAGAGGCTGTCCCTAAAGAAGAGGCAGAAGAGATAAGGAAAAAGCTCGAGGCAGTGGGTGCAGAGGTGGAAATACAGTAAATACAAAGCAGGGGATGTCCCATGCAACAGGGAGGGCATCCCCTTTTAAAAAATCCCTCAATCAAAAGGAGTAGATGTCATATGGGGATAATAAATGGAGAGGTTCTGAGGAAAAACTACTCAAGAATAGGCAGGGTAATAGATATACCACCGCTTCTTGAGGTCCAGAAGAAATCCTTCAGCGATTTCCTTCAGCTCCATGTGGACCCGGAAGAACGCAGGGATCAGGGACTCCAGGGTGTATTCAAAAGCGTGTTTCCCGTTATCGATTTCAGTGGAACTGCCTCGCTGGATTTTGTCAAATATGTGCTGCTCGAGCCCAAGTATACCGTCAAGGAGTGCCTTGAGAAAGGGCTCACCTATGCAGCCCCCATGAAGATAGTGGTAAGGCTTACCGTGTGGGACAAGGACCAGGAGACAGGCACCACCAGTGTGCGAGACATAAAGGAGCAGGAGGTATACTTTGGCGAGATACCTCTTATGACAGACACGGGCAGCTTCATAATAAACGGCACCGAGAGGGTGGTGGTAAGCCAGCTGCACCGCTCACCCGGGGTGTTCTTCGAGTACGAGAAGGGCAAGGGGTACGGCGGTGGAAAGATACAGTTTACCGCAAGGATAATACCCTACCATGGCTCATGGCTTGATTTCGAGTTCGACCAGAAGGACTGGCTGTATGTGAGGATAGACAAGAGAAGAAAGATGCTCGCAACGGTGCTCCTCAAGGCTCTGGGATACTCCGTTGAGGAGATGCTCAACTACTTCTATCCCAGTGAAGAGATCATTATAGAAGGCAGGAAGATTCTTAAGAGTATTGACCCCAACTATGTGGTGGGACAGAGGGCAACAAAGGAGATAAGGCATCCTGAAACGGGTGAAATTATTGTAAAGAAGGACAGAAGAATCACACGCCTTGTGGCAAGAAGGCTCGTCTCTGCCGGCATAACCCATATACCCGTGGAGGTAGAGGACATTATAGGAAGGGTGGCCTCACAGGACATCGTAGACCCTGAAACAGGTGAGGTGATTCTTGAATGTAACCATGTGCTGACCCGTGAGGTGCTCGATGAGGTCTCGAGGCGGAAGATTACAAGGTTCAAACTTCTGCTCATAGAGCCCATAGGACACTCCCTGAGAGAGAGTCTACTTAACGACAGGATTACCAACGAGGAGATACGCCCCATACAGGAGTACAGAAAAGAGCATCCAGATGACCCCACTTCCAACATGACATTCAATGCAAGGCTCGAGATATACAAGAGGCTCAAACCTGGTGAGCCCCCAACAGTGGAGATAGCAACCCAGTACATAGAGAATCTGTTCTTCTCACCAGAGAGGTATGACCTTTCCAGGGTTGGAAGACTCAAGCTCAACCGGAAGCTGGGTTTTGATACTTCCCTTGACCAGACAACCCTCAGGAAAGAGGACATCGTGGGGGTCATAAAGTATCTTATAGGGCTCAAGAACGGGTATGGTCAGGTAGATGACATAGACCATCTCGGCAACCGCAGGGTAAGGAGTGTGGGGGAACTCCTTGAGAACCAGTTCAGAGTAGGGCTTTTGAGGATGGAGAGGGCTGTAAAGGAGAGGATGAGCTTTGGTGGTATAGAGACCCTCATGCCCAACGACCTTATAAACCCCAAGCCTGTCAGTGCGGCCGTAAAGGAGTTCTTCGGCTCAAGCCAGCTCAGCCAGTTCATGGATCAGACCAACCCGCTTTCAGAGGTTACACACAAGAGAAGGCTGTCTGCACTGGGTGCAGGAGGACTGACACGAGAGAGGGCAGGCTTCGAGGTAAGGGATGTGCACGCAACCCACTACGGCAGGATATGCCCAATAGAGACCCCTGAAGGGCCAAACATCGGGCTTATAGTATCACTCAGCACCTATGCGAGGGTGAATGAGTTTGGCTTCATAGAGACACCATGTAGAAAGGTGATAGAAGGAAAGATTACAGACGAGGTGGTCTACATATCAGCACTCGATGAAGAGGGGCATGTGATAGCTCAGGCAAATGTGCCCGTGGATAAGGATGGCAGGCTGGTGGGTGAGTTCATACCTGCAAGAAGGGGTGGAGAGTTCGTGATGGCAAGGCCGGAGGAGATAACCCTCATGGACATATCTCCCAACCAGCTGGTAAGCGTGGCAGCTGCCCTCATCCCATTTCTCGAGAACGACGATGCAAACCGTGCCCTCATGGGAAGCAACATGCAACGACAGGCAGTGCCCCTTGTGAGCACCGAGTCCCCACTTATAGGGACAGGTATGGAGAGCGTTGTTGCAAGGGACTCCGGCGTTACCATAGTGGCAAGAAACTCAGGAAAGGTTGAAAGCGCTGATGCAACAAGGATAGTGGTAAGAAACGAGCAGGGTGGTGTTGACATATATAACCTTACAAAGTTCAGAAGATCAAACCAGAATACCTGCTTCAACCAGAAGCCCCTTGTTAAGGAGGGGGACACTATAAAGACGGGACAGGTTATAGCAGATGGGCCATCCACAGAGAACGGTGAGCTCGCCCTGGGCAGAAATGTGCTCGTTGCGTTCATGCCCTGGGGTGGGTTCAACTTCGAGGACTCAATACTTATAAGCGAGAGGCTGCTCAAGGACGATGTGTTCACCTCCATACACATAGAGGAGTTCGAGGTAAGTGCAAGGGATCTGAAACTGGGCAGAGAAGAGATAACCCGTGACATACCCAATGTTGGGGAGGACGCCCTCAAGAACCTCGACGAGAGTGGCATCGTGAGGGTTGGCGCAGAGGTAAAACCCGGGGACATACTGGTTGGCAAGATCACCCCCAAGGGCGAGACCCAGCTCTCTCCAGAGGAGAAACTGCTTCGTGCCATATTCGGTGAGAAGGCGGAGGATGTGAAGGATACCTCCCTCAGGGTGCCTCCCGGCATAGAGGGTATAGTGATAGATGCAAAGGTGTTCTCGAGAAAGGGTGTCGAGAAGGACGAGAGGGCAAAGTCCATAGAGGATAGAGAGGTTGCAAGGCTACTTAAGGACAGAGACGATGAGATAAACATAGTTATGTCCAACATCTACGGCAGGGTGGAAAGCCTCCTTGTGGGTAAAAAATCTGCCCTGAGGGTTACGGACAAGAAGGGAAATACACTAATCTCGAAGGGCAAGGTCATAACCAGAGAGTTGCTCCACTCTATCCCCCGCAAACACTGGTGCGATATTATACCGGCAGGAGAGGAGAAGACAGAAAAGGAACTGGAAGAGGTCTTCAATCAGCTTGAGGAACAGGTGGATGCCATAAGGTATGTATTCGACGAGCGCATAAGCAGGCTCAAAAGGGGCGATGAGCTCCCACCAGGGGTGCTCAAGATGGTCAAGGTCTATGTGGCCATGAAGCGCAAGATTTCGGTGGGAGACAAGATGGCAGGACGCCACGGCAACAAGGGTGTTGTGTCCATGATACTTCCTGAAGAAGATATGCCATTTCTAAAGGATGGCACCCCTGTGGACATAGTGCTCAACCCGCTTGGTGTGCCTTCAAGGATGAACATAGGGCAGATACTCGAGACACACCTTGGATGGGCAGCAAGGAACCTTGGCGAAGAGATGGCCCGTATGGTGGAGGAAAACTTCAACCCCTCTGCCCTGAGGGAGAGGATAAAGAAGGTGTACAACTCAAGGGAGTTCAGCAGGTTCCTGGACTCACTTGCGGATGAAGAGGTTCTGGTTGTTGCAAGAAGGCTCAGGAAGGGTGTTACAGTGGCAAGCCCGGTCTTCGATGGTGCGAGGGAGAATGACATAAAAGAGGCTTTGAAGCTTGCAGGGCTGCCGCAGACAGGAAAGGCCGTTCTATACGATGGAAGGACAGGTGAGCCATTCGATAACGATGTAACGGTGGGTGTTATGTACATGCTCAAGCTCCATCATCTCGTGGATGACAAGATACACGCAAGAAGCACTGGGCCCTATTCGCTCGTTACCCAGCAGCCCCTTGGTGGCAAGGCACAGTTCGGCGGGCAGAGGCTCGGAGAGATGGAGGTCTGGGCACTCGAGGCATACGGGGCTGCATACAGTCTGCAGGAGTTCCTCACCGTGAAGAGCGACGATGTGCCTGGCAGAACCCGCATGTATGAGTCCATAATAAGGGGCGACTACACACTGGAGCCCACACTGCCTGAAAGCTTCAAGGTGCTCGTGAAAGAGCTGCAGAGCCTTGGACTCAACATAGAGCTTTTAAGGCTCGATGAAGACAATAAGAGCGAAGAGAAGGAATAAAAGAGCTTCGAGACATTTAAAAAAGGAGGTATAACCGTGGAAAGCCTTATGGCGCTATTTGAAAAACAGAAAAGACCCTCTGACTTTGATGCCATAAGGATCAGCATAGCCTCTCCGGAAGAGATAAGGGACTGGAGCCATGGAGAGGTGAAAAAGCCTGAGACCATAAACTATCGGACATTCAAGCCAGAAAGGGATGGTCTTTTCTGTGCAAAGATATTTGGGCCTGTAAAGGACTTCGAGTGTAACTGCGGAAAATACAAGCGCATGAAACACAGAGGGGTGGTCTGCGAGAAATGCGGGGTGGAGGTCATCCCGTCGAAGGTAAGAAGAGAGAGGATGGGACATATAGAGCTTGCAACCCCTGTGGCACATATATGGTTTGTAAGGAGTCTACCCTCAAGGATCGGGGCACTGCTCGATATGACACTTAAAGAGGTGGAGAAGGTCCTGTACTACGAGAACTACATAGTCATAGACCCCAGGGATACAGAACTCAAAGAGGGTGAGCTCCTCACGGAGAGCAAATACCGCGAGATGTTCGACAGATACGGGCCAGACTCCTTCGTTGCGAGCATGGGGGCAGAGGCGATAAGGGAGATGCTCAGAAGATGCAACCTTGCAGAGCTCTCGGTCGAGCTTCGTACAGAGATGCAGCGCACCACCTCTGATGCCCGCAAGAAGAGGCTTACAAAGAGGCTGAAGGTGGTAGAGGCATTCCTCCATTCGGGCAACAGGCCCGAGTGGATGATAATGGAGGTCATACCGGTTCTGCCGCCAGACCTTCGCCCACTTGTACCCCTCGATGGCGGAAGATTCGCTACCAGTGATCTTAACGACCTCTATCGCAGGGTTATAAACCGCAACAACAGGCTTAAGAAACTTCTCGAGATGAATGCCCCTGACATAATAATAAGAAACGAAAAGCGGATGCTCCAGGAGGCCGTGGACGCGCTCTTCGATAACGGCAGAAGGGGTAGGGTCATAACAGGGCAGAACCGCAGGCCCCTTAAGTCCTTAAGTGATATGATAAAGGGCAAGGGCGGAAGGTTCAGACAGAATCTGCTCGGTAAGAGGGTGGATTACTCGGGCCGCTCGGTTATAGTCATAGGGCCGAGACTGAGGCTCCATCAGTGTGGACTTCCAAAGAAGATGGCCCTCGAACTCTTCAAACCCTTCATATACCAGAAACTGGAGGAGAAGGGCTACGCAACAACCATCAAGAGTGCAAAGAAGATGCTCGAGAAAGAAAGACCCGAGGTGTGGGATGTGCTCGAAGAGGTCATAAAGGAGCACCCCATACTGCTCAACCGTGCACCCACACTCCACAGGCTCGGCATACAGGCGTTCGAGCCACTTCTCATAGAGGGCAAGGCCATACAGCTCAATCCCCTTGTGTGTACGGCCTTCAACGCAGACTTCGATGGAGACCAGATGGCAGTCCATGTGCCCCTTTCCATAGAGGCACAGACAGAGGCAAGGGTGCTTATGATGTCCACGAACAACATACTCTCGCCTGCCCATGGTAAGCCCATCATTGTGCCCACTCAGGACATAGTGCTGGGGCTTTATTACCTTACAAGAGAGAAGTGTTGCGTTAAGGGAGAGGGCAGGGTGTTCTCTTCCTTCGACGAGGCAAGGGCAGCCTATGAGACAGGCCAGGTGCACCTTCAGGCAGGCATAAAAGTCAAGGTGGGTGGAGAGCTTGTGGATACCACCATAGGCAGGGTGCTTCTCAAGGAGATAGTGCCTGATGTGATAGAGTTCGAAGAGATAAACAAGGTGATGGATAAAAAGCAGCTTGCCCGCCTCATAGACATATGCTACAGGAAGGCAGGCAACAAGCAGACCGTCATCCTTGCGGACAAGCTCAAGGATATGGGCTACGAGTATGCCACAAGGGCTGGTATATCCATATGTGTGGATGATCTCAAGATACCTGCCAAGAAAGAGGAAATCATAAGGAAGGCATACGAAGAGGTCAAGGAGATACAGAATCAGTATAACGAGGGGCTCATAACAGATGGTGAAAGATACAACAAGGTCGTAGACATATGGGCACAGGCAACCGAAGAGGTTGCAGAAGAGATGATCAAGGAACTGGGTGTGGATGTTATAAAGGACAGGGACGGCAACGAACGGAAGGTGCCAAGCTTCAACTCCATATTCATGATGGCAGACTCGGGTGCCAGAGGTTCAGCCCAGCAGATACGCCAGCTCGCAGGTATGAGGGGGCTTATGGCAAAACCCTCGGGAGAGATAATAGAGACCCCCATTACCGCGAACTTCCGTGAGGGGCTTACGGTGCTGCAGTACTTCATATCAACCCATGGTGCGAGAAAGGGTCTTGCAGATACCGCCCTTAAGACCGCAAACTCTGGTTATCTTACAAGGAGGCTGGTGGATGTGGCACAGGATGTTGTCATAGTGGAGGAAGACTGCGGCACACTGGATGGCATATACATGTCCTCACTTGTTGAAGGTGGTGAGATAATAGAGCCCATAGGTGAGAGGCTCCTTGGCAGGGTTGCCCTCGAGGATGTGATGGACCCCTTCACAGGTGAGGTGCTCCTTAAGGCCAATGAGGAGATAGGCGAAGATGGGGTCAGAAAGATAGAAGAGGCAGGTGTGGATAAGGTGAAGATAAGGAGTGTCCTTACCTGCAGGAGTGCCAACGGAATATGTGTCAAGTGTTATGGAAGAGACCTTGCAAGAGGCAAGACGGTGGAACTCGGTGAGGCCGTGGGTGTTATAGCAGCCCAGTCCATAGGAGAGCCAGGAACCCAGCTCACAATGAGAACCTTCCACATAGGTGGAACTGCAAGCAGAAGGGCAGAGCAGACCACCCTCGAGGCACGCCACGAGGGCATGGTGAAGTTTGTAAACCTCAACACCGCAATCAACTCGAAGGGTGAGCTCATAGTGATGACCCGAAATGGAGAAATATCCATAGTGGACGAGCAGGGCAGGGAAAGAGAGAAGAACCCTGTCATATACGGGGCAAGACTCAGGATAAAGGAAGGAGACAGTGTCACCTCAGGCGACATACTGGCAGAGTGGGACCCCTATACCACACCAATACTGACAGATGTAAATGGCATCGTGAAGTTCGGTGATGTTGAGGAAGGCAAGACCATGCGCGAGCAGATAGACGAGGCAACAGGGTTTGCAAGTAGAGTGGTCGTGCACTACAGAGAGACCGACATGAGGCCCCGTGTCTCCATAAAGGATGAAGAGGGTGGAACACTCAGGATACCGGGCACCCATATGCCGGCAAGATACATACTGCCCGTGGGTGCCATCATAACGGTTAACGAGGGAGACTTCGTAAAGGCCGGAGATATAATAGCAAAGATACCAAGGGAGACCACAAAGACGAAGGACATCACAGGAGGGCTTCCAAGGGTGGCAGAGCTCTTCGAGGCAAGAAAGCCCAAGGAATGCGCCATCATAAGCGAGATAGACGGTATGGTCTCGTTCGGTAGGGATACGAAGGGTAAAAGGAAGGTCATGATAACACCCGATGTGGGTGAGCCAAAGGAATACCTCATCCCAAAGGGTAAACACATAAGCGTGAGGGAAGGAGACCGTGTAAGAGCAGGTGAGCCCCTTATGGATGGCTCTGCCAACCCCCACGATATATTGAGGATACTCGGTGTGAAGGAGCTCGCAAAGTACCTTGTGGATGAGGTGCAGGAGGTCTACAGGCTCCAGGGGGTGAAGATAAACGACAAGCACATAGAGGTCATAGTGCGACAGATGCTCAAGAGGGTCAAGATAACGGAGCCCGGGGATACAAGGTTTCTGCTCGATGAACAGGTGGAAAGATACCTCTTCGAAGAGGAGAACGAGCGGGTTCTTGCAGAGGGCAAGAGGCCTGCTGTGGCAGAACCACTGCTGCAGGGTATAACCAAGGCATCGCTCTCTACAGAGAGCTTCATATCTGCTGCAAGCTTCCAGGAGACGACAAAGGTGCTTACCGGAGCAGCTGTCGAGGGCAAGATAGACTACCTCAAGGGGCTTAAAGAGAATGTGATAATGGGCAGACTCATCCCTGCTGGCAGTGGCTTTACCAGATACAGGGGGCTCAGGGCCAGGGTTCTCGGCGGAGAAGAACCAGAGGAGATGGCTCCAGAAGATACAGGCGAAGAAAAAGGTGAAGAAATCGATTCAGAGACCCAATTAACCCCTTGACAGGTAGATGATTAATTGTTAAATTATTGTAATTTGAATCTACAGATGAGAGCATTCGAGAGGATATTATGCCGACGATAAACCAACTTGTAAGAAGAAGTAGAAAGAAGGTCGAAAAGGGGACTGCATCACCGGCTCTCGATGCCTGTCCCCAGAAAAGGGGCGTTTGTGTGCGTGTCTATACCACCACGCCCAAAAAACCCAACTCTGCCCTTCGCAAGGTTGCAAGGGTAAGGCTCACCAATGGTATGGAGGTTACAGCCTACATACCTGGAATAGGGCACAACCTTCAGGAACATTCTGTTGTGCTCATAAGAGGGGGCAGGGTCAAGGACCTTCCTGGCGTGAGATACCACATCATAAGGGGAACGCTCGATACAGTGGGCGTGGAGGACAGAAAACAGGCTCGTTCAAAGTACGGGACGAGAAGACTAAAATAAATCAGGAACCATTGAGCCGTAAAGAGTTAACCAGCGGTTTATGGTTCCTGATTTTTATGGAGGAGACCTTACCATGGCTCGAAGGGGCAGGGCATCAAAAAGGGAGACGGCACCGGACCCTAAGTACAACGATGTGATAGTGGCAAAGGCCATAAACAAGATTATGCGCGATGGCAAAAAGAGTGTTGCCGAAGGGGTGCTTTATGGTGCCTTCGAAAGGATAAAGGAGAAGACGGGCCAGGACCCGCTCAAGGTCTTCAGGAAGGCCGTAGAGAATGTGAAGCCCCACCTGGAGGTCAAATCAAGAAGGGTGGGCGGGGCCACATACCAGGTGCCCATAGAGGTAAGGCCAGAAAGACAGATTTCCCTTGCCCTCAAGTGGCTCGTAGAGTACGCAAGGCATCGTGGCGAGAGGACAATGATAGAAAAACTCGCAGCAGAACTTATGGATGCAGCAGGTGGCAGGGGTGGAGCTGTGAAGAAGAAGGAGGACACGCACCGGATGGCAGAGGCAAACAAGGCGTTTGCCCATTACCGGTGGTAATCCCGTTAAATACGAAAGGTCAGGTAAATTGGGTTCACCAGGAGCATTAAGACAGCAAAAAGAAGTCAGGGAGGCTAAAGGGGTAAAAGTGTCGAGGACCATACCCATAGAGAAGCAGAGAAATATAGGTATAATGGCGCATATAGACGCGGGTAAGACCACAACAACCGAGCGCATACTCTACTACACAGGGGTTACCTACAAGATAGGAGAGGTGCACGAGGGAACCGCTGTTATGGACTGGATGGCACAGGAAAAGGAAAGGGGTATAACCATAACCTCGGCAGCAACCACCTGTTTCTGGGGCGACTACCGGATAAACATAATAGACACCCCGGGGCATGTGGATTTTACAATAGAGGTGGAAAGGTCCTTGAGGGTGCTCGATGGTGCCATAGCCGTATTCTGCAGTGTGGGTGGTGTGGAGCCACAGAGTGAGACCGTCTGGCGCCAGGCCGACAAATACAGGGTGCCAAGGATAGCCTTTGTAAACAAGATGGATAGAGTTGGGGCAGACTTCTTCGGTGTGGTAAGGATGATGGAGGAAAGGCTCCATACACGGCCCGTGGTGATGCAGCTGCCTGTGGGCAAAGAGGATTCCTTCACCGGTGTGGTAGACCTGGTAACGGAGCAGGCTGTAATATGGGATGAGTCGACCCTTGGTGCGAAGTTCAGATACGCTGAAGTGCCCGAGGACATGAAAGAACTCATTGCAGAGTATCGTGAGAAACTCATAGAATGTGCAAGTGATTTCGATGAGACACTGATGGAAAAATACATAGATGGTGAGCCTGTAACAGGTGAAGAGATTGTAGAGGCCATAAGAAAGGGCACACTTTCCCTTTCAATAACACCTGTGTTCTGCGGCTCGGCATTCAAGAACAAGGGCATTCAACCGTTGCTCGATGCTGTGGTGAATTACCTGCCATCTCCGGTGGATATACCACCTGTAAAGGGTGTCAACCCGGATACAGGCCAGGAGGAAACAAGGGAGGCAAAAGACGATGCCCCCTATTCGGCACTGGCATTCAAGATAATGACAGATCCCTTCGTGGGACAGCTCACCTTCTTCAGAGTATATTCGGGCTCTCTCAAGGCCGGCTCCTATGTGTACAACTCCACAAAGGGCCAGCGTGAAAGGATAGGCCGGCTTGTCCGTATGCATGCAAACAAGAGAGAGGAAGTAAAAGAGGTCTTCTCAGGAGACATAGCCGCAGCTGTGGGGCTTAAGTATACAACCACAGGAGACACCATCTGTGATTCCCACCACCCCATACTGCTTGAAGCCCTCGACATACCAGAGCCTGTCATGAGTATTGCAATAGAGCCGAAGACAAAGGCAGACCAGGAAAAGCTCGGGGTGAGTCTGCAGAAGCTCGCCATAGAGGACCCCTCCTTCAGGGTCAAGACCGATGAGGAGACGGGACAGACCATAATATCGGGTATGGGTGAGCTCCACCTCGAGATAATAGTGGACAGACTCCTTCGTGAGTTCAAGGTGGAGGCAAATGTGGGTAGACCACAGGTTGCATACAAGGAGACCATTACAGCCCCTGCAAGGGCAGAGGGTAAATACATAAAACAGACAGGTGGAAGAGGTCAGTACGGACATGTGTGGCTGGAGGTGGAACCAGCCGGAAGGGGTGCAGGCTTTGAGTTTGTGAACAAGATAGTCGGTGGAGTGATTCCAAAAGAATACATACCGGCTGTTGAGGTGGGTGTGAAAGAGGCCATGGAGAGTGGCATATTTGCAGGATACCCTGTGGTGGATGTGAGGGCAACCCTTTTCGATGGTTCCTATCATGAGGTGGACTCATCCGAGATGGCCTTCAAGATAGCAGGTTCCATAGGCTTCAAGGAGGCATGTAACAGGGCAGGCATGGTGCTGCTCGAGCCCATAATGGATGTAGAGGTGGTTGTGCCTGAACAGTTCATGGGAGATGTGATGGGAGACCTCAACTCCAGAAGGGGCAAGATACAGGGCATGGAGGTGAGGGGAAATCTTCAGGTCATAGCGGCAAAGGTGCCACTGGCAAGCATGTTCGGATACTCAACCGTATTGCGTAGCCTCACCCAGGGCAGGGCATCATTTACCATGCAGTTCTCACACTACGAAGAGGTGCCTGCATCTGTTGCAGATACCATTTGTGCAACCGCAAAGAGTAAATAAAACTTTTCGGAGGGTAGAGATATGAGCAAGGCAAGGTTTGAGAGGACGAAGCCTCATATCAATGTAGGAACCATAGGCCATGTTGATCACGGAAAGACCACCCTTACTGCAGCGATAACGAGGGTATTGAGCAACCATGGGTGGTCGGACTTTCTCGCCTATGACCAGATAGACCGTGCCCCTGAGGAGAAGGAGCGTGGTCTTACCATATCCATATCGCATGTTGAGTATCAGACGGAGAGTCGCCATTATGCCCATATTGATTGTCCTGGTCATGCCGATTATGTGAAGAACATGATAACCGGGGCTGCGCAGATGGATGGAGCCGTACTGGTTGTGAGTGCAGCAGATGGTCCGATGCCGCAGACAAGGGAGCACATACTGCTTGCCCGCCAGGTTGGTGTGCCGAACATAATAGTGTTTTTGAACAAGGTTGACATGGTAGATGACGAGGAGTTGCTGGACCTTGTCGAGATAGAGGTGAGGGAGCTGTTGAACCAGTATAAGTTTCCTGGCGACGACATACCGTTTGTAAAGGGCAGTGCGTTGAAGGCCCTGGAGTGTGGCTGTGGCAAGCGTGAGTGTGAGTGGTGCAGCAAGATATGGGAGTTGATGGACACCCTTGACAGCTACATACCCGAGCCAGTGCGGGATGTTGACAGGCCCTTTTTGATGCCCATAGAGGATGTTTTCAGTATATCTGGTAGGGGCACGGTTGTTACAGGGAGGGTTGAGCGAGGGGTGATAAAGGTAGGCGAAGAGGTTGAGATAGTGGGGATAAAGGATACGATAAGGACTGTTGTGACCGGTGTGGAGATGTTCCGCAAGATACTCGATGAGGGCAGGGCTGGGGACAATGTTGGTTGTTTGTTGAGGGGAGTGAAGAAGGATGAGGTAGAGAGGGGTCAGGTGTTGGCCAGGCCTGGCACCATTATGCCACACCGTAAGTTCAAGGCCGAGGTTTATGTATTGACGAAGGAGGAGGGAGGCAGGCACACGCCCTTTTTCAGCGGGTACAGGCCGCAGTTCTACTTCAGGACCACCGATGTTACCGGTGTTGTAACCTTGCCCGAGGGAGTTGAGATGGTGATGCCCGGTGACAATGTGGGCATAGATGTCGAGCTCATAACCCCCATAGCGATGGAAGAGGGTTTGAGGTTTGCCATAAGAGAGGGTGGAAGGACAGTGGGTGCAGGGGTTGTAACGAAGGTTGTGGA
>WGFM01000023.1 GCA_015492245.1 Deltaproteobacteria bacterium | reverse complement strand
GAGGTTTCTTCCCCCCTGACAGAGGTTTACAACCCGAAGGCCTTCTTCCCTCACACGGCGTCGCTGCGTCAGGCTTTCGCCCATTGCGCAATATTCCCCACTGCTGCCTCCCGTAGGAGTCTGGCCCGTGTTCCAGTGCCAGTGTGGCTGGCCGTCCTCTCAGACCAGCTACCCGTCTTGGCCTTGGTGAGCCGTTACCTCACCAACAAGCTGATGGGACGCGGGCCCATCCTCAAGCGACAGGCCCCCCGAAGGAGGTCCCCACCTTTAACCACTGAGGATGCCCTCCGTGGTCTTATGCGGTATTAGCCCGCCTTTCGGCGGGTTATCCCCCACTTGAGGGTAGGTTACCCACGCGTTACTCACCCGTGCGCCGCTCTACTCAGGAGTCCGAAGACCCCCTTTCGCGCTCGACTTGCATGTGTTAGGCACGCCGCCAGCGTTCGCTCTGAGCCAGGATCAAACTCTCCAGTTTGGAGAAAACTGAAAAATAAGGAATGACAAAGGACCAGCAAGACTTGACTTGCTATTTAGTTTTCAAAGAACAACCCCTCTACTATCTATCTTACCGCTCTATTGAACCCCTGTCAAGGGATTTAGGGGCAACTATTTCATCGCCACTGCAAGTTTTGATTCTAAACAATTACACCCTCTGTGTCAAGGGCTTTTTTGGGAAATTTTCTAAACCCGAAGCACAAAAAACTTTCCCAGGACAAAAAACAAAATAGATTCAAACACTTATAACCACTTCGGCGGAGTATCGGTGGCCCTCAGATAGGCAAAGATAAGATCCCTTCTTGCAACTACTCCAATTACCCTGCCATCCTCTGTAACCACGGGGACCCTTATGAGGTTGTTCTCCCTGAGCAATCTTGCTATCTCCACAACCCCGTCCTCCTCTGTAACGGTTGCAGAATCTGTCATAATCTGTGAGGCCCTCACGGCCTGAAGTTCCTTCCCCTCCAGTATGCAGGAAAGAAGTGCCTCCTCTGTAACCATCCCCAGGAATCTTCCACCATCGTCCACCACGGGCACACTGCCGAAGTTACCCTTTGTCATCGCCTCTGCCATGGCCTCCCAGCCAGCCTCGGGGCCAAAACACCGGACATCTCTTTCCATAACCTGGCTTGCCCTGAGTGTGGCAAACTCCTTCCCACCGAGTAAAAAAATCGTTTCTCTCGTCATGGAAGCCCTCCTTCTGATAACCCCCTATCTTGCCTGCTGCCCATACCATAAAGACTATAGCAGAAAATTCGGGGCAGGCAAACCCTACACACCACAGCAGGTCTTTCCCGGCTGGGAGGCAAGGACATCTTTAAGGTAGGCCCCCGTGTAGGAGGCCCTGCACCTTGCAACCTCCTCTGGTGTGCCGCAGGCAACGAGCCTGCCACCCTCGTCTCCGCCCTCGGGGCCAAGGTCTATTATGTAATCGGCAAACTTTATCACATCGAGGTTATGCTCTATTATGACCACCGTGTTGCCACCATCGGTCAGTCTTCGGAGCACAGAGAGGAGTTTTTCTATATCTGCAAAATGCAGCCCCGTGGTAGGTTCATCGAGTATGTAGAGGGTTCTGCCTGTGGAAGGCCTGGACAGCTCTTTTGAAAGCTTTATCCTCTGTGCCTCGCCACCTGAAAGGGTGGTGGCTGGCTGGCCCAGCCTTATGTAGCCCAGGCCCACATCTTCAAGCACCCCGAGCTTACTCCTTATGACAGGAATGTTCCTGAAGAACTCAAGCGCCTCTGTTACGGTCATCTCGAGGCACTGGGCTATATCCTTTCCCCTGTATTTTACTTCAAGGGTCTCAGGGTTGTAGCGTCTGCCCCCACAGGCATCACATCTTACATACACATCAGGCAGAAAGTGCATCTCCACCTTTATGGTGCCCTCGCCCTTACAGGTCTCGCATCTGCCACCCTTCACATTGAAGCTGAACCTGCCAGGCCCGTAACCCCGCATGCGGGCCTCTGGAAGCTGGCTGAAGAGCTCCCTTATCGGGGCGAACACCCCCGTATAGGTGGCAGGATTACTGCGGGGGGTTCGGCCTATAGGGCTCTGATCCACTGCTATGACCTTGTCTATCTCTTCAAGCCCCTCTATCCTTTTTACAAGTCCTGCCTTCTCTTTCGAGCCATAGAGTATCCTTACAAGGTTCTTGTAGAGAGTGTCCACCACAAGGGTGCTCTTGCCAGAGCCACTGACCCCTGTTACACAGGTTATCAACCCCAGTGGTATACACACATCCATGCCATCTATATTGTTGGCCACCACCCCTTTAAGGGTAAGAAACCTTCCATCAGGGCTCTTTCTCGTAGAGGGCACGGGTATGGAGAGGATACCAGAAAGATATTTACCCGTAAGGGAATCAGGGCTTGCCATTATACCTTCGGGACTACCGGTGGCAACAACACGACCACCCTGTTCACCTGCTCCAGGGCCCATGTCCACCACAAAATCTGCACTCCTTATGGTGGTCTCATCGTGTTCAACAACTATCACGGTATTACCCATGTCCCTCAATCTCTTCAGTGCATCGAGGAGCCTTCTTGTGTCCCTCTGATGCAGCCCTATGGAGGGCTCATCGAGCACATAGAGAACACCTGTAAGTCCACTACCTATCTGGGTTGCAAGCTTTATCCTCTGTGCCTCACCACCTGAAAGCGTAAGGGTGGGTCTGTCGAGTGTTATATAGCCGAGACCCACATTGTGGAGGAATATGAGTCGTGCGCTTATCTCCTTTACAATCTTCTCGGCTATCCTGGAGCTTGTGGCATCGAGCTCGAGAGTCTGGAAGAAGAGTATGGCATCTCTGACGGTCATCCGTGTTATATCCCATATGGAGTGTCTGCCCACCTTTACATGCAGGGCCTCCCGCTTGAGCCTGGACCCCCTGCAGGCAGGGCACTCCACATAGCTTATGTATTGCTCGAGCTCCTGGCGCACCCTTTCCGATGTGCCCTCCCTGTAGCGTCTTTCAAGGTTGGGTATCACACCCTCAAAGGGCTCGAAGAAGCTGTACCGTCTGGAGCCCCTTCTGTAGTGAAACTCTATCTTCTCTTTTGTGCCGAACAGTATGGCCTCGCGCACCCTTCTGGGAAGCCTGCTGAATGGTGTATCGGGTGAGAATCCATAGTGGCGTGAAAGGGAGATGATTATGTCCTCATAGAGTGCGGCAGGTCTTCTCTCTGTCTTCCTTGTCCATGGGGCTATGGCTCCATCCATGAGGGAAAGCCCTGGGTCTGGCACCACAAGTGTGGGATCGAAGCTTGTCTTCTCTCCCAGCCCCCTGCATCCAGGGCATGCACCGTGGGGGCTGTTGAAGGAAAATGTGGTAAGGGTTATCTCTGGATAACTTATGCCACACTCTATACAGGAAAGCCTCTCGTTGAAGAAGAACTCCCTGCCTGTTGAGGTCTCGACCTTCACTGTCCCACCCGAAAGTGCTGTTGCAAGCTCAAGGGCCTCGGAAAGCCTCAACCCAATGCCCTCCTTCATCACAATACGGTCTATGACCACCTCTATATGGTGCTTTTTCCTCTTATCGAGGCTCTCCACCTCCATAAGCTCCACCATCTGCCCGTCTATCCTTGCCCTTGTGTAGCCATCTCTTTTAAGTGCCGATAGTTCCTTGCGGTATTCACCCTTTCTGCCCCTCACTATGGGGGAGAACACCGTGAGCCTTGTGCCATGTTGCAGCTCAAAGAGACGCCTGGTCATCTGCTGTGTGGTCTGTGTGGTAATGGCCCTGCCGCACCTGTAACAATGGGGGATGCCGAGGGTGGTAAAGAGCAGCCTCAGGTAGTCGTAGACCTCTGTTACGGTGCCCACCGTGGAACGGGGGTTCTTGGATACAGTCCTCTGCTCTATGGAGATGGCAGGAGATAGCCCTTCGATACTTTCCACATCTGGTTTGGCCATCTTGTCGAGAAACTGGCGTGCATAGGTAGAAAGGCTTTCCACATACCTTCTTTCACCCTCTGCGTATATGGTATCGAAGGCAAGAGAGCTTTTCCCGGAACCACTCACCCCGGTTATCACAATGAGGCTCTCTTTGGGTAACTCGAGGTCTATGCCCTTCAGGTTGTGCTCTCTTGCACCCTTTATTATTATCCTATCCATTGTTCAACCTGCAGAGTGCCATACTTCGTGCAAGCTCTATTGCACTCATCATATTCTCATGGCCTGCCACACCCTTCCATGCAAGCTCATAGGCTGTGCCGTGATCTACAGATGTCCTTATTATGGGCAGCCCTATGGTAACATTTACGGCCCTCTCAAAGGAAAGGAGTTTGACCGGGACAAGCCCCTGGTCATGGTACATGGCGATACAGCAGTCGAACTCTCCCTTCTGTGCCCTGTAGAACAGCGTGTCCGCAGGATAGGGCCCTCTGGCCTCTATTCCCTCTTTTCTTGCCCTCTCTATGGCAGGTCTTATTATCTCTTCTTCCTCGTTGCCGAAGAGCCCGTCTTCGCCTGCATGGGGGTTCAGACCACAAAGGGCTATCGATGGGTTCTCAAGGCCAAAGTAAAGTCTCAAGGTCTCATCAGTCAGGTCTATTATCCGATAGACTTCCTCTTCTTCAAGGAGTGCTGGCACAGAGCTCAGGGGGGTGTGTATGGTTACGAGCACCACCCTGATGGTGTCTGTGGCAAACATCATGGCATAGTTGGTGGTGCCTGTAAGGTGTGCTATAAACTCTGTATGTCCTGGGAAGCGGAAGCCAGAAAGCCTTGCTGCCTGCTTGTTTATGGGGGCTGTAACCATGGCATGGAACCTGCCCTCAAGGCAGCCCCTCACGGCCTCTTCCACATACTCTATCATCGCCCTGCCACACTCCATGGATGCCATGCCAGGCTCTATTGAATGGGGATCAAGGTTCGATACACCTATGACATCATCCTCTTCAGGCAGGCGGATTCCCAGCCTGTCTGAAAGATACTCGAGCAGTGCCCTGTCCCCCACAACAAGGGGTCTTACCCTCTCCCTTACCCTTTCTTCGGACAGGGCACGCAACACCACCTCTGGCCCTATGCCTGCAGGGTCCCCCATGGTTATGGCAACGGTGGGTCTTTCCATGCTCAGAGCCTTATCTCTATATGGGCCACCTTCTTCATGAACTCAAGCCAGGCACGGTATCTTTCATCGAAGGCCCGCTGAAAGAGCCGCTCCCGTATGGCAGGCCTTACCTCCTCAAGGGGTCTGGGGCTTCCCTCTCTTATGTCTACAAGCTGAACCATGTATATACCCTCTGGTGTCCTCAGGGGTGGGCTTACACTGCCAGGGGCAAGCCTTTCCACAACCCCACTTATAAGTGGCGAGAGCTCCTCGAGCTTCATGTATCCGATGTCTCCACCTGCCTCACTGGAAGGGGCATCGGAGAACTCCCTTGCAAGTTCATCGAAGGGTCTGCCTTCTTCAAGCCCTTCAAGGACAACCTTCACACGACGGCCGAGTATCTCTTCATCACCCTTTTCGAGAAGTATTATCCTCAACCTGTAGGCCGCAGGCAGCAGAAACTCGTCTATATGGCTCTTGTAGTATTCCTCTACATCCTCATCTTTTATCTTTATCCTTGAACGAAACTGTGCATCCACGAACTTTGCCTTGCGTATGTCCTCGCGCAGCTTGTCGCGGTACTGTTTGTAGGTAAGCCCGCTTCGACGCAGTGCCTCTCGTAATGCCTCGTCAGTAAGGCCGTTCCTCTTTTTCACATCCTCTATGGCGTTGTCTATCTCTGTCTCACTCACCTCGATACCCATCCGCTCTGCAGATTGTTTTATAAGGGCATCCTCGATGAGAAGATCCAGCACCATGCTCGTCTTCACATCCTCGTCATAGGGCCTGAGGTCTTCCTTCAGCCCCCTGGTTATGACCTTTATGGAGGTCTCAAGCTCTGAAAGGGTTATGACCTGGTCATTGACGATGGCGATGATTCTGTCCACTATCTCAGAGTGAGGTGAAGGTGCTGCCAGGAGCACAACAACTGTGCATATTATGGCCACTATGGATTTAAGTCCTCTGGTCATGATGCAAGAAATGTTCTGTCAACATCTATCTCTATGTTCTTTTTGAGTGTAAGTATCCACTCGTGGTATTTCTTCTCCACCCTCTCGCGCCTTATCTTCTCTGTTATAAGGCCCTTCACATCCTGAAACCTGAGTTTTCTACCCTTCTTCTTTTCCACCACCTTGAATATGTGGTATCCGTAAGGTGTCTTCACGATCCTGCTTACAGCCCCTTTCGGGAGTTTGAACACCACCTCGAACTCCGGGGGCATATCGCCCTTTCCGAAAAAGCCCAGGTCTCCACCCTTCTCTGCCTCTGGCCCTATGGAGTACTCTTTTGCTATCTCCTCGAAGGAGCGTTTCTTAAGAAGTCCCTTTATCTTCCTTGCCTCCTCTTCTGTTGGAACCACAATCATTCGGGCACGCACCTGCTGGGGTATCTCATAGGCCTTACGGTTCTTGTTGTAATACTCTCTTGCCTCTTTATCTGTTACTGTTATGGTCATCTCTATCACCTGGTGGATGGTCTTCTTTATAAGGAGCCTTCTTTCTATCTCCTTCTTCCATTCATCGAGGCTGCCGTATCTCTCCTTTATGACGGCCTCTACGGATTCATCGCCTTCCTCGAGGAAGTTTTTAACCTCTTTCTCCACCTCCTGGTCTGTAACCATGATTCCCCTTCTCTGTGCCTCCATGAGGATGAGTTCTTCCTCGATAAGCTGATTCAGGAGGTTTCGTTTAAGCTCCTTGAGCTCTGGCGGGGTTATCCTCTCTCTTTCCGGCACTGTCCTGTGCAGCATCGCCTCGAAGTCCTTCTCTGTTATGACCTTCTCGCCTATCTTTGCGATAACGCGGTCTTCTCCTGTCTCTTTCTTCTCACCAGCCCTCTCACATCCAGTGGTGAAGACAAGAAGGAACAATGCCACCACTACAACGCCCTTCATTCTCTTTCTGATGTATACAGAACATATCCACATCATAATTAGAGAATTTTATCACCCTTCTGCAAGTTCTTTCAACATATATCTTGCCTCTGCCACAGGATCGGTGGGGGTGCGCATCATGTATACAAGTCTCTGCTCTCTGTTCAGGAAGAACCTTTCGGACCCTCTTGCAACCGCTGCAAGGTGTGGCAGTCTTGTGCCAGCCTCCGGGGCGAACCTTACATGGAGTCTATCGCCCTTCTGCGAAAGCTCTGTTATGAACAGTTCTTTGAGCCAGAGCTTGATGGCCACCACATCGAAAAGATTCCGCACCACCTCTGGAAGCCTGCCGTACCTGTCAGAGAGCTCTTCCTTGAGCAGTTCGACCTCTTCGGGGGTTCTCGATATGGCAAGGCGCTTGTAGAAAGAGAGCCTTTCCCTTGCATCGGGCATGTAGTCCTCTGGCACATACTGAGAGAGCCTGAGTGAGACCTCTGGCTCTGGCTCCTCCACAGGGGGCTCGCCTTTAAGCTCACAGAGGGCATCCTCAAGGAGCCTTGTGTACATGTCGAAGCCCACCTCCATTATGTGCCCCGATTGTCTTGTGCCGAAGACCTCTCCAGCGCCTCTTATCTCGAGGTCGTGCATGGCGATCCTGAAGCCCGAGCCTGGCTCTGTGAGCTCTCTTATAACCTCCATCCTCTTTCTCGCCTCTTCCGTAAGGCCTGGACCCTGGGAACAAATAAGGTATGCATAGGCATGCTGGTTGCTTCTACCGACCCTTCCGCGGAGCTGATACAACTCTGAAATCCCGAAACAGTATGCCCTGTTTATTATGATGGTATTGGCCCTGGGTATGTCCAGGCCCGACTCTATTATGGATGTACAGAGAAGTATGGTATACTCACCTGCCATGAACCGCAGCATAACATCCTCGAGCTCTCTTTCACGCATCTGTCCATGTGCCATGCCTATCTTCACAGGGCTCTGGGCCGATATACCAGAGGTGAGTTCCCTTAAGAACCTGTGGATGGACTCTATATCCTCCACCCTGTTGTGCACAAAGAAGACCTGGCCACCCCGGCGCAGTTCCCTCTCTATGGCATCCTTTATGAGTGCCGGCTCGAACCCTATGATCCTGGTGGTTATGGCGAGTCTGTCCTCTGGTGGGGTGCTTATAACACTTATGTCCCTTATGCCCACAAGGGACATGTGGAGGGTTCGTGGTATGGGTGTGGCCGTAAGAGAGAGCACATCCACATCCTTCTTTATCTCCTTGAGCCTCTCCTTGTCCCTTACCCCGAAGCGATGCTCCTCGTCTATTATGAGAAGACCCAGGTCCCTGAAGGCCACATCCTTCTGCAACAGCCTGTGGGTGCCGATGATTATGTCCATCCTGCCAGTGGCAAGGCCTTCGAGGGTCTTAACCTGTTCCTTTCTTGATCTGAAACGGCTCAGCACATCTATACTTACCGGATAGCGTGAGAACCTCTCGCTGAAGGTGAGGTAGTGTTGCTGTGCAAGCACGGTGGTGGGCACAACCACTGCCACCTGTTTTCCATCCAGCACACACCTGAAGGCCGCCCTCATGGCAACCTCTGTCTTGCCATAGCCCACATCCCCGCAGATGAGCCTATCCATGGGGCGCTCTTCACCCATATCACCCATGACATCCTCTATCGCACGGAGCTGGTCCGGGGTCTCCTCGTATTCGAAGGCAGCCTCGAACTCCCTGTAGAGTGGACCGGTGGGGCTGAAGGCATGACCCCTTGCGGCCTTCCTTGCCATATAGATGCGGAACAGCCTCTGGGCCACCTCCCCAACGGCCCTCCTTGCCCTCCCCTTCTTCCTCTCCCATCCGGTAGAGCCGAGTTTATCGAGCTCGGGGGTTCTACCCTCTATGCCCCTGTACTTCGAGATAAGGTCTGCCCTTGCCACAGGAACATAGAGCCTGTCTCCTTCGCGATACTCGATCAGGACAAAATCTGTCTCTGCACCACCGCTTTCAAGCCTCTTTATACCCCTGTATATGCCTATCCCATGGTCTCTGTGGACCACAGGCTCACCCTCCTTTATATCCTTGAGCTGGGTGGTAAGGGCATCGAGCCCACGGGAGGTAGATGGTCTCCTTTTAACACGCTCGCCGAATATCTCCTCTTCGGTCAGCAGCACAAGGGCATCGTCTTTGAGCCTGAACCCTGCAGAAGGTGTGCCAACGAGTATGGCCATCTCTCTATGGTGCCAGTCCTCCATGAGACTTTCAGCACCCCTTATGGCAGGAGAGAACTCACCGAAAAGCTCGCACATCCTCTCAGCCTGGGTTGTGTTGTGTGCGGTAAGGTATACCCTGAAACCATCGTTGAGCCAGCCCTCTACATACCTTTTGAGCGGGGCGAGTTCCTTTCTTCTTTTAAGCTCCGCAGATACATCCTGATTGGAGGCCACAGAGAGAATCAACCCCTCTGTCCTTAAAGGCTCTATCCTTACAATGGGATAGGCACCCACCTTTGAGCTGAACTCATCCTTCCCGAGATAGAGCTCCCTGTCAGCCACTATGGCCATGTCTTCACCGGCCCTTCTCTTTATGTCCTCATCAAGGCTCAGGGATTCCTCTTCCACCACGGCAGGGTCTGCAACGAAGAAGGTTGCCTCCTCTGGCAGATAGCAGAAGAGGCTCTCAAGTTCCTTGTAGAAAAGGGGCAGAAGAGAGGCCATACCATCTATGTACACACCCTCCCTTATTGCATTGTAGAGGGGCTCCCAGTCCTTCTTCTTAAACCTCGATTTATCGACCCTCTCAAGAAACCCTTCTCTTGCAATCTCTCTTCCACCAGGCGAGAGGTCTACCTGGCAGAGTGGCAGGAGTGCCACCTCTTCGAGCTCATCCAGTGAGCGCTGTGTATGGAGGTCGAACCTTCTTATGGACTCTATCCGGTCGCCAAGGAACTCTATCCTCATGGGCCCATCCATCAGGGGTGGAAAGAAATCGAGTATGAACCCGCGCGCACTCATCTCCCCACGGTCTTCGACCATGCTCATCCTTACATAGCCCATCTCCTGTAGCCTGACCAAAAGCCCGTCCCTGGGGTATTCACCACCCTTTTTCAACTCCACCATACGCTCCACAAGGGCAACAGGAGGGATGAGCCTTTCACGCAGTGCCCTCAAAGAGGTTACGATCACAGGGGGGTCCTTATCAGCGAGGAGACGGTAGAGGGCTGAAAGCCTTCGGGCCTCAACCTCGGCCTCGGGGTTCTGCTGCTCGAAGGGAAGAAGGCCCGTTGATGGAAAGAGGATGAGCCTTTCAGGGGCAAGAAAGAAGCTCAAATCATCGAAGAACCTTTCTGCCTCATCATCTGTGGGAAGCACAACCACAGAGGTCTTGTTCTTATCGTTAAGATAGCGTGCCACAAGGTATGCCCTCGATGAGCCGTAGAGCCCTGATACCGTGCAGACCTCTGCCTTCCCGAGGGAAGAAAGTCTGCCCAGGCATTCTCTGAAGGATAGGCTACAGGAAAGAGAACCTATAGTCATAACGAATTATCTATTATATCACATAATCCACCTGTTTTACAGCATCTCTGTGCGGGGTTGATTTTATTGTAATCTTCTGTATCCTTAATACTATGGGCCGCAGAAGGGTAATCATCATGGGGGCCGCTGGCAGGGACTTTCACAACTTCAATGTCTACTTCAGGGACAACCCTGCCTTCGAGGTGATCTCGTTTACAGCCGCCCAGATACCGTTCATCGAAAAAAGAACCTATCCGCCAGAGCTTGCAGGAAGCCTCTATCCACAGGGCATACCCATACATCCGGAAGAGAGGCTTGCAGAGCTCATAAAGGAGCATTCTGTGGATATGGTTGTATTTGCCTACAGTGATGTGTCTCATCAGTATGTGATGCACCGCGGCGAGCTCGTCTGCTCCCTCGGGGCCAACTTTGTGCTCCTCGGGGCAGAAAAGACGATGCTCGAAAGCCACAGGCCCGTAATATCTGTATGTGCCGTGAGAACCGGGTGTGGAAAGAGTGGGGTTACAGAGTTTACAGCCCTGCTCCTAAAGAAGAAGGGAAGAAGGCCTGTTGTCATGAGGCATCCCATGCCCTATGGGAGGCTTCTGGCCGAAAGGGTGCAGCGCTTCGAGACCCTCGCTGACATGGACCACCATGGCTGCACCATAGAGGAAAGGGAAGAGTTCGAACACCTTGTGGAACAGGGTGTGGTGGTGTATGGAGGGGTGGATTACGGGGAAGTGCTCAAGGAGGCCGAAAAGGAGGCAGATATAATCATCTGGGATGGTGGAAACAATGACCTGCCCTTCATAAGGCCCTCGCTCGAGCTTGTGGTGGCAGACCCCTTCAGGAAGGGAGACGAGTTGTGCTACCACCCCGGAGAGGCAAACCTCTTAAGGGCCCATCATGTGATAATAAACAAGGTGAACACCGCGGCCCCCTCTGACATAGAAGAGCTGGAAAGAAATGTCAAGGGGCTGAACCCCTCTGCAGGCATAATAAGGACCTCTTCTATCATATATACGGACAACCCCGAGGCGATAAGGGGCAGGCGTGTGGTGGTGGTCGAAGACGGGCCAACACTCACGCACGGCGGCATGCCCATTGGGGCTGGCACCATTATGGCCGAAAGGTGTGGGGCAACCCCTGTAGAGCCCGCACCCTATGCAGTGGGTAGTATAAAGGATACCCTCATGCGTTACAGACACATCAGGAAGGCACTGCCCGCCATGGGCTATAGTCCCGAACAGATGGAAGAGCTTGCAGAGACCATAAACAACACCCCTGCAGAGTGTGTGCTCATTGCAACACCCATAGACCTGCGAAAGATAATGAAGATAAACAAGCCTGCCATCAGGGTTCGCTACAGGATAGAAGACCACACAGGGGATTTAAGAAAGCTTATTGAAGGGTTTTCAGGGTGTCATTGAGGTCTACCTCGTCGTAGGCCCTCTCGAGAAGCTCCTTTGCAGAACCACCATCCTTTGGATATATGGCGTAGCCATAGTGGAGCCCCTCTTTAAGTTCCGAAGGGCCCTTTGCAGATGCGATGGTCTTCTTGAGAACAGACACAACCCTTTCGTCTGCCTCTGGATAGAGTATGCCTATCGTGTTCTCGTTGAGGAATGCACAGGCATCGAAGCTTCTTATGTTTCTCTTTATGAATGAGTAGAGCCTTTTAAGGAACCTCTTTTTGGCCTCCCCTGGCATGCCGTTACTGTTCATGGAGAGTGTTACAACCGTGAGGTTCTTGTTGTATCTTCTTGCACGATTGAGCTCTTCGTTCATGCGCTTCATGAATGTATCCGAGCCTATGAATCCCTTCTTCTTCTCCAGTATGTAAGCAAAGGCCCTTTCCACATATATCCTGAACCTTTTGAGCACATCCACATCCTCTTCCGTGAAGGTCTCATCCTCGAGGGAGTCTGGCACACCCTTGTTGAAGAATGTAAGGATACCCACCACATTGCCATGGAAGAGGAATGGTGTGGACACTATACTTCGAACATAGGGGTTTTCAGCCTTCGTGAGAGTTCTTACCACCACATCCCTTATCCTGAGCACCTCCTTGAACACATCCCTTTCTGCCGCAAGGAAGTATTGCTTTATCTTTCTGTTCTCCAGCCCGAAGGATGCGGCCTCCTTGAATTCTCCCATGAGGTCTTCATCGAGTCTGAGTATGCAGCCCTCTGCATCGAGCAGTTCCACCGATGATGTGGCTATGGTGAGGACAAAGCTGTCTGACTCCTTCATGGAAAGCAGCTCGAGCCCTTTTTCATCCACAGAGAGTATACGCCGCGAATGGCTCAGGCGTCTTTCCTCCTTGACCTTCTCGCATATGCTCTCTGCTATAAGGGCGGACACATCCTTGAGGAAGGCCTCGTAGAACTTTGTAAGCCCCTTTTCTGAAATGATCTGTCCACTGAAGACCCCTATGGTCTTGTCCCCTGAGATGAGCGGGAGCGCCACATATACCCTTTTCAGTCCTTCTTCTTCTGCCCTGTCCACGAGCACCACATCCTTCCTGTTTTTCGCCACCCAGCCCTCGAACCCCCTTTCGGGACACACGGTCGCCGCCCCTGCTGCTGAAAACTCATCTGTCAGGCTCGAGGCCCTCATTATAAACCTCTTGCCTTCCTTGTCGAGTATATAGAGGGCGCATGTAAGCCCTGGCACAAGCTCTGCTATCTTCCTGCATATCGCCCTCAATTCGAACTCAAGGGGCACTCCTTCAGGGCCCTCTGTCTTCAGCTCCTTCCACAGAGAGAACTTTGCCGCATCGAGCCTCATCCGTTCATATTCCATGGACCTCTTTATGGCCTCTGCCGCAAGTTCTCCAAGAAGCTGGAGAAAATCACTATCGCTCTTGGTGAATATGTGCTCTGGCACACCGGAGTTTACATTTATGACCCCTATGACCTCCCCCTCGGATAGGAGGGGCACGCACACTGCATTGTAGATGTTTCTACCCACACTGGGGAAGCCCTCTATTCTGCCCGATATGATCCGTGCCTTACCTTCTTTTACCACCTTTCCGCATATACCCTCTCCAACCTCCACACGCACCTTCCTCTTTACAGACTCGTCCATACCACTTGCCACCTCTATTCTCAGTATGCCCTCGTCTCTATCGAGAAGCATTATGGAGCCACTCTCTGCCCCGCTCGAGGCTATGGCAAGTCTCAATATCTCGGAGAGCAGTTCCTCGTATTTAGAGGTAAGCCTACCTGCATCGAGCATGTCATAGAGGTAGCCAAGCCCGCCGTATCTCTTCTCCCCCTCTTCAGAAAGATTGAGGCTCCACAGAAGCCTTGCACCGAGCGGAGAAATCCTCTTTATACTGTGAAGCTCCTTTTTCTGGAGTATCTCTGTGGATACATGGTTCTGGAGGGCATCTATAACAATATCTACTCCTTCACCCTCTTTGAACCTTACAAGATCTTCTGGACTGGTAGAGAGAGATATGCCCAGATGTGGAGACAGCCTGTAGCCAAGCTCCTGGAGCTTGAAGACCAGGGCATCCGGGTTGGGATCCACTATTATTGAAACCTTTGTCAGAGGGTCTCTCAGTATTATCGAGAGAAGCTCCAGGGTTTCCCTTCCTGCCCCTATGATGGCTATTCTCTTGAGAAGCCTGCCACTGTCTACCATACATCGACCCTTTCGAGTATCCTGAGGGTAACCAGTGTATCAAGGAGTGTTGCGAACCTGGTACGTACCCCACGGGCATCCTCTTCCATAAGGGTTTCGAAGTCCTGATTTATGGTTTCTTCTGCAGGGGTTTTATAGATCTCCACATACCAGTTGCCCGAACCATTGCTGTTGAAGGCAAGGAGTGTGGTAAATGCAGGTAAACCCCTCAACCTCTCATACTCTGCGTGTATTACATCCCCTTTTCTCAGATATATATTGCCCTCACCCCTCGGGGTCTCAATATGCACCACGCATGTTGCCTCTTTCATGTGGAGAAGGTCGAGCAGGTCCTTCAGCCCTATGTCCTCAAGTCTACCTTCTATCTTCATACAAGCTGTGCGTAACCCTTCTTCCCTTCATCCCATTATAGCAGCAAAATTGCCAGGTTGTCAAAAACAATATTTCATCTGCCCGGCAAATCTTGTATACAGAGGTGGTTTGTGGTAAATTTCATCGGTATGATGGATATGACAAGGGCACATGTGGTCATAAGGGGGCTGGTGCAGGGTGTCTTCTTCAGGGCAACCACAAGGGAGAGGGCTACGGAGCAGGGTGTCAAGGGGTGGGTGAGAAACCTGCCAGATGGCTCTGTGGAGGCACTATTCGAGGGCAGAAGGGAAGATGTGGAGGCCATCGTAAGGTGGTGCCACAAAGGCCCACTCGGGGCAAGGGTGGAAAAGGTGGAGGTAGAGTGGCAGGACTACAGGGGAGGACTCAACGGGTTCGAAATACGCTACTGAGCATGAAACCATGCTTACTCGCTGTGGCACTCCTTATTATCTTGAGTGCCTGTGCCACAGGGCCACAGAAAAGGCTCGGGCTGGTTCCTGTAAATACCACCCTCTCAACAGAGGATATAGAGATAAAGGCACTGCCCCTCTCAGCCGATGACTCAACAGGAATAGCCTTCTTCGATGCCCTCCTTCAAAGGGGTTTTCTGTTCATAAGGCTTTCCATCCACAACAGGTCCGACTCCACCGTCATATACAACACCTCACATACATTCCTCTTTGCAGGTGTGCTGGACTACAAGAAGCCTGTGGACATAACAGACCTGTATTTTATCATAAGGGATGAAGGGGCAGAACCCCAGACACTTTCCACCATCTCGGGGCTTAAGAAGTCCATATTCGATGCCTCCACCCGGATCAGGCCATCTGAAAAGAGAGAAAAATTTCTCCTGTTTCGTCCCCTTGCAGGAGAAAGCCGTGGGACGAGGGCGGTGCTGGGGCTAAACCAGCTCTACATAGGCACCCGTACCATCGATGTGAAACTTCTCTTCAGGGTAGAATAGCCCCCTTTATTCTTCCTCCATGCCCAGTCTGTTCTCTATCTCCTTTATGGTATCCTTAGCCCTCTTCTCGGTCTTCTCCTTGAGGCTCTCTATACGCTCCCTGGTCTTCTTTACAGAACCTTTGAGCTTCCTCTCGTAGTTCTCGAGCCTCCTGCCCGCCTCCTCGGTCTTCTGCCCCAGGCTTTTAAGGTATTCTCCACCGCCTGACATTATGAAGATTATGAAGGCCACCATACCTATCATGATGCCAAGAAGTATTCTCTTCATCCGCTGGTTCCTCCTTCCTCAAGCTCTCTTTTTACCTCAAGCGCCATGCGGTATGCATCCTTTCTACTGACACCATAAAGCCCTGAGACCTCTGCCACCACCTCTTTAAGGCTACAGCCCTTCTCCATGAGTGTTCGCAACTCTTCCTTGAGCTCTATCCCTGTGGCAGGTGGTTCTGGCACCCTCAGGACAAGGGTTGTCTCTCCCCTGATGGCTCTGCCTTCGAGTCCACCGAGTATGGTATCCACATCGCCCCTTATTATCTCCTCGTTGAGCTTTGTCATCTCCCTTGCCACGACAAGTTCTGTGTTGCCCATAACATCTCTTATGTCCTCGAGTGCTGCCTTGAGCCTCCTTGGTGATTCATAGAGTATGCATGTAACCGGCCCCCTTGTTCTTATCTCTTCCAGGCGCCTCCTTCTTGCCCCCCTTTTCTGAGGAAGAAAACCTGCAAAGAGAAAGCTATCCGTTGGAAGCCCGGATACACTCAGTGCCGATATTATGGCCGAAGGGCCTGGCACAGCACTGACTGGTATATGGTTTTCTGTTGCAAGGCGCACCAGCCTGTAGCCAGGGTCACTTATGCCAGGGGTTCCTGCATCTGTAACCAGCGCCACATCCATGCCCTCTTTGAGTCTCTCCACGAGGTAGGCCGCCTTCTCCTTTTCGTTGTGTTCATGGTAGCTCGTGGTGGGGGTGGATATGTTGTAGTGGGAAAGTAGCTTTCCTGTCCAGCGTGTATCCTCCGCGGCTATAAGATGGACCTCTTTGAGCACCCTTATGGCCCTGAGTGTCATATCCTCCATATTGCCTATCGGTGTTGCAACCACATAGAGGGTGGCCACCTTTCCTACCCCCTCCTTTCGAATGCCCATGCGGAAAGAAGGGTCATTACAGTGCCGAAGATGGTTACGAACAACACATCCACATACATGGGCATCTCTGCCGTAAGCATTCCGTTGTTTGCGAGGAGCACATGTTTGAAGGAGTCCACCCCGTAGCTCAGTGGATTCAGGAAAGTGAGATACTTGAGCATCCATGGAAGCCTTTCTACAGGATACAGTGCGCCACTCAAGAAGAACATGGGCAACACTATGAAGTTCATTATCACATTGAATCCCTCGAGTGAGGTAAGCCTTGCAGCTATGAAGAGCCCGAAGGCGGTGAGCGCGAAGGATAGAAGCGCTATGAGCACCACCATGAGGAGCATCTGCCAGACTCCCACCTCAATGCCCACCAGAGGGGCAACGAGCAGAAGGGCCATACCCTGAAAGAGCGACAGTGCGGTGCCACTTAAGAGTTTCCCTGCCACTATGGTGAGCCGTGAGACCGGGGCAACCAGTATCTCCCTCAGAAAACCGAACTCCCTGTCCCATACCACAGAAATCGTCGAGAATATGGAGCTGAAGAGTATGGTCATGCCCACTATCCCCGGCAGTATGAACTGCATATAGGAGCCATGGGTATTGACATCTATTATGCTTGTAAGCCCTGCGCCCACTATGAAGAGCCAGAGAAGGGGCCTTGCAATGGTTGTAAGAAGCCTGCCCCTCTGTCGGAAGAACCTCTTGAACTCCCTCAGGACTATCACATACACGGCCCTCCAGGACACCCTACCTTATCTCCCTTCCTGTAAGATGGAGGAACACATCATCAAGGCTCGGCCTTTTTATGTTCACCGCCTGTATCTCTGTGGAGAGCCCTTCGAAAAGGCGTGGTATGAAGCTCTCGGCCCTGTCCACGATGAAGGCCACGCCATCTTTGAGCCTTTTTGGTCCTATGCTGAACCTTGCCATAAGTTCCTTCATTGTTGTCTCGTCGTCAGAGGTCTTAAGGTAAACCGTATCACCCTGTATGGAGCTTTTGAGCTCCTCCGGGCTTGCGCAGGCTATTATCCTTCCACCGTCTATTATGGCTATACGATCACACACCTCTGCCTCGTCCATGTAGTGAGTGGTCATGAACACGGTATTACCTTCTTTTCTCTTAAGCTCCTCTATGAACTGCCATACATTGCTCCTGGTCTGTGGGTCGAGCCCGAGGGTGGGTTCATCGAGGAACAGAACCTTTGGCCTGTGCAGAAGCCCCCTTGCTATCTCGAGCCTTCGTTTCATCCCGCCGGAAAAGCCTTTGACAAAGTCGTTCCTTCTGTCCCAGAGTCCCACCACATCGAGTATCTCTTCTATGCGTCTTTCCAGCAGCCTTTTCTCCATATTGTATAGATAACCGTGGAAGTTGAGATTCTCGAGTGCCGTGAGTTCATTGTCGAGGGTTATCTCCTGGAAGACCAGCCCTATCGAGGAGCGCACCTTTGCCGGCTCCCTCATACAATCGAACCCGTTGACCCTTGCCACCCCGGAGGTCTGTTCAAGAAGGGTGCAGAGTATGTTTATGGTAGTGGTCTTTCCCGCACCGTTGGGGCCAAGAAAACCGAAGGTCTCTCCCTCTTCCACCCGGAAGGAGACCCCCCTTACGGCTTCTACACCATTGTAGTTCTTTACAAGCTCTTTAACCTCTATTATAGCCATAAAAGATTTCAGGATACTCGACAGGATTAACCCCCTTGATTATACCACAAGCCATCGAATCTCTGCACAGTGGAATCGGTGTTCAACGGGCAGGTTTCAGGGTAAAGCTGAAGGTAGAGCCTCTGGAGGGTATACTTTCCACCCATACCCTTCCATTGAGCCCCTGCACAATGTGTTTGACGATGGCAAGCCCGAGCCCTGTGCCACCGAGCTCACGGCTTCTTGCCTTGTCCACACGGTAGAATCTTTCGAATATTCTGGGCATATCCTGTGGTGGTATGCCGATACCTGTGTCCTTCACATCCACCCTTACCTCACCATCCTCACACCTTACAGCAACATCCACCTTTCCACCCTGTGGCGTATACTTTATGGCATTGTCCAGAAGGTTCACCATAACCTGCTCGAGCCTGACCCTATCACCAAGCACATCCGGCACCCTGCCGTCCTTCTTTATAGAAAGGGTTATGCCCTTGTCCTGGGCATGCTTCTTGAACCCTTCTGTTATGGATGCTATGAGTTTGTATATGTCTATTGGCTCGGAGTCCATGGGTACATCCTGGGACTCAAGGCGGGAGAGTATGAGAAGGTCCTCTATGAGCCTTGACATCCTTGTTGCATGCTTGTCTATTATACGGAGAAACTCCTTGAGTTTCTCCCTGTCCTCGAACCCACCGTCAAGGAGTGTCTCTGCGTATCCCTTTATGCTCGCAAGGGGGGTTCTCAACTCGTGGGATACATTTGCCACAAAATCCTTCTTTATGGCCTCCACCCTCTTCTCTTCTGTTATGTCCTCGATGAACACTATAAGGGTTGAGTCCCCGGCATCGTTCAGTTCCACCGTTCGTATCTTGAAGAACCTGTCTGCGTGGCCTATCTCGAGGCTTTCGGTGCTCCTGGTGTTTCTTCTCTTGAGCACACAGGCTATGGCATCAAGAAGCGGCACCCTGTCCCTGAGCCCTTTTATATCGCTGCCCTTTACATCCATGTGTGGGGAGTAATTTCTTGTAAAGAAGGGATTTGCATAGAGTATGGTGCCCTCTTTGTCCAGGACGAGCACCCCTTTTTGCATCTCTCTGACTATGGCCTTAAGTATTGCTATCTCATCCATAACACTACGAGGCTTCGAAGCGGTAGCCTACTCCCCTTACGGTCTCTATGTACCTGCCTGCTCTCCCCAGTTTTGCCCGAAGTCTTCTTATGTGGGTATCTACGGTTCTTGGTGTTACATAGGCGTTCTGCCATATCTTCTCAAGGAGCATGTCTCTTGTAAGCACCCTTCCCCTTGCCCCTGCAAGGGCTGTGAGTAGTTCGAACTCTGTGTTTGTAAGCGTAACCTCTTTTTTCTTCACCCACACCTTTCTTCTGTCCCTGTCTATTGTAATGCCCCGGTGGTCAAGAAGGCTGGAGTCCGTAGTGGTGGTGGAAAGCCTTTTAAGGATGGTCTTTATTCTCAGGATAAGTTCCCTGGGGCTGAAGGGCTTTGTTATGTAGTCTTCTGCCCCGAGCTCCAGGCCCACTATTCTATCCACCTCTTCACCCTTGGCAGTGAGCATTATGACCGGTATATGACGGGTCTCACCTGATTGCTTGAGTCTTTTGAGCACCTCTGTGCCCTCCATATCGGGAAGCATAATATCGAGCACAATAAGATCCGGTCTCCTCTTTGTTGCCAGCTCTATGGCCTCAGGGCCCTCCTTTGCCTTTGCCACCCTGAAACCGGCCTTCTCGAGATTATACTCGAGAAGGGTGAGTATATCCACCTCATCGTCCACAACGAGTATGAGTGGTGCCTTTGGGGTCATGGTTTCTTTTCTTTTATCCTTTTTACAAGCTCTCTTACCTTCTTTTCTATATCCTCTCTGACCCTCACCATAACTTCCCAGGGTTTACCCAGGGGGTCTTCGATCTGCCAGTCTATGCGTCTTGCCGTTACATCCTCGTCCCAGAAGTAGTCCAGGCTGTTACACCCCATTGTAACCACCACATCGGCCCACAGGAGCATCTTCTTTGTGAGCTGGTCAGAGGTATGCCCAGATATATCCACACCCACCTCTTTCATCGCCTCCATTGTGCTCTTGTTCACCACCCCCGAGGCTGCTGTGCCGGCGCTTTTGACATCCACAATATCCTTTCCATAGCGATTTGCAAACCCCTCTGCCATCTGACTACGGCAGGAATTCCCCACACACACGAAAAGAACCCTGCTTTTTCTCCGCATATTCCCTGAAGCCCCCCTGTCCTGTCAGTCTGCCTGTTTCCTGAGGAATGTGGGTGTATCGTATATGTCATCCTCATCCGATGAAAGCTCGAAGGGGTTTTTGTTCACCATATCTCCTGGTGTAAGTTCCATCACACCGTCTGGCTTCCCTCTTCTCGCATAGGCCGGCACCTCGAGGTTGTCCATCATGGGTGGCACTGGCATGCCTGTTCTCCTGTAAAGGGGCTTTTGTTCTTCTCTACCGAGCCCTGTTGCTATCACAGTAACCCTTATCTCATCCGCCATGGTCTCGTCTATAACTGCACCCATTATTATGGTTGCATCCTTGTCTGCCTCTTCGTGCACCAGGGCACTTGCCTCGTTTATATCGTTGAGGGTGAGGTCTGAGGAACCTGTTATATTTATGAGCACACCTTTTGCCCCCTCTATGGATATATCCTCGAGCAGCGGGCTCGATATGGCAAGCCTTGCGGCATCCGCCCCTCTGTTCTCTCCCCTTGCAACACCACTTCCCATTATTGCCTGTCCCATCTCTGACATTATGGTTCTCACATCTGCAAAGTCCACATTGACGAGGCCTGGCACGGTTATGACATCGGATATACCCTTGACAGCCTGGTACAGCACCTCATCCACCCTCTGGAAGGCGTCCGTTAGGGGTGTGTTCTTGCCCACAACCGAAAGGAGCCGCTGGTTGGGTATGGTTATAACTGTATCCACCACCTCTTTGAGCCTCTTTATACCCTCCTCTGCAATCTTCTGCTTTCTGTCACCTTCCCATACAAAGGGCTTTGTAACCACTGCCACCACCAGTGCTCCACACTCCTTTGCCACCTCTGCCACCACGGGTGCTCCTCCTGTGCCCGTGCCTCCGCCCATGCCAGCGGTTATGAATACCATGTCTGTATCGGCACACATCTCTGCTATATGATCCCTGCTCTCTTCTGCAGCCTTTCTGCCGACCTCGGGGTTTGCCCCTGCACCGAGCCCCTTTGTGGCATTCACACCAAGCTGTATCTTTGTGTCGGCAAATGAGGCATTCAGTGCCTGTATGTCTGTATTTGCCGCTATGAACTCCACACCTTCGAGTCCAAGCCTTATCATGGTGTTTATGGCATTGCCTCCACCACCTCCAGCACCTATGACCCTTATCTTTGCTCCCTTGTTAAATTCATCGACCATCTCGAAGACCATGGCATCCCCTCCTTCTTAATTTAAGGTTTTAACCGAAGAATTCCTTTACCCAGCCTTTCATCCTGTAGACTATCTTTGAGAACATATTGTTCGTGTCTCTACCGAAGCGTGTCTCTGTTGAGTGTTTTACCCCATACCTTACAAGTCCCACTGCTGTTGAATACATGGGGTTCTGCACCACATCAACAAGCCCTGTAATGTCCTCGGGTGTACCCCTTCTTACAGGCAGCCCGAAGACCTGCTCGGCAAGCTCCACCATACCATCCATGGAGGAGGTTCCACCTGTGAGCACGAGCCCCGAGGATATGAACCTGTCATAGCCAGATTTGAGTATCTCTCTTTTTATTATCTCGAAAATCTCTTCCATCCTGGGCTCTATTATTTCTGCAAGAAGCCTTCTGGAGACCATTCTCTGTCTGTGTCCACCAACGGGATTCACCTCGAAGGTCTCTGTGTCATCCGCCATATCTGCTATTGCACAGCCGAACTGTTTCTTTATCTTTTCTGCTCCTGTGGTCGGTGTGCGCAACCCAACGGCTATGTCGTTTGTAACCTGATTTCCACCGAGTGATATGACGGTGGTATACTTTATGGTGCCTCCGTGGAATATTGCTATGTCTGTGGTGCCGCCTCCTATGTCTATGAGGGCTACACCAAGGTCTCTTTCGTCCTGGGTGAGTACTGCCTCGCTGCTTGCTATCTGCTGGAGCACAATGTCTGCCACATCGAGCCCTGCCTTGTTTGCACATTTGACGATATTCTGTGCAGATGTTACAGCCGCTGTAACTATATGCACCTTCACCTCAAGCCTCACCCCACTCATGCCCAGAGGCTCGTGTATGCCTCCCTGATCATCGATAATATATTCCTGTGGGATTACATGTATCACCTCTCTATCTGGTGGTATGGCAACTGCCTGGGCTGCCTCTATGACCCTCTCTATGTCAGTTCTGGTAATCTCGCCATCCTTTACAGCTATCACACCGTGGCTGTTGAAACCATGTATGTGTCCTCCTGATATACCGGCGTATACCTTGCTTATCTCACAGCCTGCCATGAGTTCTGCATCTTCTATCGCCTTTCTTATACAGTCCACTGTGCTCTCAATATTGACCACCACACCCTTCCTCAGCCCCGTAGACGGATGGGTTCCTATGCCTATTATCTCGAGCCCATCCTTGGTATCCTCACCAACTACGGCACATACCTTCGTTGTGCCCACATCGAGTCCAACCACTATGTTATCTCGCTTAGCCATTTTAACCCATCCCCCCTTCCTCAATGGCTTCAGGGGTGGCAAACCTTACCACCACCCCCCTGTGATCATTAAGGTTCATGGACTTTATACCTGCCATATCTCCACCTCTTGCCTCGAGGAACCTTGCCAGAAGAGTAAGCTTCCTGTCAAAGTCGTCTCTACCGAGCCCTATCCTTACCCCTTCTCCAAGGGTAACCATGGAGAACCCCTTCACCCTGTCCACATGTATCTCCGAGAGGCTATCGGCTGTAAGCCATCCTGTCTTTTCAATCATACTCAGAACCCCAAGTGCTCCCTCCAGACCCTCTTCAAGGGCATCCTCATCGAGTCCTTCAAGCCCTGTTATAATGGGCAGAGACAATCCATCCTTTACCGAGTATCTTTTGAATGCCTCGCCGTCCTCATCCACCAGATACAGACCGTCATGGAGCATCAATATTGCAACAGGCACTCTTTCTTCAACAACCACCTCCAGGGTATCTGGCAGAATCCTTCTTATTGAGGCACTCTTTATGAAGGGGTCATGTTCTGCAATCCTCTGTGCCCTTTCCACATCGAATGCCAGTATGTTTTTGTCCTCCTCTGCGAGCATCCTGCCCACAAGCTCTTCTTTGGCCACCAGCCTCAAACCTTCCACCTTTATCTTCTTTATCTCAAGGTAAGGGGTGCTGAGCAGTTCTCCATATACCACCCACACCCCACCAAGTATTGACGAAGCAACAATCAGGGTGGAGAGCACCCTTGCAATCTTTCTCGCCCTCTGAAAGAGCCTTTCCTTAAGGGGCATCCCCCTTTTTTTATTCCTTCTCGGTCTTTTTCTGCCTCTTTTCAGCATCCCTTAAGCCCTGCATCGAACAGCATCTTTTCCACCAGTGCCCCGTAGCCCACACCAGATGAGGCTGCTGCCATGGGGAAGAGGCTCATCTCGGTCATCCCTGGCACGGTATTGACCTCGAGCACACAGGGTCTTCCCTGGTATGCCAGTATTACATCAACCCTTGCCCCACCCCTGCAGCCAAGTGCTCTGTATGTCCTGCAGGCGATGGCCCTTATCTCTTCTTCCTCATCCCTCTTCATGTGTGCCGGCACCTTGAAGTCCGCACTACCCTTCATATACTTTGCCCTGTAGTTGTATATTTCTTCCTTTGGCAGTATCTCAACGATGGGGAATACGGTATCACCCAGTATCGCAACGGTCAGTTCCCTGCCCTCTATGAATCGTTCCACCAGGACCGTATCGTCGTGCTCAAGGGCCTCTCTTACGGCCTCGTGGTAGCACAATCTATCTGTTACAAGGCTCACCCCTATGGTGGAGCCCTGTGAGGCAGGCTTAACTATGAATGGTGGCTCGAATGGAGGCTCACCTGCCACACCATCCCTTATCACATGGCAGGCTGGTGTGGGTATGCCATGGTGGTTGAAGAATATCTTTGTTGCAACCTTGTTCATACAGATGGCACTGGTGAACACCCCGCTGCCTGTATAGGGTATGTGCATCATCTCAAGGAGCCCCTGTATGAGGCCGTCTTCTCCGTATCTGCCATGGAGTGCGATGAACGCCACCTCTATCTTCTCCTCGATGAGCCTTCTTGCCACATCTTTATCCACATCTATCGCCACAGCCTTGTATCCAAGTTCTTCGAGTGCCTTCTTTACAGAAAGCCCGCTTTTGATGGAAATCTCTCTCTCTTCTGAAAGCCCGCCCATGAGCACCCCTATGGTCTTGCCCATGAGGTATTCCCTCTTTTCTCTTATGTCCTGTAGTATCATTATCAGATATTTTCACCTATCACCTTTATCTCTGGCTCGAGCATTATGCCTGTCTTTGCGAACACCCTGTCCCTCATTAGTGCTATAAGGTTCAGCACATCTGCTGCCCTGGCATTACCTGTATTCACTATGTAGTTTGCATGCACCTCTGAAATCTTTGCATCACCTGAACTCACTCCTTTAAGCCCTGCCTCTTCTATGAGTTTTCCTGCCGGTATACCATCAGGGTTCTTGAATATGGAACCTGCACTGGGCAGCCCTGTGGGTGTTGTGGCATCCCGTCTTCTTTTGAACTCTCTCGTCCGCTCTTCTATGGCCTTTTTGTTCGTCTTCCTGAACTTCATGTGTACATTCACTATGACAGCACCTTCTGGAAGTTCTGCGTATCTGTAGGAGAACTTGAGTTTCCCTGCAGGTATGAAACCTTTTCTGCCCCTGTGCCCTATTACTTCAATGCCTTCCACAACATCTTTCATCTCTCCACCATAGGCACCCGCGTTCATGCAGACTGCTCCCCCCACTGTTGCGGGTATTCCAGTTGCAAACTCAAGACCACCGAGCCCTCTTTCTGCACATTCTCTTGAGAGTGCTGAGAGCCGCACCCCTGCCCCCACAACGGCCCTTTCCTCGTCCATCCAGCTTACATCTGTGAAGCCTTCTGTTATATTCACAACAATACCTCTTATGCCACCATCCCTTACCAGCATGTTGGAGCCACCACCTATCACATAGACCCTGAATCCCTTTGTGCCCGCAAAGGAGAGAAGGTGTTTGAGATCAGCCTCGTCTCTTGGAAATGCCATAACATCTGCAGGCCCACCTATCTTCAGTGTGGTATATTCCCTCATGGGCACATTGAACAATACCCTGCCCTTGAAACTTTCTACGAACAAGAGTTTATACTGCTCTGCCATGCTGCCATTCACCCCGTTGCAATGGAATTTCGTCTTTCAAGAAGTTTTACAAATCTTTCTCCTGCCTGCCATATATCGCCTGCCCCAAGGGTTATCACCATATCACCCTTTCTCACCGTTGACTCAAGAAAGAGGGGTATATCCTCCATGGACTCTATGTAATGGATGTTCCTGTAGCCGTGCTCCTTCATGGCCTCATAGAGTCTTTTCGAGCTTATCTCCTCTACAGGTTCTTCCCCTGCAGGGTATATATCTGTCAGCACCACCACATCGGCATCTGAGAATGCATGGACAAAGTCCATGAAGAGGTCCTTTGTTCTTGAATACCTGTGTGGCTGGAAGACCGCAATGGTTCTTCTCTTCCAGTTCTTCTTTATCGCATCGAGCACAGCCCTTATCTCAACAGGGTGGTGCCCGTAGTCATCCACAATCAGTATGTCGTCTATCTCTGCCTTTATCTGGAATCTTCTCTCCACACCCCTGAAGTTTCTCAGCCCCTCTGTTATCCTGTCCTTATCTATCTCAAGCTCCAGGGCTATTCCAACAGCGGCAAGGGCATTGCACACATTGTGTTCCCCTGGAAGGTTTATCTCCACCGTTGCGACACTCCTCTGTTCTGCCACCACATGGAAGCTACATCTCCCGCCTTTCTGTTCCACACCGGTTGCGTGTATGTCTGCCTGTGGAGAAAGCCCGTAGGTTCTGTATCTTCTTTTAACCTGTGGGAGTATCTCCTGTATCAGGGGGTGATCAAAGTAAAGGAGTGTGCACCCATAGAAAGGCACTGTGTTGGTAAACTCCGCATAGGCCTTTTTCACCTCTTCCATGTCTCTGTAGTGCTCCATGTGTTCCCTGTCTATACTGGTTACAACTGCGAGTACAGGGGTTAGCTTGAGGAATGTGCCATCGCTCTCATCGGCCTCTGCAACGAGGAACTCTCCGCTGCCAAGCCTTGCGTTGGAGCCCGTGGAAAGAAGCCTTCCCCCTATGACCACAGTTGGATCAAGCCCTGCTACAGAGAGGATGCTTGCCACCATGGAGGTGGTTGTGGTCTTACCATGGGTGCCGGCTATGGCTATGCCATACTTCATGCGCATGAGCTCTGAGAGCATCTCTGCCCTTGGTATTATGGGTATGCCACGGCTTCGCGCCTCTGTAAGCTCCGGGTTGCTCATCCTTACGGCTGAAGAGTAGACCACACAATCTGCATCCTTTATGTTCTCACCTCTGTGCCCTTCGTATACCACAGCACCCAGTGAGGATAGCCTTTCTGTAACCCTGGTGCTCTTAAGGTCTGAGCCTGTAACCCTGTAGCCCATATTCAGGAGCACCTCTGCTATACCGCTCATACCGCTTCCGCCTATGCCAACAAAGTGTATATTCTTTATCCTTCCCCTGAACATCCTCTGTTATCCTCTCCTTAGGAGCTCAAGATAGTCATCCACTATGCGTGTGGTGGCCCCGGGCCTTGCCAGAGAGCCAAGGCTCTTTCTCATCCTCTCGAGCTCTTCTCTTCTTTCAAAGAATCCTTTTATCCTCTCTGCAAGGCTATTTCCTGTAAGCTCATCCTGCCTCAGCATGACAGCCCCGCCCCTTTCCACAAGGGCCATTGCGTTGTGCTCCTGGTGTCTGTCTGCAGAGAATGGATATGGTATGAGTATGGAAGGTATGCCAAGCACCGCAAGCTCTGCAACACTCATTGCCCCGGCTCTGCAGATTATAAGGTCTGCCCTGCGGTAGACCTCTGCCATGTTATCTATAAAGGGGTAGAGCTCGACCCTCAGTCCCTTGCGCCTGTATGCCTCTTCTACCTCCTGGTAGCCCTCTCTACCTGTCTGGTGGATTACCTGTATGTATGGAAGTATGTCCGTCATGTACTCGAGGGAATCCAGGAAGGCAGCATTGACCACCTTTGCCCCCTGGCTTCCACCAAAGACCAGGAGATAGAACCTTCCATTGCGCTGGAAGGGATCCTTCCTTACATCCAGTATGTTCTTTCTTATGGGGTTGCCTGTAAAGAGGATCTTACGCCGTGGCATGTATCTTGAGGTCTCTTCGAAACCCGTGTATATCCTGTCGACGAACCTTGCCAGTATTCTATTGGTGAGCCCTGGCAGGGCATTCTGCTCAAGTATTGCCGTTCTTATACCGAGCAGCCTTGCTGCCATGACCACAGGCCCTGAGGAATACCCACCTGTGCCTATTACCCCTGCAGGTGCTATCTTTTTAAGCAGTCTTGTGGCCGCAAGGGTTGCCCTCCATGCCTTGAGCACGGCGTTAATCCTCGTTCTACCCCTTCTCTTTCTAATGGGCTCCACCTCTATGGCCTCGAACCTGAACCCATATGAGGGCAGGATCTCTCTGTCGAGCCCACGGGGGCTACCGATGAACACAACCTCTATGGAGCTATCCCTTCTTTTAAGCTCCTCTGCCATGGCAATACCAGGGAAGATGTGTCCTCCTGTGCCACCCCCTGCTATTACTATCTTCATCTGTCTCCCTCTGCTGTGTATATGTTCAGCAGTATACCCACCGATGCCATGCTCACCATAAGGGATGTTCCTCCGTAGCTCAGGAATGGCAGTGGAAGCCCCTTCGGTGGCAACATCCCAAGTACCACAGCCATGTTTATAAGCGCCTGCAGTGTGAGCATCAGCGTAATACCTGCTGCAAGGTATGTGCCGAAGGGCTCCCTCGAGTTCCTGGCTATGACCATCCCGCTCAAAAGTATGCCTGCATATAGCACTATGACCGCTGTAACCCCTATAAGGCCGAGTTCTTCACCTATTATGGAGAATATAAAGTCTGTATGCGCTTCTGGCAGGTAGAAGAGCTTGAGCCTGCCCTCTCCGAGCCCCACGCCCGAAAGGCCACCAGAACCAAAGGCAAGGAAGGACTGGATTATCTGGAAGCCTGCCCCCCCCGGGTCCTTCCATGGATCGAGAAAGGCCACTATCCTCCTTGTCATGTAGTCGAAGCTCGTTATGACTGCATACATCAGCGGAAGACTTGCTACCACAAGTCCTCCAATATACCTGGCCTTCACCCCACCGATGAATGCCATAACCATGAGCAGTATCGCCATGGTTACGGAGGTGCCGAGGTCAGGCTCTGCCATGACAAGGGCTATGGGTATTGCCGGAAGCACCACGCAGGGCAGAAACCCTGTATAGAAGTCCTGTATCCTGTCTTTCTTCCTTTCCAGCAAGTAGGCCATGAATACCACCATGCCGAGCTTTGCCACCTCAGAGGGCTGGAACCTTATAAACCCTGCATCTATCCACCTTCTTGCCCCGCCAACCTTGTGTCCCACCCCTGGCACGAATATCAGAAAGAGCAACACCACTGCCACCACAAAGAGGGCCGGGGCAAGGCTTCTGTATGCCCTGTAGGGCAGCTTCAATGCCACAAGGAATGCACCAAAGCCCATAAGGGTGTAGACAATGTGTTTCTTTACGAAGAAATACTTGTCCCCATACCTCTCAAGGGCAACCATGAAGCTCGTTGAATAGACCATCACCACACCCAGTGCCACGAGCAGAAACACCGAGACTATGAGGATCCTGTCTGCATTACGCTTCAGCATCACAGCCCCCTCACTATATCTCTGAAGCAGTTGCCCCTGTGCTCAAAGTCCCTGAACATGTCGAAACTGGCGCAACCAGGGCCTAGAAGCACAGTGTCCCCCGGCTCGGCATTCTCTCTTGCCATGAAGACGGCCTGTTCAAGAGAAGTGGCCCTGACTGTACGGACACTGAAGCCTGTATTCTCGAGTTTCTCCCCTGCCTCGCCAATAAGGATCAAAAGCTTCACCCTTGAGTCCACCACATCCCTGAGCACGGAAAAATCCATCCCCTTGTCCTTACCTCCGGCAATAAGCACAACCCTTCTCCTGCCGGCGCTGAATCCCTCGAGGGCCCTTTTGAGCGAGCCCGTGTTGGTGGATTTGGAGTCGTTTATGTAACGCACCCCTTCTATCTCTCTTACAAGCTCCATCCTGTGGGGCAGCCCCCTGAAAGAGTATATGCTCTCCTTTATCACCTCGTCCTCTATGTCGAGCACAACCGCTACCCCTATGGCTGCCATTATGTTCTCAAGGTTGTGCACACCCTCTATCCTTATGCCCTCTACAGGGTAGAGCCTCTCTCTGCCTCCATATCTGCAGACTATATTGCCATCCTTGAGGCATATACCCTCTGCAGGCTCCTCTTCTGTGCTGAAGGGAAGCAACAGCGCATGCCCCATACTTCCTCTTCTTTCGAGCTCTTCCCTTATAACCCTGTCCCCCGTGTTGACGACCACGTGGTCTTCCTCCTTCTGGTTCATAAGGAGGCGGAACTTTACCTCCACATAATCCCTGAAGGAGCGGTATCTGTCCATATGGTCTTCTGTTATGTTAAGCAGTGCCGATACCCGTGGCCTCAAGGTGGATATGTTTTCGAGCTGGAAGCTACTGAGCTCGAGAAGGCACATCTGGTGGTCTGCTTCGAAGAATCTCAAGGCCGGCACCCCTATGTTTCCCCCTGCAAAGAGCCTGATCCCACTGCGTGTGAGCATATCCTCTATGAGGCTTGTGGTTGTGGTCTTTCCATTCGTGCCCGTTACAGCTATTATGGGCACATCTATAAGCCGTGAGAAGAGTTCCACATCGCTTACAACCTCTGTTGTCTCTCTTGTCTTTTTGAAGAGTTCTGTATCTGTCCTCACCCCCGGGCTTACAACCACAAGGTCTGCACCCATGAATAGCTCCTCTCTGTGTCCACCTGCCTCTATGCCTATGCCAGCCTTTTCGAGTTCCTCTCTACCCTCTATCATCGAGGCCGGCTTTACATCTGTTGCCACCACATCTGCCCCGCATCTTGAGAGAAAAAGAGATGTATATGTGCCTGTGAGTCCAAGTCCCACGACCACTATCTTCTTGCCTGAAAGCACTATGTCTTTGCCTGCCATCATCTCAGCTTCAGTGTGCTTATCGCTATAAGTGATAGTATGAGTGATATTATCCAGAACCTTACAATAATCTTAGGCTCTGGCCATCCCTTCAGCTCGAAGTGGTGGTGTATCGGGGCCATTGCAAAGACCCTCTTTCCCCTGAGCCTGAAGGACAGCACCTGAAAGATGACCGAGAGGGTCTCTACCACGAACACCCCACCTACGAGCAGAAGCAGTATCTCGTTTTTCGTTATAACCGCCAGTGTTCCAAGCGCCCCCCCGAGGGCGAGGGCACCCGTATCTCCCATGAACACCTGTGCCGGATAGGTGTTGAACCACAGAAACCCCAGGCTTGCCCCCACCATGGCACCTGCAAAGACTGCAAGCTCGCCTGCCCCTGGCACATAGAGGACCTGCAGATACTGTGCTATCTTCACATGGCCTGCTATGTATGCAAGAAGAAGGTATGTGCCTGCGGCTATGGTCATTGGCCCTATTGCCAGCCCATCGAGCCCGTCTGTAAGGTTTACCGCATTGGATGCCCCTATTATTACGAGCGAGGCGAATAGCACATACAGCCAGCCAAGGTCGATATACACATCCTTGAAGAACGGTATGGTTATACCCGTATCGAACCCACCGAAGTAGAGGAAAGATGCCCCTGCAATGGCCACCAAACTCTGGGCGGCAAACTTCCATAGAGGGCGCAGCCCATTGGGGTCCTTAAGTATCACCTTACGATAGTCGTCTATGAATCCTATACCTCCCATACCCATGGTTACAAAGACCATTACCCACACATAAATGTTGGCAAGGTTGCCCCACAGAAGAACCGAACCCACCACACTCAAGAGTATGAGTGTGCCACCCATGGTGGGTGTGCCGGCCTTGTGGTGATGGTTTGGCGGCACATCCTCTCTTATGACCTCACCCACCTGCATGACCCTGAGCTTCTTTATAAAGTATGGTCCTGCTATGAAGCATATGACCAGTGCCGTTATGGTGGCATATATGGTCCTGAAGGTGATGTACTGGAATACATTGAATATGGTATGGTACTTTACCAGCGGGTAGAGAAGGTGCAGGAGCATTAGCCTCCACCTCCATTCAGCCCTGAGAGTATCTCCTCTGTATGCGCCGCCCTCGAGCCCTTTATGAGCACTGCATCACCTTCTTTGACCATACTTTTGAGAACACTCAACGCCTCCTTGTTGTCCCTTACAGGATACACGCTCTCAATCCTCATGCCCTCCATTATTGCTCCTTCCGTAACATCCATCCTGTATCTACCAACAGGTATGAGCACATCCACTGATGTAACAGCTGCCATCCTGCCTGCCTTCTTGTGCTCCACCTGTGCCATCTCTCCAAGTTCTGCCATCTCTCCTATGACCACTATCTTTCTTCCATTCATACCGCAGAGGGTCTCAAGGGATGCCCTGAGGGAGCTGGGGTTTGCATTGTATGTATCATCGAGCACGATAATGCCTCCCATCCTTAGAACCCTCATCCTGCCTGCCGGGGGGCTGAACCCATTGAGCCGGGAGGCCGCCCTCTCAACAGGTATTCCAACTGCCATGGCGGCTGCCATGGCAGCTGCTCCGTTATATGCATTGTGGATAAGAGGACTATTATACCTTATTTCGAACATTTTATCTCCCACAATGTAGAGGGCATGCAGGCTCTCTCCGTCTATTTCCGCACTCCTTATCCTCACATCTGCCCCTTCGGCCCTGCCGAAACCGAGCTTTCTTGTCCTGAACCCCCTCTGTCTTCTACATATCCAGGGGTCATCGAGGTTCACTATCCTTGTGCCATCGGGCTCGAGGTATCTGAAAAGTGTGAGTTTCTCCTCTGCCACCGCCTCTTCCCTTCCAAGCCCCTCTGTATGGGCACGCCCTATGTTGGTGATAACCCCTACAGTGGGCACACATATATGGCAGAGCAGGTCCATCTCTCCCTTCTCGTTTATACCAAGCTCGAGCACAGCCACCCTGCAATCCTCGGGCATGGCCAGTATGGTAAGTGGAAGCCCTATGGTGTTGTTTCTGTTGCCAGGGGTCGAAAGGGTACGGTGGCTACCCTCGAGTATGGTGCGTATCATCTCCTTGGTCGTTGTCTTGCCATTTGTGCCTGTTACGGCTATAACAGGTATAGCTCTTGCCATCCTTATACTTCTTGCGAGTTCTCCAAGTGCACGCACAGTATCTTCCACCTCCAGGAGGGCCACACCCTCTGCCCCGATGCCCTCGGATCTTTCCACCACACAGGCCACCGCACCCTTCTCTATCGCCTCTTTGGTGAAGCCATGTCCATCGAATCTTCTGCCCTTTATGGCAAAGAATACCTCCCCCTTTTTTATGGTTCTCGAGTCTATGGAGACCCCTCTAACCTCTGTCTCTCTGTTGCCACTAACGAGTCTTCCGCCTGTTGCCTTGACCATGTCAGCTATTGTAAGCATTTCTTTCCCCTGCCTCCACGGAGGCCATCCTCTCCGTAACCGCCTCTTCGAGCACTTCTCTGTCGTCAAAATGGAGTCTTCTTCCCCCTATGATCTGATAGTCCTCGTTCCCTTTGCCTGCAACGAGTATTGTATCATCCTTGTGGGCGATCCTTACTGCCAGATGTATGGCCTCTTTCCTGTCGGGCACCACCATGTAGCCATCCCTTAAGGGCTTATGGCAGGGCTCGTATCTTTCGAGCTCCTTCAGGCCTTCTTCTATATCCTTTATTATCTCGGCCGGGTCCTCGTCCCTCGGGTTGTCAGAGGTAACTATCACCACATTCGAGTATTCTGCCGCGGCCTTTCCCATAAGTGCTCTCTTGCCTCTGTCTCTGTTGCCTCCGCATCCGAAGACGGTTACAAGACGGCCCTTTGTGAACTCTCTCAGGACATGGCATACCCGCCCCAGTGCATCGGGTGTATGGGCATAGTCCACATAGGCGTATATGTCATCCTGTTTTGATACAAGCTCGAGCCTTCCAGGCACCCCCTTGAGCGAGGCCACACCCCTTTCTATGCATGAAGGGGCTATGCCCTCTACGGTTGCCACCCCGATGGCTGCAAGTATGTTGCACAGATTGTGCTCGCCCACAAGAGGTGAGGCCACATCGATACTTCCAACAGGGCTTTCAACCCTTGCCCTTATACCCCTTCTATCGAGTGAGTATTCCAGGGGATGTATATCTGCCCGGGCTGATTCCACAGAGTACGTAACCACACAATCCACATCTTCGAGCAGCCTTCTACCCCACTCATCATCCATGTTAAGGACTGCCACAGAACCTTCCCTTCTGTATGCAGGGTTTACAAACAGCTCTCTCTTTGCCATGAAGTATTCTTCCATGGTTCTGTGGTAGTCCAGGTGGTCCTGCGACAGGTTGGTAAATACCATGGCCTTGAATCTGCATCCCAGAACCCTCTTCTGTTTAAGCGCATGCGAGGATACCTCCATGACACAGTGTGTAACCCCATCTGTGTGCATGTCTCTGAGCATTCTCTGTAGACTCAATGGGTCTGGCGTGGTGAGCTCTGCCCTTATGTCCCTATCCTTCCATCTGTAGCCTGTGGTGCCTATGATGCCACACTCTTTACCTGCCTCTTTGAGTATGGCTGCAACAAGGTGGCTCACGGTGGTCTTGCCATTGGTTCCTGTAAGGGCTGTCATCGAGAGCCTTTCAGCAGCCATTCCATAGAGGCGTGCGGCCATGGAGGAAAGGGCCTCTCTTGTATCCTCCACAACAAGGTGGGCAACCCCTTCTGGTATGTTCACCCCTTCCCCTGTAACAACCGCTATGGCGCCTCTACTTATTGCGTCATCTATGTATCTTCTTCCATCATTCGCTGTGCCCTCTACTGCCACGAAGATGTAGCCCTCTCTCACCCTTCTGGAGTCGCACTCCACTGCCTGGCAATCCAGTTCTGGATTGCCCTGTATATTGCACTCAAGCCCCTTTATGAGCTCTTGGAGCTTCACCTGAATACCACCTTTATAGCCCCCTCTTTTTTAAGGGGGGTGCCTGGTGGAGGTGTCTGCATAACCGCCGTGCCACTTCCCCTGAGGTTCACCTCCACACCCATCTGCATGGCAATGTCCAGCACACCCCTCATGGTTTTGCCCCTGAAGTCTGGCACCACCTGTCTTTCAATGGCCAGATTCTCTGGCAGAGGGTTCCTGTCTTTCTTCCTTACTGTTGTAACCCTCTCATGTGTGGGACCATCTTCAGGGAAGACCCCGAGGTAGAGAAGCGCCTGTTTTGCAATCTCCTTGAATACTGGTGCTGCAACCTCACCACCTGAAAAGCCTTTCCGTGGCTCGTCTATGGCTATAATTATGGCAAGATGTGGTTTCCTTGCAGGCACGAATCCCAGGAAGGAGGCTATGTATCTTCCCTCTGCATAGCCACCCTTTTCGAGGTCTGGTTTCTGGGCCGTTCCTGTCTTACCGGCAACCTTTATGCCCATGCCCAGGCCTGCGAGAACCCCTGTGCCACCATCCTCTGTAACACCTATGAGTATGTTGGTAACCCTTCTTGCTGTCTCTTCGGATATGACCCTTCTTACAACCACAGGATCAAACCTCTTTACTATCTGTCCCTCATGGTTTCTTATATATTTTACTATAAGTGGTTTCATCAGGAACCCCCCATTCGCTATGGCCGACATCGCGTTCACCAGCTGTATGGCTGTCGTCGAGAGTCCCTGGCCGAAGGCCATAGTATCCAGTGTTATTGCAGACCACCGCTGGGGGCTCCTTACAAGGCCCGTGGCCTCGCCTGGAAGGTCAACACCTGTCCTGCTTCCGAAACCAAAGGCTCTCAGGTATCCATAGAACCTCTCTTTACCGAGCCTTTCAGCAAGCTTTATGGCACCTATGTTGCTCGAATACTTTATTATGTTCCTTAGGGAGAGCCATCCGTATTTCCTTGTATCGTGGAACACTGTATTGGCAACTGCGTATCTACCGAGTTCACAGTAGAATATGTCGTTTCTATCTGCCAGTCCTTCCTCGATGACTGCTGCGAGCAGAAATGCCTTCGTTATAGAGCCTGGCTCGAAGGCATCTGTTATGGCCCTGTTGCGCCAGTAAGAGGGGCTGTATCTTGTAAAGTTATTGGGATCAAAGGATGGCACATTGGCCATTGCAAGTATCTCTCCTGTATAGGGGTCCATGACTATTGCCACCCCTGCCCTGGCCTCTGTCTTTTCGACCGCCTTTTTCAGCGCCTTCTCTACTATGTACTGTATTGTGCCGTCTATGGTGAGCACCACATCCATCCCTTCTGCCCTGGCAGAGACATCTTCGAAAAGGAGGGTTCTGCCCGCTGCGTCTTTCTCTGTCCTTATGAGCATGGATGAACCCTTGAGGTATCTATCGTAGTAGAGTTCCACCCCTTCGAGCCCCTCCGAGTCTATGCCGGCAAACCCTATGAGGTTTGCGGCAAGCTCACCCTTTGGATAGAACCTCCTGCTCTCTTTCACCATCCCTATGCCGGCCTGGGATAGTCCTCTCAGCTCCTCCTTTTTTTCGTCTGCAAGGACAACCTGTCTTTTGACCCATACGAATCTTCTGCTGGAGCGTATGTTCTTGAGCACAGAATGTCTGTCTGTTGACAGAACCCTTGCAAGCCTTTGAGCAACCCTACGAGGCTCCTTTATCTTGTGTGGCTGTGCATATACAGACGGCACCTCTATGCTTACAGCCAGCTCTTTAAGATTTCTATCGTATATGGCACCCCTTTTCGAGTTGATCTTTATTGTCTTGAGGTACTGTAGCCTTGCCTTCTTCCCGAGATGCTCCTTGTTTACTATCTGCAGCTGGAATGCCCGCAGGAATATTATACCAAAACCCACTACGAATATGGCAGCTATAATGGAAATCCTTGCCTTTGTCCATTCCTTCTTCTCTTTCATCTAATACGCACTATCTGGTCTTCCCGTGGATATACAAGGCCTATCTTTCGTGCTATACCTTCTATCCTTTGTGGGGATTTGAGCCTTGAAATCTCTATCTTGAGCCGCCTGTTTTCCTCCAGGGCAACCTTTCTCTCCATGTTCAGGTGTGAGATTTCATAGCCCAGGTTCACCACCGTAAGCCTGCACCACAGATAGACCAGTATCACAAGGGCTGCAAGAAATACGGTGAGTGCTGCTGTGTACAGGAAAGAACGGTCTTCCAGTGCCCTTCTGAGCCTTACATTCTGTTCCTTAAGGACGGCCTTTGTCCTCAAGCTTCCTGCGGTATGCATCCTGTGATACCTCTGTTTTTTAACACAGCTTTTCTGCGGCCCTCAGCCTTGCGCTCCTTGCCCTCGGGTTTTCTTCAACCTCTTTAAGGCTTGGGAGCACCACCTTTTTCGTAACAACCCTTAACACGGGGCTTCTTGCGCACACGCATTGTGGCAGCTCTGGTGGGCATACACAGCCCTGCTCCAACTCTTTGAATGTATTCTTCACAATTCTGTCCTCAAGGGAATGGAACGATATTACCACTATCCTGCCTCCACCGTTGAGGCATTCTATGGCCTCTTTGAGGCCTGTCCTGAGGTTCTCAAGTTCCCTGTTGACCACAATCCTCAATGCCTGGAATACCCTTGTTGCAGGGTGTATCCTTGCGTATTTGAGTCTTTCGGGCAATGTATCCATTATTATGTCTGCCAGCTCTCCTGTGGTCTTTATGGGTTTTGTCTTCCTTGCCCTTACAATGGCCCTTGCAAAGCTTCTCGCCCGTCTTTCCTCGCCATAGAGCCGAAATATCCCCTCGAGCTCACTTTCTGAAAGCTCGTTAACCAGCTCACAGGCGGTAAGCCTCTGGCGTCTGTCCATCCTCATGTCCAGAGGTGCATCCCTTATGAAGCTGAACCCCCTTTCCGTCCTTTCCAGCTGGTAGGAGGATACCCCCAGGTCCAGCACCACCCCATCAACCCTGTCTATCCCAAGCCTTTGCAACACAAACTTTATGTTCTTATAGTTCTCCCTTACAATGGTTACCCTGTGGGCAAAGCCTTTGAGCCTCCTTTGAACCTTTCTTATGGCATCATCATCCACATCGAGTGCTACAACCCTTGTGTCTGGTGCTGCCTCCAGTATCGCCCTGGTATGCCCTCCTCCTCCAAGTGTTCCGTCAACATATACACCCGAGGGTATCAGCTTGAGGTAGTCCACCACCTCCTCTTTCAATACAGGTAAATGCTCTACTTCCATTTTCTTAAATACCCAGACGCTCCAGCATGCTGCTTATTTCCTCTCTCGAAGCAGAGGATTCTGCTGCCTTCCAGACCTTCTTGCTCCATATTTCGAACTGCTTGAATGCCCCTACGAGCACCACCTCCTTTTCGAGTTTTGCATCTTCTCTTAAAGGCTGGGGTATAAGGATTCTGCCAAGCTTGTCAATTGGACAATCGGTTGCACTGGAGTAGAAAAAGCGCAGGAATACCCGTGTATCCCTGTTGAACTCCGGGAGCCCTGCTATCCTCTCTTCAAGGGTTCTCCACTCATGGTACGGATAGGCTATCAGGCACTCATCATAGGTGGTTACAACGAGTCTGTTGTCGTATCGCTTCTTCAGAGTCTCACGAAAACGCGCAGGTATGCTGAGTCTACCCTTGGGGTCAATGGTATGCTCGAACCTGCCTCTGAACACCGCAAACCTTCCCTTCCAAACCACCTTCTCATACATTTATACCACTTTATACCACTTTATACCACCAATGTGGTAACTATATTCCTCAAAAAGGGTTTTGTCAAGAAAAATTTCAACCTCTTCGCTGTTGAAGTGAACAAAAATAAAGGTTATACTTAACACATGAGGATACTGGGGCTTGATGCGGGTAAAAAGCGTATAGGTGTTGCGGTAAGTGATACCCTGGGCATTACAGCACAACCACTCACATACATAGAGCGAACCACCAGAAAGAAAGACATTGAGGAGATAAGAAAGCTGGTCATCGAGCATGGTGTGGACACCATAGTCATAGGGCTTCCCATAAGGATGGATGGCAGCCACGGTAAAGAGGCAACAGAGGTTGAAGAGTTTGCAAAGAGCCTGGAAAAGAGGTTGTCCATTACAGTGGTCAGATGGGATGAAAGGTTTTCCACCTCTGCAGTTACACGCACCCTCATAGAGGGCGATGTGCGAAGAGAAAAACGCAGAACCCTTGTGGACAAACTCTCGGCAGCCTACATACTCCAGGGCTACCTGGACTCACGGAGACAGGAACATCCCCTATCAAGAACCTGATTAGAAGATGAGACACAGAGAACTCATAACACTTGTAGCCTCCGGCATATTGCTCGTCATTACGGTTCACATCTACAGTCTTCTGTTCGTTCCTGCATCAACGGATACCACCCCCCGTATCGTAAACATACCCACAGGCGTGAGCTTCAGGGTGGTTACAAACATACTCATAAAGAAGGGCATAATAAGGGACTCCCGCGGACTTGATCTTCTTGCCTGGCTTACAGGCTCTTACAGATCTGTAAAGGCAGGTGAATATGAGCTGAGCCCCTCCATGTCCGCCTACCAGGTGCTCAACATACTGGTAAAGGGCAGGGTAAAGGAATATGTGATCACATTTCCAGAAGGTTACAACATAAAGGAGATGGCCCGAACCCTTGCCTCAAAGGGCCTTGTGGACGAAAAGGAGTTCATAACGAAGGCCGGTGACAGAAAATTTGCCCGTAGCCTGGGCCTTCCAGGGCCAACCTTTGAGGGCTACCTCTTCCCCGACACCTACAGGTTCACCAGGAACATGGGGGTAGAGGAGATAATAAGGAAGATGACCGAAAGGTTCAAGACCATATACGATGAGAAGTTCCAGAGCCTTGCCCGCAAAAGGGGCATGACCACGAAAGAGGTGATAACCCTTGCCTCCATAATAGAGAAGGAGGCGGGCTCTCGCAGGGAGATGCGCGATATATCGGCGGTATTCCACAACCGCCTCAAGAGGGGCTACCGGCTCGAAAGTGACCCAACTGTAATCTACGGCATATCCGGGTTCGATGGCAACCTTACAAGGAAACATCTTAGAACCTGGACACCCTACAACACATACCTTATCTACGGGCTTCCACCAGGGCCCATCGCAAGCCCTGGCAAGACGGCCATAGAGGCAGCCCTCAACCCCTCGCCCACAGACTACCTCTACTTCGTCTCAAAGAACGATGGCACACACCACTTCTCAAGGACCCTTCGCGAGCACAACATGGCTGTGGAACGCTACCAGAAAAGCCTGCTTAAAAGATAGAACCCCCATTCAGTCCTCAACAGGCCTGAATGCGCCTTCAAGCCCACTGGTGGTGTGTATACTACCATCCTCATCCACCATCACCGCTTCCACCCCTTCCATCGCCTCTACGAGCTCAAGTCCCTTTTCTCTTCCCATGACGAACAGGGCCGTTGCAAGGGCATCCGAAAGATAGGCCTTGCGGGAGAACACCGTAACGCTGCGCAACCCCCCGGCAGGCATGCCCGTGCGGGGGTCCAGGATATGGTGATACCTTACACCATCTTTTATGAAATACCTTTCGTAATCTCCTGATGTTGCAACAGAGCCGCTTCCCACCACAAGGGTGCCAACAAGCCCCTCTGCTCTATCAGGATGCCTTATACCGACCCTGAACCTTTCAGATGGGTCTGAACTGTAGAATGTAACATCTCCACCTGCATTCATTATGGCCCACCCTATACCCCGCTTTTTAAGCACCTCCATTGCCTTGCCAACTATATAGCCCTTGGCTATACCACCGAGATCAAGCCTTACCCCCTTTCTGGCCAGCCTTACCGTCATGGCATCTCTTTCAAGCTCTACATACCTGCATCCAACAAGCCTCCTGACACCTTCAAGCTCTTCTTTTGTGGGAACATTGCCTGTTCCCACAAAGTCCCAGAGCTTTAGAAGAGGGCCAACTGTGGGATCAAAGGCACCCTCTGTGAGCCTGCATATCTTGAGTGCAAGCCCTGTCAGCTCTGCCACCTCGGGTGATACCCTTACCTGTTCTGGCGCCATGGCGTTTATACGGGAGAGCTCGCTATCGTCCCTGTAGGTTGTAAAGAGGGCCTCAAGCCTTGCCATCTCTGTAAAGGCAGCATCAGCGGGGCCAGGCCTGTCTTCTTTAAGGGTTATCTCCACCACCGTTCCCATGAGGATACGGCTGTATGTATAGAGCTCCGGCCTGTGCGTGCCCCTGAAGATGGCAAGTGCCACAAGACCCAGCACACCAAGGAGCAGAAGGGCATAGATAAGGTGGGACCTCTTCATGGTCGTTAAAGGGGGTTATGCGGATGGCATATCAGAACTCTTCCTCATCGGACTCGGGCTTTTCTATAACACCCACGGGCACCTCCTCGAACCTTCCCCTGTAAAGGCTCTCTTTTTCTGCCCTTGTCTTGCAATCAACACACACCCTTGTAAATGGCAGTGCCCTCAGGCGTGCCTCTCCTATGGGCTCACCGCATTCCTCGCATATACCGTAGTCTCTATCCTGAAGGCGTTCAAGTGCCATGTCTATCTCATGCAGTTTCTCCCTTTCTCTATCGCCGAGCATGAGGGTGAGCTCCCTTTCCCTTTCAGAGCTTGCTATGTCGTATATATCCCCTATCTCGAACTTGGATGCATCACTCTCCGTTCTAACCTTCTGGGAGACCTCGCTCAAGAGCTTCTTCTTCTCCTCAAGGAGCCTTTCGAGCATCTCTTTCTTGAAAGGCTTCTTTCTGGGCTTTCTTGTGGTGCCAGCCTTCGTTGTTGCCCTCTTTCCCTTTGTGGTCTTCTTTACAGCCATAATCCAAACCCCTTTGTATAGTTTAGAATGATAAAATATACACTATATGAAAATATTGTCAACATTTTTGTCGGTACAGTTTCGCTCCTGATGGATTTGTGCTACCATTAAACTTATGGAACATTTTGATCTCGACAGTGTGAGATACGAGTGGCTCGGCCAATCCACGGTAAGGATGACATCAAGAGAGGGGTTTACCGTCTATACGGACCCCGTGATATTCGATGAAGCCCCCCGGCCTGCAGACCTTGTACTCGTAACCCACCATCATGTTGACCACTGTCTACCAGAGGGGGTGGAAAGGGTAAGAGGCGAGAGGACACGGGTTGTGGCCTTCAGGGAGAGCTATCTCAACTACTGTGTGATGGACATAAAGAAGGTAAGAACCATACGCATTGGCGAGACCATAGAGACCAGGGAAACAAGGATAACCGGGCTTCCGTCATACACGGAACGGGGCTTCCACATAAGGGGCGAGGGCTGTGGGTTCCTCATGGAGTTTTCGGGCCAGAGGATATACTTTTCAGGCGATACAGGCCCCATAAGGGAGATGGAAGAGCTCGAGGATATCGATGTTGCCATGGTGTCTGTATGCGACAACATCGAGGCCATAAGACCACTTGAAGTGGCAGGCTGGGTGAAGAAGATGGCACCACGGTTCTTCATCCCCATCCACTACACCCCACCAGAGGCGAAGGAGCCGGTCCTGAAAGAAGACATGTTCGCCACAAAGGACCCCAGGTTTTTCACCTCACGCTACAACCCACAGGAGCTTGTCCCCATCTTCGAGGGCTCTGGCACGGGGCTCGTAGTCCTTAAGATGCTCGGCTCCTATCCCGACTGAACCCTGCCATCTACCGGTGTTGCAAAGAGGTCATAGTCATCGCTGTGGGTTATGACAACCTCTGGCATATCTCCTGCCGCAAGGGGCTTACAGGATGAGACAAGGGTCATGCCATCCACCTCAGGGGCCTGCCCACTGTAGCGTGCCCTGTAGATGCCTTCATCTGCAGGCCCATCTACGAGCACCTTGAGCCTTCTGCCATGGAGGAGCCTGTTCTTTCTGGCGGAAATCTCTCTCTGTGCCTCCATTATCCTGTGTGCCCTCTCCTCTTTTACCTCCTCCGGTATCTGCCCGTCCATCGAGAATGCAGGCGTGCCCTCTTCCCTCGAGTAGGTGAAGACACCGAGTCTGTCGAACTCTGCCTCTTTTACAAAGGATAGTAGCTCTCCGAACTCCTCTTCACCCTCTGTGGGAAAGCCCACAATAAGGGTGGTCCGAAGGACCACCCCCGGTATACTCTTACGAAGCCTCTCTAAAAGGCCCATAACATCGTCCCTTCTGTAGTGGCGGTCCATAAGCCGAAGTATCCTCTCGTCTATGTGCTGTATGGGAAGGTCTATATAGGGGCATATCTTTGGCTCCTCACGGATGAGTGTCATAAGTCTGTCGGTGATTCTACCGGGGTAGAGATAGAGAAGCCTAATCCACTCAACCCCTTCAACCCCTGCAAGCCCCTTGAGGAGTGCCTCCAGTGAGTAGCCCCTGTCTGTGCCGTAGGATGTGGTATCCTGGGCAACAAGGTTTACCTCCTTAATGCCATGTGCTGCGAGGGAGCGCACCTCTTCCATGATGGACCCGGGGCTGCGGCTTCTGAGCTCTCCCCTTATATCTGGTATCACACAGTAGGAACACCTGTTCACACACCCTTCGGCTATCTTCACATAGGCATGGCCCCTGGGGGTGGAAAGAAGCCTCGGGGTGTGATAGTCATAGATGTATTCAGGCGTTGTAACGAAGGTCTTCCTCTCTGGGCTGGCAGATATTAGCTCTGCTATCCTGTGGAAGGAGCCTGTTCCAACGAAGAGGTCTGCCTCTGGAAGCTCCCTCTCGAGCTCCTTCGAATAACGCTGGCTCATGCAACCTGCCACAACGAGCATCCTGCAGCGCCCCTCTTTCTTGTATTCTGCAAGCTCCACTATGGTGTCTATAGATTCCTCCCTGGCATCGGCTATGAACCCGCAGGTATTCACTATGAGTATGTCTGCCTCTTTCCTGTCTGTGGTTATACTGTAGCCTGCCTCCATGAGGGAGCCGAGCATGACCTCTGTGTCCACAAGGTTTCTTGCGCACCCGAGGGTTACAACACACACCCTTCCCCCTTCAGGCTCGTAGCCTGTGCCGGCAGAGGGGCTGCTCCCTGGGAGTATATGTCCACTCTCTTCTCTGTTCATCCTGAAAGAACCGTCCATCCGGCTGAAAGGCCTTGTCCCCTGACCTTCTGTGGTGTGAGCCCTTCTTGCTCACCCTGTCAATACCTGCTCTCTTTCGAGCTCTCTTATCCTGTCTCTCAGTTCTGCTGCACGCTCGAACTCGAGCCTTCTTGCGGCCTGGTGCATCTTGTGGCGCAGCTCCTTTATCTTTGCCGGTATATCCGGAGGGGCTATGTATTCGGCAGGTTCTTCGCGGGCAGTCTTCACTGTGTAGTAGTCTGCCTCGTATATGCTCTCCATTATGTCCTTTATCCTGCTCTTTATGGTCCGCGGTGTTATGCCGTGCCTTCGGTTGTACCCCATCTGGAGCCTGCGCCTTCTCTCCGTCTCTCTTATGGCCCTCTTCATCGAACCTGTCATGGTATCGGCATAGAGGATTACCTTTCCGTTGAGATTCCTTGCGGCCCTGCCGAAGGTCTGTATGAGTGAGCGTTCTGACCTCAGAAAGCCCTCCTTGTCTGCATCGAGTATGGCAACGAGCGAGACCTCTGGAAGGTCGAGCCCCTCTCTAAGAAGGTTTATTCCAACGAGCACATCGAACCTGCCGAGCCTTAGATCCCTCAGTATCTCCACCCTCTCGAGGGTGTCTATGTCTGAATGGAGGTATCTGACCCTTATGCCCATCTCCTGATAGTACTGGGTGAGGTCCTCTGCCATCCGTTTTGTAAGGGTTGTTACGAGCACACGCTCGCCCCTTCCTGCGCGTCTCTTAATCTCTCCCATGAGGTCGTCCACCTGCACCCTTGCTGGCCTTACCTCCACCTCTGGGTCCACAAGCCCTGTGGGCCGTATTATCTGTTCCACCACCCTGTCCTGTGCCTTCCGTAGCTCATACTCACCAGGAGTGGCGGATACATATATGACCTGGCCTGCCCTCTGCTCGAACTCCTCGAACTTAAGTGGCCTGTTGTCCAGCGCACTTGGCAGCCTGAACCCGTAGTCAACGAGGGTCTTTTTTCTGGAGCGGTCTCCCTCGTACATGCCACCGAGCTGGGGTATGGTTATATGGCTTTCGTCTACAAAAAGGAGGTAGTCCTCTGGAAAGTAGTCCAGAAGCGTGTACGGCGGCTCACCTGGAAGCCTGCCAGAGAGGTGTCTCGAGTAGTTCTCTATACCAGGGCAATAGCCCATCTCCTCGAGCAGTTCCAGGTCGTAGAGGGTTCTCTCCTCGAGCCTCTTTGCCTCAACCTCCCTGCCCTCTTCCTTGAGCTCCTTTAGCCTCTCCCTAAGCTCATCCCTTATGGACTCTATGGCCCTTTTAAGGTTATCCCTTGTTGTTACAAAGTGTGTTGCAGGGTGTATCAATGTCTTTGCAAGTCTTCTTCTGGCTCTGCCCCTTAAGGGGTCTATCTCTGATATTTCCTCTACGGTATCACCGAAGAACTCTATCCTTATTGCCCTGTCTCCCTCGTGTGAGGGAAAGACCTCCACCGTATCGCCCCTTACCCTGAATGTGCCCCGCCAGAAGTCCTGCTCCACCCGTTGATACCGCATCTCAACGAGTCTTTTTAGCATGACATCTCTCGGCGTCTCCATGCCCTTTTCCAGGTAGAGGTGTATGGTGGCATAGTCATCGGGCGAGCCTATCCCGTATATGCAGGAGACCGTCGCCACCACTATGCAATCCCTCCTTGTGAGTATGGAGTGTGTTGCCGAATGGCGGAGCTTGTCTATCTCGTCGTTTATGGAGGCATCCTTCTCTATGTATGTGTCTGTCTGGGGCACATAGGCCTCGGGCTGGTAGTAGTCGTAGTAGGAGACGAAGTATTCAACCGCATTGTGGGGGAAGAGCTCCCTCATCTCCGTGAAGAGCTGTGCTGCAAGGGTCTTGTTGGGCGCCATGATTAGGGCAGGCCGCGAGACCTCCTCAATGACCTTTGCCATGGTGAAGGTCTTGCCACTTCCTGTAACCCCAAGGAGCACCTGGTGTTCAAGTCCCTCTCTTACCCCCTCTGCCAGCTCCCCTATGGCACGGGGCTGGTCTCCCTGCGGGGTGAACTGGGTTACCATCCTGAAGAGACTGCTACTCATGGAAAGTAAATTATACCATAGAGGGAGAAAAAGAAAAATGGCCTGCCGTCGAGAAAGCTTCCCTGCATAAACCCTCTGTATCACCTGTTGTGGGTTTTACTTTACTTCTTTTTTTCACGGTGATAGAATATCCTGACTTTACAGAGTACAGACCATCTCTTTCTCTTTGAAATACAAGGTTTTTTAGGATACACATGTCCTATTAACCGCATCCGGGCCATCATGGACAGCTTGGAGAAAAGATACCAGCATTACATAAAGAATGGGCTACTCAGTGAGTATATAGAGGAGCTCTCCTGCGATAGCATCCTGTGGTGGTTCAACATGGACATTGTGAAGATTCTGCACCACCTTGCGCCCCTCCAGAGTTACATTGAGAAAGAAGACCCCCTGCCTGAAAGGATCATCTTCCTTAGAGAAGCCACGGTGCCTGCCATATCGGTGGACAGGATGGAAAGCCTCTATACATACTTCATGGACAGTGGAGATATTGAGGCTGCCGCTGCTGCGTGTGGCGCAGGGATTGCCTCATTGTGGGACCACGGCAGGAATTTTCAGAGCTACGGCCACTGGCTTGAAAGAACAGAGGAGTTGCTTGCACGCAGTGAGGAGCTCACCCCCCTCTGCGTGGCATCTCTTCTTGCCTTCAAGGTATTGTTCGAGCTCAATGCCAGCATAACCGATGCCTATCAGACATGCCGCAAGTTGCGCATACAGGCCGACAAGGCGGGCTCTATGTCTCTTTCGGTCTTCTCGGCCGCCTTCGCAATATATCCACTGGTGTGGATGGGCAGACTTTCTGAAGCAGAGTCCCTGATCAAAGATGCAGAGGCTATCTACAACCTTCCAGGTGTCAACCCCGTTATAAGGGCATGTTTTGAGGTGGCGGAAGCCCTTTACTACATCGTAACGGACGAACCCGACAGGGCAGAGGCCATACTACAGGCAACCACCAGCATGTCCAGGTTCGATAGGCAGCCAATGATCACCTACTTTCTTGCTTACAGCCACCTGCTGCTTGCTCTCGCATGGAAGGATGACAGAAAGACCATAGAGGCAATAGCCCACAGGCTTCGTAGACTCGTGGTGCCAGAGAAGAACTACTTTCATCAGGCCTACCTCTACTATAGCCTTGGTATTGCCTGTCTGGTCACAGGTGAGCCTCACAGGGCACTGATATTCAGCAGGGAGGCCATGGAACGGGCTGAACTCAGTGGCAGTAACATGGCATCACTCATGGCAGCCCTCCTAAAAGGCCAGGCCCTTGCAGACACAGGACGATATGAGGAGGCAGCAGGATGGCTGGCGAGCTGGATCGAAAGATGGCTCGACAGCGGGTTCCGCCTTTTTGCCTTCACTGCCTGTGTGGAACTCTCCAGAATATACTACATGCAGGGCATGATAGAAAAGGCACGAAAGGCACTCGAAGGGGCACAGAGCCTTATTCCTGAGCAGGAAAATCCCATAGTGCTCCACAGGACATCGGATTTTCTCGACAAAAGGGTCTCCCAGTTGTTCCCTCCAGAGACTCGCGTGGAGCTTGTCGCAGACCCACAGGCACAACCTATCCGCATAACCACATTCGGAGACCTGCGAATAGAGACCGAAGACAGAATCATCTACGACCGCAAGTGGAGGAGCAGACTGGCAAATCTCCTGCTAAAGGCAATTATAGTCTTCGGTGGTTCAAAGGTTCCTTACGACCTGCTTGTGGATACCCTGTGGCCAGAGACAGATGGCGATATTGCCGAGAATAACCTGAAGGTAACCCTGTCGCGGCTTCGCAGGGCCATCAGCCCTTCGGACACGAAGCCCGTGCAGTGGATTCTGGTGAACAAAAAGAGGGTATCCCTTGCGCGCCCACTGTGCTGGATAGACTCTATAGCGTTCAAAGAGGTGATGGAGAAGACCCTTCTGCACGAGGAGGTGGACCCCGAGCTTCTGAAAAGTGCCATAGAACTCTACAGGGACGACTTCCTCTCAAAGGACAGTGCTCCCCTATGGATTGTCAAACACAGGGAACTTCTCAAGGAGTATTACATAAAGGCGGGACTGCGCCTTGCAACTCATTACAGGAACGAAAAAGACGGAGTGCTCGCCATACCATACCTCGACCAGGCGGTGAGAAAAGACCCCCTTAACGAAGAACTCTATGCGATGCTGATGGAGATATACCTCGATGCAGGCTATCCCTCAAAGGCCATCAGGGTGTACAGAGAAGCCGAGGAACACCTTCAGGATGAGATGGGCATACCACCGGGTGCCCACCTCAGAAGGCTGGCCATGAAGGCGGGCTCGAACAAGGGGACATAGAGCCTCGAACTCACTGACAGGACACCACCACCTGTAACCTTTCTGTAACCATCTCTGTAGTAAAATACGACAAGAAATTGGCAGACTCGACCCGGCAACCCTGCAGAAGGAGATGAAGCGAAGGGAAGGAACCATACCGCCGTGAGGTGGTATGGCGGATTTTCAAGCATCTTGACAAGAAAAAAACTGATGTAAAAGGAGGTCAGGGTATGAAAAAAGGCATCTTGTTTTCAGCATTCCTGTTGATGGCTCTCATGGTTCTTTCGGTGAGGCCATCGAGTGCAACAAGCGTGGACATCGAGGTTCTCTACCTCGAGCCTACAGGCATGGATACTTCGTATGCATCGCAGGACTTCTATCCCTCGGGAACAAACCCAACGGTCAATCTCAAGCTCGAGACGGTTGACCATCCCTATGCTCCTGCCTACAGGCTCGGTGTGGAGCATCAGGGATGGCATCTTTCTTATCTCTCCTTCTCAGACGATGAGAAGGACAGCATAACGAGCAACTCCTCAACGGACGACATATACCCAAGCACATCACATCCGGAGCTTGAACGAAACTGCAACCTCTGCACAATAAGTGCAGACTCTGAGATAAAGTTCCGCACACTCTCCTTCTACAGGGAGAACACTCTTGCACAGAGCGGTTCGTTCAGCGCAAACTACAGGATTGGGCTCAGATATGTAAGCCTCGAGCGCGACCTCGATGTGCTCCTCGATAGGGTAAGCGCCACACTCAACGACTATAAAGACACCTACAACATGGATACATCTGCATTCGGTCTTACAGGTGGAGTGAACGGTAACTGGGCGTTGAGCACTGCCCTGAACCTTGGCTTCGACATCGGGCTTTCGCTTCTCTACGGCTCAACAGACGGAAAGTACAAGTTCACAACCATAAGACCCGGTGGAGCCTGTATAAACAACTGGGACTGCTATGTAATCAAGTGGGACAAGGACATCATCACCCCCATGTTCGACATGGCTCTCAGGCTCTCCTACGGAGTGCTGGACAACCTCAGCGTCTATGCCGCCTACAACCTCATATACCTTACAAATGTGGGAACCATACAGGAGTTCGTAGACGATGTAGCTGAAGTCAGGAATATACAGGTAAACCAGAGCCTGGGCTTCCATGGTCCATCCGTGGGAGTAAGATACCTGATAGGCGGCAAATGACAAGGCTCTCTGCAGGCAAGATAATCTTTTAGTCTTCTTAGTCTCCTTACCCAAGAAGAAAAGGGAGACCCTGTTCCAGAGGGTCTCCCTTTTTGATTTATCTCTGTAAAAAGTCCCTATGCAGGCTTATGGAGAATGACCTTTGCCATGGCGAAGGTCTTGCCACTTCCTGTAACCCCAGGGAGCACCTGGTGTTCAAGTCCCTCTCTTACCCCCTCTGCCAGCTCCCCTATGGCACGGGGCTGGTCTCCCTGCGGGGTGAACTGGGTTACCATCTCGAAGATCTTCGTGCCCATAAGGAATCAATTATACCAGATTAGAGAAAGGAAGGAAATTATACTAACCAGGATGGTCTATACAAACCTTGCAAGTAGCTCGAGTGCCTTTTTGAGCACCCTGCGTTCTTCAGGGCTCAGAAGGGCCTTCCTGTCAACGAAGAGTTCCTGTGGCTCAACACCCAGTGCGTTCGATATTTTCACGATAGAATCAAGGCTTATGTTCACAACTCCCCTTTCCACCTCGCCTATGAACTTGTAACTGAGCCCTGCCAGCTCACCAAGTTCTTCCTGTGTGAGCCTTCTTTCCTTACGCAAAGCCCTTATCTTTTTGCCGAGCTCTTTTCTTATCACAGGAACATTTATCATCATGTAGGAATTATAGTTCCTATTTTCTTTCACATAAACCCCATATATGTTATTTTTCTCTTGACAATACCACATATATGTTTTGTTTTATCGAAAATCGCACTTTTATTGCTCAAAGATTGGATGGAGCAAAAAACAACGATGGAGGTGCAAAATGAAGAAAGCGTTGTGTATTGTTTTTTCTGTTATTTTTCGTCTCCTTTATGTGGGCTGGCAAAGCAGCTGCCGAGCCTACACAGTCTGTGGGGGTAAATCCTCTGGGGCTTGCATGGGGCATGTTTGATGTGGAGTATGAGAAACGGCTTACAGACGACAGCACATGGTATGCACAGGGGCTTTACTGGAGTGATGAGTCTGACAGCTGGACATGGTCTGGAATAGGTGCGGCAGGTGGATACAGAAAGTATTTTCAAAGAGGAAAGCTCTTCGATGGTGCATACTGGGGTGTCAACGGGGGTGCAATAAGCCTGTCTGCAGAATACGAGCCCGTGGCAGGGCTTAAAGGTGATGGTTCTGCCCTGTTTGTATTTGCCAGTGGTGAGCTTGGCTACAAATGGCTTTTCACAAACAATCTAACCCTATCTCTTGCAGGCTATGCAGGCATAACCATGGGAAGCCTCAGTGTAGAGGTAAGCGATACAACAACTGGCATCACCTATAGTGAAGACTTCCCTGCCTCTGGATTCGGCATAGGCGGAGACTTCCGTATCGGTTATGTATGGTAATAAAGCCCTTTTTCATCTTCTTACCTCCTCTACCTGAAGAAAGGGGAGACCCCAGAGGGTCTCCCCTTTCTTATTTGATTCAGAGGTATAAGGAGATTACTACATTCTATAGACATCCCTTCTGTGGCGTATGTGGTAGATGGTGATGAGGTTTTCCCTCTTATCCACCTGATATACAATGCGATAATCTCCCACACGTATCCTGTAGGTTGTTTCTGCCCTGTAAAGTTTTTTATGACGAGAAGGAAAGGGATTATGAGAAAGCTCCTCGATGGCTTTGATTATATGTGGTATGTAAGACCTATGGATTCGTCTCAGATCTTTTTCTGCAGAATGTTTCCATGTAATTCTATAAGAGCCCATCTGCTTTAAGGCGTTTTTTCAACTCCTCAAAATCCATAGAGGGCTCATCCCTGCGCTCTGCAATAATGGCAAGGTCATGGAGATCCTCCATCAGTTCTTCCCACTCATCCATGGACAGTAGAACAGCAGTCTTTTTTCCTTTTTCATCCACAAGGAACTGTGTCTTACCCATCCTTATACACCCCCCTGTATCAAGACTATAGCATGAAATGAGAACCACTGTCAATGACCTCGCACGAGGTACAGGGCACTTTACCCCTCCACATACTCCTCTATAGCCCCTATGTAGTCTCCAAGGTCGGCCTCGTAATCCTCGAGTGTCATGGCCTCTACAGGTTCAAGTGTCCTTAAAGACTCTATCATCCCAGCGAGTCTTCTCTCTATAATAGCCCTGTCAACCGATGTCATTATCACTCTCTCCGTGGGTCTTTCCCCTGGCAAGGGAGCCAAAGAGAAGAACAAGCTTCAATCCCTCCTCCTTGTAGATAGGGGCAAGGCGTGCTCTTATCTCGTCCGGGTTCAGTATCTTCAGTGATACCATAGAGATATATCCTTTCACAGCTTATGGACAGAATCTGCGCTACTTTTCCTTCTCTGCCAGTTCTGCCTTGAATTCCATTGTCTTCATTATATCCCTTCTCGAGAGTATGCCCACAAGGTTGCCCCTTCTGTCGACAACAGGGTATCTTCCAACACCATCCTCTATCATCTTCATTAGGGCATGGAGCACGCTGTCTTCGGGATGAAGCACCCTGTGGGGGCTTATCCTCTCCATGGCCTCCTCAACGAGGGTTGTATGCCACCTCTCTTTGTCCACCTTCCTCACATCGTTAAGGGTCAGAAGCCCAACGAGCCTTCCATTCTTCAAGACCGGAAAGCTCACAAAGTGGTAGTTGAAGAAAAACCTCTCCACAACCGTTGAAATGGGTATATGTGCAGGCACCGTAACCACATTGCGTGTCATGATGTCAGCCACCTTCATGCCCTCAAGTGTCATCTTCATTATAAGCTGGCGGTAACTGCCCTCTGCAGCCTGCTGCAGAAACACCCCTATGAGCACAGCCCACAGCCCCTGTATGAACAGCCCTGATATTATCTGAAGGAATCCGAACACTATGAGCAGTGTTGCAAACCCCTTGCCCACCACGCTTGCGGCCCTGGTTGCATCCTTTATGCTGCCTGTCTTCGCCCACCATATGGCACGCATCACCCTGCCACCATCCAGCGGAAAACCAGGTATCATGTTGAACACTATGAGCACGATGTTTATGGTGGCAAGAAAACCCACCACAGCCGAAAGCCCCTGCATGGTGCCCCCTGGATAGACTTCGTCTACAACCAGTCGCAGAAGGTAGAAAAGTGCCGCCAGCACCCCGCTTGCCAGAGGGCCTGCTATGGCTATCTTGAATTCCTTCCCGGGCGTATCTGGCTCCTTGGTAAGTTGAGCCACACCGCCGAATATGAAGAGGGTTATCTCCTTCACATCGAGCCCTAACCTGTTTGCCGTATAGGAGTGGGCTATCTCGTGTATGAGCACACATATGAAGAGAAACAACGAGGCCACCCCGCCCATAACAAGATAGGAAGTGCCGCTCATATCAGGAACCTTCTGGGGAAAGTAGCCGTAGGCAAGGCTCCAGGCAAAGAGAAAGAAGACTATGAACCAGGTGTAGTCTATCGATACGGTAATGCCCAGAACCCTGAATAGTCTTATGCCACCTCTCATGTGATGACAGCTCCTCCTGTGTGGATTCTATCAGAAGCCATGAGGGTTGCAACCATCAGAGGCCGAGTGGCAGGACATCGAGTGCCTCTGTCTCTGGAAAACCATACATTATGTTCATGTTCTGCACGGCCTGTCCACTGGCACCCTTTACAAGGTTGTCTATGGCAGAGACGATGACCACAAGCCCCCTTTCTTCATCGACCCTGAAACCTATATCACACAGGTTGGAACCCCGCACATGCTTTATATCAGGAAGGCCTCCTCCATCAATAACCCTTACGAAGGGCTCTTTACTGTAGTACTCTTTGTATACCCTCTTCATATCCTCTGTGGAGACCCCCTCTTTGAGTGTGGCATATATGGTGGTAAGAATGCCCCTTGCCACAGGCAGAAGATGGGGCACAAAGGCCACCCTGAGCTTTTCCCCTGAAAGGACACAAAGCACCTCTTCTATCTCAGGGGTGTGCCTGTGGGCAAGCACCCTGTAGGGATGAAACCCATCTGAGACCTCCACAAACTGGGTCTCAAGGGCTGCCTTTCTTCCTGCCCCGGATACCCCGCTCTTTGCATCTATTATTATACCACTGGGATATACAAGCCCCTCCCTGAGCGGAGGCAGGAGGGCAAGGATGGTGCCCGTGGGGTAACAGCCGGGGTTTGCCACAAGGGTTGCGCCCCTTATCTCTTCCCTGTAGAACTCTGGCAGACCATAGACGGCCTCATTGAGAAGCCCTGGGGCGGTGTGCTCCCTGTACCACCTTTCGTACAGGAGCCTGTCCTTGAGCCTGAAGTCTGCACTGAGGTCCACCACCTTCTTGCCTCTTTCCAGAAGCACCGCTACCACATCCATGGAGGCCCCATGTGGCAGTGCGCAGAAGAAAAGCTCTGCCTCTATGCCAGAGGGCTCATCGTCTCCAAAGGTAAGCCCCCCACAGGCCCCCCTGAGGAACGGAAACACCTCTTCCACCTTCCTGCCACTGTACTGCCTTGAGCCTGCATGGACCACCCTCACATGTCTGTGCCGTGAGAGTATCCTCAAAAGCTCAATGCCTGTGTACCCACTTGCCCCGAGTATTGCAACATCGAGCATAACATAATACTCCTTCTTTAAAAATCAGAAAGGGGAAGGCCCCTCTCAGGCCTTCCCCTGGATTATAAACCACTGTCTCTGTGGAGACAACGGTATTATCTCTTCGAGTACTGGAACCTCGCCCTTGCACCCCTCTGGCCGTACTTCTTTCTCTCCTTCATGCGCGGGTCCCTGGTGAGAACCCCCTCCTTTTTGAGCACCTTTCGCCAGGAAGGGTTGGCCTCCACCAGTGCCCTTGCTATGCCGTGGCGTATGGCACCTGCCTGCCCGCTCAAACCTCCACCACCCACACTGGCATATACATTCACACGCTCTATGTTGTCGGTAATCCTCAAGGGAAACTTCACCTCGTTGCGCCATGTATCCCTGGGGAAGTACTCCTCCAGAGCCTTCCTGTTTATCACCATCTCTCCTGAACCTGGCACAACAACCCTCACTCTTGCAACAGAGGTCTTCCTTCTTCCTACAGCCCAGTAAACACCCTCTTCTGCCATAATCAAACTGCCTCCTTTATAGGTCAATCTCCTGTGGCTTCTGCGCACTGTGGGGATGCACAGGCCCACTGTATACCTTGAGTTTCTTGAACATCCTTCTGCCAAGCCTTCCCCTGGGAAGCATACCCCACACAGCCTTCCTTATGGCCTCCTCTGGCTTTTCAGCAAGCAGCTTTCCAAGGGTAATCGCCCTTATGCCACCAGGATAACCACTGTGGCTGTAATATACCTTGTCAGAGAGTTTCTTTCCCGTAACCCTTATCTTCTCCGCATTCACCACTATTACAAAATCTCCTGTATCCATGCCGGGCGTGTAGACTGGTTTGTGCTTACCCCTCAAGAGTCGGGCAATACGCGAGGCAACCCTTCCAAGGGTCTTGCCCTCTGCATCCACAATATACCAGCGCTTCTCAACGCTGCCTTCAGATGGATAGTAGGTCTTCTGTATCATGATATAGAACCCCTTCCCATAGAGATTGAATATTTTAATTTAAAGAATTTCACAAGCCTTGTCAAGAGGTTTTGGACAGGTGGATAAAACCTTTTTACATATTCACATCCCTTGAGCCTGTCTCTGGCAGCAGGAGGGGTGGGCTATCATCCATAGACAGGCCATCTCTTTTTACATACAGGTAGCACTCTGGTGTAACGGTAGTACTTGATTGAAGTATGGAAATTGGAATATACCTTAAAAGATGGAACAGACGCTTCTTCAGAAGATATTCGCCCTCCTTTAAGTCCATGGGGTTCCGTCCGAAACTGCCTGTAAAGTTCGAGGACCTGCTGAGCGAGGAGAAAAGAAGACACTGGATAGAGGATAAAGAGATGGTGGCGTTCACCATGTATTCTCCAGAGCAGCCCTTCCTTCCTGTTGACATTATCATAAAGGAGACCATCTATTTTAAGAAGGTTTTTAAAGACAGGGTGAAGCTGCGGGCAGACAACACCACCATACCCCTTATCCCGCTAAAGGAGCTTATAGCCATGAAGGAAGGTTCTCCACACCCCCAGGAGAGGAAGACCACCCCACCCCTTCTTTACTACAGAACAGATGAACAGATAGAGCGCCACCGCAGAAGGCCTGCCATACAGAAACTTCGCTGTCTCGAGGAACAGATGCGGTTCTTCCAGCTTGCCATGCCAGAAAGGGCAAAGAGGATAAGGGAAGAGCTCAAGAAGGGGAAGGCTGTAGAGAGCCGGTATATTGTCTGCTGCCACAACCCCCCTCCATAATTTCAAACACCTGTAACGGTTCTGTCATACCCCCGTAAAGAAGACCCATTACAATACAGGATAGATGAAGAACGCAGCAAAAGGAGTATCGAATATGGAAGCAGTCTTTGGTGGTGCCATAAGGGTGGCATTGAGCCTTCTCATGACGGTACTCATAGGAGTTATGTTCTGGCTAACCATAGGGCTGGCCATTAGCGCGACAGAGTATCTGAGAACAGGCGATGCCCATGGGATGGCAAAGTATGTGCTCACAGGTGCCCTTATGGTGCTGGCCCTTCTCGAGGTGGTCAAAACCTCACTTACCTACTTCTCTGCCGGAAGGGTGAAGGTTACCTACATAATAGATACGGTCATAGTGGTGGTGCTCACAGAGGCGATGGGCTTCTGGTTCAAGGAGATAGAGCTTGAAAGGTTCGTCATGGTAATCTTCCTGATATTCGCCCTTATCGGTGCGAGGATACTTGCCATAAAGTATTCTCCATCGAGGGAAGAGATTTAGCCCCCCAGCTCCCTCCTCTCTGCCAGCTCTTTCAGATAGTTCATGAGCTTCTTCACCTCTGCCTGGCCCTTGAGATAGAATCGGGCAGAATCCTCCATCCTTCCCACAGATATACTGACACCGCTTGAGTCTACCACCCTGAAGGCGTCTATGTCTGTAACATCGTCTCCCACATAAACAGGGGTTGTGCCTCTTAAAATGGGTCTTTCTGTAAGCCACTTGACCGCCTCTCCCTTGTTCCATGTGGTGGGGGGTCTTACCTCCAGAACCTTCTTTCCCTCTGTGAGTCTTATCTGCCCCCTCTCCTCAAAGGGCATCAGAAGTGTCTTCACATCGGTAACGAGCCTTCTTGCCTCCCTCGTATCCACAAGCCTGTAGTGTATGCTCAGGGTAAAACCCTTGTCCTCCACCATGGCGCCATTGAACCTTCTGGCTATGGTTTCGAGCTCATCTCCGAGCCTTCTTAAAAGTATCTTTACAGTGCCGCCAGAGTCGTATACCATGGTGAACCACCTGGAGTATATCTCCATACCATGGTTGCCTGCGTATATTATATCCTCTATGTCCACACGAGCCATCACATCCTTGAGTGTCCTTCCACTTATCACCACAATAGTGTAGAACCTGGTGAGTACCCTCAGGAGCTCGTGTATCTCATAGCTCATATAAGCCTTCTCAGGTCTTGCCACTATAGGGGTGAGCGTGCCATCGTAATCGAGAAAAAGGGAGGGTCTTGTGCGAAGCATTTCACGAAAAGGGGAAAGGTTTTTAAACAGGTATCTATCTACACTGTTCATCTTATCCTTCTTATCTCCCTGAGTATCCCGCTGACCCACCTGTATATATCCTTTCTCCTTATGTAACCGCGTGCCTTTTTGATGAGTCTCTGTTTCTCTCTGTCATCTATCTCGAGCGCCATCTTTATGGTATCTGCATAGTTTTCTGTTGCATAGGGGTTTATGGTTATAACCCCTGGCACATCCTCTGACACCCCTGCAAAAAGGCTTACCAGCACAATACCCGTAAGGTCTACCTGTGAGGCGATGTATTCCTTTGCAACGAGGTTCATACCGTCATAGACGCTGCTTATCATCAGAAGGTCTGCACCCCTGTAGAGGCCTGCAAGCTCCTGGTGGGTGAACTTCTTCTCTATATACTCGATGGGGCGCCAGTCGCCGGTGGCAAAACGGCTGTTTATGGTGTATACCTTTCTTCTAACCGTCTCCATGTAGCCCAGATATGTCTCTGAGACCCTGGTTGGCACGGCAATCTGGATGAAGCTGAACCGTCTTTTGAATTCGGGATACTTCTCGAAGAAGAGCTCAAGGGCTGAAAGTCCTCTTATTATGCCCTTGGTGTAATCGAGCCTGTCCACGCTCAACCCTATGAGCCTGCCCTCGAGGTTTCTCTCTCTCTTGAATCTTCGCAAAAATCTCTCGGCCCTGCTGGAGGTGGCTGCCTCTTCAAACCAGCCATAGTCTATACTTATGGGAAAAGCGCTCACCCTTGTCTTTCCCCTCTCTGTGTAGATCATATCGCCTTCTATCCTTACTTCGTCCTTCAGTTCCAGTTCCACGCATCTTAGGAAGTTTCTTGTGAATGCCTCTATCTGGAAACCCAGAAGGTCGTTTGCAAGAAGCCCTCTTAAGACCTCCCTTCTGTGGGGGCATGCCCTGAACACATCGTAGGGGGGCCAGGGTATGTGCCAGAAAAGAGAGAGCTTGAGGCCCGGGTTCTTCTCCTTTATATAGTCTGCACAGAGTGCCAGGTGATAGTCCTGAAGCCACACGAACATCTTTCTGCCATCCGCCTCTTCCACCACGGCCTCTGCAAAGAGCTGGTTTACCCTCTTGTAGCTCTCCCAGTATCTATCGCGAAGATAGACCCTGTCCAGGGTTATATGGCAGAGGGGCCATAGAAAGCTGTTGGAGTATCCATCGTAGTAGTCCTCGAAGTCCTTTGTGCTCACTGGCACAAGCCTCATCGTATAGGATGGAGCCTCTGGTGGCACTTCCACCTTCATGCCCCTTCGTGCCCTCGTTGAGGCTATCCACACACCCCTTGCAGAACACATTACAGGGTCAAGGGCTGAGACGAGCCCTCCAACGGTCTTCTCAAGCCTTCCGTCCCTCTTTATCGTATAGGGTTCCCTGTTGGATACCACTATAAGAGAAGACTTCCTCCTGGAAGCCATCATAGTCTCCTCTCTGTTACAGGGTTGAAGAGGTGTATCCTTTCGGCTATGGGCCTGAAGTATACCCTGTCGCCTGCCCTTATGTCTTCCATCTCTGTTCTCACCATGAGCCTTAAACCATTATACACAATCTCAAGGAGTTGATACACCCCCACAGGCTCTGCCACATCCACCACCGCTTCTGCCATGGCAGGGGCAGCTCTGGTGGAGAGTTCAACATCCTCTGGCCTTATGCCGGCAAGCACACCCTCTTCAGCCACCACAGTGGCAGGCAGTTCGATGGTCATGCCGCACATATCTATGACAGCAGGCCTCTGGGACAGCACCTTTGCCTCCACTATGTTCATCGGTGGGCTGCCTATGAAACGGGCAACAAATAGGTTTGCAGGCCTGCGGTAGAGCTCCATCGCAGGGGCACACTGCTGGATGGTGCCGGCATGGAAGACCGCCACCCTGTCGGAAAGGCTCATCGCCTCTTCCTGATCATGGGTTACATATATGGTGGTTATGGCGAGTTCCCTGTGGAGTCTTTTGAGTTCTGTCCTCATGATTATCCTCAGGCGCGCATCCAGGTTGCTCAAGGGTTCATCCATAAGAAAGACCCTTGGCCTCCTTACTATGGCCCTGGCAAGGGCCACCCTCTGGCGCTCTCCGCCTGAAAGCTGTGAGGGCCTTTTCGAAAGATGCCTCTCGAGACCCACAAGGGCTGCAACCCTTCTGACCTCCCTTTCAACTGTATCCTGCCCCTCTTTCCTTACCCGTAGTGGAAAGGCGATGTTTTCGAATACACTCATGTGGGGATAGAGGGCGTAGGTCTGGAAGACCATGGCCACATCCCTCTTTGGTGGGGAAAGGGCGGTTACATCCCTGTCATCGAAGTATATGCTGCCAGTGGTGGGTTCTTCAAGGCCTGCCACTATGTTCAAGAGTGTGGACTTCCCACAACCACTGGGCCCAAGCAAGGTGAAAAACTCCCCCCTCTCTATGAGGAGGTCCACCCCCTTTATCACCTCTGTAGTGTTGAACCTCTTGGTTATCCCCTTTAGCTCTACCCTCGTCATCTCTTTATGGCTCCTGCTGTAAGCCCCTCGATGATCCTCTTCTGAAACAGAAAGACCAGTAGCACCACCGGCACCGTAACTATCACAGAGGCCGCTGCAATCTCTGCCCATGGCATCTCGTGAACACCTGGAAAAAGGGCTATCTCCACGGGCACTGTCCTTGCCCTCACCGTGGAGGTAAAGGTAAGGGCAAAGAGAAACTCGTTCCATGCGAATATGAAGACCAGTATGGCCGTGGCAAAAAGTCCCGGGCCTGCCACTGGCAGGAATATCCTATAAAATATCTGAAAATTGCTGCATCCGTCAACCCGTGCCGATAGATAGAGCTCCCTGGGTATGGAACGAAAGAAGTTTGTAAGTATCCATATGGTAAGGGGCAGGCTGAATGTGGTGTATGTAACGACAAGGGCAAAGAGGGTGTCCCTCAGGCCAAGCTCCCTCATTATTATGTAAAGGGGGCTCACCGTGGATATGGGGGGAAACATGGATACGGTAAGGACGAACCCCAGAAAGATATACCCACCCCTGGGCCTCAGCACAGAAAGGGCGAACCCTGCGAGAGAACCTGTGAGAAGAGAAAAAATCGTGGTAAAAGATGCCACAACGAGACTGTTAAGGATGATCCTCCCAAAAGGTCTGTCAGAGAACACACTCATGTAATTCTCGAGTGTTGGGTGTGTGGGCAGAAGCGGGGGAAGGGTGGCAAGCTCTGTAGAGGGCTTGAAAGAGGTTATCACCTGCCACACAAAGGGTGCAACAGACCATAGTATTACCGCCAGAAGTATAAACCCGTTGAGCAATCTTTTAGCCCCATCACTCATCTACTCAAAAGCCTCACATAGAACACACTTATAAACCCCACACAGAGGAACACCACCATGGCTATTGCAGAGCCATAGCCGAACTGAAGGGTCTGGAAGAGAACCTTGTACGCATATATGGAAAGGGTCTCCGTTGTGTTGGCAGGCCCTCCTCCTGTAAGCACATATATGGCATCGAACACACGGAAGGCATCTATGGTTCTGAAAAGAAGGGCCACGAGTATCACCGGTTTGAGCATGGGTAGAGTTATCCTCAAGAATATGTAGAGGCTGCCTGCTCCATCCACCATGGCAGACTGATAGAGCTCACGGGGGATTACCTGGAGGCCTGCCATGAGGATCAGTGCCACAAAGGGTGTGGTCTTCCATACATCCATGACTATTGCTGCATTGAGTGCCCAGAAGGGGCTGCCGAGCCAGTTTACATCCACACCGAGAAGATAGTTTATGATGCCGAAATCTGTATTGTACATCCACTCCCACATCCTTGCAGAGACCACCGTTGGCAGTGCCCATGGCAGGAGCACGAGGGCCCTTACCACACCCCTGGTAGCAAATGCCCCCTGAAGCACGAGGGCAAAGAGAAGGCCCAGTGTAAGCTCAAGCCCCACGGATACCACGGTAAAATAGATGGTATTCCACAGTGCCCTCAGGAAGCGTTCATCCTGAAGGAGAAAGAGGTAGTTTTCAAGCCCGCTGAACCTCGAAATCTGGAATATAAGGTGTTTCCGGTGAAGGCTCAGCCAGAACACATACACAAGGGGATATATGGTTACAAAGAGAAGAACCAGCGCTGCAGGCACAATGAACCCATAGCCCTCTCCTTTCTGTCTCATCTCTCCTCCATCGTGAGTATATGCTCAACCTGGCGCTGTATGGACCGCAGTGCCTCCTCGGGGCTCTTCAGCCCCGTTATGGCTGCGCTGAACTCGGGCTGGAGCACCTGGGTTATCATCATGTAGAAGGGGCTTTCTGGCCGTGGTCTTGCATGTTCGAACACATCGTAGAGCCTTACAATGAAGGGCTGGACCTTCCTCAATTCTTCATCCCTGTAGAGACTTCGTCGTGGTGGCCTGTAGCCCATCTTTATGGACATCTCTTTCTGCACCCTGTAGGAGGTGAGGTATCTAACCAGCTTTTCTGCTGCCTCGGGATGTTTCGAGTACCTGTTGACCCCCAGCTGCCATCCACCAAGTGTTGAAGCGGATCTGTAACCACTGAAGGCAGGAAGCACCGTAACACCCACCTTGCCCTTTACTGGCGAGCCCTCTCGTTCGAATATGTTCCATGCATAGGGCCAGTTGCGCATGAAGATGGCCCTGCCCGAGCCGAATATATGGCGGGTGGTCTCCTCAACAGCGGTGGTTACAAGAGGGGGGCTTACCCTGTAGGTGTGTATGAGGTCATACATGAACCTTAGGGCCTCCACATTCTCCTTTTTCAGGGCATTGAATCTGCCATCCTCCCCTATAAGCCCGCCGCCTCTACTCCACATATACTCCATAACATTGCAGACAAGCCCCTCGTATTGTTTGCCCTGCCAGATAAACCCGTAAAGGCCCCTCTCTTCTTTCATGATGGCCCTTGCAGTTGAGACGAGCTCCTCCCATGTGCGGGGCACTGGCAGGGAGTATCTCTCCAGAAGGTCTTTCCTGTAATACAGAAGCCCTGCATCTATATACCATGGGATGGCATACACATTGTCCCTGTAGGTTACAGCAGAGAGGGGGCCATGGAAAAAGTCTCTTCTTTCCTCGGGTGGGAAGACCTCATCCAGAGGCCGCAGCCAGCCTGCCCTTGCGAACTCCTCCACCCAGATGACATCCATCGAGAGCACATCGAACTCCTGGCTTCTGGCCTCAAGGTTTATGACATAGAACTGGTGCTGCTCATCTGTCGAGGCAGGGAGCACCTCGTCCTTGACCTTTATGCCCGGGTTTTCGGCCTCGAAGCGGGAAAGGATGAGCCTCATTGCCTCGGGCCCTCCCGCGAGCTTGCCGTGTTTGAACACTATGGTTATGGCCTCCTGGGTCCCCTCCTTCTGGGCCTTGCAGGCAAAAAGCGCTATTGCAAGCACCAGCATAGAGGCTACAGCGAAGAACCTTCTCAAGGTCTTATGGGGCATGGGGTGGTCGGTCTTTTTAAATGTATATCACACTCGAGTCCCTGTTCTCCATCGCGATCCACAGGGAGAGGTAGTGTTTTATATGTCCTGTTATGAGGAAGTTCCTCCTTATATGCTCCTTGCCGGCTCTACCCATCTGTTCTGCAAGGGCAGGGTTCTGGAGAAGCTGTCTGATCCTGAAGGCGGTTCCCTCTATGGAGTGCACAAGATAGCCTGTAACCCCATCTATCACCTGAAGCGGTATGCCCCCCACATCACCTGCTATGACAGGCCTTTCCTTCCAGAGGGCCTCTGCCACCACAAGGCCGAAACCCTCCTTGGTGGACTTCTGCAACACTATGGTGGCCCCCCTCTGAAGCGCGTTTATCTCCTTGTCGCTGAAAGGTGGTAGAAGAAGAATGTGTATATCCGGGCATCCCTCGGCCTTCTCCCTAACCTGTGCAAGAACCCTTTCGCCCTCAGGGTCATCTGTTGCGGTGCCTCCTGCAAGGACGAGCCTGCAGTCGTGATACTTCCTTACAAGAAAAAAGGCATCCATAACACCAAGGGGGTCCTTGAAGGGATCAAACCTTGATACCTGGAGTATCAGAGGTTTGTCTCTTGGAATACCGAAACGCTCGTAGACCTCTGCCACCTCTTCTTCTGTGAGATCACGGTTTTTCTCACTCAGCGGGTCTATTGAGGGAGTTATCATAAACTGTGGTATATTCAGAGACTGGGCGAACTTGGCAGCAGAGAATATGGCGGCATCGTAGTTTTCAACATGTTTCTTGAGTATATACCATGTTGCCCTGTCAGGTGCCGATATGTCTATATGGCAGCGCCATATCCACAGCCCCTCTTTCTTCCTGTCTATGAGCATGGCTGGCTGTGGATCATGTATGAAGACACAGTCTGCAGAGAGGTCCATCTTCTGTGCGTTGCGCTCGTTCACGGCCTCGTAGGTCTCCCACATGCGTCGTGTTATCATAAGGCCCTGGCCCTGCAGGCTATTGTGTATTCTCTTTGTAACCTCGAAGAAGGGTTTTGTGCCCTTTATCACCTTCCACTCTGTCTTTATCCCCATAGAGTTGAAAAGAGGCACCATGCGCTGGAGAAGCTCTGCAACCCCGCCACCTGTGAATGTGGAGTTCACATGGATGAACTTTCTGCCATCAAGCCTTCTGGCCATGGCCTCTATGAGCCTCAATTCACCTGGCTCTGCAATGTTACGGTATTCTTCAAGCGTCATCGCACCTTTCCTCTACTATCTCTATGATCTTTCTTCTCAACATCTCCGTGGTGTACATGTAGGGATCGAGGGAGCGTATGGTGCAGGCGATCTCTCTGCATTTAGGGTCTCCACAGTCTTCGAAGAAACGGCTGAAGTCATCGAGCTCTTTACCGAGCCTGAGGCGTGCCTCGTAGAAGTGAAAATATATACTCGATGTATGGACCTCCCTCAGGGCTGCAAGGAACTCCCCCAGGGTATCTGCTCTAAAGGTGGTCTCCACAACGAGGGTTATACCCTCGTTGAAGAAGAACTCCTTGCCCTTTATGACAGGCCTTGGTGCGGGATACTCCTTCAGGTGTTCCGTCATTATACGCAGTATCTCTCTTCTTATGTCCTCTATATTGGTGAACTCGAATGGGTTGAGGTTTGCAAGCCTTTCGGCAAGAATCTTGTCCTCCAGGGCATCTGCCGCCCATATGGCAAAGTCGTTGGGATACTCTGGCAGTATGATGTGGGGCTTCAGAAAATACTGGTGCATGTGGTGGAAGATGGCAGCGGGGCTCACATTCTTGATTATCTCGGCAAACTCTATAAGGTCACTGGCCCTTCTGCCTGTCATCCTTACAAGGGCTGTGCACTCGTAGAATCTGAAAGGTTCCATCTCTACTGGTCTCCCTGTTCTTTTCTCAAATATATTGTTCGGACGGGGAAGGGAATTTCTACACCCTCTTCCTTGAATCTTTTGAAGATTCTTTTTCTCAGCTCATGCTGCACAAGGTATTGGTCCACGAACTCCTCTACCTGGCATATGAGGGTAAAATCCAGCGAGAAGTCCCCAAACCCTGGGATGAACCTTACGAAAGGCTTCGGCTCTGCCAGAAGCCCTGGCACCTCACTGGTGGCCTTAAGGGTTTCATCGATCAGTATCTTCTCTATCTTGTCAGGGTCTTCGCTGTAGCTCACCCCTATGGGAACAAGAAGGGACATCCTTTTTTCAGGCATGTTGAAGTTGGTTATAACACTCTGGGCAAGCCTGCTGTTCGGTATGACCACGATGTTGTTCTGCAGTTTTCTTATTCGTGTGGTTCTCCAGCCTATGTCCACCACATAGCCCTCCTCGCCTGAGTCGAGCTTTACATAGTCGCCCACCCTGAGGGGTCTTTCAAGGAGTATATGGAGGCCCGCAAACAGGTTCGAGAGGGTGTCCTGCAGTGCCAGTGCCACTGCGAGCCCACCTACGCCAAGGGCTGTAATGAGCGGGGTTATGGATATACCGAGGGTGTTGAATATTATGAGCACCCCTATGGACAGAACCAGTATGTTTATAATGGCCTTCGAGAGGCCCGGGGCAGGCATGCTAACGGCGGAGCGGTCTATGTAGTACTGCACCATCCGTGAAAGGAGCGAGGCCGTGGCATAGCTTACAGAGAATATGATGAGTATGTATATAATCTTGAGCCCATAGTTCACATACTTCTCTGGGAACCCTGATGTGGCAAGGGCTATGTAGAATGCTATGGCAAGTGCCCAGTATATGGAGGGGTGCCTCAGCGTGGAAAGAACAAGGTTATCCAGCTCTGTGCTGGTCTTCCTCGCCCAGCTGTCTATCAGCCTGAGGCAGAGTTTTCTCAGAACAAAAAGCAAAAGTGCGACCGTCACGAAGACGGTCGCAAAGAGGACAAACTCTTTCCAAAGGGTATCTGTCATGGCAGCTCCATATCAGACAGGAGTCGAGCCTTTATCCCAACAGGATGGATAACCCTCTGGCAGAGATTACTCACTGATGACAAAGTGAGCCCTTCTGTTCTCCTGCCAGCACTGCTCGTTGTGCTCGAAGCAGAAGGGTTTTTCCTTGCCGTAACTCACGGTGGTTATACGCGAGGGGTCCACGCCAAGATCTACGAGATACTTCTTTACCGCATCTGCCCTTCTCTGTCCCAGTGCTATGTTGTACTCCACTGTACCGCGTTCATCGCAGTGTCCCTCTATGACTATCCTTGCGTCCTTCTTTCCGTTAAGCAGTATCTTTACATTCTTCTCGAGCGTGGCTCTGGCATCTTCTCTGATGGAATAACGGTCATAATCGAAGAAGACATCCTCTATGCCTGTTACCATGGCTTCCTCTTCGGCAGGAGTCACTTCTTCGGCAGGAGCCACTTCTTCGCCAACGGCTGCACCTTCAACAGCATCCTCTTCAAGGCCTGCGCCCTCACCAACTCTGTCTTCCGGAATTGTCTCCTCTGGCATGGCCTTTTCTACCTCTTCTTTTACAGCCTTTCCCTCAGGCTTTACGGCCTTCCTGGCACAACCTGTAACCAAGAATAATCCTGCAAGAAATACTACTATTGTAAAGAGTGCGAGGCTTCTTTTCATCTTTCACACCATCCTTTCATCTTTTTATTCTTATGGTTTTTGCTATTACCCTTTTGTTTCTCTGGTATACTATTTCCACCCTGTCTCCCTCTTTTACCTCTTCGAGGCCGGCAGTCCTGTCCCCTATCTTTATGACCGTATCTGCCTCCACTGCTGCTCCCACAATGAACTCCTGCCCCTTCCAGTTGGTGGTTCTGACCACTATGGTATTGGGTGTTGCCACGGTATCTGTTGCAACCACCTCTCCAGAGGCCTTTCTCACCACAAGGTCAGTTGCCGTAGCACTGATCTGGCAGATGGTGAGCACAGACACCAAAACCACTGCCATCAATATTGCTCGCAATTTCATAACCCACCTCCAATACACTTTATGTTTTAATGATAATCCTCCTGAACTGCCTGTGATTTTAATTAAAGGTATCAAAATAGTCATTCTATTGTCAAGGCTTTTGGGCTGTCTCGGGCCTAAAGATGGTCTATCTGGTCCTCTTTTTTCTCCTCTTTCTGGATTCTATCCTCCAGTATCTTCCTTGCCACATCCCTTCCACCAAGACCAAAGGCAAGGGCAAGGGCAAGCACTATACCTCCAAAGAGTATGGAGAAGGCTATCTTCACCATTCCCGGGGCTATGTGGAGCTCTTCGAATGCCATTGCAAATATAAGGATGAGGATGAGTATCTTCACCCCATCGGAGATGAATCTTGCGTACACAACCCCTGCATTAACACAGGCTATAAGAACTGCCCTTGCTACAAAGCTTGCAACGAGCCAGCCTATAATAAGCAAAAGCCCGGCAGAAATCAGCCGTGGTATATACTCAAGTGTTCTTGACACTATGGTGTCAGTAATCTCGATATCCAGGGCACTCAAGGCAGCAAGGCCAAAGACGATCAGAATAAACCAGTATACAAACTGTGCGGAAAACTGGGACGGGCTCATTGCCACCCCACCTTTCTGCAGCAGAGAGGCTATCCCAAGCTTTGCACTCCAGGTATCAAACCCTATGGCGGAGAGCACCCTTACGGTTACAACCCTTGAGAGCCATGCCACCACAAACCCTATAAATATTATGACAACCAGCACCATAAGATGAGGCATAAACATGGCAGTATTTATGAAGAACGCCTTGAGGGGGCCTATTATCGCCTCAAAGAAAGACTCCATCTGACACCTCCTTTGTTTACCATAGTTCTGACAGATACTTCTTCTGTCTTTCAAATTCCTGGCAAAGTTTTTCCACCTTCGTCTCCGCCTCGTCGTTGGAAAGGCTTGCAACCTCAAGAAAGAACGAAGCCGTCCTTCCATGGTAGAGCGGCACCATGGATTTCAAAAGATGCTCGAGTGAGAGCTTTTTATGGTGGAATGCCAGAATGTATTCGTATACTATCCTTGCCCACACCTCGTCAGGAAAACGGAATGTATGTTTTGTGCTTCTGGCTATCCTTTCTATCTCTCCAACAAGGTCCTCCACCAGAAACATCCCCCACAGATCCTTCAGGTTCTCCACACCGAGCCTGAAGAGCTCTATCATCCTGTCTATATTGACGCTTATCGGTTCGAGGCCTGTGTAGAACTTGAACCCGAAGGTGGGCACCTCCTCCGTGTCTTTCACATCCTTCCACACATGGTAATGTCTTTCGGTAAGTTTCATGAGCGAGCCCACCACCTGCACAAACATATCGGTAAGGTGCACCCCAGGGTCCTTCGGGTCGTGTATCTTTGCGCCCAGATATGCCTGGCAGAGGTTGAACCCACCGGCAATGGCCTCGGTGGTCATCCATATGTCTATGCCGAATCTTGCCACATCGGTATCCCAGGCTTCCTTGAGAGATATGTAGTGCTCTATGAGTCTACCTGACATGCCGAACTCTCCTCCTATGGGCTGGCGTATCTTCTTCCCGTAGAGTGCACGGGTAACCGGGTATATAATGGAGTTGGTTATACTGCCGTCATATTTGTGTCTGCTGTAGTAGGGGGCAACAAAGTCGTACCCCTCTTTGAGCACAGGTATCAGAAGGAGTTCTATCCACTCGGGGGTTATACTTCTAAGGTCTGCATCCACCACGCAGCACGCCTTTACATTGAGTCTGCCCGCAAGCTCGAATATGGTCCTGAAGGCACTGCCCTTGCCAGGCACCCCATGGTATGGGGTGGTTATGCGGTGTATGGGATATATGGGGTGGGAAAGGAATATGGTGCGGTGGTCAAAGTCGGTGTTCCTTACAAGCTCGGGGGTGTGGTCTGTGGAGCCACCATCAGAGTTTATTATTACACACCTCTCCCTTGGAAAGTACTTTGCAAGTCCTGCATCAACCGCCCTTACCACATGTGTTATGGTGCCGGCGTTATTGTAGCTTGCAATCCCCACCACTATGTCGGCAGTGTCTATCCCCTCAAGGGACTGCCCTGCATTCTCTCTGTGTTCATCCTGCACCGTTGATTCAACTGCCATGGTTATCTATCCCCGGAGCCTTTCCATTATGTCTATTATAGCACTCTTCCAGCCTGCCGGTCCTATACCACGGGCCCTTATTATACCCTCTACCATAAATGGCTCATAGCTTCCATCCTTCTTTGCAACAGAGACGGCTATGTCCACCTCATCCAGCATTGGCTCATCGTTCAGGCCATCACCAAGCCCTATTGTAACCACATCTCCGTGAAGTCTTCTGTAGTAGGCTGTAAGTATCCTCACGGCCCTGCCCTTGTCATGGCTGCCCATTATGTGGTAGAACCTGCCTCTTGTCCACTTAAGCCCCCTTCTTTCTATCTCTTTCAGCACCTCATTTAATATTCGGCCATCTTTTGTGCAAACAAAAGGCTCCACAAAGTCTCTCTCCATACAGAGGGCGGCCTCTTCTTCTGGAAGTCCTGTAAGCTCTGCCACTTCTTTTACTGTCATCTCTCCAAACCCCTTGATTTCCGCTCCAACACTGGCGGCTATCTCCTTCAGTGCTCTTCTTACCTCTTCGTAGGGGCTTCCAAGCACTATCACCCTGTAGCCATCGATCGAGCGCCCCTCTACCTCGAAGGGGAAATAGCCTTCGGGAATGAATATGCCACCGCCGTTCTCTGATATGAAAGGGTCGGCTATTGACAGGCGTCTTCTGTAAAGTTCTATCTCCTTTCTCGTCTTGCTGGAGGTCATAACTATGGGTATACCTCTCTCTTTGAGCATCCTCAGGGCTGGCTCTGCCTCTCTGAAGCTATAGTCTTCTGGATGTAGCAGCGTGCCGTCAAGGTCTGTAAACACTATGGGTTTCACTTAACACCTCTCGTTATATAGAGTATATACATGCTGAACGCCCAGAACAGGAGAAGCACTATGGAGTCCACACCCACCCTGAATATCTTTCTTTTCGGTGGATAGGTAAGCCCTATTATAACCACACCTGTCATGATTATGGCCATAAGGCCTGTGGTAAGGTGTGTGGCAGATACATATGATAGGATGGCACCCTTTGTGTAGAAGAGGTCATCTATTGCCACTATAACCATGTTGAACATGTTGCTCCCGAGCATGTTGGATATTGCCATATCCCTTGCCCCTATCTTGACCGCAGCTATGGATACCACCACCTCTGGAAGAGATGTGGTCATTGCAACGAATATGCTTCCCATGACTGTGGCGCCAAGCCCTGTCTGGACTGCAAGTTTTTCAGCCACATAGGGAAGCAGTGTGGCTGCCACCACTATGACCAGGGCGTGCATTGTGTACAGCACTATGGCCCTTTTCAGTGTAAAACCCCTGTACGAGAACCTTTCAACCTTCAATTTTACTGCCGATTCCTCAACATAATCTGTGATGGTGCTTCTTTCGTAGTAATAGACAGCCCTTATACCTATTATATAGGTAACAATTATCACCGGTGTATAAAGACCCACATGCCATATCTGTGGCATGTACGGGGCAAGCAGCATGGAGATGAGCACCATCCCTATGAGTATCACCCCTATACCTGCGGAAAGAAGGTGTCCGCTGAATGCCCTGTAGAAAATGGGGCGCTCGCCGTTCATCATGTCCATTATTGCCAGTATGAAAAGGTTGTACACACAGGAGCCCAGAACATCTCCCAGTGCAATATCCACGGTTCCAACTATGGCAACAGAGCTTATTCCTGTTACAAGCTCTGGCAGTGATGTTATACTGGCCATCAGTATAAGCCCTATCCATGCCCTTCCTATACCACTGAGCTCGGCTATAATGTCTCCGTACCTGGAAAGGCGTGAACCACTCAGGACTATTGCCAGGGAACAGAGGATAAACCCTATCCAGTATTCCATATGAGAGACTCCTCCCCACATCTACTATTGCACAACCCCCATGGGGTTGTCAAAACCCAACTTACAATTGACTCCTGGGCTGCAACCGTTTAAAATAGGAACTTATGAGGGCCCTCTTCGTATCCCTGGGTATCATACTGCTTGTAGCAGCTCAGGTGGCACATGCCACTGATCGAATGCCTGCCGGCACACTTGAAGTTATCGTCATAGATCCTGGACACGGGGGCGAGGACACAGGTGCCATAGGGCCAGGAGGAACCACGGAAAAAGACATAACCCTTCAGATAGCCCTCAGGCTTGAAGAAACCATAGAGGAAGACCTCCCCCATGTCAATGTGGTGCTCACAAGGACAGATGATACATACATCCCTCTCAAGGAACGAACAGCCATAGCAAACCGTGTAAGGGCAGACCTCTTTCTGAGTATTCACGCCAATGCCGCCTACAGAAGGGGTGCCAGCGGGGTGGAAACATTCTTCTTGAGTCTCGAGGCAAGTGATAACGAGGCCCGCATGCTCGCAGCCATTGAGAACAACATGGTTCCTGCAGAAGAGCTTGACATTATGGATGGCAAGAAAGAGGTGGATGAGCTCACATCCATCCTGTGGGACCTTACCCAGACAGAAACCCACCACGAAAGCCAGCTGCTTGCCGAGTTTGTGCACACCTTTCTTGTAGAAGCCGTTAAAGAGGAAAACCGTGGTGTAAAACAGGCCCCCTTCATAGTGCTTGCAGGTGCGATGATGCCCGCAGTGCTTGTGGAGGTGGGCTTTATCTCCAACCCCGAGGAAGAGGAAAGACTCTCACAGAAGGATTATCAGAAGAAGATAGCCAGGGCAATAGCAGGTGGCATACTGGACTTTGAAAAGGAAATCTCGAGGATAGCCTATGAGGACTGACAGAAGAAGACCTGACCAGATAAGACCCACCTCGATAGAGCGTGGTGTGCTCAGGTTTGCCGATGGTTCTGCACTCATCGAGACAGGCAACACAAGGGTTGTTGTGTCTGCAACGGTAGAAGAAAGGGTGCCCCAGTTCCTGCAGGGTACAGGCCAGGGCTGGATTACCGCAGAGTACGCCATGCTTCCAAGGTCTGCCCCAAGGCGAATACCCAGAGAGTCCGTAACGGGAAGACTCACCGGCAGGACACAGGAGATACAACGCTTCATAGGAAGAAGCCTGAGATGTTCTGCAGACCTCAAAAAGCTCGGTGAGCGAACCATCGTAATAGACTGCGATGTGCTCCAGGCAGATGGAGGCACAAGAACAGCCTCTGTAACAGCAGGATTCGTAGCCTTAAAAGATGCAATAAACTCACTTATGGACTCTGGTGTGCTCGATGTAGACCCTGTAATAGAACCTGTATGTGCAATAAGTGTGGGTATAGTGGATGGCACCCCCCTTCTGGATCTTAACTACGAGGAGGACTCCCTGGCAGAGGTGGACATGAATGTGGTGATGACAGAGAGCAGCAGGTTCGTTGAGGTTGGAGCCACTGCCGAGGCCGTGCCGTTCACAGAGGAAGACCTCCACCACCTTCTTGGCCTTGCAAAAAGGGGTATAGAGGAACTCCTCGATGTCCAGAAAAAGGCATTGTCGAGAGAATGATTCCTTGAAGATAGCCCTTGCAACAAAAAACCCGGGAAAGACAAAGGAGATACACTCCATCCTCGAGGGGCTCCCCATAGAGCTTGTTTGTCTCCATGAACTCTCTATAGGAGAGCTTCCGCCTGAAGATGGCCTGACATTCGAGGAGAACGCCCTGAAAAAGGCACGCTTTGTTTCCAGAATGAGCGGGCTTACAGCTATAGCAGATGATTCGGGACTCGAGGTAGATGCCCTCGGTGGAAGACCAGGTGTATACTCTGCCAGATACGGTGGCGGAACAGACGAACAGAGGTATCTTAAACTCCTCGAAGAACTCGAGGATATACCAGAGCCCGAACGCACTGCAAGGTTTCGCTGTGTAATAGCACTTGTAAGCCCAGGCGGGGTGGAAAAGACCTTCGAAGGAGTTCTTGAGGGCAGAATCACCACTGCACCACGGGGAGACCACGGTTTCGGCTATGATCCTGTATTCTGCCTGCCAGACAAAGGCAAGACCCTTGCAGAAATGCCTCCCGAGGAGAAGAACCTCATAAGCCACAGGGCAAAGGCACTCAGAAAACTAAGAGCCTACCTTTTACGGCATCCCTACTTGACATGAGTGGCTTTTGATATAGACTTATTCTACATGGCAGGTCTGTGCAAATCATTATCAACACATTACTTATGGAAGAAAGGAACTTCACAAAGATACTCATTGCAGACGATGACCGCCTCTTCCTTAGAATAATCACCGACATGCTCGAAAACATGGGATACATCTGTGTAACCGCAGAGGATGGTCTGTCTGCACTCGAGATGGCCGGCAAGGAGAAGCCAGACATAATACTCCTTGATGTGGTCATGCCAGGACTCGATGGGTTCGAGGTGGTGCGCCGTCTCAAGGAAAACCTTGAAACCACCCATATACCGATAATACTGGTTACCATACTCTCTGACAGAAACTCCAGAATAAAGGGGCTCAGCGCAGGAGCGGATGAGCTTCTCTCAAAGCCTGTGGACGAGGTCGAGCTCGGAGTGAGGATAAAGAACCTACTCAAGGTCAAGAAATACGAGGACTACCTGATAAAACACGGCAGATTCCTTGAGAGCATGGTAAGAGACAAGACCATTGAGCTCAAGGAGGCCTATGACAAGACGAGAAATGCTTACATAGACACTATCTACAAACTCAGCCTCGCCATAGAGTACCGTGATAGAGAGACGGGCAACCATATAAAACGGATAAGCATATTCTCACGCATACTCGCAAGGCAGCTGGGGCTCTCTGAGAAGAAGGTGGAAGAGATATTCTTCGCAAGTCCCATGCACGATATAGGCAAGATCGGCATACCAGACGCCATCCTTCTCAAACCTGCAGGACTTACAGAAGAGGAGTTCCAGATCATGAAGACCCATACAACCATAGGTGCAAAGATACTCCAGGGCTCGGACTCAGAGATAGTGCGCACAGCAGAGGCCATAGCCCTCACCCATCATGAGAACTGGGATGGCTCTGGCTACCCACAGGGGCTTGTGGCAGAAGAGATACCACTTGCAGGAAGGATAGTCCACATAGTGGATGTATACGATGCCGCAAGGAGCAAACGCCCCTACAGGAAAGAGGGGCACACCCATGAAGAGACAATGGAGATTATACAAGACATAAAGAGAGTGTTCGACCCCCGGGTGTTCGATGCCTTCTTGGAGTGTGAGGATGTTTTCAGAAGGCTCTACGACGAGAACGAAAGCGGAGAGCCACTAAGTATAGTGTAACCGGCCATCTACTCATTCATGGCAACTCTGGCAGAGCTCTGTCTCTTCCTTTCTCAAAACATAGGGATACCTGCTTCCGTGAGGCATATGGCATGTGATACACAGCATCTTCCCCCCGGAGCCCAGTGGCAACATGCCTGCCTTACCCAGGCCCATGGCCACCATTGGATGAGAGGTTCTTCGGTGTATGTCTCTTACATGGCACTCGTTACATGCATACAGGCCTGCCTCGTCCCTGCTCTCAAGCCCCGGAAAGTGGGGGCCTGATAGCTTCCCTGCGGTGGCCCCAGCTGCTACACCAATAGATATTGTGCCCTCTGTTATGCCAGAGCCTTGCCATCTAAGTGCCAACCCTTGCCCTAATCTTACAAGCTTGACCCCTTCTATAAGTGGAGGATCTGATCTAACCCCTTTACGGCTGAAGGCCCTTTTGACCCTTACACTTACAGGTTTAGAGTATCCTTTCCTGCCAGAAATGTCCCGGGCAACCGCCCTCAAGTAGTACTTCTTGCCCCTTTTGATTTTGTCTATCACTGCCATATGTTCTGTTGCATAATGCATGGAAGCCCTCGCCACACTGTCCGGCTTCTTGCCTCTGCCATATTCTACATACGATAAGGCTGGTTTATCTGTCTTCCATCTCACTGTTATGAAATAGAAGACCCCCTCCCTTACCTCCACCACCTCTGGCAGAGAGACCTTCGGGGCCTTCTGGTCATCTGAGATTTCTTCTGCATCCTTCGATGGCACCACCTTCAGGGGTTCTGATGAGGTCTCTCTGCCGAGAGAATCTCTGCCCCTTATGGTTACAGAGTAAGGGAGGTTGTCCTCAAGGTCTACGAAGAGAATATTATCGCCCCAGCCATCTTTGAATCCCATGGTCATGGTCCTTTCTGTCTCCTTTGTGTGGCATCTCCTGCAGTTAGAGAAGAATGCGGGATGTCTGTATCTCGATGTGTCGGCATATACATCTCTATGGCACTCCCTGCAGCCCTCCTTCCTCATCTCTGCAACCATATTTACAGGCACATCCGTTCTTGCAACGAGTTCTTCCAGGTAATACGGGGGGGTCTTCTCGGGCTGCGTGGGTGGGCTATCTGGTTCAACCCTTGTCATGTATCCCGCTCCTACACGCTCCACTCCTGCACCTTTTATGCTTCTCACCTCTACCGTGCCATCCAGTGAGACCACCTCTGTGGCATCGTCCATGGAGTTTACTACAAAGTCTGTGCCCTCCACCCTTACAAGTGCTGCAGGGCTTTTGAGTTCGATGTACGATTCATCGGGCTGGAAGTATCTGCCCACAACGATTCTCACCACGCCTGATACAAGTCTCAAAGAGAGCCTTCTAACTCCGTCTTCAATGGTCAACCTTTCTATATCGAGGCTGCCCTCATCTGCCACGGCTACAACACTATCATCTGCCATGAGGATCTTGACCGCAGACTCCATATCTGTCGTTATTATATCTCCCTGTTGCACGGGTATGGTCTCTTCAACCCTTATCCTTTCTGGCTCTCCTTCCCTGTATATGTAGACATTACCCTTCCATGTGGCCACAATGCCAGCGTATTGCCCACTTCCTGCCACTGCACCACCATCCACAGGAGACCAGAAGATAAGGCCTGAGGATAGTGCAATCAGGAGTGTCCTTCTCATCCCTCTTCCTATCCCCTCTCTGCTATGGGTATGTATGGCTGTCTTCTCTTGCCTGTGTATTTCTGTGTCGGCCTGTATATGCGATTTGTCTCGAGTTGTTCCAGCCAGTGGGCGAGCCAGCCTGCAACCCTGCCCATGGCAAATATGGGGGTAAACAGCTCTGTGGGTATACCTATGCCCGTAAAGACTATGCCGGAATAGAAGTCCACATTTGGATACAGCCTTTTATGGGCAAGTTTTTCTGCCACCACCTTTTCTACCTCTTCGGCAATCTCGAGAAGATGGGCAGAGTGCGCATCCTCGTGATCAAACAGCCTGTGGGCGAACTTCTGGAGAAGCCCTGCCCTGGGGTCCTTGGTCTTGTACACCCTGTGGCCTATACCCATTATCCTCTCTTTGTTCTTGAGTTTCTCTTCTATATAGGGGCGCACCCTCTCCTTGGAGCCTATCTCCTCGAGCATCTCCACCACCCGCTCGTTTGCCCCACCATGGAGCGGGCCCGAAAGGGTGCCTATCGCAGAGGATACTATGGTATATGGGTCTGCAAGGGTAGAACCCACCACCCTTGCACTGAATGTGGATGCATTCATCGTATGGTCTGCATGGAGTATAAGGATTACATCCATTATCCTTTCCACCAGGGGGTCTGGCTCTTTCTCGAAGAGCATGTAGTAGAAGTTTGCAGGGAAAGAAAGCTCGTTGTTCGGTTGTATGGGTGCATCACCATGGCGAAGCCTGTGGCAGGCAGCCACTATGGTGGGCAGCTTCGCTATGAGCCTCACTATAGACCAGTATCTTACCTCGGGGTCCAGGGTGTTTCTTGCCGGATAATACATACCCATGGCAGATGTTACAGACTGCAGATAGTCCATGGGATGGCCCATCTCGGGCAGATACTCCATCATCCTCAATATCTTGAGTTTCAACCTTGTATGAAGGGTTATATCGTCCTTGAAGCGTGTAAACTCCTTTATGGTTGGAAGCCTGCCGAATATGAGCAGATAGGCCACCTCGAGGAAGGTGCTGTGCTCTGCAAGTTCCTCTATGGGGATACCACGGTATTCGAGTATCCCCTTCTCCCCGTCTATAAAGCTTATGGCAGATTCTGCAGCAGGGATACCCTCAAGCCCTGGCACCACCGCCATCTCTCTTTCTTCCATAAATTGCTCCCTTTAAACATGAAAATATGTTGTAACCTATTAAGCCCATATTTATAATCGGCAATGTTCTGCAGTAAGTATAGCCCTTTTAAAGCAACCACGCTCTTTGGCTCTTTCTTTTTTACTTATTGTTGCTATATATTCACTCGAGGGAATATACAGCATTCTCAAGAATTCTAACAATTCTTCATCATCTTTATTCTTGATGTAATCTCCCGGATTTTTACCTTTAACCGATGCCTTAACGGTTTGAAGTTTTAATGCAGTCCTCTCTATTATCTTCAACAGTCCATCTTGTATGCCAAAGATTGTTTTTATCAATCCTATATCTTCTGGTATGGGGATAGACCCACCAAAATCCTTTCTAAACCAATGCCCAACAGTATGGAAGTACTCTTCAGGAAGTTTACTTGTTATATTCTGAATGCTTATGTTTTTAGACTTTCTTAACAATATCAAATACTGGGCGATCGCAGGCTGGTCTATCCTGTAAAGCCGCATCTTCGTAAAATACTCTCCCAACATAAGCTTTCTTGCCCCAGGCGATGCTCCCCAATTAACCCTATCAAGAGAGATGAATTTACTCGATGAAGGAACCTTTCTCTCTCTGAAATCTTCAACACTCAATACCTGACCTATAGAGTAATCGTTGTTTTCCAGCTCTTCTGCCGCCTCCAGAATCTCTTGAGGTTCCCGTATCAGTGGAACAGTATCCAGGCTTGTCCACAACCTTTTGCCACATGAAGGACAGAGATTGTCTCCTATTGAATCGTAGGGTTCTGTCAACTCTGAATCACATCCTGGGCAAAAGAATAGTGCACCTTCCATCAAGAACTCGTCTTTTTCCGGATGGATAACAAGCTCGATCGATGTTGTCCCATTCCATTGAACTACCACTATCCTTGGGAAGCCGTCTTTGTACCTGTTCAAAATCTTTACTATACATCCATCCTTTGTCGTCTTACCAGAAATATCTCGCACCTTCATGCCTGTAATATCTTTTTCCGTCCAATCTTTCTTCACCACCGCCTTCGTTTTCAATCTAACCCTATCAAGATAAAACTTATATGCTACTTTTGTACTATCGTTTGCGAACACGAAAATCGGATACCAGTTGTTACCATTAGATACAACCAGCATATTTCTTAAAACGAATCCATACTCATATATGGATTGAATATAATATAATGAGTCCAACTTCCATTCTTTAACTCCAAAGAAGTAAAGGGCGTCCTCTCTGTGGAAACCCTTGAATTCCTCTGTTGCAACCCCTTTTATAGAAGATAAAAACTCCTTATGATTCTTAACAATGTGCACCTCTCCATGCTTATCTTTTGTTACAGGGATAGCTCCTATTTCTCCTGGCATATCATCCTCTTCTACAGCTCGCCACTCATACGAGGCCTCTTCAACTTTGATAAAGGAGCCTATTCCCGCTCTTTCTTCAATTATGTCTATGAATTCTGTCCCTCTTTCGATCAGAATAGAAGAAATACGCTTTGAATAGAGTTGTTCTCTAAAAGTTTTCACAACCGTAGCGGTTGTCCCTGTTCCTGCAAAAGGGTCTAACACAAGATCACCATCCTTTAGTTCTACACGGTTCAACATCTCTTTCACCAAACTTTCTGGATATACCGCTGTATGTCTCCATGGCGTTTGTTGCAAGGATATTTCTACCACATTGGGTTTTTTCTTTTTATAGATATTTTTTGTGCTCTTTGCCAGAACAAGTACTGGCTCATATGTATTCGTAAATCTATCTCTTACTGAAGATGGCATGTGGTTTGGTTTATACCAAATAATTATGTCTTCCAAATACCATCCACCTTTAACCATATGGTAAGCCAGTCTGTAAGGAATCTGGAGCAGATGAGATTTTCCGTACTGGCTAAAATATTTGTCTCCTATGTTAAGAAAAAATACACTATCTTTTCTGAGTTTCTGATAAAGTTTATTATATATTGCTACCAGGCGTCCGATGTACTCTTCGGGACTCCTTTCTTGTCCAACCTGTCCTCTGAACCTGTAGTCTCTCTGCTTCCAGTAAGGAGGTGAAGTTATAGCTACAGCTATAGAGTCATCCCGAAGATAGTTCAAGCCAGCGTACACATCTCCAACTATCAGAATGTCTTCATTCATATCTCTTTCCATATTGGTATCTTAAAGTCATGTTCTGGAATTCCGATCAGTTCTTCCTGGGTATAGTCCTTGTTCTTTATAAGAAACTCTACCCTGAATATATTTTGCCCTTTCTGTTCGGAAAGGAGCACAAACCTGGGCTCTTCTTTAAAGGCGTATCTCACACTGTTTCTGGTTTTGCCAGCATGCAATATATTGTTGCCGTATACATCGTATAGTTCACCATTTGGCATGCAGATTGGAAGCATGCTGTATATTTCTTCAGACGCATGTTTATGCAAGGCGTAGATGAAATATGTCAGGGTTAATTTGGTGTAGCTGTTACTGCCTTTTTTGAAAATCTTTGAATAACGGGTTGGCAGATTGGATACTAACCTGTATTTAGTCAATGGATAGGTTGTCTGGTTTGGCTGAACTGCAACTTTGCCTTTATAATCATCCCAGTTGGACTCCGATACTGTCTTAACATCTATATGCACAAAGGAGTCGAATGTTTCATACAGAAGGTCTGCACCGACTGGAGATGAATTGGGATGTCTCATGGTATGTGAAAAGATATAGT
>WGFM01000022.1 GCA_015492245.1 Deltaproteobacteria bacterium | reverse complement strand
GTGGCGAGCACATAGTCGTCAGGCTCTCCTTGCTGGAGCATGAGCCACATCCCCTCCACATACTCTGCGGCATAGCCCCAGTCCCTCTTTGCCTCGAGGTTTCCGAGAACCACCCTGTCCTGAAGCCCCCTCCTGATACGCGCCACAGAGTTGGTTATCTTTCTTGTTACAAACTCGAGACCCCTGAGTGGGGACTCGTGGTTGAAAAGTATTCCCGAGCAGGCAAACATCCCGTAGGACTCACGGTAGTTGACGGTCATCCAGTGGGCGAAGAGTTTTGCCACCCCGTAGGGGCTGCGGGGGTAGAAGGGGGTATCCTCTATCTGTGGTATCCTCTGGACCTTTCCGTAGAGCTCGCTCGTTGAGGCCTGGTAGAACCTTGTATCGGGCTTTACGGTCCTTATTGCCTCGAGTAGCCTTAAAACACCCATGGCATCCACCTCGGAGGTGAGTATGGGCTGTTCGAAGGAGGCTCCCACAAAACTCTGGGCCGCAAGGTTGTAGAGCTCATCGGGCTTTATCTGTTCCATGATTCGTATCATGTTCGTGAGCTCAAGTAGATCCATGTATACCACCTCCACATCCTTCTCTACCCCCAGTTCCTTAAGGCGCCAGTTGTCGCCTTCCGAGCTTCTTCTGTCTGCCCCGTATACCCTGTAGCCCTTCTCAAGAAGGAACCTGGACAGATATGCCCCGTCCTGTCCCCTGATACCTGTAATAAGTGCCACCTTTGACATCAACAAACCTCCTTTATCACCTCCAGCAGTTTGTGTGCAGAGGCCTTCCAGCTGAAAAGCCTTACCCTCTCCATACCCATGTTCCTGAGTTCTTCTCTCAACCCTCTGTCTGATATGACCTTCTGGATACCCCTCCTTATATCCTCCACATCATGTGGGTCCACATACACTGCGGCCTTCCCGCAGACCTCTGGCAGGCTCGCCACAGGGGATGTAACCACAGGACAACCATGTGCCATGGCCTCGAGTGGTGGCAGCCCGAAGCCCTCATAAAAGGATGGATAGACAAACACAAGGGCACCTCTGTAGAGTGTGGCAAGCTCTGCATCACCAACATAGCCTGTAAAGACTATATCCCCGTTATCCCCTGAAAGCCCCTTTATGCCACCGTTTCTGAAGACCCTGTCGTTACGGGGGCCTGCCACAACCAGTTTTATCCCCTCTGGTGAAAGTCTCCTGTAGGCAAGTATGAGGTTTTTGATGTTCTTTCTCGGATCGAGGGAAGATACGGTCAGTATGTATGAGCCGTATCTATTGGGGACTTTCTCGTCCACCTTAAGGGCTGGCACCCCGCAGTATATAACCCTTATCTTCTCCTCTGGCACACAGAGAAGCTCCATCATCTCCCTCTTTGAGAACTCGCTTATGGTTATGACCCTCTCTGCCCCTCTTACTATCCTGGGTATGAGAAACCTGTAATACATGTAGAAGCCTCTTGAGAACCACCGAGGATTTCTCAAGAAAGAGAGGTCCAGCACCGTAACAATCTGTGGTGAGTATCCCAATGGTGCGCTGTTGCAGAGATTGACGAGCAAAGGAGAACCCCTCTTCTTCAGGCATGCTGGCAGCTCCATCTGTTCCCACAGGTGCCCTGCAAGTCTTCCATGCCTGCTGATTTTCGTGTTCTCCATCTTCCCTGTGGGTAGACCCCCGGGTGCTACAAGCTCCACATCCTGTGTGAGCTGTGTAACCTCGCCTGTAAGCCCCATCGCCCATCGCTGGGTGCCGGTAAGCCTCTGTGTAAGGAAACGCGCGTTTATAAACACCATGTCGTAAAATTCTCACCTGCAAACTATCCTGCGAAACAGGATAGAAATAGATGGCAGGAGGCCGATAGTCCACCTTGCCGGATGCTCACTTCTTGCCAGACTTTCTCGAGACCCTTGCCCCACCCTTTTGCAATCTGTGTGTCTCTGCTGGCTTTCGTATGGAAGACTCTATAATCGTGCCGGGCCTGGCCTCTATGGTGTCGAATCCTGTCTTTATATGCTCAACCCCTGATTCCAGGGCACAGAGTCTTCCATCCATATTGGTCTTCATGGCATCCAGTCCATCTTCTATATTGTGAAGCCTGTGTTCTATGTCCTTCAGGCGTGTGCCAATATCTCTGAGACGCAGCATCTCTTCCATGTCTTCGCGCCAGAATCGTGCGTAAGAGGTGAACTCCTCCATATATCTTTTTACAACAGGGTGTGAGGCCACATTCCTGTTAACACCCTTCTCTCCGCAAAGGTCTGCAAGTGTGGTGTAAAGCTCTATCACCTGGGGCGGGGCACCCATATCTTCGAGGTCGTCGATGGTGGAATGATTATGCCTGAGTTCGGGATGGACGGCACTCTTTATCCCCTGGTGGATCCTCTTGTTTCTGGCCACACCGAGTTCCATGAGTCTATCCAGGCGTTTTATCTCTTCCTTCCAGTGGGTCAGGAACCTATCGTAGGAGACGAACAGAGTGGGAACACCCTTGAGGGAAGATAGCCCGCACAGGTTGTAGTTGAACCATATTCCAAACCCCTTGTCTAAAGAGAATCCGTCCCTTTTACTCAGAGACCTTGCCACATCAAGCGGGTTTCTCACAACAAAGACCACCCTCACATCCACACCCAGTTCCTCAAGGGCCTCCTTCCACAATCTGAAGACGATGGTGGTCCTCGGGTCCTTCCATGCCCACAGGGGTTTATCAGCAAAGTGTCCTCTGACGAGTTCCTGTATGTTCCTTTTGAACCTTTCTGCAAGGGAGATCCAGTTCTCTGGCAGTGGAGAAGGAGTCTGCCAGGATGTTTTGAGGTGTTTGAGTATCTTCTCATTGAGCACCTTTATATCTACTCTCTCCCAGAATCCTTCGGGGTTCACTGGTGATGGTAGCTTGAGGTCATCCTCCTCGCCCAGGTAGGCCCCCATGAGGTTTACGGCCCTTGCTATAAGGGATGTGCCGCTTCTGTGCATGCCGAGGATACATATGGCCTTTGAGTCCATCTGCTGAAACCCCCTGTTTTTCACCCACAGCCTGGTGGTCTATAGATATTGTGGCCCATCTTCTCTTGGTAGGGTCCGCTGACACTGTGGAACCTACCCTTTTGCCACCCTTATCTGCTCGGGCTCACGCTTTGGAGGCTGACCCATCTTTTTCTTGCCTTTCTTGACCTTGCCTATCTTCCGCTTCTTCTCTCTCTCTTTGAGCTTCTGAGCTTTCTTGGGTTTCTTCTTCTTGAGGAACAGTTGGTAGAACGCAGAGGACAGAAGTGCCAGTGGCATAAGGGCCAGCCTGAATGTTCGCAGATAGAGGGTGGTTCTTTCCGGCAGTGGCCTTTCCAGTCTGCCAAGATTCTCTATCTCTTCTGCAAGCCTGGGAGTTCCTGGCACATCCATACCGTATGGACGCACAAAATACCTTACGAACTCCTCTATCCTGTTGCGATAGGAATCATCCCCGTCCAGCACCCTGCAGAGTTGCGAGAGGTGTTCCTCGAAACTGCTGCTCATATAGAGCAGGCCACCTTTAACAAGATGGTGGAAGTGGAGTGTGCCCTCCTGTGTCTCCTTGTTCTCTGATGACAGGATGGTGAAGACTGGTTTCAACAATATACCCGCCTCTATCATTGCACTTGTGTTGAGCCCCACAACGGCGGTGCTGTGGTATATGGTGTCGTAGAATGTGGCCTGTGTTTCGGGGTCTATCACATTCTCTCCTTCGGGGGGGTATATGGTAACATTTTCGAACCTGCTGAAATCTGCATTACGCCACTGCTCGGCATTCTGAAAATGCGGCCTTATGAGTATGCCCATATCTCTTATAACAGGGGTGCCGCACTCTCTCATGTGTCTTATCCACTTCTTGACGAACGGCACCTCATCTGGTGCTATGAATCGGGAAGAACAGAGATAGACCAGGTAGGGTCTTTCCGGGTTCAGCCCTGCCCTGCGGCAGAACTCCTCCCTCGTTGTGCCTGGCTTGAATCCGAACCACCGGTCATAACACTGTGCCCCTGTTACCACCACACTCGATGGCGGTATTCCGTG
>WGFM01000021.1 GCA_015492245.1 Deltaproteobacteria bacterium | reverse complement strand
GAAATTTTGGAGTGGATAAAGGCAGGTAGGCTCAAATCGAAGAGAGAGGAAGCAAGATATTCCAAAAGGTCGTATGTAAGTGAAGAGATAGAAGGGATAATCTCCAGGGCTATTGATTCGGTCAAGAAAGGTGGGTATAATCCCCCGAAAGGGGAAATCAGACCGAATCAGGCCCGGAAAGGAGGTAGGAATGGGTTTATACAAAAGGGGCAAGGTCTGGTGGATGAGTTTCACTTATAATGGACATCAGTATAGAAGATCATGTGAGACCACGGACAAAAGACTTGCCGAAAAGATCTATCACAAGGTGATGACAGAGCTCATAGAGGGTAGATACTTCGAAAAGCTACCGGGAGAAACCAAGACCTTCAGAGAAATGATGGAGAAGTACATGAAAGAATACTCTATACCAAGGAAAGCCTCTTTCGAGAGAGACAGGACTTCTCTTAAGCATCTCCTTCCCTTCTTTGGCGATTATGCACTTCTCAGGATAACCCCGAAATTCATAAATGAATACAAAATAATGAGAAGACAAAATGGGGCCTCTTCATGCTCCATAAATCGTGAGCTGGCTCTCATGAAACACGCCTTCAATCTTGCTGTGAAAGAGTGGGAATGGGTAAAGGACAATCCTGTAAAGAAAGTCTCAATGGAAAAGGAACCTTCTCCAAGAGACAGATACCTGAGCCTCGAGGAAGAAGAGATGGCCCTTGCAATATCACCCGAGTGGCTCAGACACATCATCATCTTTGCAGTTGAGACAGGTTGCAGGCAGGGCGAGATTGTTTCCCTAAGATGGAAAGACGTCGATCTTCCGAAGGGAACAGTGAACGTCTACGGAAGTAAAACCGGAGAGAAAAGGGTCATTCCTCTGTCAAGAAGGGCATGGGAGATGCTGAAAGAGAAGTCTCGTGTGAGGTATCTTGCTACAGACCATGTCTTCACGGCTGATGGCAGACCAGTAGATAGATACAGGCTCTCGAAGACCTTCAAGTCCATTTGTCGCAGAGCGGGAATAGAGGACATGAGGTTTCACGACCTGAGGCACACCTTTGCCACAAGGCTTGCTCAATGTGGGGTCGACCCCTATACCATACAGAGGCTCATGGGGCACAAAACCCCCTTCACCACCCAGCGGTATGCTCATCACTCCGTGGAAAGCCTGAGGAAAGGTATAGAGGAGTTCGAGGTAAGGGTGGAGCAAATTTTATCACAATTTTATCACAATCGGGGTATCCGGGAATGAAATTGAAAATGCCTCGAAGGCGTAAGTACTTGATTTTACTGGTGCCCGAGGCCGGGATCGAACCGGCACGGTGCTACGCACCACGGGATTTTAAGTCCCGTGCGTCTGCCAATTCCGCCACTCGGGCTCCAGATACGCAGTATAATAAGCATTGATACCAGATATGGGTGGCTATGTCAACTCGACTTCCTACCGTAACTCCATCATCTCCTGCATGAGCTTCATCATCTGCCCCATAATCTTAAGGCGCTTGGCCTGCTTTGGATCATCTGCCCTGTAGGTGATGCTTATACCATCCTTGAGTTCCTTTACCTCCAGCTTTACACCCCTGGCCATCATGGGGCACATCCTGTGCATACCCATCATACCCATCATCCCCTTGCCCATCATGCCTTTACCCATCATACCACCCATCGGCATATCTGTATCCTCCTCAGCCCTGGTAGAACCTGCTGCACCCAGAAAGACAAGCCCACCAACCAGAACTACCGCCATAAATGTATACAGTTTTTTCGCTTGCATGACACTTCCCCTCCTTTTACAAGATGTTTTATAAAGATAATATCAGAAAAATTCGAAATGTCATCTGGCAGGATGTCCTGAAGTGGCAAATCACCCGGTGGGCTTCTCTTCTTTACTCTTGTCCTCTTCTTTCTTGTTTCTGAGGTGTTCCCGCTGTCTGGCAAATATGTATCTTATAAGGGACTCCCTTGTTTTCTCATCTATGCTTATGTATTTCAGACCTATCCTGTATCTATCCTCATCCTCTTTTATCACCCTTACCACCTCACATTTGAGCTTGAGAAGCCGTGGATATGTTGGAAGGAACAGTTTTATAAGGAGCCTGTCTCCCTCACTGAAGGTGTCCCTTGTAACGAAGCTCATTCCACCACCACTTATGTTTATCTGTTTTGCAGCAGGTATTCTGAAATCTTCTTTTTTGGCCATGTATTCTACAAGAAGGTTTACCTTCTGATTCATATCAAAGAGCAACTCGTAGAGTCTTGCCTCATCCTTTGTGCCAGGTTCTATCTGCTCAAACAATATATCCCACTCTGGGACCTCCACTTCCTCGTGGTAGCGCTCGTAATACATGGGGAGCACATCATCTATTCGTATGTGTTCTCTCTTGCTCATCCTCCGACCATATTTTCATTTGAGAGCCTTTTGAACATTGTAACAACCTCACTTTCCATAAATGCCTCAACCACGGCAGGATCGAACTGGGTTCCCTGGCACCTTAGTATTTCGTTATATGCCATCTCGAAGCTCAGGGCTTTTCTGTAGGGGCGTGTGGTGGTCATGGCATCGAGTGTGTCTGCAACGCTGAATATTCTTGCTATAAGAGGTATTTCATCTTCTCTTAACCCTTCTGGATAACCGTTACCATCCCATCTTTCGTGATGATAGAGCACGACAGCCCTTTCAGACTCCATCAGGTTTAGAGGTTTGAGAATTTCACAGCCCCTTAACACATGGGTATTCATGATCTCCCTTTCTTCCTCCGAGAAAGCCCCCCTCTTGAGGAGTATCTCGTCTCTTATGCCTATCTTGCCTATGTCATGCAGTGGTCCAGCAAAACTCATACTATCGAGAATGTCATCTGAACACCCGTATGACCTGGCAATGCTCATTGCATAGGCGGTTACCCTTTGTGAGTGGTCTTTGGTGTAGGTATCCCGTGCATCAAGGGCCTTTATGAGAGAATCTATGGTGGTAAATATGTTGGCAAGTATATTTTCTGTAAGCGATATGTTCTCAAGCTTGAGTGCTGCCTTGCTTGATAGGTGTGTGAGAAGAGATATATCCTGCATGGTAAACTCTCTTGCTCCTCCCCCTTTAAGCGTTATTCCGATCAACACCGCCACCTCACCTTTTATAATAACAGGAATGACCACGAGAAGCTCTCCCGCAGTGTGGCTTTTATCAAAAAGTGGTGCAAGCTCGTCATCATGCACAAGAGAGTACGAGTAGCACTTGTTCTCTATAACACTCTTGAAGGGCTCCTTACTGGCCGATACAAGCATCCCTGCAGGGGGGATGTCATAGTTTGTTGCCGTTTTTATCAGGAGTTCGTCCTGCTCCCTATCATAGAGCATGACAAATGCCTTATCGCCATCTACTATGGTATGTGCAAGCTCACAGATACGCTTGAAGACCTCTTTCTTGTCCCTTGCCTTTTCGAGCGCCTCATCTATGGTATGCACAGAGGAGATTTCCTCTGCACTGCTGGTTATCACATTGAGTCTGTCTGGTCTTCCTTCTTTTTGGACATGGGAAGACATTATAACAGCCTTCTTTACTATCAGCTCGAGTTTGTCCACGGTAAATGGTTTTACTATAAAGTCGAAGGCCCCGCTTTTTACCGCATCTACCGCTATGTCTATGGAAGGATATCCTGTTATGAGTATAACAGCTGTTGATGGTGATAGCTCTTTTATATACTCCAGAAACTTGAGCCCGTTTATTCCTGGCATCATTATATCACTTACAACGACATCGAACTTCTTTTTTGCTACAAGCTCAACTCCCTCTTCCGCACTTTCTGCTACCTCAATATCCCATCCCCTCCTGGAAAACACCTCAGCGACAAGCTCCCTTATGGACTCCTCATCATCTACAACAAGTATGGTGGGGTATTTTATCATCTTATACCCTTTGTTTTCCTACTTATCCTGCATCCTTCCTCAATCTCTCCAGCTCTGCATAGGCGCCTCGCAGCTCTTTGAGCAGGCTGTCCCGCTGCCTCAACAGTCTCAACTTCTCACAGGCATTTCTGACTACAACCACAAACTCATCGAGTCTGAAAGGTTTTGCTATATAATCGTAGGCCCCATTCTCTATGGCCTTTACCGCACTTTCCAGTGTGGCATATGCCGTTATTATAATGACGAGTATGTTGCCATCCAGGGATTTTATGTGGTCAAGCAGTGTAAGGCCATCCATCCCTGGCATCTTAAGGTCTGATACAACCACATCGTATCTATCCCTTTTAAGTCTCTTAAGGGCATCTTCTCCACTCTCTGCTGTATCTACAATATACCCCATGCCATGGATGGTCTCTGAAAGGAGTTCTCTCAATGTGCTGTCGTCGTCTACTATAAGAACCTTGAACTTCTCATCCATCATTATCAAACCTCTATGCCGTAAAGTTTTATCTCCCGGTTTTAATATCGGCTGGTTCTTCTGAAACTTTAGGACAGAGAAGTTGTTTTTTTAACCTTTGCCGTATCTCTGGACCCTCGTATATGTGCGGAGAGCTTTGAGTCTGGTGGGTATACTATTCATCTTCTCTTTAATGGCGTGAAGCTCTGACTCTATGTTGAGGGTGAGCAAGCTATCTTTTTCAAGAAGTGTCTTTACAAGCCCTTTGAGTTCGGGGCCATACAGGCCTTTGTCCGATAGAGTCTTTTTCAATTCAGCGAAGTATTTATCTCTCTGTGCTGTTACTCTCAGGAGTTCTTCCAGGCGTCCTTCCCGCATCAGGCGTAACTGTTCTTCAGACATATCTGCCAGCTCCTTGAGTATTCTTATCTCTTCTCTTTCGGCCTTATCCATCCTTTCCATTCAATATGCCTTCCCATCCCTTTTTGAGCTCTTCTATGACCCTCGTTACAGAATCTATCAATGCCGTATCGTTCTTGATGTTTGCTGTATTGAGCGCATTTATGGAGTACTCGTACAACCTTGCAAGGTTAACGGCAACCTCTCCACCCTCGTCGGTATTAAGAGAGGCTGCGAGTTCACCTATTATTGCAATGGATCTGTTTATGAAGTTGTTTCTTTCTCCTATGTTGCCTTCTTCTATGGCCTTCTTGGCGAGGTTGTTAAACCTTACTATTCCTTCGTATAGCTTGACTATCATCTCTACAGGATCCGCCGTGGTTACTTCTACCTCCTGATACTTTGCAACACTCTTCATCTTCTTTTTACCTCCCGATCTTATAGGTTGGCCAGGAAGTCTCCCTGCATCCTCAGTCCTGCAAGGAGTCTTTCCAGGCTCGCAAACTGAATCCGCAGTTGCTCCTGGTATAGTAGAATCTCGTTTTCCTTCTGGGCTATCTCCTCTTCCATGTCCGAGATGTTGTCGTTAAGGTTATCTATCTTATTAGTTATACGCCCGTCCACATAATCGAGCATGTCATCTGTGAGTGCATACACCAGTGCGGCAAAACCATCTGTAGAAGTGCCATCCACAAACATGTTCATAACATCATCGAGGTTGTTGTTCAGTGCATTTGATAGCTTTGAGGAGTCTATGGACATGGCTCCGTTATCACTGCTTGTTGTAACGCCTATGTGTATGAGTCTATTCATCGTGTCTGGAAGCCCGCTTATTGCCGATGTCATGGTTCTTCTCAGGTCATCCCATACACTTCTTGCTATGGGGTCTCCAAAGAATGCTCCTGCCAGACCTGTGTCTGTGTCGTATCTGTTGTTATTCCTTACATGACTGACTACAGCATTGTATTTGTCCACGAAGGCCACAATCCTCTTTTCTATCTCCTCCATATCCCTTGATACGGTAAGATCCACCGTCTTCGTGGAATCAGCGCTTTTAAGCTCAATGGTTACACCTTCGATAACATCTGTGATGGTATTGGAGCTTCTCGTTATGCTCAGTCCATCAACCGTCAGAGAGGCATCCTGTGCAGCCTGTAGCTCTGAGAATGTAAGGTCTGTATCGTTCTGTGTTATGGTTATGCTGTTGGAGGTTCCTGTGGAATCACTTGTAAGTATGAGCCTGTAAGGTGTGGTGCCAGAGCCGTCATTAACGATGGTTGCGGTAACGCCTGCATTGAGACTATTTATAGCGTCCCGTAAGTTTTCCAGTGTGGTTGTTGTATCAACACTTACAGAATACTCTGTACTGCTGCCCACGGTAAACTTGAAGTATCCCGTTGTTGATGCAATGGCGGTGGTGCTTGAATCACTGACCCCACCTGCTATAAGCTTGTGTGATTTGGCGACAGAGCTTACCACTACAGAATACACCCCTTCTGCAGCATTCGAAGAGGCGGTGGCAGTGAGTATGGAACTATCGGTAACATCTGCTGTAAATACATCGAACCCACCTGATGTGCGCAACCTGTCTGCGGCACTTCTGAGGTCCTTCAGCCTCGACTCAAGCGTGTAGTAGGCGCTGTCTATCTCCTTGAGCCTGTCTTTTGTGGCTATGAGTTCATCCACCGGTATACGCTTGAGCTGAACCAGTCGCTCGATGAGAGCCTGATAGTCTATCTGGCTTATAAGTCCTGTTGAGGTTGTAATGGTGGCCATCTATTGATCCTCCTTTTCGAGGTAGAGGAAGGCTTAACTCTCCCTGTCGTATAATACACCTATGAGTTCTTCCATCCTCTTTCTTATCTCCAGAAGTTCCTCTTCGGGTATCTGTCTTATTATCTTCTTTGTTTCCGGCTCCACCACTTTAACCACCACGGTGTTGCTATCTCTATCCACCTCAAGTTTGAGTTCCACATTCAGCCTCTCTATGGCCTTTTTAAGCTGTGCAACTATCTTCTCAACAGTCTTATCCTCGCTCTTTCTTGCCTCCTCTCGTATCCAGACCTTTCTTTCCGTATTGGCCGCACCCTTGTTAGAGGTGCCCCCGCTGGTCTTCCACATCTCATAGTTGATGTAGCCTGTCATGCTCACTATGTTCTTAATATCCTTTTCCATGGTCTATATCATATTGTTATGGTGGGAGGCCATGGAGGGGCCTCCCACCTGTGTCGTTTCCTGTGCTACTAACCTCCAAGTAGCGATAGCACTGTTTGTGGCAGGAAGTTTGCCTGTGCCAGCACAGAGACACCTGCCTGTACGAGTATCTGGTTCCTTGTGAACCTGGCCGTCTCGAATGCGAAGTCTGCGTCTCTTATCCTGGATTCGGCTGCCTGGAAGTTTGTGAATGTAACCTGCAGGTTGCTCAACGCTGCCTGGAGCCTGTTGGTGGAAGCACCAAACACGGCTCGTGCATCGTTCACTGTCTTGAGAGCGGCACTTACGGTATCGAGGGCACTCTTTGCACTGCCGATACTGAGCAGTGCATCTACCGATATGTTAAGCCCATTTGTGCCCACTGTGAGAGCTGCAAGATTTATTCCCAGTTCGTCGTTGGTGCTGTTCTTGAAGCCTATGAAGAGTGTAAGTGATGTAATCGAGCCATCGAGCAGCTTCTTTCCACCGAACTCCGTTGTCTGGGCTATCCTCTGGATTTCGCTTCTCAACTGGTTGTACTCGTTGTTGTAGTAGCTGCGGGTTGCGTCATCAAGGGTTCCCTGTGCAGCGCTTGCAGCCAGCTCGCCCATCCTTGTAAGGATGTTCGTTATCTGCTCGGCTGCCTTGTCTGTAATCTCCATGGCACTGACACCATCGTTTATGTTGCGCATGGCAGCCTGTATCATGCGGGAATAGCTGCGCAGCTGGTCTGCCCTGGCAAGACCTGCTGCATCATCTGCTGCGCTGTTCACCCTGTAGCCAGAGGAAAGCCTCTGGACACTTACCTGAAGATTTGCGTTTGATACCGAAAGGTTACGCTGTGCTATAAGGGATGCTATGTTGGTATTGATTATTAATGGCATCGTTCAACCCTCCTTAGTTTTTTACTGGCATCCATGCCACTCAACAGGGCTCGACGGACTCTCTGGCTTGATGGACTCGGCCTGACACCTCCTTTCCGCCTGTTCTTTTCCGCCTTGCCCTTTCTACTTAATAATATCGGTAGAATTGGGGCAAACTTTACGATGGCCTGAATGGAAGCCCTTCCCCCTCGGCAGGGTGGAATATGGCACTACCCATCTTATCGAGGAATGGCAGGAGTTCGTACTCGAATGTATCTGCAAGAAGCACGATGTCCTTTTGCTCGAATATCTCCTTCAGTTCTTCCATGATCCTGAGGAGTTCGGGATAGAACTGTTCGGGGTCCTCTTTGAAGAGCTCTGTGTGGTGAAGAACCTTGTTGCGCTTGAGCGCACTTATGGTCCTGACTATCTCGTTTATATGTGTAAATATGGCAGAAAGATATTGATCTGTGCCAACATATCCAACCCTTATCTTCTTGGAGATACTGTCTATGTTCTCTTTCACTGCGGCCATATATTCCTTGATGATACATATAGCCTCTGCAAAGAGCACCTCGTAGTCGGCACTCACAAGCCTTAACTCCTCGTAGGCTGATATTGGCTGTTGAAGAACCTTCTCTTCCCGCCACATCTCCATCTTTCTGCCTTCTATCCACATCTGGTGGATGAATCTCCTCTGCGGTGCCATCTCGCCCTCGATGGCCCTGACGAGCTCACCTATGGTGGAATTGTTACCCCTATCATCGAAGTTGAGTTCCATATCGTCAAGATATATCTTTGGCATGCTGTCCACTCCTTTCTTTACTCATCAACTCCTTTATGTAGTCTACAGACTCCTCGAGCCTTGGTATGAATCTCTTTGCCATCCTGTCCACATTCTCATAGGACTGAATCACCGTATCGAGGTTCCTTACAAACTCTCTCTGCATGTCCTCTTCCTCCTCTTTGAGCTTCTCTTTGAGCCTGTATGTATAGGCCACAAGGGCCTCCCATATAAACCTCGCATCCTCGGACTTCCTGAACAGCCTTGACTCGAACCGTTTCAACTTCTTGATATTCTCCTTGAAGGAAATGGATATGCCAGAAGTCATACTCCTTTCCTTGACATGCTTTGCCTCACCTATTATATTTCGGGCAAGCTTGGAAATATCTTTAAGGCTGCGGAGCATCTTCTGAAAAGAACCAAGAAGCCCTTTGAGGTCTCTTGCAGGTGGCTCCTTCTCCGCATCTCTGATCCTATCCTCTATACCAACATCTTCTGTTATATATTTATCTATGACCTCTCTCAGGGGCATGTGCTCCATGCCCTTTATGTAGGCTCCCCCCTCGGTTGCGTTTATCACCCTTACTTCTGGTTTTATGTGCCTCAAGTATCGCATGTAGTCTTCAAGCCACTGGTGGAATGTAATCCAGTCGTACCTTGATGGAACAGGCTTTCCATCTATCCCTTTGAGCCAGAAGAGTTTGAACTTTTTTGGTATCCTTTCATCAACATTGATATACTTGTTACGCACATGTATGCTGCCATTCTTTTCGTCTATCTTTACTTCCTGAATTTCATATACCCCTCCAGGTGCATGGGATAATCTGTCAGGTGAGTAGGAGAGATCCTGGCCTATGAAGACTATCGGATTGCATCCAAAGACTATCCCCATGGAGAGTGCAGCGGTTGTAACACTTCCGCCTATATCGGGCAGGAACTCGCTTCCCCAGTATCTGGCATGGGTTCTACCAAGCTCCAGAAAGGAGCTGAAGTAGACGAACTTTCCCTTTACATCCTTCTCGAATGTGCCTGGATATACGAGCTCTGGCAGTATGAGACGAATCTTCCTCTCCTCATGGGTGCCGGTAAAATACTCTGACATATCCACCTTCTCGGCTGCTATGACCATATCGGCAGTGATACCGTGCCCGAGCAATATCCTGTGCGCGGTTACGGCAGCTATTGTGAGGGCCCTGCCCTCTATCTCCTTGAGAAGATGCATGTTCTTTCTCAAGGATGGACCCGCACCAACTATGACAAGGGGCACTCCCTTGAATCTGCCCAGAAGCCTGTCTATAACAGGATACCTGATTATACTGGGCATGTTTTTCAGGTAGTTTTCTATCCAGTCAAGCCTCGAGATAATATTGGTGTGTATCCCGGATATATTTGAAATCTGTGCGTTGCGTATCTTGTTGGTATATTCCATGAGCTTTTCCGGAAAACACTGTATATAAGGGGGCGACTGATAGCTCAGAATATCCTCTGTCCCTTCTATTGTCTTTGCTATATACGAACCTACATCTTCAATATCATTGTATATCAACACCTTGTTAGATGCTAAAACCTTCGACAGATCTATTCTTTGAAGCACTCCCTTTAAGATAGTTATATCTGGTTCATACACTATTATCCTGGAAGGTGGTTTTTCTGCAACAAGCCTTGAAAGGTAGCCACAGCCGAGTCCAAAAAGACAGAGAATATCGTGCTGCCTGGAGGACACCTCTTCGAGCTGCTGGCGTGCCTCCTTCCAGGGGTCATGGCGGCTGTGAAAGTATCTGTTCCTGAACCTGAAGGTATAGTCTCCTGATCTGGTCTTCTCGAGCTCTACAGCATCCTTGCATTCGCAAAGGGCGGTATAGAGCTTCCTATTCTTCTTCTCTATACACTTAAGGTTCTTTTCGAATATTCTATCCATCTATCTATGCCTTTTATGAGCCTTCAGCGTAAATGTTATCCTGTTTATCCCACGCCATGTCCACCATGCGGTCTCATCCATCTCTCCTACAGAATGGTATATTCTGAAGAAGAAGTTGCCATCTGTCTCCCTGTAGTGAACCAAGGGCACCGAGTAGAGTTCTGCCTTGTCTGTCCATATTTCCAGACATTTCTCCCTGTCGCCAACCCTTACCCACCCCTCTGTTGCGCCAAGGCAGCTCCTTGCGGACACCCTGTAGTTTACCGGCTCATCATGCCGTATGGTGTGGCCTGCCAGATAGAATCTCTCAGGAAGTGTCCCGCCGTTTACGGTCTCATACCAGAGGCTCTCTTTGTGGAATCCCTCTGGTATGAATGTAAAAATACCGAGCCTCAGGGAGGATGCGGCAAGCCCCTTAACCCTCAACTTGTATGTTATATCGAGCCTTGGTTCATCCTTCCATATCCTGTAGTCTTTCCAGAGTGTCCCTGTATCCATGGGTATTTCCGCAGAAACCCTTACAAGGGTTTCGTCCTCCTCTACCACAGGTGTTGTTCTTGAGAGGTCTGTTGTCTTCCTGCCATCTCCGGCTATGTGTATGAGGTGGGCACTGAAAAAATCTGCCCCAAGCTGTATGTCCTCATAATATCCATGTGGCAGTGTTCCCACAAGCGGGCTGGCAGATGCATCTGTGAACACCGTGGACTTCATGGCCAGCCCCTTGTTCTCCAGAAACTCTGCCTCTACAGCAGGTGTTCTTACAGTTAGAAGATTGTCTTCTCTCCTGACCACAGATGGCGTCTTGACCGCTATAAATGGGGGCCTCATAAGTAATGTCAGCTCTTCAGCCGCCTCTGGCTCTCTTATTCTTTCAACCCCCGGACTATCCAGCCTTCCCAGGGCAACCCCCTTTGGGCCTGTCTTCTCGAGGAGCCTTTCTGTCCGGTGTTTCAACCAGCCCATCAGGTCTCTGAAGTAGAGGAATTTCTCGTCTATCGTGTTGGTCCTGAAATCACTTCCCCAGAGCTCACAGAGTGCCTCTTTAAGTGGGGCAAGGGTCTGCTCGTCAACCCTTTCCTCGAGCAACCTCATGTTTTCATACACCCTGTAGCATGCCGAGTTTATATGGACATTGTCTCTGCCAGACACGGCCCACCTCAGGGGGTTGTATTTATCCTGCTTCTTGCATACAATGGGCGTCTCTACGGACTCGAGGTTTATACTTCTGTATGCCATCGGATGTCCTGTAAAGTGCTCTACTATGGCAGAGGGTGTTACAAGCTCGACATCCTTGAGTGAGACCAAAGTGCGAAAGACCTCTCTTACCCTTTCATACTCACCCCTTTTGGATACTCCCACACCGGGCCTGTATCCGAACACCTCGGCATCGTTGCCATAAACTATGAACGCCCTTTCCTCCCCATCCTCCTGGTGGGACATTATAAAATCCACATACTCTTTGAGTGAAAGCTCTCTGTATATACAGCGCTGGAACTTCTGGAAGGCTATGGAGTGGTTCCAAAGAAGCCTTATCTCGTCATCTATGCCTGTTGCCATCTGTGGATAATAGAGAAGCCTTTTTGGATACTGGTTGTACCTGTAGCAGTTGCTCCAGTCCATGATTATTGTAGAATATCCTGCCTCTCTGAAAAGCCTCACCAGCCCCTTTGAAAAGGTCTGCTCACCGACGAGTGCCGTATGTGGCCTCTTTCCGAGAAACTTCCTGTAATAGCCGTTGCCTATCTCGAGGTTCCACCTGTTCACGTGGGCAGGCACAAGGGGCATTATAATCTGCGAGTGACCAGAGCCTACAAACTCACAGCTTCCATCTTCCCAGAGTTCCCGAAGTCTTCTTACAAACCCCCTGTCCCTTCTCTCTATCTCCTTGAGGGTATGGGCAGATGCCTCTATACCCAGGGGTATGCCCTCTTCTGCGAGCTCAAGAAGTGGCCAGTAGGAGTTCTCTATGATAGAGGTGTAATCCTCCTCTGGTATCAGGGAGAACGCAAGGTTGAGATGGAATATACTGTATAGATACAATCTCCCCATGAACTTTTCCCTTTATACCTCACAGGTATCGTTGAGTCTTCTGTGGGCATCGACATCTATATGGATACTACCTATCAGGTGTTCTGCCCTCTCTATGGCCTCTTCTCGCGTGGCAGCACACACAAGCACACTGCCTCTTCTCTTCGTATGATCCGTTATCTCTTCCAGGTTATCACCCTCTTTAACACCTATATGGAAGTACTTCACATAGTCTGGAATCTCCCTTTCCGATGGAGCCACCACCCTTGTTACAGTGCCTGGCCCTGTAAAGATAAACCGGTTTGCCTGGAAAGAGCGTGGTCTAAGCCTTTCTGGTGGCAGCACATCCATGCCAAGGGCAAGCTGTATGGCCAGGCCTATTATGTTTATGCCGTATACAAGTGGTATGGTTATGGTGGAAAAGAATCCCCCGCTGAGCCTTGAGGCCACCTCTATTATGAAGGGTCTATCCCCCTGAAGCACCATATCTGCCTTTATAACCCCATCCTCAAGCCCTATGGCCTCTGCCGCAGCCTGCAGGGTGTCCTTTATCCTTCCATCCATCTGTGGGGAGAATCGGCTCGGTGTCTCTCCACCATCTTCTATTACATATGGATATGTCTCATCCAGTCTCGAATAATTTCTATCAGCCACTCCGCATGGATACAGCCTTCCCCTTACCACCACTGCTTCTGCGCTGAGCTGCGGGCCATCGAGCCATTCCTCCATGATGAGCCTTCCTGATGGCGAATGGCTCACTGCCCTGAAGAAGGCATCTTCCAGGTCATCCTGTGGTGTAACCCTTATAACACCCCTTGCACCCCTGCTGTCTACAGGCTTAATGACAGCCCTTCGAAACTCTCCTATCTTCTCTCGTAGCTCCTCTACAGACTCCACGGAGGCAAAGTTTGGAAGGGGCACACCCTTGCGAGCAAGCACCTTCTTCATCACAAACTTCTCTGTGGTTACAAAGGCTGTATATCTGGACATACCGGGTAGAGCCAAGAGTTCCACAACCTCTGCCACAGACCTTACGGCATCGCTCGCTATGGTTATGACGCCGTCTATCCTGTGTCGTCTTGCAAAGTGTAGCACTTTCGAGGCAACATCTATGGGGTTGTATATATCTGCACATATGAACCAGTCCGCAAGCCTCCTTCCCGGTGCGTTGGGATTGAGATCACACACGACCACATTCAGCCCCATCTCTCTGGCAATCCTTATGCCTTCTACTGCCTCGGTTCCACCAGAGAGTATGAGCAATGTCCTTTTACTCATATTCATCTCACCCATGCTCCTCCGTTTATGCTCATGGTCTGTGCTGTCATGTAAGAGGACTCACCAGATGCCAGGAATATGGCAGCCCCCACCATATCGTCATAGGTTGCAAACCTCTTTATCAGCATAAGGGAGGTGGCGGTTTTGCGCACCTCGGGGCTCATGGTCTTCGTTGTGAACTCACCTTCTATAACCCCTGGAGACAGGGTGTTGACACAGATATTTCTTCCCCCGAGGAATCTTGCAAGGTTATGGGTAAGTGCCATTAGCGCCATCTTTGCACAGGCATAGGATGGGGTTCTGGGCCCGCCATACTCACCGGAAAGTGAGCCTATGTTTATTATACGCCCGTAGTCTGTAATATATGGCAACACCTCCTGACAGCAACGGAAGACCCCTGTGAGATTCACATCCATTACCTCCTGCCATTCTTCTTCTGTCTGCCTGTCGAAGTCAGCGGGTCTGTTCACACCGGCGTTGTTCACCAGCACATTTATATGCCCATAGTGGTCTGCCACCTTTCTGAATGCCTCCTTTATGCTTCCACGGTCTCTGACATCGAGCCTCAACACAAGCTCTGCCCCAATATCTGCTGCAACCTTCTCTGCCCGCTCTCTTTCCTTGCAGTATGTGATGACCACCTTTGCCCCTTCCCTGGCATAGCCACGGGCTATGGCCTCTCCGAGCCCACGGCTTGAGCCGGTTATCACACATACCTTGTCCTTAAGACGCATTCTGTGCCACCTCCCTGTCCAGGGCAATGGACTCATAGCCCTCTCTCACCCTGGGTGGAAGTTTTCGCCAGCTCTCGAGAAACTCCAGTTCTGCCTGGTTAAACAGGGGATTGTTGTAGACCTTCTCCCAGCATACAGGTGGCATCGTTACAGCATGGGCACCATCTGTTACGGCAGCCACCAGATAGTCCGGGTTCCTTATGGATGCTGCAAGAAGCCTTGTTGGGCTTTTCATCTCATCTATCATGGAGCGTATCCTTCTTATGTGTTCTCTGTTGTCAAGGCCGAAGTCCTCAACCCTTCCAACAAAAAGACTTATGAATTCTGCACCCATCCTTATGAATGGTACGGCCTGGGAGGGATGAAACACAAGGGTGATGTTGGTCTTTATACCTTCTTCTTTGAGCCTTCTTGCAACTGTAAGCCCCACCATCGAGGCAGGCACCTTTATAACAGTATTTTCTGCAACCCTGGCAAGCCCCCTTGCCTGCTCAACCATCCTCTGCGGGTCTGTGTGGGTAACCTCAACGGATATGGGCCCACTTACGATAGCGGCTATCTCTCTTACCTGCTCAAGCGGGTCCCTGCCTTCTTTAGAAAGTAACTGCGGGTTTGTTGTAACACCATCCACAAGCCCAAGTTCCTTGTAACGGTTTATCTCATCTATGGATGCGGTATCGAGAAAGAACTCCATCGTTCTACCTCCTCCTTTTTTCGGTTTTTTACAGCTCCTGGTGTGCCGTCTTCATGAAGTGGCTTTCTGACAACCCAATTGCTGAAGAATACAACACTAATCCCCTCCTTCAACTGCTCTCTACAGGCTCGGCATACAGGATGGTATCGTAGAGTATCTGAGAATGGTGAGACATATAAAATCTATACCCTGCATCCATACTACTTATCATGATTGGTATCCTCCACAGGTCATCGACCTCGTGATATATGCAGACCTGCAATTTTGGCCTGTCATGCAGTATACTTTCTCTTGCCCCCTCTATGGCCTTTCTTTCTGCCCCTTCTATGTCCATCTTCACGAGGTCCATCCTGCAGTCCATACCCTTTACAAACTCATCGAGGGGGAGCAACTCGATCCTCTGCGTGCCCTCTTCATCTATACGATGAAGCATGGTGTTTTCATGCAACACATCCATATACATGCTACAGCTTCTGTTCCACAGACCTGCCTTGACAGGGGTTACCACATCGGTCAGACTTCTCTTTTCGATATTCTCCATAAGGATGGTATAGTTTCCATCCTCTGGTTCAAAAGAGAGGATCCTGCATCTTCTGTCAACATGATTGGCAAAACCGACACAGGTATCTCCGACCCAGGCACCTGCATCCACTATGGTATCGCCTTTCTCGGGCCTCACATATGGATGATAGTATTGTTCAAAGGCACATCTTTCTATACAGGATGGGTCCATTGTGAGCCTGTATTCGATGATAGACAGCAGAGTCCTTCTTGAAGCCTCGTCTTCTAAAAGATATAGCACCTCTTCCAGTGCATCTATGTGTTCAAGGATGGTCTGCCGGGAGAAATGCCCTTCGAATCTTCCCTGCCCACCTGCCATGGGGGTCAAATCATAATACTTTTCAATCCCCATGTTCTTAAGTTGCATCGCCATATCACCTGCCCAGTCGCTCGCTATGATTACCGTAGTATCTTTATGGTTTGCCAGTATCTGTGGAGCCATCACTTCTATGGAATCAACAATGGTTCCTTGCTTCTTGAGATCGTTGTCGCAGAAGAAGACTACCTCCACCCCTCTCTCTTCAAGATACCTTCTGGCATCTCTTCCACTCCTGCCTGCCCCGAAGATGACAACATACTTAACAGAGGCGATTATTTCCTCCAGAGAGGTTACTCTATCCTTGAATGAGGCTATCCACTCTTTAAGCATGGTTTATCCTCTTCCGTTTATCTCCCGAAACCGTTCTTTAGAGAAATATCTACTCCCATCAGGCTTTTCTGCACAGACAAAAAAGCACCTCCCTTGCCTTATCTACATCCACATAGGAGCCCCTGTCCCCACCCAATGCCATGGTAATGTCAAACCCTGTGGTCTTGAGAAGCTCTTCAAGGGACTCTCTTGTATACTCTCTTTTATGGCATGGATAGAGAGGTTCCCCCAGTGGATATGGCATAAGCCTTGGCACCTCGAGTATGAGTGTGCCACCAGTTCTGAGCCTTTTGTATATCCTTTCGAGAAAGAGTCTATCCTCCGCCATATGCTCCATGGTATGCAGGCTGACGATGGTATCGAAATATATGTCCATATCTTCGAGCACATTGTCTGTACCATGGATGAAGTTGACAGCCCCATGGTGCCTGGCCTGTGCCCTCTCTATGTATCTTCTGTTGTAGTCCACCCCATAGACTCCTCCTGCCACTTTGGCTATGAGTGCTGTTCCATCCCCCCTGCCACATGCTATGTCTAACACCGTATCTTTATTGCTCATAAACTGGATTGCAAACCTGTAGCGGCTTGCGGGGTTATCTGTTGTGTGGGCATATCTGTTCTCGTTTAGATCTGTGAATCTTTCAAGCCTTGCCTTTATCTCTTTTACAGTGTCTCTGTCCCACATCTTTTTGTAGTCCAGTGTCTTCACGCTGAACCTTTCGTCTTCTTCCATGAACCTCCATGGGCTGAAGCGCAGTGCACTCGAGCCAAAGTCGTCTGGCAGTTCTTCCAAATACCTTACGGCCCTCTCGAGGGCATTGAAGCTCATCACATCTGCGGCAACCTCATAGTTCACATCTCTTGTAAGATTCACATAATCGTAACCACATGCAACCGTTCTTATCATCTCCTCTACAAGCTCCATGTCCATGTAGAATCTCTTAAGCAGCACCCTTACCACCACATCTGGTCTGTACGGAACTGTGGCATCGTATAATCTCCTGGCTATGTTGAACTCTGAACCATAGTAGAGTTCTACCCCCCACTCCTCTGCAAGCCTGTCGAGCTCTTCCGACCTGTGTGTATTGGGCATGGCCATCACAATGGCATGAAGAAGTCCTGACTCCTTGAGCACGGATATGCAGTAATCCGTTGGATCCTTCGACTCATACAGGTCTGCCTTCGTGCACTGCACAACTGCTACACACCTTGATGAATCTTTCCTGCTGCAGGCTACCATTCTGTATCCTCCTCGTAGCCGAGTTCTATCAGTTCTCTTCCTGCGATCTCTTTGAACGCCTCTTTGTGTTTCTCTGTGAAGTAGTTGCGCCAGTCTCCGTTCTTTCCACGCCGCAGGTGTCCCGGGGCTGTCTTTGAAAGGTTCTTGAATGTAATCTTCTCTGCCAGCTTTTCCGTATCTACATCCACACATAATGATGAGGCTATCTTTTCCACCATCATCGATGGTCTATCTATGAGTTCTTCGAGCTTGAGACACACAAAGTAGTCTCTGTTTGCAAGGTAGCTTCTTACATGGTCTCTCCACTCACGAACATAGTGTCTGAAAAGTTCCATGTCCCTGTATACCTCTTCTGCCGAGCTGTAACGATACTCTGGCCTTACAGCGAGCATCTGCGGGCGTGTAACATGGTGTGCCATGGAATTTACCACATCCCTGCCATCCCTCAATACATAGAACCTGTGGGTAATGTTCTTTAGAAGCCTGTTCCTTACTATCTCTGCCTTCTCGTGGGTCCACAGAAATGTGGACACCGAAAGGAGCATCTGGCCATCCACATCTACAAACCTGCATGATGGATGGGGAAACTCGAGGACGAATCTTCCATCTCTGCAGTAAAAGCTATCTACCATATCCATATCAGGCACGAATACATATCCTTCACACAATCTTTCTATTATCTGTGAAAGCCCGCTTGCCTGCTTGTAAGACACAAAGAGTCCCTTCTCATCCATAACGAGTCTTATGGCCCTGTAGAACCCGTAATTTCCAGACTTTGGAAACCCGCATTGAAGAACCCTTATCTTTTCTGTGGGCCATTTATCATCTGTATTCTTTGCAAGGCTTAAGCTGTATTCTTCAAGCATCTACTCTGTCTCCCTGTCCTGCTGGCTTCCTTGCATACATCACAACCTCTCTTCCAACCCCGTATGTGGCCATGAGGTTGTAGAGGGCCTTCCTGAACCCTTCAAGCTCTGAAGCAGAAAGCAGGATGTCAAGCCTCTTTCTCATCCTGTGGCAGCGCCTTCCCACCTTGTCGTCTCCCACATAGTTCTCTCCCATGAGCAGAAAGAAGTCCATTGGGAACATGGCCGTATGGTGGACCACTTCAAAGCCTGTTCTTTCGAGAAGCCCCTTGAGTGTGGTAAAGCTGAAATAGTTTATGTGATGAGGAGGGGCAAGCCAGTAGGGCGCAAAACCGAGCCTTTCACTCAGTATCTTCTGGACCGGGCTATAGTCGTTCGGCACGACACAGCAGAGAACCCCACCTTCCTCAAGCACATCGTTGATGTCCCTCAAGAATTCTTCTGGATGTGGCAGATGCTCGAGTACTTCTGAAAGGTGCATCCCCCGGAACCCCCTGAGTCTTTCCTTGAGCTCATCTGTAAAGAACCCCTCTATAACATCTATACCGAGTCCCCTTGCATATTCTGCTGCCACTCTGGATGGCTCTATGCCACACACCTTCCAGCCCCTCTCCTTGCCTCTTTTAAGGAATGTGCCTGGCCCACATCCTACATCGAGCATGCTCCTTTTGCCCTCTGGCAGAAGGCTCTCCATGAATTCGTATCTATCGTCGTATATGGTATTCCACCACTCCATATCCTCTTCAAGGCGTTCTATGTAGAGGGGTTTCTCTTCTGTGTAGTATTCCTCCTGGTATATGTTCTTGAGCACCTCTTCAGAAGGTATGGGCACTATGTGTACGAATCCACAGCCATCGCAGCTTATTACATCGTATCCCTTCACTCTATCGAGAAGTTCTCCCCTATGCGCTTCCTGTAGCCTGAAAACCTGTCTCATCTTTCTCCATCATCGTGTTTATAAGTTTCAATACCCTGAGCCCCCCATTGCCGTCCACAAGGCTTCTTGCCCTGTCAGAGCATGCCTTCCAGAGCCTCGCATCATCTATAAAGGGCCTCAGTGTCTCTCTTATATGTCTTCCATCCACATCCATGTGATAGCCAAGGGCGGTGCCCATGTTGAGCTCGTTGAAGGCATCCATATCCTCCGTGTCGTCAGGATAGTTGCCGATTATCATGGATGGCATGCCCATATAGGCCAGCTCATATATGGTGGTTCCCATGGCGGTAAAACCCACATGGCACAGGGTTGTAAGCGGGGCAATATCCTTCACACCGTATATGAAGTTGAACCCTGCTCTGCCCTCTCTCTCGTATCTGGAGAGACTGTCAACATATCTGTACGCAGGCCCTATGACAACTATTACATCTATATTCTCCATATCCCACAGGGCCTCCACCACCTTGAGTGTAAGGTTGTTTGGGTCTGCCCCACCCATCGTAACGAGCACCCTCAATGGAAGGGAGTGCTCGAGGTGTTTCCTCTCTCTGGCCCTGAGGAAGTTCTCACCCAGTATTATGAACTCCTTTCCTGCGTATACATTCTTATCCCTTGGCGGTCTGGTGAAAACAGAGGGTATCACCGTAATGTCTGCGTGTTTGGCTGCAGGTGTTGTGTTGTCCACAAGCAAGACCATTTTGCCCTTTTCTTTGAGCAGCCTTACGAGTTCTGTAACATCCTTTTTTGTGTCCAGTATGACGAGTTCTGTTGATGGAACCTGATTTTTTGTTCCGATGGGCTGCTCTTTGAGGTCAAACCCTTCGAGGTAGGCTGCCACAGCCGGTGAGTCATTCACCCAGAGCTCTACAGATATTCCTTCCTCCATTATGAGGCGGGCAAGGTTGGCGCTTCTTGCCACATGCCCCATCCCTATAGCCGAGCCACCCTCTGTCCATATGGTTACACTGTACATTGCAAGCTATCCTCCTTTATATTGAGAGCCAGTTTGAGTGTTCTGTATCCCTCCACAATATCCGTGGCTGGAGGCCTGCCCGTCTCGATACATCCTATGAAGTGCTCCATCTCCTTGAGATACATGGCGTTTACATCGTAGGGTATGGTAAGGCTCTTCCATCCACCCTGGTCCACATGATACACCCCCACCACCCCTTTTATTATGTCCGCCCTTATGATACCCTTCTCTCCCGATATGAAGATCCTGTGTATGGGTGTTCTTTCGAGGAAATCTGTCTGCCAGTTTATGTATACACCCCTGTCGGTCTTCATCACCCCCAGGGCTATGTCCTCCACATCCATCTCGAGCCCGCTTACTTTGTCCACAAATGCCTTCGCCTCTACAACCTCTCCAAAGAGCCACCTTATGTTGTCGAGCCCGTGTATACTGGTGAGCACCACCCCACCGCCAAGCTCCCTTCTTGCGGCGTACTCCTTTGTGTAGTCCTGGTCGGGATGCCAGTCGGGAAGATAGTGCCCCCCATAGTAGTTCACATGGTAGAGCCTTCCTATGGTTTCTCTTTCCAGAAGGCCCTTAAGTTTGATGAACAGGGGGTGGAACCTGTAGCACATACCCATCATGGCCACGAGCCTGTTTCTGCTCACCGTTCTTATGAGTTCATCAACCGACTCGAGTGTGTGGGAGAGGGGCTTTTCTACAAAGAGGTTCACATTGTTACGGGCACAGAGGAGGGCCATCTCAAGGTGCATGCTCGATGGTGTGGCAATAACTGCTGCATCTGGGCATTCCTCAAGAGCATCTTCAAGCCTGTGTGTAAGGGTTACGCTACAGCCTTCGAGCCTCTGGCAGAGCTCTTTCTGCCTCCCCTCGTCTATGTCGCACAGTATGAACTCTCTTATCCCCAGCTCTTTAAGGTTCCTTGCGTGTCTACCCCCTATGGAGCCACAACCTGCTATAAGGAACTTCATCTGTAGTGTCCTTCCTCCCCTGTTGTTCATCTCTTCCTGAAAACAGTTGTTACTGGTTTACCCTCAAGGTAGTCCTGGGGGCTTTCACTATCTATAGCTTCTCTTATGAGCCTGAAGGCCTCGAAGGAGGCATTCAGTGTCCTATCCATATCCTCCTCTGTGTGGGTGTAGCATATGAATACAGGTCCACCGAAGAGTATCCCTCTTTTCACTGTCTCCTGCAGGAAGAGGCTTTTGAGTATCAGGTCCTCCCTGCCCTCTTCGTCTTTGAAAACAAGCGTTCCCCTTGGTGGTTTTCCTGTAACCTTGAATGGCACACCCCACTGTGCCGCTGCCATGTTGAGCCCCCTGTGTAGCCTTTCGCCCTTGCGCCATATCTCCTCTATGACAGGTTTCTTCATCAGCTCCTCTATGGTTGCCTTTGCTGCAGAAAGCCCCACGGTATCTCCAGAGAATGTCATGGAGAAGAAGACCTCTTCGAGCTCCTTCATGAACTCCTTCTTTCCTGCGATTGCCGACACGGGAAACCCGTTGCCCATGGCCTTGCCAAGACAGCATAGGTCAGGCTCCACACCGTAGTACTCTTGTGCGCCACCTATTGAGTAGCGAAAACCTGTAACGATTTCATCGAGTATGAATAGGGCCCCATTTCTGTGGGCAAGCTCTCTTACCTCCTGGAGGAAGTTTCTGCCACTGTTCTCGTACACACAGGGGTCCTCGCCCGGCACCTCCATTATCACGCAGGCCATATCATCGGGATAGCTGTCGAACAGGGCTTCGAGTGTCTCTATCCTGTTGTAATCGAAGGGGTGCATGAGTTTCTTCAGCACCTTGGGGATACCCCTGTCTCTCGGTGTTGTTACGGCATACCAGTCCTGGCAGCCGTGGTAACCACAGTAGGCCACATGGTCTCTACCTGTATATGCCCTTGCAACCCTTACGGCGGCTGTTGTTACATCCGCACCATTCTTTGCAAACCTCACCATCTCGGCACATGGCACAACGGTTACCACAAGCTCTGCCACATCCACCTCGAGTGGATGCATCAGTGTGAATGTGGTTCCCTGTGTTATCTGTCTCGTTACGGCCTCTACAACAGGGGCATAGTTGTATCCCAGTATTATGGGCCCCAGTGCAAGTGGATAGTCTATATATTCGTTGCCATCCACATCCCATACATGGGCACCCGCACCTTTTCTTAGATACTTGGGGGTTACACCCTCTACGAACTGGTTGGGTGCCTTGCTCAATGTCTGTGTGCCAGAGGGTATGAGCCTCTGTGCCCATTCCCACAGACTCTCTGACACCACAAACCCATTTTCAGCAACATTAAGCATCTCAGACACTCCTTACGAGTCTGTCTTCCCTGAGGGACCTCTGGTATCCCTCGTTTCGCTGTATGCCTCTGTTTATCTCCATAAGCTCCGGCCTCTGTCTCAAGAGCTTGAGCACATCTTCCATGAAGAACATATCCTTCTTTCCCTGGAACCAGCCGTATATCCTTCTTACAAGCTCGAGGTCTGCTGGCTCATCCACTGTCCAGCGAAGATGCCCCAGCCGCTCTGGGGCAGGGAGTCTTAACAGCCTGAACCTTTCAGGGTGTTTCCACATGTAGGGTGTTACATGCTCCCTTTCCGAGCCCCACCTGGCATGTTGCCATGCCTTCCTCAGGGCGAGCATGGTGAAGACCTCGGTATCGAGCCCATCCGGGTATGTATGGTCCGTTCCGGCACAATCGTACATGCCATCGATGAGGTGGGCTATGACACCGTCCACCACCTGTGGGTCTATGAGCGGACAGTCTGCCGTTATCCTTACGATGGTTCTCGCCCCGAATGCAAGGGCGGCGTTATAGTATCTATCGAGCACATCGTCAAGCTCTCCCCTGTAGAGCACCACCCCCTCTCTTTCACACCATCTGGCTATGGGCTCATCTGAAGGGTCGGTAGATGTTGCAACAACTATCCGCTCTATCAGGCCGGAATATGAGAGCCTTCCCACCACATGGGCAAGCATTGGGCTGCCACATATATCCTTCAGGACCTTTCCCTCAAGCCTTCTTGAGGACATCCTTGCCTGCACTATTGCAACCACAGGGGTTCTGCAAAAGGGTATCTCTGTGTTCACCTCAGTGCCTCCTTCCTTAAAGGCATGTTTGGGGGAAGGTCTCTTGAGGCCACCTTCCCTATGACACTGTCCAGCTCCTCCGGCATCATTCCATGGGCATGTCTTACCACCTTGAGCATATCCTGTGTTATGGTCGTCCCCCTCTTGACCGCCCTTTTAAGGTATATGCTCCTTCTTGCTCCCACCCTCTCTGGAAACTCTCTTTCAGAGGGCCTCTTCATGCCATCTCCAAGGGCCTTCTCTATGGCCCTTATGCTGGCCACCATCTTCTCGAACTCATCCACCTCCATGGCAAAGGGATGATCAGGGCCATCGAGGGTTCTGCTGAAGGTTATGTGCTTCTCTATGATAGAGGCCCCCATGGATACGGCTGCAAGTGTGAATACATCTGTTGTGGCATGGTCCGAAAAGCCTGTGGCAAGGGAAAACCTCTCTTTGAGGCTCTTTATACACTTAAGGTTCATATCCTCTGGCTCTGGTGGATAGAGCGATACACAGTGCATAAGGGCTATATCTTCAAGCCCTCCTTGTTCAAGAGTCTGGACTGCCTTTTCCACCTCTTCCATATAGGATGCACCGGTGGAAAGTATCACCGGTAGCCCTGCTTCTGCCACCTTCCTTAAAAGAGGTGTATTGGTTACATCTCCACTTGCTATCTTGAATGCCACCGCACCAAGACCTGTAAGAAACTCTACCCCTTCCTCATGGAACACTGTAAAGAGTATATCCACACCCACAAGGGCTGCATACTCCATGAGTTCTGGATACCAGCCCCTGGGTATGGAGAGTCTTTCCATAACAGGGTATGCAGGGTCTGGCTGCCAGACCCCGTCTTTGCCAGGCATCAGGGGGTTCAGGAGGGCCTCTGCCCCGAAGGCCTGGAACTTGACACAATCTGCCCCTGTAGAGGCTACGGCCCTCATAAGTTCCTTGGCCCTTTTAAGCGAGCCATCGTGGTTGGAGCCCACCTCTGCTATTATGTATACCGGGTTTCCCTCTCCTATGAGTCTGTCTGCCATCTTCATGGTCTCAAGCTCCTTCAGGCTGCCATGTGCGTCGAAAGGGTTGCAACAAGTTCCTGTGCCACCATCTTTACCTCATCGTCTGTAAGAAGCGGATATATGGGTAGACTCACCTCTTCCCTGTAGAATCTCTCGCTTTCTGGAAAGTCTCCACGCCTGAATCCATACCGCCACTGCATGTAGGGCTGTAGATGTATGGGTATGTAGTGTACCTGCAGCCTTATACCCCTTTCTTCCATCTCCCTGAACCACACCTTCTTCGACACCCCTATTCTTTCGAACTCTATCCTTACAGGGTAGAGATGGTATGCATTCAGAACATCTGCCCTCTCACAGGAGGTCTTTATAAAATGATGGTCTGAAAGGAGGGTTCTGTACAGCGCTGCAATCTGCTGTCTTCTATCTATGAACCTTTCTATCTTCTTCAGCTGGTTTATTCCCAGTGCACAGTGCACATCACTTATCCTGAAGTTGAAGGATGGCTCTACCAGTTCGTAGTGCCAGGGGCCATCCATGCTGCCCACAAAGCTGTTCTCATTGCGTGTTATACCGTGTTCTCTCAGGTGGAGGAGTCTTGTATAGAGGGTCTTATCATTCGTTGTTATGGCTCCACCCTCGCATGTGGTTATGGTCTTTACAGGGTGGAAGCTGAATACCGCCATATCCGAGAATGCACAATCTCCTGTTCTGTGCCACCTGCCGGCTTCATCATGCCACCTGCTTCCAAGGGCATGGCATCCATCCTCTATGACGAATAGCCCCTCTCTATCTGCAACCTCTCTTGTCTTTTCCATATTACAGGGAAGCCCGCCGAAGTGCATGGGCACTATTGCATGTGGGTTACGGCACCCCTCGACTGCCTTTTCAAGTAGTGTGGTGTCCATGTTGTATGTTTCAGGGTCTATATCGCAGAATACCGGCAGCCCCCCGAGGTGTATGGCCGCTGTAACTGTTGAAAGGAATGTAACAGGTGTGGTTATTATGGAGCCATTCTCTTTGAGCCCCGAAGCCCTGTAGGCAAGATACAGGGCAGATGTCCCGCTGGAACATACCACACAGTATTTTGCCCCTGTGTACTCACATAAGAGTTCTTCAAAGAGCCTTACTCTTCTACCCTGTGTGAGTCTGTCGCTCTTGAGGGCTGATATTACAGCCCTTATATCGTCTTCTTCAACTGTTTGCCGTCCGTAAGAGAGCATCCTCATACCACCTGTTGATTATGTTTCTTATCTCGAATACCGAGAGCCTGCGGCCGTTCGTGTTACTTGCATACACGAAGCCCAGGGGCACGGGCCTGCCACCGTTCTTTCTCTCATCACCCCACCAGGGAAACCTGGGCTGTATGATGTAGTGGTCATCGTACTCGAGGGTGAGCCTTCCATCGTCCTCGGAAATCAGCACCTCGTGCAGCTTCTCTCCTGGCCTTATCCCTATAACCCTTATCCTGCATTCAGGTGCTATGGCCTTTACTATGTCCATGATGCCCGTGCTCGGTATCTTGGGCACAAACACCTCACCACCCTTCATAACCCTCAATGCCTTGAGCACGAACTCTGCCCCTTCATCGAGGGTTATCCAGAATCGGGTCATCCGTTTATCGGTTATTGGTATGACCCCTGTGTGTCTGAGTTTGAAGAACAGTGGAATAACACTGCCCCTGCTTCCAACCACATTGCCGTATCTGACAACGGAAAACCTTGTATCCTTCTTTCCGGCATAGGAGTTGGCGGCTATGAAGAGCTTGTCCGAGCAGAGTTTTGTTGCCCCGTACAGGTTTATGGGGTTTACAGCCTTGTCTGTGCTCAGTGCGATAATCCTTTTGACCCCTGTATCAAGGGCTGCGTCTATTATGTTCTGTGCCCCCAGTATGTTGGTCTTTATCACCTCGAAGGGGTTGTACTCTGCGGCAGGCACCTGCTTGAGGGCTGCAGCATGTATGAGGTAGTCCACACCCTCAAAGGCCCTGTACAGTCTCGTCTTATCCCTCACATCGCCTATGAAGAACCTCAAGGCAGGATGATTGTTGAAATGCTCGCGCATCTCCAGTTGTTTGAGCTCATCCCTGCTCAATATGATGAGTCTCTCGGGACGGTATCTTGCAAGTATTATCTCTGTGAGCTTATACCCCAGGGAGCCCGTCCCACCTGTTATGAGTATGGTGCTTCCGTTTATATCCATCATTTTCATCCCATTTACCAGACCGTAATCTAAATTATGCAAATTCCATACCATCTATCTTATTATCGGGAAGGATGCAAAAATCCTTTAATTACAGGGAAATTGTGGCATCTCTCTTTAAGGGGTGTGTCAGAGACTGTAACACCTTGTGGGAATTATTTGACATCATATAAGGTCAGGGGAGGAAAAACCTACCCGCTCTTTCTTTTCTGTTCCGTGGAAGTTCTTACAGGCACAGGGTAGTCTACGGGGTAGTCATCTCTGTCGAGTATGAGCTGTATGCCCCTCATGTTCAGGGAGTTGAGCACCACTGGCCCTTTGAGGTTGAGTGTCATGGTGTTGCTCTCTCTGTGGAAGCATACCATAACGAAGATTACGAGATGTTCGGGGTCTTCTGCTCCCAGGGTTCTGAGCTCTCCTGTGCGCAGCACTATGTTGTAATCGCTTTTGAAGAGCACAGGGTTTGTAAGAAGAAAGGCCACTTCTGGTCTATCCACTGCCTGCAACCATCTGAAGACCCCATCTTCATCATGGTCTATGAGTATGTATCTCCTGACATCCTTGAATCCAGGGATACCCTGGACAAAGTGTATAATCTTATCCTCGCTTATGGCAACCGGGCCAAAGCGTGTGGTATCGAAGCTCATTATCCTTCTGTTACTTTTCGTGCCTGTCTTCATCACCTTCGAGCCCTTCCTTTATGTTGTCTATGGTTATATCTATATCCTCTGGCACCATGGCGGATGCTGCCCTGTTCTCTTCCTGTATCTTAAGGTATATCTCCTCTCTGTGGACAGGTTGTTCAATGGGAGCCTCTATACCAAGCCTTACCTGATTCTCCCTTATCTCTACCACCACAATCCTTACATCGTCCCCAATCCTTATTGCCTCACCGGACTTCCTTGTCAGAACCAACATGACACGCCCTCCCTGGCTTTGATGTTATTGGCTTATAACATGTCTCTGTATATGGATAGATACTACATGTAGTTGAATATGCTCAACTGAAACACCTTTGCAGATGATGCCATGAGCGCTGAAAGGCTTACCTCCTTCGCCTTGAGCTCTGTTATTATCTCTGGTATGTTGGCATCCTCCATGTCTGAGAGCAGTATCCTCACATCGGCAGAAAAGCTCTCTATGTTGTCTCTTATGGACTGTAGCCTCGTTACCCTTCCGCCAAGGTCTGAATTAACACTTACCACCTGATTGAAGCCCCTATCGAGCCCATCTATCGCAGCCTTTATACCGTCGGTATCATCTGTATTCAGTGCGGTAATGAGGTCTGATACCACAGTAAAGATGTCCACCCCTGTTTTGAACACACTCTGGCCATTTATACCTATCTTCATGGTCTTTTCCGTATCCACACGGAGGCTGAACTCTGCGGTATCCCCCTGGTATGCACCTGTTGAGTCGAAAGCGGCTGTATCCGTCCTGTAACCCGAAAAGATGTATTTATTCTCGACCCTTGTATTGCCGAGCCTTACGAGCTCGTCGAAGAGCTGGCCCACCTCCTGGGCTGCCGTCTTTCGTGCCATGCTATCTGTTGTGGCTGTTGCCTGTGTTACGGCTATCTCCTTTATCCTTGTGATTACAGTTTTCACATCTTCGAGTGTGGTCTCCACGATGTTGAGGTATGAGAGTGCGTAGTCTATGTTGGTCCTGTATTGTTCATAGCTCGAGATTATGGTCTTAGAGGCCAGTATCCTCGGCAGCTTTACCGGGTCATCCGATATGGTGTTTATCTCTTTACCTGTGGCTATCTTCTTGTGGAGCTTGTATATGCTCTCCTGGAGCCTCAGCATGTCGTTCTTGTAGGTATCGTATATTATGTTCTGTGTTATCCTCATAGGCGGCTATCCTGTCATTCACAGATTGACCAGTATCTCGAACATCTCATCTGCCACATTCATCACCCTTGCTGCTGCCTCGAAGGCCCTTTGAAGTTGTATGAGCCGCATGGCCTCCTCTTCGAGAGACACTCCAGAGACCGATTGCCTTTCCATCTTGAGTTGTTCTGTAACCACATTCTGTGCCCTGTATGCTGTCTCTGAACCCTTCGATGCTGTGCCAAGCTGCGAGAGTGTGGAACTGTGATATTCAGAGAGTGTGGCACCATCTATGAGCTTCTGGTCTCTAAGTCCTGCCAGCACAAGGGCATTGGTGTTGTCGCCTGGCAGCGTGGTGGACGAAGATGCTGCGGCAAACTTGTCAGGGTCGGTAAGGGCCAGACTCATCTTCGAGGCGGCCTCTTCGGTAATACTCACCAGGAATCTGTCCCCACTTGCAGGCACACCGGATATATCCATGATGGTTACACTTATGCCATCGAACACTATTGGCGAGCCCGATGTGTAGGTGCCTCCAGATACCACAATGGCGTTGTCTGTTATATTGACCACATTGTAGGTTGAGGAGTCTACAAACCTTATCTCGTAATCGTCCAGTGTGGTTGCTGAAAGGTCTACCACACTTCCACCCACAAATCCTGCCCCACCCGTAACATTTGTGGAATCAACCGTTACAGGTGGAAGGCTGAAAAAGTCATTTCCTGTAGAACCATCGAGCCCATAGCCTGCACGATGCTGGAGGTTTATCTCTTTTATGAGGGTTGCCGCAAGAAGGTTGAGCCTTTCGAGCCCTTCTTCGACCACCCCTCTTCCATCCACAAGCCCCTTCAGTCTGCCACCTGTTACGAACCCATCTATCCTGGTATCACCCACCAGGAGCTCAACCTCTCCTGTGGGCTCGAATTCTGCCTTCAACTCGAACACCCTGTCTCCCACAACCATGGGTACACCTCCGCCCACGAATATATCGAGCTCTCCCGTCTCCTTAAGGCTCGTCTTTATGTCGATAAGTTCGGCCAGCTGATCCAGCAGATAGTCTCTCTTATCGAGCAGATCATTCGGTATAGCCCCTCCTGCCGATGAATATCTTATCTTAAGGTTAATATCTCTTATACGGGTTGCAAGGTCATTTATCTCTGCCACAGCCCCTTCGATACCCTTGTCGATATTGTCCATATTGGCCCTTATGCGTCTGTCCATGCTGTTGAAAGTATCTGTGAGAAGGGCTGCCCTTGAAAGAAGCGAGACCCTCTCTGGTGAGGATGCCGGGTTTACAGATACATCCTCTATGGCATTGAAGAAATCATCCATGACTGCAGAGAGCCCACCGCCCTCCATATCGTTCAATATACCTTCGACTCCACGAATAACATCGCTCTTTGTGCCAAAATACTGGCCATCTGAGATGGCATCTCTCACCTGTATGGTAAGGAATGCATCGTAGACCCTCTCTATGGTGGTTACATCCACACCATAACCAAAGTAGAGCCCCCCCATCTCCAGAGGGCCGGTGTTCTCAAGCACGGGGCGTTGTTTTGTATAGCCCTCTGTATTGGCGTTTGCTATATTGTGGGATACAACGCTTACAGACTTCTGGTTTGCAAGTAGTGCGTTCTTTATTATGGAAAATGTGGTGTTTATATCACCCATGGTTCAGACACCTTCTCGTAGCTGTGTTCCACGAATTTCTATCTCCTCTGTCATGCCGGTGCTGTTGTAGGTGGAGTGGGGCATAAAGTTCTTGAGGATATTCAGCATCTTCTGAATATTATCTATGGATGCCTTCGCTGTAAGCCTGTTAACCCTGTTTATCTCTATGGAGCTTTCTATCAGGGTGCGAAGCATGTTCACACTTTTGTACAGGGCATCCCTTTCTGGTGTGTCAAGGTTAAGCAGGGCCTGTATGGAGGCCGGTTGGGAATATCTCCTCGACACACTCTCTATGAGGCTGCGACGCATCCTTCCCATCTTCTCTATCCTTGAGAGGACGGCCTCCTTCTGGGCCACTATGTCGAGTATGTGTTTGAAGTCTCTCTTCTTGAGGGCCTCGGTCTCCAGATGGAGAATATCTATAAGGAGCTTGTATCCCTCTATCTCTCTGTTTATGTGCTCTATAAGGGTCTTCATTATTTGATACCATCCCTCCTCAATGAGTCTATGATGGCCCTTTCTATCATCCTTTCTGCCACCTTCTCTGCATTCACCCTGTAGTTGCCCTGCTCTATATCTGCTTTGAGTCTTATTATCATGGTCTCTCTTACATCTGGCACATTGTCAACAAGCCCCTTGATCTTGTTGAGTTCCTTTGCCTTCTCAGAGAGTTCCACACTCACCGATTGTGAACCCCCTGTCTTCTCTCCTCCCCCGACTCTTGCTGTGCCCTTTCTCTGGCCTTCTACCTTCTTGTTTCTATCTACCGTTGAGTCTGTGCCCACCCCGGGCTTCTGTCCGTTTATCTTCATGGCTATTCACCTCCTCTTTCTATCCTATCGGTTAATTCTACAGAAATCTTTAAACGAACAGAAGCCCTTTTCCTGCCATTCTATTTTCTGTGTGTCTCTGTGTTTGCCTCCTCTACCAGGTATTTCGACAGCTCATTGTAGAGCATCTGGGATATACCCATACCACCTGAGCCGGCAATCTCTTTTGCCATGTATTCATCCATCATGGATGTATACATATCCTTTCCTGCCTGGGCTGGAAAGATGTTGCTCTCCATCACTGTATTGCGCATGGCCTTTAGCATCGCATTTATGAACAGGGCCTCGAACTCCTCTGTGGCCTTTTTGAGTTTCTCGAGCCTCTCTGTTTTTGCAAGCTCCTCTTTTATGTCTGGCTGTATGGCCGTTATATCCATGATAGAATCCTTTCCCTTCTGTTCATATTATCTCAAGTTCTGCCTTAAGGGCTCCGGATGCCTTTATTGCCTGAAGTATGGCTATAAGGTCTCTTGGGGTTACCCCCACAAGGTTTAGCATCCTTACCACATCGCCAAGGGTTACACTCTCAGGGAGCAGCACAAGCCGTGTCTGTTCTTCCTCAACAGTAACCTCCTGCTGGGGCTGGACCACCGTCTCTCCTTCTGAGAAGGGGGTGGGCTGTGATATGAGATACTGTGTGCTTATCTCCACGGTTATGTCTCCATGTGATATTGCAACCGTTGAGATACTGACATTCTCGCCCATGACTATGGTGCCTGTCTTCTCGTTTATCACCACCTTTGAAGGGGTGTCTGCCTCAACCACGAGCCTCTCTATGCTGGCTATGAATTCAACGGGCCTTGTTGCAAGCTCTTCTGGCACGCTGAGCCTTATGGTTCCACTGTTGAGTGCCTGTGCCACCGTAGAGCCGAATGCCCTGTTTATGGCATCTTCGATCCTCCTTGCGGTGGTAAAGTCCGGCTCTTTCAATATGAGAGAGAGCCATCCACCTGATGCGAGATCAAGTGGCACCCTTCTTTCGACTATTGCGCCATTGGGTATCCTGCCTGCTGTCTGGTGGTTCTTTGCCACCTTTGCCCCCTTTCCGCTGGCAAGGAAGCCACCTATTGAGACAGCCCCCTGTGCCACTGCGTAAACCTTTCCGTCTGGCCCCTTCAGAGGCGTGGCTATGAGGGTTCCACCCTGCAGACTCTTTGCGTCTCCAATGGATGAGACGAGCACATCTATCCTTGTACCCGGGGCAACAAAGGGCGGCAGTTCCGCCGTAACCATTACTGCTGCAGTATTCTTAAGCCTCAACCTGTTGGGATCCAGCGTGATACCAAGCCTTTTGAGCATATTTGCGATACTGGTTGTGGTCTGCACAGAGCCTGTTTTGTCTCCAGTCCCGTCAAGTCCCACGACGAGCCCATAGCCAACAAGGTAGTTCTTCCTTGCGCCCTCTATGAAGGCTATCTCCTTTATCCTTGCCCCTTCACACACAGAGGCAGCAAGAAGAAAAGCCACCACTGTAAGGAGTCTTTTAGAACGGCCATACATTGTCGAGTATCCTCCTCATCCAGCCGGGTCCCTGCTCGTCAGATATTACACCCCTGCCTGTGTACTCCACCCTGAGGTCCGAGACCTGTGTGGATAGAATGGTATTGTCAGGAGATATATCCACGGGACGCACTATGCCTGTCAGTATGAAATATTGCTGCTCCTTGTTTACAACCGTCTCTTTCCTGCCTTCCACTATGAGGTTGCCATTTGGCAGCACATCCACAACCCTGACAGTTATGGTTGCATCCAGGGTGCCAGCCCTCTTTGTCTTGCCAGAACCATCGAACTCTGCCTTGTATTCTTCCTCTACCTCTGGGCTGAAGGGGTTACCCTGGTTGAGGAAGTTGTTCATCCCGAACCTTGTGGGCATACCCAGAAACCTGTTGATGCCCACATCGGTAGAGGATTCCCTCGAGGTGGATGTAACCGCCTCTTTTGTGGCACTGGTCTTCTCGGAGACAACGATTGTGAGGGTATCGCCTACATTTCTTGCACTGAAATCACTTAACAGGGTGTTCTGCGATGTCTCCCCAGGCCAGAGAGAGCCTGCCGTGCGCTCTGGCCTCTCGTGGTCTACAGGTATCCTCGATGCATCTATCCTCTTGTGCCCACCACATCCTGTAAGGTATATTGCCACCATCAAGAGTATAAACGGAATGGTCTTCCTCATGGCTCAATGCTCCTTCAGAATACAACTATCATTCTGCCATCCCTGGTGAGTCTTCCGTGGAGTATCTTGCCTGTCGATGTCTTTGCGTTTATGAATCCACCGGGGTGGCCGTCCTCCAGGGCCTTTGCCCGTGTCTTTATCCTTATGGCGCCACTGGATGCAACAACTGTGATAATATCTCCCCTCTTCACCACGGATGGCTGCCCTATGTAGTCCCTCTTTATGGGTCTTCCACCTGTTATGGGCCTTCTTACAACCATGCCCACCACTTCTTCAGGAGAACCCACAAGCCTTGTGTTCATGCCCCTTACCTCTCTTCTCTCCACCGTTATATCCTGTGTCCCTATCACATCTCTCACCCTAAGGGTTCTCTTTGCAACAACCACATCCATGAAGAGTCTCACCCTTGCCGCTGCCCGCAGTCTTTTCACAACGAGCCCCTTCTTTCCAAGGGTTACATACAGTGGTATCCTTGCACCTGGCCTCATCTCGTCAGGGCTTTTTATCCTTACAGTGTCATACTCTATTCCACTCACATCACCTTTCATCTCTATCTCGTCCACCACCGTTTCTGTCCCATAGTGCTTGAGCCTCTCTTTAAGGTGGTTCTTTATGGCAAGCGCTATATCATTCTCCGCTGCCCTGGCAGACAGGGCAGGAAAGATAAGGAGCACTACGGCTATGGATATTGCCCTCTTCATGCTACTACCTCTTTATGTTGTTTATGGTTCTGAGCATGTCGTCTGTGGTCTGTATGGCCTTTGAGTTAAGCTCATAGGCCCTTTGCGCCACTATCATGTTGACCATCTCTTCGACCACATTAACATTCGACATCTCGAGAAAGCCCTGCACGATGGTGCCTGCCCCCTCTGTTCCAGGGGTAACGATAAGGGGGTCTCCAGATGCCTGTGTGGGAAGATAAAGGTTGCCCCCTGTTGACTTGAGCCCTGAGGGGTTTACAAACCTTACAAGCTCAATGTTTCCAACCTCGGTGGGTGTGGACACACCAGGCTGTGTAACCGAGACTATTCCATCCACACTTATGGTTGTGGTAAGGACATCCTGTGGTATGGTTATCTGTGGTTCCAGCACATATCCTTCGGCTGTAACGAGTCTTCCCTCATTGTCCACCTTGAACTCGCCGTTTCTGGTGTAGGCGATCTCGCCATCCGGCTTTGTAACCTGGAAGAAACCCTCACCATCTATGGCAAGGTCCAGCGGGTTCTGGGTCTGCTGGAGGTTGCCCTGGCTGAAGATCTTGTGCGTCGAGGCCGGCTTCACCCCATGTCCTATCTCAAGCCCTGAGGGAAGTATGGTCGATGGCGATGTGGAGACCCCGGAGCTCTTGAGCTCCTGGTATATGAGGTCCTGATAATTGAGCCTTGCCTTTTTGAAGCCCACTGTGTTTATGTTGGCAAGGTTGTGGGCTATCATGTCTATACGCATCTGCTGGGCTTCCATACCCGTTGATGCTGTCCACAGAGACCTTATCATATCCAGTAACCTCCTCTGTCTTTACTATACCTCTTTTATAATCCTTCCCGTTGCCTCGTCCATTGCCTGTAGCAACTTCATCTGCCCCTCGTATCTCCTGTAGGTCTCTATGATGGAGACCATCTCCTTTACAGGGTCCACATTGGACTCCTCTATGTAGCCCTGCCTTATCACCATGGAAGGACGCTCTTTCAAGGGCTCGGCGGTGCTCCTGAAGAGAAGCCCTTCTCTTACAATCTCTCCGTCCTCCGGCAGGCTTACTACCTTGAGCCTGTCTATGGTGATCCCATCTTCCAGTATACTACCCTCTCCATCTATGGTGAGCCTTCCACCTGATAGCACTATCCTTCCACCCTCACCGAGCACCTCGAAACCATCTGCGGTGCTCAACACACCATCTTTACCTATGGTGAAGGCACCATGTCTTGTATACCTCGTTCCGGCAGGTGTGGAGACAACAAAAAACCCCTCACCATCTATGGCAACATCAAGGGGGTTCTCTGTCCTTCTCAGGGCACCCTGTGAGAGGTCTATATACCCCGTATCTCTATCCCTCACGAATGCCTTTATCCTGTCATCGAATATGACCTCGAATCTTCCAGTATCCTTCTTGAACCCAGGGGTGGATAGGTTGGCGATGTTGGAGGCTGCCATATCAAGTATGGTCTGTTGAGCCTTGGCACCTGTAACCAGAACATATATACCACCATCCATGAGGTCTGCCTCCTTAAAGGAAACTTTCTGCCCTGAATTATGATGCAATACCTGTGCCACTTGTCGGAAAAGGGGATGTAAAGAACAAAGTCCTTATTTCAAGGTATGTTACAGAGATGGGGTATTACTCAGGGGGGTGCCAATTCTTCCGGGGGTGAAGGATTTTCCTGTCAATTTTTTCTCATCTTCTCTACTGTGAGTATAAGGGTTATCTCTCCTCTGCTGAGGTTGAGCCTTTTCATCACCTCTTCCTGCGGCAGGCCACTTTTGAGCATGTCTCTTGCCTGCCTGTAGAGGTGTTCCTTGTCGTCCTCTGTCTGTGGTGTCTGGCGCAGTCTTTCTATTGCCTCTTCAAGGTTGTTCAGTATATTGTCGAGGCGGGACTGGTTGGCCCTTATCTTCTCCAGAGATTCTCTTACTTCCTTCTCCTTTGCCTCGAAGAAGGCTACAAGTTGTCTGACCCTTTCGAGTTCTCCTTCCAGCTCCTGGGGGGCATCTTCCGTGGACAGTTGTCTCAACCTGAGGATCAGAAACACGAGCACAGCCACTATGACTATATTGAGCACTACTACTACAACTATCCACAGTTCCAACTTTGGGGTCAACTCCTTTCAGGCGAGTATATCTACCCTGTGTTCTTCCTTCTTCTCTTCTTTCTCTTCCCTGTCTTCCTGGTGCCTGTTTCTGTCCTTTTCTTCCCTGCGTTCTCTGTTTCTTCTGTCCACCTTCTCTGTGGGCAGGATACCCTCTATGGATGGTATAATCTCATGGTTGTCTATCCTGAAGGGCCCGTCAACCATCGTTTCATCCCCCTTTTAAGAGTATAGCAGAGGTTGGATTGCTTCCTCAACCCCCATCTTTCTTTCAGCCCTGTAGCCTTTGCCTTATATATATTTATCAGCATAATCCTGGGGTAACTTTAGAACTCATATCTCTTCGGCCAGTCCACTGCTGTTTAGCACCACTATATCGACCCTTCTGTTTCTTGCCCTGCCTGAAACCGTATCGTTTGATGTTATTGGTCTGAACTCTCCGTAGCCAACTGCAAAGAGCCTTGTTGGATCGAAGTGGTGTTTTGTTACGAGATACTTAAGTATGGCGATGGCCCTTGCACTGGAAAGGTCCCAGTTGGTGGGATACCTTGGGGTGCTTATGGGCACATTGTCTGTATGTCCCTCTATCTTTATGGTATTGGGTATACCATCGAGTGCTGAAGCTATCTCATCTATCACGGGGTATCCCTTTTCGACTATTTCTGCACTTGCAGGTGGAAACATTATACTCTCTGAGATCCTTATCACCACTCCCCTCTCTTCAAGAAGGAGTGTCAGTTTCTTTGTCTTCTCCAGTTTATGCAGTAGCATCTTCAGTCTCTGGTAGTCTCCTGTAAATGCCTTCTTGAATCTTTCTGTAAGCTGTGCCCTCTGTTTCCTTACAACGGTGGGTCCTGCCTCGAGCTTTGTTGTCGTATACATGGAGTGGCTGAATGCGATGGCAAGGGACTCACTTAAGATTCTGAACTTTCCCTCGTTGACAGAGGATATGGCATACATGCTGGTGAAGAATGCAAAGAGGAGGGTTATAAAATCTGCATACGAGACGAGCCATCTTTCGTGGTTTTCATGTTCCTCGTGTTTTTTCTTGCGTGCCATCTTTTTTATCCTATTCTGCCTTATTACTTTCCTTTTCGGATGCCTTCAGGAAGCCCTCCAGTTTTTCTTCGAGGCGTTTGGGATTCTCACCCTCGCTGAGTCCTATGAGCCCCTCTATGAGCATCTCTTTCACTATACTCTCTTCCCTGATCTTCTGTTTCATCTTTCCTGCGATGGGCAGCCATAGAAGGTTAGCTGAACCCACGCCGTACACGGTGGCAACGAATGCCACGGCTATACCTGCGCCAAGCTTTTCAGGCTCTGCAAGGTTCTCCATGACATGTATCAGCCCGAGCACAGCACCGAGTATGCCTATTGTTGGTGCATATCCTCCTGCAGACTCGAAGACCTTTGCCGAACTCAGGTCATATTCTTCACCGTATGCCACATCTACCTCGAGTATCTCCCTTGTTGTCTGTGGCTCTGTGCCGTCAACTATGAGCTGAAGCCCCTTTGCAAAAAAGGGGTCGTCTATTTCCTTTATCTTTGGCTCCAGAGCAAGGAGCCCCTCTTTTCTCGCTATGGTTGCGTACTCACCCAGCTTTTTGATCAACTCTCTGGGCTGGTCCTTTGGATTGAAGAAGACCTTTTTAAGATTCTTCACAGAAAGTATTATCGTATGTAGTGGATAGTTTATGAGCACAGCCCCTGCAGTGCCACCAAAGACTATAAGGGCTGCTGTGAACTGCATTATGGAGTGGATGGTGCCTCCCTCCAGCACCTGTCCTACAAGTATGGCAGCAAGTCCTACCGCAATACCGAGTATAGTAACAATGTCCATGGAAAGCTCCTCACACCAGCCTTATAATCTCATGGGGAATCTTCTCAAGTGGAACCACCCTGTCTGCCAGGCCTGCCTCTACAACGGATCTTGGCATTCCATACACGGTGCAACTTGCCTCATCCTGCGCAACTGCCACACCACCTTTCTTCTTGATGGCCCTTATTCCCTCTGTTCCATCGTGTCCCATGCCGGTCAGTATCACACCAAGCACATGCGCTCTGTAGCATTCTGCAGCGGTCTTCATGGTTACATCTATCGAGGGCTTGTATATGGCATCTTCTGGCTCTTTGTCTATCTTCACATAAGCACCTGTAAAGCCATTCTTTCTAATCTTTGTATGTATACCCCCTGGAGATACCAGCACGGCTCCTGGCTTGAGCTTTTCACCATCCTCTGCCTCTCTTACAGGAAGTTTGCATACCACATTGAGCCTGTCTGCAAATGCTCTGGTAAAGTCAGGCGGCATGTGTATGGTTACTATAATGGCGCTATTTATGTCTTCTGGTATTGCAGGAAGTATCTCCTGCAGAGCCTTTGGCCCCCCTGTCGATGCCCCTATGGTAACAAGCTCTATCTTTTCTGTATGCTCTACAATATGGCAGAAGCTCCTGTCTCTAATTATTGCGTCTTCTTTTTTAGGAGTGCTTGCAACTGCCTTCACCTTGGCTATAAGCTCACTTTTCATGTGCATCACATCGAGCACTGACCTCGATATATTCTTGCAGACATAATCTGCAGCCCCCCTATCGAGTGCCTCGAGTGTAACCCTTGCCCCCTCGGAAGATAGGGAACTGAACACTATGATGGGAATATGCCTTTTTTTCATTATCTCATCTATCGCCTCAAGCCCGTTCATACCCGGCATTTCTATATCCATCGTTATCACATCTGGCAGGAGAGCCATCGCCTTCTCCACACCTTCTATGCCATTCCTCGCAGTATCTATCACTTCTATCTGTGGATTGGAGTTCAGCATCTCCTTGATGATTCTTCTCATGAATGCCGAGTCATCCACTACAAGGACTCTTATCTTCTCCATCTCTTCCTCCCTATACTACGAGTTTATCCATATTGACGCCTATACCTTCCATGCCCCATATAAGCTTTCCCACATCCAGCACCAGCACAACCCTTCCACTGCCCGTTATACATGCACCTGCCACACCCTGTATACCCTTCATATAGTCACCCATGGATTTCATGACTATCTCTTCCTGACCATGGAGCCTGTCCACCAGTAGTCCAAGCCGTTTCTCTCCAGCACCCACCACCACTATATATTTGGAACACCTGTTTTCACTCCCCTTTCCAATCAGATTATCGAGCCTCAGCACCCTTATTATTTCGTCTCTCAAGTTTATGACCTCATTTCCGTTAACGGTCTTTATCTCTTCTTCCTCTATCCTCTTGTTCTCTATCACTATGGTAAGTGGTATGGCATAGAGTTCTCCACCTGCCTCCACCGTGAGGGTATGTATTATTGCCAGTGTAAGTGGCACCCTTATGGTTATCTTGGTTCCTTTCCCTGGTAGGGAGTCTATAAATATAGAGCCGTTGATCCTCGATACATTGGTTTTCACCACATCCATTCCGACCCCCCTGCCAGATATATCGTCAGTTCTTTCAGCCGTAGAGAACCCTGGCGAGAATATAAGCTCCATGAGCTCTCTCTCCCGCATCTTCTCTACATCCTTCTGGGAGACCAGGCCGAGCTTTATGGCCTTCTCCCTTATCCTTTCTGTGTTTATTCCCCGGCCATCATCCTCTATGGATATAAGTATGTCTCTGCCTTCCTGACAGGCGGTTATGGTTATGGTCCCTTTTCTGGGTTTTCCCTGTTCGTCCCTCTCATCAGATGGTTCTATGCCGTGGTCTATGGCATTTCTTATTATGTGCACAAGTGGGTCTCCTATCTCTTCTATAACGGTCTTGTCGAGCTCCGTATCCTCACCCCTTATGATGAGTTCCACCTCCTTGCCCCTTTGTCTTGCGATGTCTCTCACCATGCGTGGGAACTTGCTCAACACCTTTTCTATGGGTTGCATCCTCATCTTCATTACTGCGAGCTGAAGATCAGTTGTAATAACATTGAGCTCTGATATGGCAGAGTCCACATCGCCAACCACACCTATATCGCCATACTGTTCATGTAGTCTGGAGGCAAGGTTCGTAAGCCTGTTGCGTATCAGCACAAGCTCACCTGCAAGGTCCATGACACTGTCGATTCTACCTATGTCAACCCTTATGTAATGTTCTGTCTCGCGTCCACCCTTATCTTCCCTGGCCTCCTGTGGGGGAGCTTTGACCTTTGCTTTTGGTGGGCTCTTCTTGTCATCTGTGTCCTCTACAGGCTTACTCTCCAGGGCAACTCTGAGTCTCTCTATCAGGGGAGATATGTTGTGTTTCTTCTCCCTCTCGCCCTTTTCTATATCACCTATGAGTTCCTTTATTGCATCCACCACCTCTAAAAGAAGGTCCATAATATCTGCTGTTACCGGCAACCTGCCCTTCCTCAACTCATTGAGGAGGTCTTCGGCAGAGTGGGTAACTTCAATGACCTCTTCGAAGGCGAGGAACCCTGCCGCCCCTTTTATGGTATGTACCGACCTGAATATATCGTTCAATACATCCATACCGTCAGGGTTCTTCTCAAGGGTTATAAGATTCTGCTCCACCCCGTCTATGAGCTCTTTTGCTTCAACGATAAACTCCTTTATTATCTCTTCCATACCATCTGTAGACATGGGCACATCTCCTTATTGGAATTTGTGTGAGAACAAGACAGAGTTGGCCTAACTCTTGAGATTTTCCATGATAATATCTATCTTCTCTTTGAGTGCCGTTGCTGTAAAGGGCTTGACTATGTAGTTGCTGACCCCTGCCTGCACAGCTTCCATGACGCATTCCTTCGTTGCCTCTGCGGTTACCATGAGCACAGGAATATCCTTGAGCGCATGGTCTTCCCTTATCTTCTTCAGAAGCTCGAGCCCTGTCATCTCTGGCATGTTCCAGTCTGTTATGACAAGGTCAAACGCTTCTCCTCTGAGTCTTTCCAGTGCCATGATGCCATTTTCGGCCTCATCTATATCTGTGAAACCTGCCTCTTTGAGAAGGTTTCTCAGAATCTTTCTCATGGTTGGGAAATCATCCACAAGCAATATCTTCATCTCTCGCACCTCCTTCGTATAGCCACACGGATTTATACCTTCTGGTATATCATGGAGCCCTCTATTGTTACTGGTTTGAACATATGATGATACTCATGCATGAGCTCTGAAAATCCCAGGAAGAGATAGCCCCCATCGGAAAGGCTTCTGTATATGTGTGTCATGGCTTTCTCTCTTGCATCTTCATCGAAGTATATGAGTACATTTCTGCAGAACACTATGTCCATCTCTTTTGCTATACCAGTTTCCAATGGATCTACAAGGTTTATTCTTCTGAATCTTACCAGCTCCTTGACATGTCTTTTGAGTAAATACGCTTCACCCTTTTTTATGAAATACTTCTGAAGGTATTTCTGTGGGGTATTTCTTACAGAATAGGCTTCATACCTTCCATCCTGGGCAGACCTCAGAAACCTCTCGTTCAGATCACTTGCCAGTATGTGCACACTCCAGCCCTTAAGCAATAGTCCTTCTTCCAGCATCACCATGGCTACGGTATAGGGTTCTTCCCCTGTAGAGCAGGCCGAACTCCATATCTTTATAGACCTGCAACCACTCTTTTTCTTCATAATGCCTGGTATAATATGTTCCTTTAGAATCTCGAACTGGGCGTGATCCCTGAAAAAACTGGTCTCTTTTGTTACTATAAGGTCTACAAGGACTCTGAATTCTTCCTCCCTTGCAAGACCGCTGGAAAGTGCATTGAAGTAGCCCTCATAGGAAGAGAACCCCTTTTCTTTTATCCTCCTTGCCAGCTTCATCTCCAGAAGATACCGCTTGTTGTCATGAAAATATATCCCCGTTTTCTGGACAATGAGGTCTCTTATCTTCCTGAAGGTTTCATCTGCCAGGGCGAACCGTTGATTTGCCACATTGGACACCATACCGTCAACTTCTCCTTTCTCGATTAATTGTATCAAGATGGACTAATACAGTTGTTGTCCTCCTTTGAATTTATCGGTAAATGGCATGGTAATCTTTAATTGATGGGGATAAGTATCGGTGAGCAAATACTATCCATAGTATTCGTTAAGATGTGCCTTCAGCCTGTGCATACTCTGGCTGTGCAACTGTGAGACCCTTGACTCTGTAATATCCAGCACCCTGCCTATCTCTTTCATGGTCAGTTCGTTGTAATAGTAGAGGGATATTATGAGTTTTTCTTTTTCTGGAAGCTTCTCTACGGCCTCTTTCACTATTTTTTTAAGCTCGTTGAGTTTGCTTACGAGAAGTGGGTCCTTACCATTGGGGTCTCTTATACATTCCAGTATATTGAGCCCTTCCTGCCCCCCACCGATTCCAAGGTCTTCTATATTCAGCACAGTAGAGGCACTGACCTCTCTTAAGAGCTGGAAGAACTCTTCGGTTGTGAGCCCCAGGTGCTCAGCCACCTCTTCTGGCTCTGCTGGTCTTCCGAATTTTTTTTCGAGCTCAAGGTATGCCCTTTCAAGCTGGTTGGATTTATCACGCATGGATCTGCTGAGCCAGTCCATACTTCTCAGCTGATCCATTATTGCCCCTCTTATCCTTATGGTTGCATAGGTTGAGAACTTTACTCCCCGCTGGGGATCGAAATTGTCCACCGCCTCTATCAGCCCTATAATACCTGCTCCTATCAGGTCTTCCACATCTATATGCGGTGGTAGATGCATGGCAATCTGGTTTGCTATGATCTTGACGAGGTTCACATTCTCCTCTACAAGCTTATCCCTATCGCTGGTGTATTGTTTTGCATACTGATGGCTCATGGTCTTTCTCCTTTTTGCTTAAAAGGTTCTGTTGAGCATCTTTCTCCAGAAAAACTGCATCCCTCCTTTAAGCTCCCCACGGACAGGCATCTCGCAGAGTCTCTTTGCTATACGATCAAAACATATACTGGCAGGGGTGTCCGGGTATGCCTGCACAACTGCTTTCTGCTGCACCACAGAAAGCTGCACCAGTTCGTCGTAGAGTATGTAGCCAAGGTAATCTACCGAGATGTTGAGAAACCTGCCCCCCACTGTGCTCAGCTTTCTGTAGACATTCCTGCCATCCTCTTCTGTGTCCACTCCATTCACTAAGAGTCTGAAGGACTTTTCTCCATATCTTTTGGAGAGCACTTTCATCAACGCATAGGCATCCGTTATGGATGTAGGTTCTGGAGATGCTATGACCACAATGTCCTGTGCGGCCATGTTGAAGAAAATCACATTACTCGATATGCCAGCTCCCGTGTCTATAATCATCATGTCTATCCCATCCACCATCTCGTCCAGATGTGCCACCAGAGAGAGCTGCTCCTCGGCATCGAGCTCTGTAAGCTCCTGTATGCCTGAGGAGGCAGGCAGTATCATAGTATCCTCAGGGCCTTTTATTATTATGTCCTCCAGTCCCTTCTCTCCCCTGAGGAAGTGCCCTATGTTATATTTTGGCGTGAGCCCCAGGAGTATATCTATATTGCCCAATCCCAGGTCTGCATCCATAACGAGCACCCTTTTTCCCATCTTGGAGAGTGTTATGGCAGTGTTTGCCACTATATTGGTCTTGCCAACCCCTCCCTTACCACTTGTTATGGCAATAACCTTTGTCTCATGCGGTTCCATCTATACCTCCTGTAGTGTTCAATATCATCCTGGACAGTCTTTTAAGGGTTGCCTTTTCTATGTCATCCGGTATATGTTGTCCTGTGGCGAAATATGCAAGTGGTTTTCCACAGTAGAGTGCTGCATTGAATATTGAACCAAACACCCCACCCTCATCGAGCTTTGTGAAGGTGAGATAGTCTATGCCCACTCTGCTGTAGCGATCGAGTGTCTGGTATATGAACTCATTCTGCGATTGCACACTCATCACAAGGTTGAGCCTCATGCAGGGCATCGTCCTGGATAGTTCTCCGAGTCTTCTCAGGTGGTCTCTGTCTGCAAGGCTTCTTCCAGCTGTATCGAGGAATATACAATCCTTATCGGTATGTAGTTCAACCGCCCTTACAAGCTCGTCCAGGGAGTCCACCCTCTGCACCGGCACCCCGATTATCTTTCCATAGAGTGTCAGTTGCTCCGTGGCTCCTACCCTGTAGGTATCCATGCTGATGAGGGCTATCTTCTTGTTGTTCTTCAGTGCCTGTAGGGAGGCGAGTTTTGCTATGGTAGTGGTCTTTCCCGCACCTGTGGGTCCCACAAAGGCCATCAATGTTCTGCTTCTTGGGTGCAGGGGGTCTCTGGTTGCTACACTTCCAAGGAGTCTGTTCTTTATGTATTTCTTCAGACACCCTGTATTCTCCATGTTCTCACGCATATGTGTCAGTGCCTTGAATATGAGGTTTCTCGCAAGCCTTCTGTCGAGCCCTTCTTTCACAAGCTCCTCTTCCAGAGAGGTGAACATCCTTGCAACAGGTCTTTTTCCATCCTTCATCATGCAGAGGAGAAATTCCTTAAGCTCTCTCAACTCTTTCAGAAGATGAGTTTCTCTCTGTGTCCTTTTGGTCCCGGCTCTTTCCCCATCCACATCCTGGTCTACAGCTGCGAGTATCTCCACATATCCACCTGCCGGAGCCTTTCTGGTGTCTATTATGAGGGCCTTATCACCAAGTTCTTCTTTTACATACCTTATGGCCTCTTTCGCTGTTCTACCTTTGAATCTCTTGATATGCATGTCAGATATTCACCACCTTAAGGGTTTCTATTCTTACATTGTCTGCAATCTCGTTGTAGGAGAGCACGGCAACGGATGGGAGTCTTCTTTCTATAAGCCCCCTTACAAAGCGCCGTATCTCTGGAGAGACGAGTATCGCCGGCTGTACACCTGTTTTGAGCACCTCTTCTGCCACCTCTGCTGCTGCATTTATTATGCTGTTTGCCTTTGTCGGCTCCAGTGCAAGGTAGGAGCCATGCTGCGTCTGTTTTATGGACTGCGCTATTGCCTCCTCTATCTGGTGGGCGAGTGTTATCACAGGTATTCTTCCGTCTGCCATCTGGCATGTTCTGGATATTCGTCTTCTGAGCCTCATCCTCACATATTCTGTAAGGGTATCAGGGTCTTTGGTTGTGCTCCCGTAGTCTGCAAGGGTTTCCAGTATGGTGTGAATATCCCTTATGGATATTCCCTCTTTCAGAAGGTTGTGCAGTACTTTCTGTATGGCTCCCACATTGAGTATGTTGGGCACAAGCTCCTCTATTATCTTGGGATGTGTCTTTGCCACCTTGTCGAGGAGGTTCTGCACTTCCTGTCTGCCCAGGAGTTCCTCGCAGTTCGCCTTTACGAGCTCACTTATATGGGTTGCTATCACGGCCGATGGGCTGACCACCGTATACCCCATAAGCTGTGCCCTTTCTTTTTCCTTCTCTGGTATCCAGAGGGCTGGAAGCCCGAAGGCAGGGTCTTTGGTTGGTATGCCCTCGAGCCCCTCTGTTGCATTTCCAGGGTTCAGGGCAAGCATGTAGCCCACCATGAGTTCGCCCCTGCCCACCTCGAGCCCCTTTATGAAGAACACATATTCAGATGGTTTGAGCTGCAGATTATCCTTTATGTGCACCGGGGGCACCATAAGCCCCATCTCTTCTGCGAACTGTCTTCTTATACCCCTTATTCTCTCGAGAAGTTCTGCGCCCTCGCCTTCATCCACAAGGGGAATGAGCCTGTAGCCTATCTCGAGGGCGAGGGTATCTGGCAGTGCAATCTCTTCTATTATGTCTGCGGTCTTCTTCTTTGCCTTCTTCTCAATGGCCTTCTTTTCCTGCTCCCTCTCTCTCTGTTTTTTCCGTGCCCTCAATATGGCATAGCCCACTGCAAAGGCACCTGTGGAAAGCACGAAGAAAGGAATCTGCGGCAGCCCCGGCACAAGCCCGAACACGAACAATATTGCACCTGCCATCATTATTGGCTGTGGATATTCCATGAACTGTTTTCCAAGTTTTACATTGAGACCTGTATCTGCACTGACTGTGGATACCACTATACCCGCAGCGGTGGATATTATGAGTGCGGGTATCTGGGCTACAAGTCCATCACCAACTGTAAGGAGTGTGTATGTCCTTGCCGCATCTGATATGGCCAGTCCCTGCTGGAGCACACCTATGGCAAGCCCTCCACCTATGTTTATAAGGGTTATGAGTATTCCTGCCACTGCATCTCCCCTTACGAACTTGCTCGCACCATCCATGGCTCCATAGAAGTCGGCCTCTTTTGCTATCTCCTCTCTTCTCCTGCGTGCCTCTTCCTCACCTATAAGGCCTGCATTGAGGTCTGCATCTATACTCATCTGTTTTCCTGGCATGGCATCCAGTGTGAAGCGTGCTGACACCTCGGCTATCCTGCCGGCACCTTTTGTTATAACCACAAAGTTTATGATAACCAGTATGCAGAAGACCACGAACCCCACCGTGTAGTTTCCACCAACAACGAAGTTACCGAAAGATTTTATCACCTGCCCTGCTGCGTCCACTCCATCGCCACCGTGCAGAAGTATGAGCCTTGTAGTTGCCACATTGAGTGAAAGTCTTAAAAGTGTTGCAACGAGCAGTATGGTGGGGAATGTGGCAAACTCAAGCGGTTTCTTGATATGGATGGCAACGAGCAGTATTATCACTGCAAATGTAATGTTGAATGTAAGGAGCATATCCATGATGAACGGTGGCATGGGAAGTACCATAACCGCAAGTATTCCAACCACACCCAGTGGCAGCAGGAACTCTCCACTCTTTTTAAGGTGTTCCATATTTCTGAACACACCGCTTATATCCATCCTTCTATCCCCTCACACCTCTTCTTACCGAATACACATATGCGAGTAGTTCTGCCACAGCCCTGTAGAGTGTGGCAGGTATCTCCATGCCTATCTCAACGAGTTTAAAGAGTGTTCTGGCAAGCTCTCTGTTCTCCACCACTGGCACATCGTGTTTATGTGCTATCTCTATTATCTTCTCTGCCACAAGTCCTCTTCCCTTTGCCACCACTTTTGGTGCCCTCATCTTCGCCCTGTCGTATTTCAGGGCAACAGCCACATGTGTGGGATTTCTCACGACCACATCTGCCTCTTTGACACTCTCCATCATCCTCTGGCGTGCGAGCTGACGCTGCACACTTCTTATCCTCACCTTTACAAGCGGGTCTCCCTCTGTATTTTTCGATTCCTCCTTCACCTCTTCCTTTGACATCCTCAACTTCCTCTCATACTGCCAGCGCTGGAACATATAGTCGAGCAGTGCTATAAGCCCGAGCACCCATGCCGAGTTGACAACCACCTTGAGGGTAAGTTTTCCTCCATAGGCGAATGTGGACCATGGGTCCATATCCACAAGCAGTGGTATGTTCTGCCACTCGTCCCTCACGCAATCTACGACCACCCACAGTAGAATTGCTATCTTCACAAGGGACTTGAAAAGCTCTGCAAAGGCTGCTGCGGAGAATATCTTCTTTGCTCCCTCGACAGGATTGAGCTTGGCAAGATTTGGTGTCAGTGGTTTGGATGTCCACAGCCAGCCGTTCTGCACCAGAAAGGCTGCCACACCGAACACAGGGATTATCAGTATGGGGGCTACTATCCATGCAAGGTCTTCTATGGTGGACTCCAACAACCTCTGAATGCCATGTGCTGTAAAGTCTGCGTTGCTTAAGCTGAGCGAGTGTTTCATAAACACACCCATGCCTTCGAGCATCTTCACCCCTGCAAACCAGATCACCACCAGCCCACCCATTATCACGAAGAAGGTTGCAACCTCCCGGCTGGTGGCCACATCTCCACTTTCTCTTGCCTCGTCCCTCTTTTTCTGCGTAGGCGCTTCGGTCTTTTCCTTCCAGTCATCTGCCATGGCTATGCAATCCTTATGAAGCGTGCTACATCAAGCCACATCCTGTCCAGGAAACCCCTTATCACATACTCTGTAAGGGGCATTGACATGGCTATGATAAAGAGTCCTGCCATTATGGTTATGGCAAAGCCCACCACGAACATGTTGAGCTGTGGCACTGTTCTTGCCATTATGCCGAGCACCGCATTTATGAATATAAGTGTTGCAACAACAGGGGCTGCAAGCTTTACCGCTATCTCGAAGACCACCCCTGAGAACTCCACTATATGGGCTATCATTCTGCCGTTCATAGTAAACCCTGCAGGTGGCACATGGATGAAACTGCTCCACAGGGTCTGTATTATGAGAAGGTGTCCATCCATGGCTATAAAGACGAGCATGGCCATCATTCCGAGGAACCTTCCTATAACCGTTATCTGCACACTGTTTATGGGGTCATACACATTTGCCATTCCAAGCCCCATCTGAAAACCACTTATCTGCCCGGCAAACTCAACGCCTGTGAATATGAACTTTATGAGAAGCCCTATGGTTACACCGAAAAGCACCTCTGAAAAGACTATAAACAGAAGCCCCACAAGATCCTCTGGCATACCAACAGGCGGAATGACGGATGTTAAAGTGAGTGCCAGTATCACCGAGAGTGCCACCTTCATCCTTACAGGCACCCCCCATGAGCCGAGCACAGGGGTAACGACGAGTATGGATATGGTCCTTACAAATACGAACATGAATGTGGTTGCATTGTCTATGGCGAACCCGAGTAGCTCCATATCTCTACCTTATGTATAGTGGCAGGTTGTTCAGTATCTCGGCTGTAAACCGCACCATCGCCTCCATCATCCATGGGGCGAATATGATGAGTGCTATGAATACTGCTATAATCTTCGGGACAAATGTCAATGTCATCTCCTGTATCTGTGTTACCGCCTGGAGTATGCTGACAACAAGTCCCACCACCATGCCGGCTATGAGTATGGGAGCACTTACCATCAGTGCCACCTCTATCGTGTGTCTGCCTATGGTTGCCACGAACTCTGGTGTCATACCGAACCCTCCATCAGTTGAAACCCTCCACAAGTGAGCCAACGAGCAGATACCACCCATCTACGAGCACAAAGAGCAATAGCTTGAATGGCAATGAAATCATAACAGGTGGCAGCATCATCATACCCATGGACATCAAGACACTCGCTATGACCATGTCTATTACGAGAAATGGCAGGTATATGAGAAACCCTATCTGGAAGGCCGTCTTGAGCTCACTTATGACGAACGCAGGCACCACCACATGGAATGGCAGCTCTTCTTTTGACCCATACTCCTTGCCGGAGAGTTTGGAAAAAAGGATGAGTTCCTTCTCCCTGACATTGTTTAGCATAAACTCCTTGAGTGGCTCTGAAGATCTTGTAAGGGCCTCTTCCACACCTATCGTTCCGTCCCTGTAAGGCTCTATGGCAAGTGTGTTGACCTTGCTGAAAGTTGGATGCATTATGAACATGGTGAGAAACAACGCCATCCCTATGAGCACCTGGTTTGGTGGGGCATGCTGAACCCCCAGGGCCTGCCTCAGAAGAGAGAATACTATGATGAGCCTTGTAAAGGAGGTCATCATTATGAGTACGGATGGAAGTAGAGTGAGTATGGTAAGCAGTATGACTATTTGAATTGCCGGACCAAGCCCTTCATCCACGTCACCGAGGCTCAGTGTTATCTGTGGTGTTTGTGCAGGAACCAGTGCAGGAAACACAAGTGTTACAACAATTGTAAGGATAATAGCCATACACCTCATCTTCTACCCTGTAGCCCTCTTGCGTTTTATCGCAGGCTCATTGAGCTTGCTCAGAATCCTCTCTATAAGCGGGTTGTTCTCTGTCTTTTCCCCTTTTTTGAACCTTTCCACGGCTGCCCTGTCTTCAAGCCTTCCAAGACACACAATGCTGTCTGCCGTAATGCCCAGTATGAGCGTTTCGCCAGCCACATCCACGACCACTATGTCTTTCTTGTAGCCTATGAAACCTCTTCCGAGTATCTTCACAGGCAGTCTGCCTGCACCACCGTTCCCTCTTTTCTGCATGAAGAATTTCAAGACAGCCATCACACCTCCCATAAGCCCGAGTACTACAAGGAGGCTTGCAACCACCTTCAGAAGCTGATAGCCATAGGACTCCATCATTTCAGCCTGTTTATCCTTTCTGTAATGCTTACAATGTCTGTGAGTTTTATACCGAACTTTTCATCGACCACCACCACTTCTCCCCTTGCGATAAGCTTTCCATTCACCAGCACCTCCACCGGTTCACCGGCAAGTTTTTTGAGCTCTACAACAGAACCCTGCCCGAGCCCGAGCAGCTCACTTATGAGGAGTTTCGTTCTGCCGAGTTCCACACTTACGGTAACAGGTATGTCCATAATCATATCTATGTTGGATATTGTTGCTCCCCCCCTGGTCTCTCCGCCAAGCTCAGAGAAGTTCGGGTCCTTCAGCTCTTCCTTACCGGCACCATCTGCAGAGCCTGAGCCATGCTCCTGGCCTTGCTGATGGTTTGTTGTCTGCTGGCCTTCTTCTTCCACACTCTTTGCATCTTCCACCATTTCCTTCAACCTCCTTCCTTGATTGCCGCCAGTATCTCAAGCGAGTAGTTTTTTCCCACAAGTCCAGCCCTTGCTATAAATTTTGGTATACCCTCTATGAACACCTCAACGGGATCATTCTCTCTTGCATCGAGCCTTATTATGTCCCCCTCCTTGAGTTTCACTATTTCAGAGAGCATGAGGTCTGCATAGCCCATGACCCCTGTGAGTGTGAGCGGTATGGTCATAACCTTCTCCTTAAGGCGTGATGACCAGTGGGGATCCGTCTCTATGACCTCTGTGCCACCATGGAGTTTTTCCTTTATGGGCTCTATGGAGAAGTAGGGCATACACAGGTAGAACCTGTTCTGCATGCCATCCACCTCTGCTGAGAACTCTATTATGATCATAGTATCTGTAGGCGAGATGATGGTTACATACTGTGGGTTGGTCTCTGTGCGGACATATTTTAGCTCTATGGGATGTATGGTCTTCCACACATTTGCCAGGTGTTTGAAGACGATAGCTATGAACTTCTTTATGACCATCTGCTCTATGTTGGTGAACTCTCTGCCCTCCACCTTGTTGTTGAACCGTGATGTTCCACCAAAGTAGTTTGCCACCACCTGGAATGCCAGATTTGGGTCTATAACGAGAAGACCCTGTCCCTTGAGCGGTGGCATCTGGAACATGTTTATGCTCGATGGCAATGGAAGCTGTCTTATGAAGTCTCCGTATCTCTCGCTCCTGACGCCATCTGGTGTAACCTCTATGTCCTGCTTGAGAAGTATAGATAGGGGGTGGCGTACCTCTTTTGAGAACCTGTCGGCCACCATCTCCAGCACGGGCATGCGCTGTCTTTTCACCTTGGCGTGTTTGGCAAAGTTCCACTTGAGAAGTTTTTCTTCCCCCGGCCCCTCTTCTTTCTCTTCTTTCCTTACCTTTATCTTTCCATCGGATATACCCTTAAGGAGTGCATCCACCTCGTTCTGTGTAAGTATCTGGTCTGCCATGTTGTAGCTCCCCTGTGGCCTTATTGAATAACGAACTCTGTGAAGTATGCTGTCAGGACCTTACCATCTTTCAATATGCTATTTATCCTCTCTACCATCTCTTCTCTCAGCCTGTATTTGCCTTCCACAGAGCCTATCTCGTTGTAGCTCTTGCTGCTCAGAAGTATTATCAGCGAGTCCCTTATCTTGGGCATGAGCCGATCTATATCTTCTTTACTGCCGTCTCCTTCGAGCTCAAGGTTTACCGTAACCTTGAGATACCTTGTGCCGGAGTTGTCCTGAAGGTTTACTATGAATGGGTCGAGTTTGTAGAGATTATGGGCATCTGCAGTATCTGACGAACCATGCCCTCCTCCACCATGGCCAGAACTCTTTGAACTTTTAGTGTGTCCGCCTCCGCCTGCGCCTGCGCCACCTTTGAGCATGAAGTAGGCCCCACCTCCTGCAACAATTAGTGCCACCACAACCCCTGCTATTATCATGATCAGTTTCTTGTTCATTTCAGAACCTCCTTTGTTACAATTATTTTGCAATAGTTGTGCCATTCGCAGCAGTATCATTAAAACCCAATGAAATCAGCATATTGCATATTCATGGCTGGCCGGGGGTCAGTCCTTTTGACTTACATGCGTCATAAATCTGACCATCCACGACAAAACCAAAAAGGCCAGGCCGCCTTCGAAGGCGGCCTGGCCCTGAGGGAGGAGGTGAGGTGCCAGAGAACCTATCGCTTGAGGTTTACCAACTCACCAAGGATTTCGTCTGTTGTAAGTATGATCCTTGAGTTTGCCTGAAACCCCCTCTGAGCGGTAATCATATTTACGAACTCCTGAGCAATATCCACATTGGAGAGCTCGAGCGTGTTTGTCTGAATGTAACCCCTTCCCGATGTTCCGGGGCTTCCCAGAAGTGGCTGTCCTGAGTCATAGGTCTCGCTGTAGAGGTTCTTTCCAGCGCTTGCGAGTCCAACCTCACTGGGGAAATCTGCAAGGAGTATCTGTGCGAGGACCCTGCTTCTGCCGTTCGAGAATATACCCTCTATTATACCCTCCTGATTCACCGAAATCCTCTGCAGGGAGCCTGCGGCATAGCCATCCTGGGTAAGGCTTGAGACCCCTGATGCAACCCCGTACTGGGTAACCCCGTCTGTTCCCTTGCCACCTTCTGCTATGCTCGTGCCGAACTCAAAATCTATAATCTGGTCCAGCTGGGAACCGCCTGCAAAATCGAATCCGCCTGTGGGATAGGTTATTCCACTCTCTATGTAGAGCGCCCCATTGGTATCGAAGGTGATGGTGCCCTGGGCCTGTATCTCCGTGTTGCCGCTGTATGTATCGGTATCATTCACCACAGCATACCACTCCCAGGTATTCCCTATGGAGGTAAGAGAATCCTTTCTGAAGTAGAGGGTTACCAGATGATCGTTACCGAGGGAGTCGTAGACCGTTAGTGGCACCGAGAAGTTCGATGTCTCACCAGCGTTGGAGAGGAAGAAGGCACCTCCTGCATCATCGCTACTGGCACTGGAGCCAACGGCTATGGTATCGGTTGTTGTGTTGTCGAAACCAAGCAATGTGGCGGCATTACTGCCTGTCCAGTCTATTGTGAGTGTGGCTGAATTTCCGGTATCATTCGTTATGGTATACATTCCTCTCTGGTCATCGTATTCCACCGTGTATTTGTCGGTATTTCCATTTTTTACCTCCAGCGCGTTCTTTATGGCTGCTGCCACACTGCCACCATCATAGGCAAGTCCTGCGGTAAGTCCACCATCGCTTACAAGACTTGCATCTATCCACGAAATACCACCATCCACGCTGAATCGTATGGTATCGTTTGAGCCCAGTGTGAACACATAACCTGTTATGGGTGCATTGGAGTTGAGGTTGGCAGTAACAGATATGGTGCTCGTTGGGTTTGGTCCTATGGCACTTGTTGAAAGCTGAACATCCGTTACAGTATTCTGCAACACCCCGGATGCATTGGCCATGTATCCCTGCACCTTCAGTCCCTCTGGATTGACAAGGTAGCCCTCTCTATCGATATGGAACTGCCCTGCCCTCGAGTAGAATGTACCCGTTGAGTCCTTGAGGATGAAGAACCCACTTCCACTTATGGCAAGATCAAGCCCACTGGATGTGGTCTCGAACGCACCCTGGCTGAATATCTTCTCTATACTGCTCATGGTTACACCGAGCCCTATCTGCTTGGGGCTTGCAACACCCTCTATGCTCTGGCTCAATATGTCAGCAAAGGTGGCCCTACTTGCCTTGAACCCTACGGTATTCACATTGGCTATGTTGTTGCCTATTATAGACAGAGACGACATGTTTGCATTAAGCCCGCTTATGCCTGTAAACAGTGATGTCTGCATGGCCCTTACCTCCTTTGTTTAGGTCAATAGATTTCCTTTATGTCATCGAGTGGAAGTGTCATTCCACCAACACTTACATAGACCTTATCACCATCGAGCTTCAGGCCCCTTATCTGTTCCATTATGTATGTGGTTGCCTGGATGGTGTTTCCGGTCTTGTCGGCGGCTGTGACATCGATCTGGTAAAACCCTGGTGCAACAGTCTTTCCGAGCCTGTCCTTGCCATCCCACAGCACCTCGTACTCTCCCCTTCCGGTGCCCTGGGGATTCATGGTCTTTACAGGTCTGCCAAGGCTATCGCGTATGGTAACCGTAACCGTTGCGGCATCATCATCGAGTGAGTAGGCAAGTCTTACCGCACTTCCAGTAAACTCGAATCCCCCGCCTTCAACCTTTACGAGCCTTCCCACAAGCGAAGAGGCAGTATAGTTCTTGAGCGAGCTTATGCCAGAGGATACTGTCTTGAACTCTGAGCCAAGGTTGTTTATGCCCTCAAGGGTTGAGAACTGGGCAAGTTGCGACAAAAACTGTGTGTTGTCCATGGGTGAGAGCGGATCCTGATGTTCAAGCTGTGCCACAAGGAGCTTGAGGAATGTCTCTTTACCCATGTCCCTGCTTATCTGATATTGCCTTACAGGGTTCTGCTCACTGGTGCCATTCAAGACCCCTATTTCCATCGGTTCACCTCCTTGATTTATGCGAATACACTTATCTTACCCTCTTCACTGAAGCCATGACGATGGATACTGTGTATGGGCTTATCGGTGTTTGTGCCTGATTCTTCAACACTATCCTCTTTTACCACTGGCCTTCTGAGGGGCCATGGGTTGTTTCTTCCTGCCTCTCTATGGGCAGACCATCCTGTTGTGGTCTCTACGGTGTACCTCTCAAGGGTCAGACCCTGCTGGAGGAACAACTCTCTGAGCCTTGCCACCTCCTGGTCGAGCACATCCTTTACAAGCTGATGTTCAACGAGTATCCTTGTCTCCACCTTCGAGTCCTTAACCTCTATCTCTATACGCAGTCTCCCAAGCTCTGGCGGGTTCAATACAAGCCTTGCCTCTGTCCTGCCGCCTTTCATATAGACTTTTGTGATATAGCCTGACAACTTGTCAAGCACCTCGCTCCTCACATAATCCCTTGGCAGAAGAAGGGTATCCTCGATACCACTGGCTTCCACAGAAAACTCCACAACACCAGCATGTTCCATCCTTCCGGCCATATGTGTTGTGCCATGGTGTCTTACGGGCTCACCGTCTCTGTCATTTCTGGCTGTATGGTCTGGTGTCCCTTTCTCTAACCTGGTGTTCTCAACAGGGTGTCTGAGCCAGGGTTCCACGCCATCTCTTTCAACCCTCTTGTCTGTTCTGCTGACGGCTTCCTGGCGCGCTTCTCTGTCTTGCCTGAACCTGTGTCCACTTTCTGGTGAACCCTTCTCTTCTGCCATCTCCACAGTCGGCTCAATCTTATTATCTGCCAGCCCATCTGAATGTGGGCTGATGGCATCTTCCTTTGTATGCCTTACGGAGGGGTGTATCACATCCCTGTTCTCTTCTGCAGGGCTGTCTGTCTTCAGGCTGTGTAGAGAAGGGACAGGTTCCTCTTGAGGCCTGTCGTCTCCCTTCCTGGATATATACATTTTTTCTGTATGGAGTTCATAATCCTTCTCTATCTTTGCATCCTTAGAGGTCTCACCACGAGCCTCCATGGAACGTGCCTTAACCTTCCTGACAGGCACCATGTCTACTTCCTTTTCTTCTGTGGTAAGCGCTTCTTCGATGTCGGCCTGGTTCACCTCCTCCATGTGCATTCTTACACCAGGGGCTGATGCTTCCACATTGGTGTTTTTGTTCTCATCCTCTTCGGTGCTTCTTTCGTCCAGCATGTGTATAAGCCTCACAATACTGTTGAATGAGGCTTCATCCTCCATGGTCTTTTCCCTTTCAACCGAAAGAGAGATTGTCTTGTTGTCCACAAATAGTGCGAAAATGCCTGCCTCTATCTGCATATACCTTTGAATCCTCCTCTGCCGCCATGAAGATTGCAAAGCCTGTGCCACAAGGGGATGTATCGTTTTTTCCTTTTGCAATCAAGGGGTTAACACTTTTGGAGGAGATTGTCTTCTCTGGTTGGCAAGGAAATATTTTCCTTACGCGGAATGGAGGGGTGGGTTATTTTTTCATGCGCCTGTTCATAAGCAGACTTATGCGGACAGATTTGTCCACCGAAAGAGAGGCAAGTATCTTTCCTGCCTTTTTCTCCTTCATGGCCGAGAGTATCTTTACGGCCATTTCTTCATCGAGTTTTTCGAGCCTTTGTGATGCCTTCTCTGCCGGCATGGACTCATATATCTTGACTATCCTCATAAAGTTTCTGTCTCTCTCGAGCTGTATCTTTTTGAGCATCAGTGCCACCTCTTTCTTTGTGTCCCTGAACCTTGCGAGTTCCGTCTTGATCTCTTCTTTCAGGATAAGAAGGCGCCTTTCCTTTTCTGCAAGTCTTTCTGTCTTTCTGTCGAGCTCTCTTTCGCGCTCTTTTATGGTCCCTATGAGGGTTCTCTCCTTTTCGATGATCTTGTCAAGACATGGTGTGGAGAGTATATCCACATTGACCCTGGAAACACCCTTTGCCTCTGGCTCATGCATGTTGAATGAGACCACAAGGTACACAAAAAGCACAATCCCTTTCATTATCAGTGCGGCTATAAGTAGTTTGGTCCTCATCCTCTCTTTCTCCTTACAAAACCGTTTGCAGCAACCTCGTCTATGAGTTTCTGTTCCTCCCTTTTGAGCTCGCTCTCGTATTCTTCTCTTTTTTTCTCCTTTGTCTTTTCCACAACCTTTCTATCTATCGCTGCATTTGTGAGTTCTGTCTTTCTCTCTTCAACAGCTCTTTTGAGCTCTACTATTGTCTTCCGTTGAGTCTCTATGAACTCTTTTATATTGTTGAGGTAACGGTACTGGAACCTCAACTCGCTAACTTCCCTGCCTTCCTTCTTCATGGTGTCGAGATTTTCGGATAATCTCTTGTATATATCCACATACACCCTCAACCTTTCTTCTTCCTTTCTGAGCCTGTCTGTTATCTCCAGGTAATCCTTTCTTGCGAGTTCTTCGAGTCTTTCTTTGTGCTCGAGCAAGGGCTGCAGGCTGAACCTGAACTTCTTCATGGCCGTTTCTCCTTTTTATGAGAATAGCGCATACAGAAGCTGCAGGCTATCCTCGAAGTCCACCCTCTCTGTCATGTCCTGTTTAAGAAAGCCATTTATGGACTCTATCATATCTATGGCTCTATCTATGCGTTTGTCGTTACCTCTTTTGTATGCCCCTATGTTGATAAGGTCTTTTGCCTTCGTATAGTCTGCCAGTATGCTCTTCAGTTCTGTTGCAAATTGCATATGCTGGGCTGACACCACATTATTCATAACCCTGCTTATGCTGTGGAGCACATCTATTGCAGGAAAGTGCCCCATCGTTGCAAGCTCTCTTGAGAGCACAATATGTCCATCCAGTATGGCCCTTACAGAGTCTGCCACCGGATCATTCACATCATCACCCTCTGTAAGTATGGTATACAGTGCGGTTATGGTGCCTCCTTTCTGGACTGCCCCTGGCCTTTCCAGAAGCTTGGGCAGCAGTGTGAATACAGATGGTGGATACCCCTTGGTTGCTGGTGGCTCACCAGAGGCAAGGCCGATCTCCCTCTGGGCCATTGCAAACCTTGTAAGAGAGTCCATGACCAGCAGCACATCCTTACCCCTGTCTCTGAAGTGTTCTGCGATGGTCTGTGCCACAAATGCTGCCCTTATCCTTATAAGCGGGGGTTCATCAGATGTGGCAACCACCACAACCGAGTTTCTGAGTCCTTCCTGGCCGAGTTCCCTTTCTATGAATTCTTTGACCTCTCTACCCCTCTCCCCTATGAGTGCTATGACATTGACATCTGCAGATGTGCCCTTTGCCATCATCCCTATGAGCACACTTTTGCCCACCCCGCTTCCTGCAAATATTCCCATCCTCTGTCCCTTACCTATCGTTACAAGCCCATTTATGGCCCTTATACCCACATCGAGTGGAGTCTCGATTACTCTTCTATCAAGGGGTGGTGGTGGGTTTCTATAGAGATGATGTTCTGCCTCATATTCGATGTTACCCCTTCCATCGATAGCCCTTCCGCATCCATCGATGATTCTCCCAAGAAGCCCCATTCCCACCCCTGTGGCTGCACCTTTTCTTACAATGGATATTCTGCTGCCCGCCCCTATACCCCTTACATCTCCAAAGGGCATTATGAGTATCTTATCGCCAGAGAAACCCACCACCTCTGCCTCGAGTGGCTCTTCGCCATCTGGGTATATGAGGCATGTATCACCAACTCTTGCACTAACCCCCACACCTTCCATGACGATACCCACAACCCTTGTAATCCTTCCTGTAACCATGGTGGTCTGGGCCTTCTCCACCACTTCTATGGCTCTATTCAGGTTTTTCTTCATTCTCGCCACAAACATCTTTGAGTCGCTCCTCTATTTCCCTGAGTGCTGTATCTACGGTGTGCTCTATGGTTGTATTTTCTGTTTCCACTATGCAGCCCCCCCTGCCCACCGAGGGGTCTTCCCTCAGCACTATTCTCTTGGCCTCGACACTGTACTGTTCAATCTCTGGCACATATTTCTTTATAACCTCCATATCGGTGCTGTTGAGCCTTACCACAACAGTTGATGCCTTTCCTGTATGCTCTATGGCACTCTTTACGGCATCGAGCACTATATCTTCTCCTGTTGAGAGTTCAACCTCTATTATCTTTCTTGCTATTGCAACGGCCAGCCTGCAGACATCCTTTTCCGTCTCACTCAGGAGTCTCTCTCTGAAGCCTTCGAGCTCTCCCACTATCTGTGATAATGCACTGAAGAGGGCCTCTGCCTTCTGTCTGCCGAACTCAAAACCTGCCTTCTCTCCTGCTGCAAACCCCTTTTCATAGGCATCCCTCTCCATGGCTGCCAGCCTGTCTGCAGGCTGGTCTTCTCTTCTGATATTCCTTGGCACGAAGGGCTTCACATTCTCATTGCTTTCATAGACCTTAGACGAGGACATCCCCACTGCCCTTTCCTTCTCTTATGAGTTTTCCTTCCTGTTCAAGCTTTTTTGCTATGTTTATAATCTTGAGCTGTGCCTTCTCCACATCACTGAGCTTTACAGGTCCCCTTGACTCTATATCCTCCTTGAGCATCTCTGCAGCCCTCTGGGACATGTTGCTGAAGAACCTGTCTCTGAGTTCCTGGTCAGCACCCTTGAGGGCAATTGCAAGGGTTTCGGTATCGCACTCTTTTATGAGCATCTGCATGCCCCTGTTGTCCACACTCAGAAGATCCGTGAAGACAAACATCTTGTCCTGTATCTTCTCTGCTATGTCAGAGCTTGTCTTCTCTATGCTCTCGAGCACAGCCTTCTCCACAGATGATTCGAGCTGATTCAGTATATCTGCTGCTATCTTGACACCCTCTACCATCCTGCCCTTTGCCATGCCGGAGTCCTTTATCTGTTGTTTTATAACCTCCTCAAGTTCCTGCAGCACCCCTGGTGGCACACTCTCTATGGTTGCCACCCTCATTATTACATCAGCCCTCAATCTTTCGGGAAAGAACTCCATAACCTTTGCGGCCCTCTCTGGGTCCATATGGGTGAGCACAAGTGCTATGATCTGTGGGTGTTCCTCTTTGAGGAGCGAGGCCGTCATCTGTGGGTCCAGCAGTTTGAAGACCGTAAGGCTCTCGCCCGGCTCATCCTGACTCAGAAGCTCTATTATGTCCTTTGCCTTCTCGTTGCCAAGTGCCCTTGTTATGGTCTTTTTGAGGAACTCATCTCCCTTTACAAGAAGCCCCACACTGTGCATGGCCTTGAGAAACTCTCCCTTGACCCTGTCCGCAACAGTTCCCTCCACCCCTTCTATACCTGCCATCTTTCTTGCTATAAGCTGCAGTTCCTGAGGACTCAAGTGTTTCAGTACATCGGCTGCAAGCTCTTCTCCCAGAAGAAGCAGCACTATGGCTGCCTTATCAATCCCTCTTACGCCATCTCTTCCAGGCATGACCTACTCCTTGAGCCAGTTCTTTATTACAATAGCCGCCTGCTGCGGGTTCTGTCTTACAAGCTCTTTGAGTCTTTCCGCCTCTGTAGAGCCACTTCCCAGCATCCTGTGTTCCTCCCCCCTTTCCAGGGCAAGACGGCCATCTGAAAGGCTCTTCTGTATCGAATCGAGTGCCCTGTTCTCATCAACCACCCTTCTTATTATGGGGCGTATGACGAACAGGAATACAACCACCATGAGTATTCCGGCCATGGCTATCCTTACGATGTCTTTTATAAGATATGGTGGTATCATCGTTGCTTCTGCCACCACATCCTGAGGGGTAACAACTGTCTCTGGCTCAAAGGGGATGTTCTCTACTGTAACGGTATCTCCCCTCTCCTCTGAGAAGCCAACCGCATTCTTGACGATACCGGTGAACTTGTTTATCTCTTCTTCTGTTCTTGGCATGTAGTTTTTTTCTTCAGAACCATCATCCTTCGTTATGGTCTCGTACCTGCCATCAACAAGGACTGCCACTGCTATACGCTTTATCCTGCCATCAGGCTCTACGGTTTTACTTATCTTTCTGCTTATCTCGTAGTTTACAATTTCATTCTGCCGTTGTGATGCTCCCATGCCCGTGGCAGGCCCTGTTGCCTGTGCACCCTCAGGTGTGTTGGAGACCACACCCGGTATACCGCCCTCTGTTGCCGTGGTGCTCGATTTCTCAAGGCTTCTCTGCTCGCTTCTTACCACCTGGCTGTCGGGATCAAAACTTTCCTCTGTGGTCTCAACCCTTTTTGCCTCAAGCTCTACAGACACCCTTGCAACCACCTTGCCCTTGCCCACGGCCCTCTCGAGCATGGTCTGTACCTTCTGTTCCATCTCTCTTTCGAGCTCTCTCTTTCTTGCAGCATAGGCCTGCGAGAACTCCTCACCCTCCTCTGGTCTTGTCCATAGTCTACCCTGTGTGTCCACAAGTGTTATATCCCCTGGGCCGAGCTCTGGCAGACTTGAGGCCACAAAGTGCACTATACTCTGCACCTCACTGCCTGTGAGCACAGCACCTGGCTTGAGTTTCACCACAACAGATGCCCTTGCCTTCTTCTCTTCTTCAAGGAATGCCCTCTCTGCTGGCAGCACCAGGTGCACCCGTGCGCCCTCTATCTTTCGCATCTGAGTTATGGTTCTTGCAAGCTCGCCCTGGAGTGCCCTCACATAGTTGACCTTCTGGGCAAACTCTGTAATGCCGAAGCCTGTTTTGTCGAATATTTCGAAACCCACACCACCGCCCCGTGGCAGCCCCTCGCCGGCAAGTTCTATCCTTATCTCGTAGAGCCTGTCCTCTGGTACCTTTACGAGACCTGCCTCTACCCTGTAGGGAATCCTCTTTTCTCTGAGCTTTGTCATAATTGCACTCATATCGTCATCAGAGAGGCCGCTGTAAAGCACCCTGTAATCGGTGCTGCCTGCCCACAGAAAGATCGCAACGAGCCCTGCCACAGCGAGTGCCACTATGGAGCCATAGACCAGGAGAGACCTTGTATTTCTTGTCTTTTCCTGAGTGTCTGCCATGGCTTATATCTGCATCCTCATTATTTCTTCGTATGCCTGCACAAGCTTGTTTCTCACCTGCAGCATAAGGTTGAAAGATACATTGGCCTTCTCTATTGCTATCATCGCATCGTGCACATTCTTAAGTTCCCCTTTTGCAAGGCCCTTTATTGCGCTCTCTGCCTCCTTCTGCAGACTGTTCACCCTGTCGATGGACTCTTTCAGCATCTGGCCGAAGTCCTCTGAAGCTCTTCCATCCTTTGTGCCTGCCTGAATCTCTATATGCTGCTGGCCTATGGGTTTTATGGAATCTGTCATCTTCCACCCCCCCTTTTATGTTATGATTTCAAGTGCCTTTGAAATCATGGTCTTTGTGGCCTTGAGTGCCGATATATTCGCCTCGTAGCTCCTTACGGCTGTCATCATGTTAACCATCTCTTCGAGGGGGTCCACATTTGGATACATCACATAGCCGGTCTCGTCTGCATCAGGATGTGTCGGCTCGTAGACAAGCCTGAAGGGTCCTGCATCCTCTACCACATCTACCACACGCACACCCGTAAGGGTGCTTCTTCCAGCCACAGCAAGTGCCTCTTCAAAAGGATAGGTGGAAAATACCACATCCCTTCGTCTGTATGGTGTGCCTTCGGGGGTGTGGGTGGTGTTCATGTTTGCAAGGTTACTGGCAATTACATTGAGTCTTATTCTCTGCGATGTAAGTGCCTGGGCTGTTATGGCAAAACTGTCGAACATGGCTTACTTACCTCCTTCCTTTATTGCTGTCATAAGGTGTGAGAACTTGTGCTTTATAAACTTTGCCAGCACACTGTACATGGTGGCATTCTCTGTAAGTCTGACCATCTCCTCGTCGAGGCTTACAGTGTTGCCATCAAGCCCCCCTGTTGCAGAACTACGCTCAATTATACTTACAGTAACACCACCACTTCCGCCCATGTGCAGTGGATGAGTCCTGACAGGTACAACAGTGCCTCTTCTTCCCTCTACCTCCCTTTTCAATTCCACCTCGAACCGTATGTCCTTTGCCCTGTAGCCCGGGGTCTCTGCATTGGCAATATTGGATGCTATGAGTCTGTGCCTGGTGTGACGCAGGTCCATGGCTGTCTTGAGTGTAACAAATGTTTTGCCGAACAGATCACTCATGGTAATGCACCTCCTGATAGTGTCTTCAAAGCAATACCCATACCACTTGTAAGGGTGTGTTTCTACTCGTCTTTTCTTATTCCTCCCCACAAATACCGGAAGATTGTGCCTGGCCTGTGGGAAAAATTTGCCCATATTCCTTGAGCTTGTTCCTCAGTGTTCTTACAGATATACCCAGTATCTTTGCTGCCTGTGTTCTGTTCCAGCCCACCTCCTCAAGGGTTCTGTATATGAGTCTTTTCTCCATCTCTGAGAGGCTCATGGGCTCGATGGCATCCTCATCTTCTACAGGCTGTGGCAGGCCACCACCTTCTTCTATTATTATGTGCTCTGCCTCTATGGTTGTCCCCCCTGCTATGAGCACAGCCCTCTCCATGGTGTTCTCGAGTTCCCGCACATTGCCCTTCCACCGAAGGCCTTTCAGGAGTGCCATGGCATCACCGGATATGTGTTCTATGTGTTTTGAATACTTCTTTGAGAAACGCCTCACGAAATACTCTGAGAGATAGGCTATGTCCTCTCTTCTGTCTCTAAGTGGTGGTATGTGTATGGGGAATATGTTGAGCCTGTAGTAGAGGTCCTCGCGGAACCTGCCCGCCCTGACCTCTTCTTTGAGCTCTCTGTTGGTTGTTGCGATAATCCTTATGTCAAGTGGGATGGGCCTTGCCCCCCCAACCCTTTCCACCTCTTTTTCCTGCAACACCCGCAGGAGTTTTGCCTGTAGTTTTATGTCCATCTCGCTTATCTCATCGAGCAGTATGGTGCCATAGTTTGCCTGCTCGAACTTTCCGTGCCTCTGGGTCAGTGCCCCTGTGAATGCCCCCTTTTCGTGCCCGAACAGTTCACTTTCCAGCAGATTCTCTGGTATGGCCGCACAGTTTACAGCCACGAAGGGCTTATCCTTTCTTGGACTATGCTGGTGTATGAACCGTGCAAGGAGCTCTTTGCCTGTGCCGCTCTCGCCTGTTACGAGCACTGTGGCATCACTTCTGGCAACTGTCTTTGCCATGGAGAGGATCTGCCTCATGGCCTGGGAGTTGGTGAGCACCTTTTTACCGTTGCCCAGGGAGAACTCTGTGCTTACTGCTCTTTCAACTATCTCTTCGAGCAGATCGAGGGAGAAGGGCTTTATGAGAAAATCCACGGCCCCTTCCTTTACAGCCTCAACCGCCTTTTCCACGGTGCCGAATGCGGTTATGAGAAGCACAGGAGTAAGGGGAGAAAGCCTCTTTATCTCTTTGAGCACCTCTACCCCATCCTTTCCGGGCATCCTGAGATCACTTATGACCATGTTGTAGCTGTTCTTCGTAAACAGCTCTATGGCCCTTTCTCCTGTGGAGACCACATCCACCCCGTAGCCCCTTCTTATCAGAGCCTCCTTCATTGCACACCTTACCTCCGGCTCGTCATCCACAACGAGTATGTTGTGCATCAGCCTTTCACCTCCTTATCTATGGAAGATGGTATCTCCATCCAGAATGTGGCACCCCCGGCTCTATCAGATTCAACCCATATCCTCCCACCATGGGACTTCACTATGGAGTCCACTATACAGAGCCCCAGCCCCGTGCCATGCTGTTTGGTGGTAAAGAAGGGGTCGAATATTCTATCCATAACATCCTCTGGTATGCCTTCTCCGTTATCTCTTACCATGAGTTTGAGTGTGTCCCTGCCGTTCATAATCCTTTCTGTGGTTATCTCTACACGCCCCTTCTTTCCCCTTACAGAGTCCAGGGCGTTTATCAAGAGGTTGTAGACTGCCTGCCTTATGAGTGAGCCATCGGCCACTATCACCGTGTCTCCACTGTAGTGGCATCTTATGCTGACCTGCCCGGCCATTGATGGGGTTGTGGTCTGCAGGACCTCCACTATTATTTCCCTTATGTCTACTGTTGCAGCCACAGGTCTTGGTGCCCTTGCGAAGACAAGCATGTTTGTAAGGAGATTATCGAGTCTTTTGACCCCTTTTGATATGAAGATTGCAAGCTGTCCCTTATCGCTTCCCTCGAGTTCTCTTGCCAGCAAAGATGCAAATATTTCTATTGATGCCAGTGGGTTTCTTATCTCATGCGCTATCTTGGCGGCCATCTCTCCCATGGCTGCCAGCCTTCTTGTGCGCTCCATGAGTCTGTTCTTTTCAGACAGTTCCTGGTTGAGCCTTTCTATCTTTTTCTCGAGCACTCTGTATCTCTGCTCGAGACTCTTCGATGCCTTCCTGAAGGTCTCGAATGCCTCATTGAGGGTTCTCAATGTAGAGTCTCCTTCCATCTTTCTACCTCGTCATCGAGTATGAGGTCTACAAACTCCTCAAAGATGTCGTCTTCTCGCCTGCCGTTGTTCAACTCTTCGACGAAGCTCTCCATGGCCTCGTAATATCCAAGCCTTTTATATCCATCGGCAAGGCGCAGGTCTATCCAGGCAATATCATCCTCTGACAGCCATTTAGACAGCTCCTTTGCCCTTGTATAGCGCTCTATACCCCTCTTGTAGCTGCCTTCTGTGAAGGCTATGTCTCCCAGGGTTATGTATATATGGGCGAGTCTTTCCTCCTTCCCCCCATTCTTCGAGATGATCACCGCCACTTCATCCAGTATGCTCTCTGCCTCACTGTATCTGTGCAGCCTGTAAAGACTCGAGGCCTTGAGCAAAAGCACATCGGGGTCCCTGCTTGTTATGGAAGCAAGCCCCTTATCCTCCCCCCTTGCATGATAGACCATGGCAAGCACCTTCATGGCCCTGTCCTTGAGCCTGCTATCCGGATAGCTCTCAAGGAAGCCCTCTATAACCCTCTGTGCCCTGCTCAACTCATCAAGTTTCATGTAGGAGAACCCTATGAGCACCAGGGCCTCCTGTGATATATCCTGTTTACTCATCTTGACAGCATTCTTTAGCGCCTCTATGGCCTCTCTGTAGAGGGATAGCTCCATGAATGCCCTTCCTGCCGCCAGATATGTATGTGCCTTGAGTCCGAAGGGTATCTCTCTTTCATATATCCTGTATATTCTGGCTATCATGTGGTAATCCTTCTTCTTGAAGAGACTCTCTATCCATTTATGAACTATGTAACCTCTCAGCTCATAGGCCCTGTATCGGTGTTCTCCTGTGGGATACCTCTGTGTCATCTCTTCCAGATATAGTATTGCACGCTGGTAACTGCCGAGCCGAGCCTCCAGCTCTGCAACGGCCGTGTAGGCATACTCTGTGGCCAGATAGTCATGGGATATCACCGCCCTGTAGAGACTCCTGGCCATTGCAAGAGATTCTGTCCCCCCCTTGATGCTCAAGAGTTCGGCCAGACCAAGCATGCCCATGACCATTGCCTCATCCTTGAATCCATCTTTTATCCTGGTGTAAAGTTGTCTGGCCTGGGCCATGTTGCCTTCTGCACGGTAGGCATCTGCCATACGAAGCATGAGAAAGGCACCAATCTCTTCACTTTCTGAATATTTATTGAAAAGCCTTCCATACAGCAGGCGGGCATGCCTGTATCTGCCTGCTCCCATGCTGAGATCTGCTATGCCCAGGATGGTTAGAGAATGTCCTATCCCCTGGAGTTTAGAGAATATCCTCCATGCCCTACCAGCCTCCCCCCTTATAAGATACACACTGGCAAGATACCCCCCTGCCTTCAGGTGTCCCATGCCATAAGCCCTTTTAAGGGGTCCTATGGAGTCTGAAAACTTTGTCTGAAGGAAGCTTGCAAGCCCCTCTCTGAAGAGCGCCTCCCTCAGAAGTGTGTCGTTTTCCTGCGCAACAGCCTCCTCCACTGCCATCCTGTAGTGTGCAATGGCCTCGGGATAGAAGCCCTTTCTCTCGTAGATGTAGGCCTGCACAAACCTTACAAGTGCTGCCGTGGTGGTGCTGTATCTTTTCTTCAACTCCCCGAGCCCTTCCGCAATGCCTGTACCAACAAGGGCTGCCTCAAACTCTTTGAGTCCCTTCTCGTCAACCATTCCACCTGCAAGTCCCTTAAGCTCCACAGCCATGTCCTCTGAAAGGACAACCCTTTTGTGCACCTTCTTTCTGTATATCCACCTCCAGCCGTCATTGAACTCTACCCCCCTGTCCTTTCCAGTGGTCATCTTCGTTCCAGACTCAAGTTGTGGCACATAATCCATGCTCACCGGCTCTCGCAGAAAACCCTCTGTGGAAGTCTGTTCCGCCACCCCCTTATTGTCCTCCCCTGTTTCCGTGCTCTCGTCTCTCATGGTCTTCTCTTCCCCTCTCTTCTTTAAAAGGTCTATCACTATCCTGAATGGCTCGTCCATGAAGCCCTCTTTCAGTTCTACATCTGCCCTGAACCCTATCTTTATTCTGACCCCTCCTGCATCACCCTCCATCCCCTCCACCCTGAAGAGGGCACCCTCGGGCAACTTCCTCGTATATCCATCAAAGGCAACCCCTTTTATCGATACAACAAGCCCGCCTTCCCTCTCCTCTACACGAAACTCTGCCCTCTGGGTCAGCTCCACTACAATCCTCTCTCTCTCTCCATGCCCACCTGCCCTTATGTCCACAAGCCCTGCTGCATGAAGAGTTGCAGGAGGTAAGGCCGTAAAGGCAAATATGAAAAGGATTCGAAACCATGACATCTTGCACAATATTATGTTGCAATATATGTGCCACAGATGTTGGCCTGCTGCAAGAGGAGTGATTATCAGTGGAAAAACAGCTGGTTAGAACAATACGGTGAGGATTTTTGTGTATTATTCATGACGGGATTATGGACACAGAAGGCGTCAATTAAATGACCTAACTTATAAGCCCCATCCTCTTCATCTTTTCTATGAGGGTGGTTCTGTTAAGGCTCAGATAGTCTGCTGCCTTTTTCTTGATCCAGTTGTTCTTTTTTAGTGCTGTAAGTATCAGCTTTTTTTCGAACTCATGGACCTCGGTATTGAAGTCCACTCCTTCTGGTGGTAGCTCCATTGTGTCCTGGGATGGCTCCTGCTGGAGCCTTTTCACATGTAGGGAGTCCTCGATGTCCCGTATGGTTATCTCTCCCTCTCCTTTGAGTATTATAACCCTTTCCATAAGGTTCTCCAGTTCTCTCACATTGCCTGGCCAGTGATAGCCTGTAAGGAGCTTCAATGCCTCTGGTTCTATCCCGGTTATGTTGCGTCTTTTCTGTCTCGATATGGTGTCCATGAAGTGTGCCACCAGCACTGGTATGTCTTCCTTCCTGTCTCTGAGTGGTGGAAGCTGTATGGGGATGACATTCAACCTGTAATAGAGGTCTTCCCTGAAGCTCTTGTTTATTACCATGTCCTCGAGGTTTCTGTTTGTTGCTGCAATAACCCTTATGTCCACCTTTATGCTCCTTCTTCCACCTATCCGCTCGAATTCCCGCTCCTGAAGAACCCTTAGGACCTTCACCTGAAGGGCTGGGCTCATGTCGCCTATTTCGTCAAAGAAGACTGTGCCACCATCTGCTGCCTCGAGCTTGCCAATCTTCGTGGCAATGGCGTTTGTAAAAGCACCCTTTTCGTATCCAAACAGTTCGCTCTCCAGGAGGTTCTCCGGTATGGCACCAGAGTTTATGGGCACAAAGGGCTTATTGTATCTTGAGCTGAGATTATGCAGTGCCCTTGCAACCAGTTCCTTGCCCGTTCCGCTCTCGCCCAGTATGAGCACCGTGGAATCACTGTCTGCAACCTTTCTTATGAGCCACCTTACCCTCTCGATGGTAGAGCTTGAACCCAGTATGGTTTCTTCATATCTTCTCTGAAGTTTTTGCCTTAAGAGGGTGTTTTCTCGCTTAAGTCCATATACACACTCTGCCTCTTTGAGGGCGAGTAAGAGTTCCTCCTTGGAGAATGGTTTTTTAAGATATGTGAATGCCCCTGCCTTCATGGCCTCCACCGCACTCTCCACGGTGGCATAAGCTGTTATGACTATGCACACGGCCTCCTGGTTCAGCTTCTTCACAGTCTTTACCACATCTATACCACTTTTATCAGGAAGCCTCAGATCTGTTATCACAATGTGGGGAGAGAATCTGGAGAGAACATCACCGGTATCCTGTCCACCATCTGCTGCAAAGACCCTGTAGCCCTCCCCCGAGAGAAGCTCCGTGATGTATTCTCTTATAGACTCTTCATCTTCTATTACAAGAATCTTTCTCATGCTGTAAGGCTCTAATGTGTAGTATAGTGGTAACGGTAATATTCCTATCTTAAATTACACTATTGTCAAAATATTGTCAATCGAGTTTTTTCTTTGTGGTGGATGGAAGAAATCCCTTGACAGGACATATTGCAGAGAATATGATTATCCTGGAGGGAGGTCTATGAATGACTTCAACGAAGAAGCAATAGACTCTCTTGAGTCCATACTGGAAGAGAGGTTTGTCCACAGCCTTTCAGAGCTCGTCTATAATCGTATCTCCACTCTATGGCATATAGATGATGAGGATGTTGAAAAGGAGCTGTCTCATCTTGCGGCAACGGCTGTATGTGTGCTCTTCTGTCTCGAGTATCTCACCCACATAAACAGGTTCATAAAAAAGGGGCTGGTTCTACATCCCCAGGACGCAAGGGAACTATCTAAGGAAGAAGGAATAAAGAGGCTCAAAGAGCACCTTACAGACAACACCAGCGCCACACTTGTAAAACGCATACTGCCACAACTGGTGAATTTTGTAGAGAGCATAAGGGCCGGAAACATCGAAGAAGTTACACAGCTTGCTCACACAGGCGATTACCTTCTGTTCGGGCTCAAAGAGCTCCGCAGCAGAGATGATCCAGAGTATCTTCTCTGGCTCGAATCACTCCCCCATTACTACAGGAAGGACCTTGAGTATCTATCCCTCATCAAGTCTTCCGAAGAATACACAGCCACTTCTGATGGAGCTTCTGCCTCCAAACGGACCGGCATGGATGCAGCAAGAAAATCCCTTGAAGACGAGTAGAATCTTCTACAACAGGAGGAGAGTTAACTGCCTTGTTCGTCAGCTTTCCTGTAGACGAAAGAGCACTTCGATACATGGAATCCATAGAAAGTGATCCTGATGTGCAGGCAATACTGTCCATACTTCTCTCCAAGAGCGGAGAGGAGTTCTACAACTACGCCTCCATAATATGCTTCTGCTACAGAGAGGAGGACCTCTCGAGCATACAAGCCACCAGACATCTTCCACCACGGGTAAAGGCATGGGTAAAAAGAAAGAGCTTCGAGCGGGACGAGACCTACATGAAATTTTTCACCCACCTGTTTGCCCTGTATTCCAGCTTTCCCCAGACCTACGAGGGCTGGGACAGGCTAGGAAAATTCCGAAGCATATTCCCTGAGTCCTACATATACAGGAAGATGCTCCAACACCATGGCAACAGGAAAGATGTGTTAATAAGCCGTGAATGTTTCGTGGTCATAGACGAATGGGACTCGCGAAAACGCTCCAAGGAGGAGGGACAGAAGGTGGATGTTGCCCTATGGGACAGGACGAGGGAACAGGGGATGGTCTTCGAGACAAAGGTGAAGGTATACATAAAGGAGAAAGAACACCAGCTCGAGCTTCTGGATACCATAAACAGGGTATCCCAGGGGCGCATAACCACAGTTCTTGCAAGCTTTGCACCGAAACATGTAGTCCTGAGCCACCTGCGCGAATTCTTCCCTGGAAGAGACCTTTCGAGAATAACCCTGTTCGGGGTGGATGAACTCGGCAATCTATGATGGAAGATGGCTGAAGATGACCACAAGCCATGTTATAATCAACATTGCACCGATATATCCACCATATCTCACACCAAGCCCCCTGCGGGCCATAAAGAGTTTGAACAGGTGCACAACCAGACCGAGTGCCCACAGACTCACATAAAAGAGGCTGTGTTTGTCCTTGAGGAATAGGACAGCAAGCACCACATATATCCCAACGGTTATGTAGCCGTTCATCTTGTGCATCACCGCCTCTTCCTCATGGTCCGTCTTTCTTACCATGCGAAAGCCACCTATGAAACTTGCCACCGCAAAGATAAATCCAAGACTTGCAAGAAATACTATCCACATAGGCTAATCTCTAAACTTCCAGATACGCTTTACCCTGTCAGAATAGTAAAGGGCGAATATCTTTCTCTCCACCAGATAGAATATTATCCCAAGATAGACAAGTGCAACAGGCAGGATGAAATAGAGCCGTCGCATGGTATAGTTATCCCTTATGATATTGCCCGCAGACTCTGTAACCACTATGGCGTAGCTGTTCTGGACCACACTGTTGTTGATTATCGTGTTATTGTGCGAAGAAAGAAGGGTTATGCCATTCCACCAGTTGGCATCGAAGCTGTTGTTCCTTATCACATTGCGATGCGAAGAAAGGAGCAGGATCCCCTTCTCACTGTTTCTGTCCACACTGTTGCCCACCACCATGTTGTTACTGGAATAGTAGATACTTATGCCATCGGTATTTCTGGTGATGGTATTCTCATAGATCATGTTGTAAGAGGAATACTCTATGAGCACACCGTGGAGGTTCTCCTCTATGAGGGAATCTCTCAGTTCGCTGCTCTTGGTCCTTAGAAGATGTACCCCTGCCACAGAGGAGCCCTTTATGGTAAACCCCTTTATCCCCACCTTCTCTGTATCCACAACCTTTATGACAGGCAGTGATGGGTTAAGGGGCTCGAGCACCGTATCCTGTGGACCACTTTGGGCCTGAAGCACCACAGGTGTCGTTATAACAATATTCTCCCTGTATGTGCCTTTGCCTACAACTATCCTGTCTCCACTTCTGGCATTCTTTATTGCCTGGCCAATGGTTCCATACTGCTGGGGCACCAGAATCTCGGTAGCAGTTGCTGATACCACAGGAAGGCTCACAAGCAACAGGACCATGATTATAGTATGTATCGGTGGAATCATGCTCACCACGCTATCCCGCCGGAGATTTGACATCAGAAGTCAGTTTCAAAATAGACGGAACAAGAAAGCATCTGGCTGGCACAAGAGATACCACAAGGCGGCCTTTACTCGTGTCCTGCTGGCACTTCCTGCTTATATGTCTGGCACAGCTGTGAACAGCGGGTGCAGTAGAATGTATGGTTGAGTTCATACTCACTGTACACAGAACATGTCTCGCAGATGCATTCCTTCTCATGCATTATCTTCCTGCTCGTTCCTATGGGGGGAAAGCAATATCCATAGGGATAGTCGCCCTCCACATATGTGGGGCAACCGGGACACAGGCAGTTCTTTAATACATATCGCTGCCGCTCCTCATATTCCTCCTTTGACATATTCTCTATACCAAATCTGTCAAACTCGCTTACCTTCGGCATCGTGCTCACCTCCCCCTTGTATTTGAAGAGATTCTAACCCCAAATGAGCACTTGTCAAGGATTGTTCAACAAAAAAATTTAGTGGAGCCGCCTCATAGAAACTAAATACAGATGGACGGCCCCACTTCTCTGTTTTTTTCGTTTATTTATACTGGCGAATAGCCTCTGTCCTTGGTGCCCTCGTATACCACCTGACAAGCTGGTAAGACCTTGTGAGATACTTCAGCGGCCCTATGAATGCCAGGAAGTGCACAAGCCTTGAGAAAGGTATGAGCAGTATAAATATAAGGGCGTTAAAGATGTGAATCTTTGCAAGAAGTGGCAGGGATGCTATGTACTCAACCTGAGGATTGAGTGTAATGACTGACCATATCCAGGGTACTGCAGATGAAGCATACCAGTTGCTACCCCACCTGTAAAGAAGGGCGTTGCCAAGCCCTGTAAGCACCTGTATCGCAAGTATTATAAGTATCAACACATCCCATGAGCTGGTTACAGCCCTTACCCTGCTGTCTGTAAGCCTTCTGTATATGAACATAAGCAGCCCTATGAGAGCCAGGAGTCCAAGTATGAGGCCACTCAGTTCAAGTAGATAGAGTCTTACCGGCACGGCATTCCAGGCAAGAAAGGTGCCAGGTATTAGTATGGCTATTATGTGTCCAAGCAGCACCAGTATTATACCAAAATGCCACGGAAAGGAGCCAAAAAACAGCACCTTGTTCTCGAGGAACTGCGAGGAAAGACTCGACCAGGAGAATCTGTTCACCATGTACCTGTATATGGTACCCACTATCGCTATGGTTATGAACACATACGGCAATGTGCCGAATAACATGAAATCCCAGTTCATATCTTACCCTCCTTTAATTTATGCTTTATGGCCTTCTTTTTCCATCTCCCCTGTCATCTTTATATCCTTGTCGATGACCATGAGAAGAGCCTTTATGATGTGTCTGTAGGGACAATCGCTGTTGGTAAGCTCGAAGTTCTTGTTGAGTTTCTCAAGGGCCTTGATGAGAAAATTCTCCTTTATATCCCTTTCCACCTCCATATCACTGAGACCATCTATAAACTTGAGCACCACCACCAGATTATCGGGCAACTCCCCCCTTGCCACCTCTTCGTATGGGAACTCGTATTCCCTGTATATCTGCTTTATCTTGAGAAGGTGGTTCGCCCTCTTGAACCCATCGTAGAGGTGGTAACCCATGTCGATGGTGTAGTCAGATGAGAACTCAAATGTATAGGAATAGAGCTCCTGCAGCTCATCGAGTGCCATGCCTTCGGTCTCTTTCTTGAATTTTTCGATTTCCTCTCTTACCTCCGGAGGATACTCGGGATGGTGCATGAGCATCTCTATGCACTCATCCACCATCCCCCCTATATCCTCCCAGGGATACTCTACCATCCGTGCAAATGTATAATACAGGCCCTTTCTCTCTGCCGTTGCCATTACCACTCTCTTGCTACCAGTTCTTTTCTTTTTCTACCGAACCCTACGGAACCTCTCTTCTCATACATGGTTCTTGGATCTATGGTTGTCTTTATCTCACGGTGTGTCTTCGGTATTACAAACCTCTCGGTGAATGTGGCAATGGATACGAGCTTGTAGATCTCCCATGCATCCTCGGCTGTGAGACCCACCTCATCGAGTGCACTCTTCACCTTTGCATCTCCCACATCACCGACACGGAGCTGTCTTATATACATCCTCACTGCCATCTGCTTCTTGAGGGACTCCATCACCAGCTCCTCATTGCCTGCCGAAAGGAGGTTTGCAAGATATTTCACCGGTATCCTCATCAGTTCCACATCGTTGAAGAACTCCATGCTCTCAGGGTCATATGTGCCACCCTCGTCACCCTTTGCCTGGTGGAGTATGGGAGAGAGTGGTGGCAGATAGAAGTTCATGGGCACGGTTCTGAACTCAGGGTGATGTGGTAGAGCTATTCGCCACTTCTTGAAGAGCTTGTAGGCAGGAGAGTTCTGTGCAGCCCATATCCAGTTCTCCTCAACCCCACTCTTTGTAGCGGCCTCAACAACCTTGGGGTCTTCGGGGTCAAGCACTATCTCGCGCATGGCCTCAACGACCCTGTCATCGGGCTGTTTTGCCACATCTTCTATCTTGTCGGCGTCATAGAAGAGCACGCCCACGAACCTTATCCTTCCGGTACAGGCATGGGCGCATGCATTGACCTCACCAACCTCGAGCCTGGGGTAACAGAATATGCATTTCTCGCTCTTACCTGTGTTCCAGTTGTAGTATGGTTTCTTGTAGGGGCATGCACTCACACAGAAACGCCATGCCCTGCAGGTATCCTGATCTATAAGGACTATGCCGTCCTCACCCCTCTTGTATATTGCACCTGATGGACAGGATGCGACACAGGCAGGGTTCAGACAGTGGTTACATATTCTGGGGAAGTAGAAGTAAAAGAGCCTGTGGAAGTGTGTGAGCATCTGCTTCTGTGATTCACTGAGGCCCTTGAGGTTCGGATCATTTGCAGCGTAAAGTGGTGAGCCTCCGAAGTCGTCATCCCAGTTTGGCCCCAGGGCAACCTTGTCCATGAACTCACCTGTTATAAGGCTCTTTGGCCTCGCCACGGGCTGGTCATCCCCAAGTGGAGCATTGAAAAGGTTGTCATAGTCGAAGGTAAATGGCTCGTAGTAGTCATCTATCGTTGGAAGATTGGGCTGGAAGAATATATTGGCAAGGGTCCTGAGTTTTCCAGGACCCTTAAGGAGCTTGAGCCTGAGCGCCCCTGTGGCAGTTACCTCCCAGCCACCCATGTAGCGCTGCTGGTCCTCCCATGTAAGTGGATACCCTGCACCCGGCTTTGTCTCAACATTGTTCCACCACATGTATTCAGCACCCTGGCGGGTTGTCCACACATTCTTGCAGGACACACTACATGTATGACACCCTATACACTTGTCAAGATGGAAACACATTGAAAGCTGTATTCTTATATCCATTACCACTTCACCTCCTGGTTTCTCATTTTCCTTACAAGTATGGTTGTATCCCTGATTATTGGAATTGGCCCCCACGAATTGAACCCGTAGGAGAACTGTCCATATCCACCACACATGAGGGTTGGTTTGAGACGCTGTCTTGTAAGGCTATTGTGGAATCCACCCCTTATCTTGTTGCGCTGCTCGGACTTGGGTATGTTTATGGTTCTCTCCATCGAATGGTATGCAAAGGCAACACCCTGGGGTATTCTGGCGCTCACTATGGCTCTGCAGACGAAGATACCGTTGTCGTTGTAGGCCTCCACCCAGTCGTTGTCCTTTATGCCCACACTTTCGGCATCCCTGTCGTTCAGCCATATGGTGTTACCACCCCTGGAGAGTGTGAGCATCCTCAGGTTGTCGTAATGGGTTGAATGGATCTGCCACTTGCCATGTGGTGTAATGTAGTTACACACTATGGCATCGGTCTTGTCGCTCTTCTCTATCTCGTTCATCTTTCTGGGGTCCAGCTTGTACTTGTGGGTTACCACACCCTCACCGAACTCCAGGAAGGTCGGGTGGTCCAGATAGAAGTGCTGCCTGCCTGTAAGGGTTCTCCATGGCAGCCTGTAGTCTATCTGCAGGGTAAAACCTGTGTAGGCCCTGCCACTACGGGTATCACCACTCCACATCGGGCTGGTGAGCCACCTTCGGGGCTGGGCAGCTATGTCATCGTAGGTCATCCTTACCTCTCTGGTTGGAAGCCCCACTTCATCTGCCACACCATTGTACTCCTCGTATTCCTTCACCTCGTCTCCGTAGATGGCCTTCACAGCCTTCTTTGCCTCCCGGTAGTTGTCCCCGTAGAGGCCTGTATGGTGCTCCTCTATCTTCCACTGTTTGTAGTTCACCTCTCCGTTGGTGAGGCTCGAGAAGAACAGTATCACATTGGCCACTTCCTTGGCCTCTTTAAGTGAGATATACTTCTGGCCACCCCATTCGAGCACATTGGTGTGCTCCTTGTTCATGTATTCTTCGTATACTGGCCCACCATCGGTCATAATACCGTGGAAGCCGTACTTACTCTTCATAAGGGGTCCCAGTGAGATGTAGCGGTTGTAGATATTGGGATAATCCCTTTGGGCCACAACCATATTCGGCATGGTTATGCCAGGTATGGGATCACATTCACCCCTTTTCCAGTCCTTTATGCCATCAAGGGCGGGCTGTGTTATCTCGGCCGGGGTATCATGCTGCAGTGGTGCCGCCAACACATCCTTCACAGGTCCTGAGAAATGGTTCTTTGCTATCTCACTGAACTTCTTTGCAAGGAACTTGTATGCATCCCAGTCGCTCTTTGCCTCCCAGTTTGGTGGCACCGCAGCACCCATGGGAAGTATATAGGAATGGAGGTCTGTTGTGTTTATGTCCTCCTTCTCGTACCAGTGTGCAGCAGGGAGCACTATGTCGCAATATACAGGGGTTGTGTTCATCCTCATCTCTATGCTCACAAGCAGATCAAGCTTGCCTATGGGGCTTTCCCTGTAGGTTATCTCCTCGACATAGGGCTTTGCGGCCTCCTCTGCGCCCACATTGTGGTGGGTTCCAAGGAGGAACTTGAAGAAGAACTCCTGTCCCCTTGCGCTCGAGCCCAGGGCATTGCCCCTCCATATCATCCACACCCTTGGCCAGTTCTCCGGGGCATCGGGGTCTTCTACGGAGAACCTGAGTGAGCCATCCTTGAGTTTTTTGACCACATAGTCTATTATCTCTGCATCTGTCTTTGCCCCGTTCTTCTGTGCCTCTTCCGCAAGGGCGATGCTGTTCTGGTTGAACTGTGGATACCAGGGCAGATGCCCCATCCTTACGGCCCTCACATTGTAGTCTGCAGTGTGCTTGTAATCCAGCTTTTCAGGGTCAGGCACCTTGTGATAATCGGTTATTGCAGAGTCATACTTCCACTGCTCTGTGTATATGTACCAGTAGCTTGGTGTGTTCTGCTGGCGTGGAGGTCTTGCCCAGTCCAGCGCAAAGGCCACCTGTCCCCATGCATCGAACGGAGCAAGCCTTTCCTGCCCAACATAGTGATTCATGCCTCCACCGTTTCTGCCAACACATCCGCAGAGCATGAGGGCATCTGTGAAGGCACGATAGATAAGGTCCGCATGGTACCAGTGGTTGATACTGGCTCCAACTATGACCATGCTTCTACCCCTTGTAACCTCTGCGTTGGAGGCAAACTCCCTTGCAACCTGTATGACAGTGTCTCTGCCTATACCGGTGTATTTCTCCTGCCATGCGGGTGTGAACCCCTTGTCATCATCGTAGCCTGTTGCATAGTCTCCACTGAGGCCATCTCTTGCAACACCAAACTGTGCCATATGGAGATCAAACACGGTGGTTACAGCCACCCTGCCCTCTGTAACTGTCTCAACATACTTTACAGGAACCTGCCTCTTGTAGACCTCGCCGGTATCGAGCTCATAGGTGTTGAGCTCCAGCACATCATCCTTCATATCGAGCAGAGACAGTGCCGGGTCTATATCTTCACCTGTCTTGCCGTCTTTCATGAGGGTATTCCACTTGCCCTCGTTCTCCTTTTTCTGCGGATACCTGTAGCCAATACCTCCATAGACAATCCTTGGCCTCTGGCTCCTGGTATCCCACATTGCAAACTTCCACTCGGGGTTGTCATCATCCTGGTAGTCTGCAAGATCACATGCCCTGAGATACCTGCCCATCTCCCAGCCGTCTTCACCTTTCTGAAGCTTCACCAGATGGGGCATGTCCGTATAGTTCTTCACGTACTGGACGAAGTATGGAACCTGTCTGTCCACATAGAACTCTTTGAGTATCACATGGATAACACTCATCCAGAACGCACCGTCAGAGCCGGTCTTAACAGGCAGCCACAGGTCTGCATACTTCGTAACCTCTGCATAGTCTGGCGACATCACCACCACCTTCGCTCCACCATACCTTAACTCTGACATAAAATGGCAGTCTGCGGTCCTTGTCCTGTTGGGGGTTGCACCGAGCACCACGACATAGCCTGCGTTGTACCAGTCTGCACTCTCGGCAACATCTGTCTGCTCACCCCATATCTCAGGGGATGATGGAGGAAGGTCTGTGTAATAATCGTAGAAACTCATGCTCACACCGCCTATGAGCTGGTGATACCTTGCGCCAGCCGCATAACTTACCTGGCTCATGGCTGGTATGGGTGAGAAGCTTATGTTACGATCAGGTCCATAATTCTTTATGGTATATATCTGGGCTGCTGCTATAATCTCGCACACCTCATCCCAGATGTGCCTGCGGAAACCACCCTTTCCTCTTGACCATTTGACCTTCTTGCTCTTCTCGGGGTCTTCTACTATGCTTGCCCATGCCTGGACGGGATCACTGTATTTCTTCCTTGCCTCTCTCCAGTACTCGAGAAGAGTGCTTCTTATGTAGGGATATTTTACCCTCACAGGGCTGTATACATACCATGAGGAGGATATACCCCTCTGACAACCCCTGGGCTCGTAAGGTGGTATGCTCTCATCGAGCAGAGGATAATCTGTTGCCTGGAGCTCCCATGTTACAAGCCCGTCCTTCACATACACCCACCAGCTGCACCCACCCGTGCAGTTGTTGCCATGGGTGCTTCTTACGGTCTTATCGTACTGCCAGCGGTTGCGGTAAAACTCCTCCCAACCGCGTTTGACAGGGTTAACTATATCCTGTATCCATGAAGTAGCCATCTCTTACCTCCCTCCTTTTCCACCGTAATTTCTCCAAAGGGCATCGTGTGCTGTGCCCTGACACCTCTTTCTGTAACGGTTACCCCATATTATACTGAAGAATACAAGCATGACTATAGAACCTATTATTCCACCTGTGAAGAACTTTCCTCCCCCTGCCACAGGACTCTCTGCTGCCACAACACTGAAGAATGCCTTCAGGTCTTCCACCTCATCGTCTGTGAGCTTTTGTCGAGAGAAGACAGGCCCCATCACCGGCACACCCTCACTGTTAAGCCAGTTAGAGTCGATCAGGAAGGGTTTCTGTTCCCATACTTTTGTAAGATCTGGTCCAAGGGTGCCACCACCGAGAGCACCGACCCTGCCAGCATTATGACAGGATATACATGAAGGACCACCGTTTTTAAACGCACGCTCTCCTGTAAAGAGTGCCCTGCCGGCCTCAACATCACCAGAACCAGCCACCTCCTGTGCAGAACCAAGGGCAGGCATCATGAAGATCAATCCTGCAGACAACAGTGCTACGAGCACGAGAACCCTTACAACTAAAAGCCTCCTCGTTACATGACGGACCATTATATACCTCCTTTCTTTAAAAAATAATGCCAGAGATGAAACAACGCCTCCAGGCGCTGCCCACTCTGGCATATTTTAATGTTGAGCCTGTTGATGGGTTTAGCTCCCATTCCCGCCCCCTTAAATTTAGAGCGAATTATATGATTTTTGTCATAAAGTTGTCAAGAGAAATTGTAGGGATGGATTAAGTTTTTTTAAGCAACCTGGCAAGCTATTGTTTTTCAAGGCATTTCCTGGGCAATTCAGGGGCGCTAATCCCCCTCCAACTCGTCCTCCTGGTAGTATTTCCGGCCATTTATCATGGAGGAAAAAAGCCCTCTTCTTTCTCCTATCTCGTGGAGCACGAGGCCAGTAAGGTGGGCCACGAGATAGAATATGATAAAGTAGAATCCGAACTCGTGTATCGCCTCAAGGAACTCCTCCATACCTTCTTCTTCCTCTTCTTCATTGCCATCGTGGGCCATGGCCTCACCTGTATGTGTAACAATGCGATTCTCAACGACAAGGTTTCCTGGAAACATCTTGAACTCCTCACCTGCAAGTATAACACCTGAGATGACCTGGGTGGTGAGCACCACAAAGAGGGGTATGTAGAAAAGGGAGGCAAGGGGGTTGTGTCCTATGCTTGTTGGCGGCGCGCCCTTCAGTCCACCGAGTATCCACCTTATATGGCCCCATATATCGGACCACCTGAGTCCTATTATATCGGACCATCTTGCGTATCGGTTGCCAACGAACCCCCATACCACACGAAGCATGAGTACAACAGCAAGTATGTGTCCTGTGTAGGCATGGATTTTGTGGACGGCCTCGAGCCCCTCTTCTTCTACGCCCATGTCCTCGAGCCACTCATAGCCCACTACAAGCAAAAGCAGTGTTATAACCAGTAGCGCCATGGCCCAGTGGAGTAGTCTCAACTGCCAGTCCCATACCTTAATCTCTACAAGCCCTCTTCTCTCCTTCTCCATAGACGCCCTGTAGACCTCCTTTTGACAAGTTTAATATAAAACGCCCCCCTGTCAAGTTATTGGCACCAACATCTATATCGGTAAGAATCCATAGTTGTTGACTTGTGGAACACAAAAATGTTAATTATTGTCTTTGAGCTATATAAACAAACTGAGGAGTATATCGATCATGGCTGGTGCAGGAGGCAATACCCATTTATGGGAGATGGTGTGGGGAGCAGGGCCTGTGGTAAAGCTGGTTCTGCTCATATTACTGGCAATGTCGGTGCTTACATGGGCCATAATATTCTACAAGCTAAGCATGTTGAGGAAGGCCGAAAAGGAGAGTTCCTCTTTCTTCAACCTCTTTATAAAAACATCTGATCCACAGCAGGTGATGAGCGTTGCGAAAAACTATGGATTCACCCCCTTCTCTCGTCTTATGAGGGATGTATACACTGCCATGGGCTCTTCGGTGGCAGATACCGGTCTCAACAGGGTGATCCAGAAGAGGATAGAGAACGAGCGTGTATGGTTCGAGCGGTCCTTGCAGTTTCTGGCCACAACTGCCAACACAGCCCCCTTCATAGGACTTTTTGGCACTGTATGGGGCATAATGAATACCTTCCGTTCCATAGGACTCAAGGGAACTGCAAACCTTGCCGTTGTGGCCCCAGGGATAGCAGAGGCACTTGTGGCAACAGCCATGGGACTCTTTGCAGCAATCCCTGCGGTTATAGGATACAACCACCTGCAGGCACGCATAGAACGGCTCATGCAGGCAACAGAGAGTTTCTCTGTGGATCTTCTGGTCAGACTCAGCAAAAAGGGGCAACGCGAGGAATAAGATGGCGCGCAGAAGGCTTCTTTCAGAAATAAATGTAACCCCTTTTGTGGATGTAATGCTGGTGCTCCTGATCATATTCATAATAGCAGCACCTCTTCTTGAGACAGGCATAGATGTGAACCTACCGGAGGTAGAGACATCAACCCTCACCACGCCAAGGGAACCGGTGATAGTCTCTATAGACAAAAGGGGCAGAATCTTTGTAAACAGGAAACAGGTGAAAGAAGCCGAGTTCACACAGAAGCTCAAGGTCATCTACAGAAAGAAAGGTGCAAGGATGGTCTACCTGAGGGCAGACAAAGATGTCTCTTATGGCAGGGTTGCCCGCCTGATGGGCGCGATAAGGAACGCAGGCATAGAAAAGATAGGGATGGTGACCGAACCTGTCGGCAAAAGATAACAAGAAAAATCGTGGAGAGGGCAGACTACAGTCCCACCTGTGGAAAGAAGACTCGAGGTTCAAAAAGATGCTCGCCCTCTCTTTTGCCCTGCATATAACGATTCTCACAGCCCTGTTCCTCATAAGAACAGAACCAAGAAAGATATTCCTCCCCCCGGTATATACCCCGGTTGAACTTGTCCCCCCACCTGTGAGTCTGGAAAAGAAGCCTCGAAAGAAGAAGGTGGCAAAAAAGAAGATTGTAAAGAAGGTCGAGAAGAAGACGGAGAAGAGGAGAAAAGTTGCAATCCCTGCAAAGAAGACTAAAAAGCGGCAACCACCTGAGACAGCAAGGAAGACACCCCTGGATAAGAGACCAAAAAAGATTCCAGAAAAGAAGCCAGCAGTGGATGAGACCATAGAGGTTGAAAAGACCATAAAGGCAATAGAAGAGCGGGTAAAGAAGAGGCAGGAAGAAGAGGCCATAGAGGAGACCATAGAAAGGATAGCCAGAAAACGCATGCAGGAAGAGGAACAAAGGGAAAGGGCACTAAAAGAGATACGGGCCCAGCTCGAAAGGTTCGACCGCATAGTGATAGGGGAAAAAATCCCGATGCAAAGACCATCTCTTTCCAAAACCTTTGAACTGGAGCTCATGGAGTATTACAATACAATAGCGGGGCTGATACACTCCAACTGGGTATACCCCGAGGTGGAAAGAGACAACCCTGAGGTGGTGCTCTCAATAACCATAGGAAAGGATGGCAGGCTTATTGGCATTGAAGTGGAGAAGGGTTCTAACGACGCACTGTTCGATAATTCTGCCGTAAGGGCCGTAAGAAAGTCCACCCCTTTTCCAGGCCTGCCCCCACAGCTTGGTAACACTCTCGAGGTGGGCATAAGATTCTGCCTCAGAGAATGTAAATAAAAACACACAATGGAGGAAACACTGAGAAGATGATAAAAGGGTTAACCACTTCCATACTCTTTATGGCCATGGTTCTCTACCCCTACATGGTCTGTTCCAAGGTCTATATAGACATCACATCGCCAACTTCGAGGAAGGTGCCCCTTGCCGTGGTGGAGCTTGTGCCCCTCAAGGAGGATGGAAGGACGGGAGTCGGGTTTTCCACCATAAAAGAGGAGATAGAGCAGACCCTTATAGATGACATCGAGTTCTCTGGCTTTTTCGAACTTGTGGATGACTCCTACCATCCTGAGCCACCATCGCTAAAGGGACTACAGACAGACAATATTCCCTTCTCCCTGTGGCGGGCCACCGGAACCGAGCTTATAGTGAAGGGTGGGCTCAAGATAGGAGAAGATGTGATAGTGGCAGAATTTCGCCTCTTCGATGTGCTCGATGAGGTTATGATATTCGGCAAGCGCTATGTGGTAGGAAAGGGCTCGGCACGCAGGCTGGCACATGCCTTTGCAGACGACCTTGTAGAGAGGCTCACCGGCAGAGTGGGTGTGTTCACAACGAAGATACTCTTCGTATCAGACGCAGCTGGCACAAAACAGATATACATATCAGACTACGATGGAAAGAATGTGGCAAGACTCACACGCAACAGCTCGATAAACCTCTCGCCACAGTGGCTACCCCGTGGCAAGAGCTTCAGCTACACATCCTACATGAAGGGCTACCCATGTGTGTACAGGCAGGCATTAAGAACAGGCAGGCTTGAGACCATTGCATGCAGGAATGGTATAAACATAGGCGGGGGATGGTCTCCGGATGGGAGATACCTGGCACTGACCATGAAGGGCAAAAAGAGCCCCGAGCTCTTCCTTTTCGACAGGGAGACAGGAAAGCTCCACCAGCTAACCAGCAACTACTCCATAGATGTATCGCCATCCTGGTCGCCCGATGGGAGAAAGCTCGTCTATGTGTCTGATATGGCTGGAAAACCACAGATATATGTGTTAGACTTGATTGACAAAAAACCCCAGAGGATTACCTTCGAGGGCAGATACAACACTTCCCCGGTGTGGTCGCCAGATGGCCGTAGCATCCTCTATGTCAGAAGAGAGGACAGCAGGTTCAACATATGGCTCATGGATATAAAGAGCGGAGTTCACAGGCAGCTCACCTTCGAAGGAGACAACCTCGAGCCCTCGTGGTCGCCTGATGGAAGATACATAGTGTATGAACGCAAGGATCAAAGGGGCAGGACCACTCTATACCTCATGCGAAGAGATGGCTCTGGCAAAAGAAGGGTTGACCCCACAAAGGGTAACGAGGGTGCGCCCTCATGGTCTCCCTTCAGGTAAGTTCAACTCGTATATCGCACTTCAGGAGGTTTCGATATGAAAAGACTCTTTCTTCTCATAGTCCTTTCCACAGTGCTTACAGGCTGCACACTTCTTGTGAGCCCAAAGAATGACCCCCTACGGGGCGACATAAAGAGAGTCAAGAAGAAGACATCGGCAATGGAGAAAGAACTTGCGACCATAAGGAATGAGCTCGATGCCTCAAGAAAAGAGGCAAGAACCCTTACGGCAAGGCTCTCTGCAGACATGGACACACTGCGTGAGGAGGTTGCACAGGTAAGGGGGCTTGCAGAGGAGAAACAATACAATATCGTAAGGGTAAAGGAGAATACAGAGTTTCTCGCCTCGTCCATACAGGCCATGGACGAAAGGCTGAAGGCGATAGAGGAGGAGCTCAACAAAGAGGAGACCGAAGAGCCTGCCACCACAAGGCTTGCAGCAGAACTGGAAGAGCTGCGCACAGCGATAAAGAGTCTCGAAGACAGGGTAAAGGGGCTCGAAGAGAAGCCCCCGCCTGCTGTAGAGAAGAAAGAGGAAGAACCCGGTCCGGCAGAACTCTACATGGAGGGGCTGAACCTTGTAAGAGAGGAGAGGGATTTTGACAAGGGGCTCGGTGTCCTTCGCGACTTCCTCTCACTCTACCCCCACCACAAACTCTCTGACAACGCCCAGTACTGGATAGGAGAGGTATATTACGCCCGTGGAGACTGGGAAGGCGCCATAGTGGAGTTCAACAAGGTCATAAAGAACTATCCCGAAGGAGACAAGGTGCCAGCAGCCCTTCTCAAACAGGCCTACTCCTTTGAAAAGCTCGGTGCCGTAAAGGAGGCCAGGATACTGCTCAAGAAGATAATAAAAGACCATCCCGACTCGCAGGAAGCTGCGCTGGCAAAGAAACATCTTGAAAAGCTCAAGTAGAGCTGTGTCTCTCCATGGTGCCATGGAAGTCTCACTCATAAGATGGGAGGACTACTCGAGAGAACCACTCCTTGAGGCACTTAGAAAGGGGCTTGAACTGATAGGCGGCATCAGGAGGTTTGTAAAACCCGGCGAGAGGATACTCCTGAAGCCCAACCTTCTTTCGGCAAAACCAGCCCATAGGGCTGTAACAACCCATCCTAACATGGTGTGGGCCATGATACGGCTCGTAGAGGAGGCAGGCGCCACACCCCTTGTGGGCGACAGCCCAGGGCTTGGAACCACCCTCAAGGTGGCAAGGGCCTGTGGGGTGATGGATGTAGTGGGAGAGAGTTCTGCAGAACTTCTGGAGATAAAGGATGCCATAACGGTGGACAACCCACAGGGAAGAAGCTTCAAAAGGTTCGAGCTGGCAAGAGAGCTTGCCACAGTTGACGGGGTCATCAACCTTCCGAAGCTCAAGACCCATGCACAGATGCTACTCACGATGGGGGTAAAGAATATCTTCGGCTGTGTGCCGGGCAAGAGGAAGGCACAGTGGCACCTTCAGGCAGGAACAGACATTGACTACTTCTCACAGATGCTGCTCGACCTCCAGGACTACATAAGACCAAGGCTCACCGTGATGGATGCCATAGTAAGTATGGAGGGCAACGGCCCTGGCGGTGGAGACCCCGTGCGCACAGGCTTTGTCGCCATCTCTCGATCCGCACTTGCTGTTGATACGGTATGTGCGCAAATCGTTGGTAAGGATGCCCACCAGGTGCCCATATTAAGGACCGCACAGGCATGGGGCATGGAAGATGCCAGGCCAGACAGGATAAGGATACTCGGCGAGAGACCGGAAAGGCTGAGGCCTCGGGACTTTCGCTTTCCACCCCTTGTGAACATAGACTTTGCTTACTTTCTGCCAGGGCCTGTCAAAAGGGTTGTAAAGAAGGCCATCACAACCCGGCCTGTGATAGAACACAGAAAGTGCACACTCTGTGGGGTGTGTGTGGATGTGTGTCCACCGAAGATAATGACCAGAGAAGAGCGGATACGCATAGACTATGAGGGGTGTATAAGATGTTACTGCTGTCAGGAGGTCTGCCCCGAAGAGGCCATAGATGTCAGGGAGGGCTGGCTTAAGAGGCTTCTTTCAGGAAGAAGTTAGTGTTCAGGAAGAATAAGCTCCCTATCAGGCAGGAATATATATGCTGAAAAAGGCACTCTTGACGATAATCCTATCGATAGTGGCAGCGGCTGTCATACTGCTTTCCACCATCCCAATAGACCTTACAGACTACAGAGGCGACATAAAGGCCCGCATAGAAGAGCGTATAAACGGCACGGTGGATATGGAAAGGGTCTATGTCAAGTTCCTCCCGCACATTACCATAAGGCTTGAAGGGTTCAGGCTCCTCTACAGGGATGAACCCATAATCAGCGCACCTTCGGCAGAGGCAACCATATCCATACTGCCCATCATCTTCAAAAGGCTCGTCATAAAGGAGCTACACCTTGAGAGACCAGAAGTCATCATAAGAAGAGATGCCACCGGCACCATAAACCTCGAGAAGATAAGGAAGGAGAGGATATTCCATGTGATGATGAGGGGGCTCAAGGTAAGGGATGCCTCCATATCGGTGGCAGACAACTTTCCTGCAACGAAAAGACGCTACGAGTTAAGAAAAACATACCTCTACTTCGACATATACACAGATGTTATCACCTACAGTGGCTCAGGGATGCTCACACCCCATACCCCCTTCAAGATATCCGGCGAGATGAGAAAGGAGGGGGATGAAAAGCTCCTTACAGGCACCGCTTTTTTCGAAAGGCTCAGGGTCTCCACATTTTTGAGCTACATAAAGGATGACCTCAAGGGGGTGGACTTGAGCGGCACAATATCGGCTGATCTTGAATACCAGATAAGTGGCGAAGCCCTTCTCACAGGAGACATGGTGATAAGGGGGACATCATCGATAAAAGAACTCACACTCGACTATCCAGCGCTCTTCAGAAAACCCATATACTCGAAGGCAGGGGTTGCCTCTGTGGAACTTACAAAGAAGAAGGACTCCATCACCATATCGGTGGAAGAGGGCAGGTTCAACATAGAGGACCTTGTAATCCTCGGTGGGGCGAGACTGAGGCTGCCAGAAAGAACCCTCAGCCTTTCACTTTCCACCACACCATTCATGCCCACCCATATAAAGAGGTTCTTCAGGGAAGAGAGCTTCCCCCAGGGCATAAAGTCTGTTATAGAAGAGTTCCGTAACATACGGGGGTTTCTAAAACTCAACAGCCTTGTGTTTTCCTCGGAGGCGGGGTCATATCTCGATTCCCTTGTGGTGGATGCAGAGCTGATGGATATGGCCTTTGAGCACCGCCGCTTCGACTATCCCTTCTCCTCGCTCAATGGAAGGCTTGCCTTCAGGGCTGGCAACATAGAGCTCGAGAACATAAAGGGCAGCTATGGCAACACACTCTTCCACAGGATAGATGGCACCCTTACATCCATACAGGATGTCCCCCGCATAAAGCTATCCGTTTCTGCCGATGTGGATACAGAGCAGTTACTGGAAGAGGTGAAAAAGGCCGTGCCAGAGGACCCGCTCAAGTCCATAGAGCTTTCTGGAAGGGCAGGGCTTGAGCTCCACATGGAGGGTATTGCGACAGAGCCCTCATCCATGGAGTTCACAGGAAGGGTGAGGTTCGATTCCATAAGGGCATCTTACATGCCCCTTAGTCCCCTGTCCCTTCTGGCCTCTGGCACCGTGGAGTTCGACAGGGACAGGCTGGAGATAAAAGGGCTCACCACAAAGTCCAAGGACAGCTCCTTCAGGATAGACGGCACCATAGAGGGATACAAGAAGAGGCCAACCCTCAAGGTAAGTGTAGAGGGGCTTGCAGGCTATGGACTGACCTCTCTGTATACGAAAGAACCTGTGCTCACCTATCCGGCAAGACTGAAGATGGAGATAAAGGGGAGGATGGATTCCCTCAACATAGGGGCAGAGCTCGACCTCACACACTCCGGGCTTCTCTACAGAGAGATAGTCCACAAGGAAAGGGGTTACCCCCTTGTTGTTCGTTCTGCAGTGAATATCGAAGGAGGTAGGGTCTCCATAAAAGATGGGTCCATAGTGTCCGGCACCTCAAGGCTCGATGTGGAAGGATACATAGAGAAGGGGCACTACTCCTTGAGGCTCCATTCTGAAAGACTCAGGACAGATGACATCAAGGGTATGTTCAGGCACATACTTACAGACTCGCCAGCCATGGGCTACATGGTGGTAAGTCTCTCTCTGAAGGATACACAGAGAGAGGCTGGGACCTATGGCAAGGTGGAGGTAAAAGATACCCTCTTTAAGACACCCTTTTTCAAGAACTCTGTAAGGGACCTGAACCTTGTGGCAAGGTTCGGTGGCAACGGCGTAGACCTGGTTCTTGAGAAGATGTACATAGGAAAATCCCATCTTTCGGGCAAGATAGGTCTTGTGGATATACGGAAGAGGCTCGCAACATTCTCCCTCGTCTCCGACTTTCTGGACACAGGTGATTTCATGGCAATCCACAAAAAGGGTAAGGATGAAACCTCCTCTACGCCAGACGGCTATCCTGTAAGGGCACAGGGAAAGCTTACCGCAAAGGCAGGCAGGGTGCGTGGGGTATCTTTCTGGAACCTCTCTTCAGATGTGTCGGTAGATCCATCATCAATAAGGTTCGAGCCCTTGAGTTTTTCGTCCCATGGGGGGCAGGTCTCTGGCGTGGCCGTGCTTTTCAGCAATTTGACCGACAAGAGGTTCGAGCTTGTGTTCAGGGCATCGAGGCTCAAGCTCTCGTCCCTTCTGAAAGACCTTGGGGTCAAAAAAGAGGTTCTGACAGGACGCTTCACCGCAGACTTCCACATAGATTGCAAAAGGGTGGAGCCATATACCAGAGGACTTAACGGCACAATAAAGGCGGTCTCGAAGGATGGCAAGATGTGGAAGTTCATAGTGTTGAGCAAGATATTCTCTATAGTGAACATAATATCCATAACAGACCTCTTCGAGCAGGGGCTTCCCTACAAGAAAATATCAGGGGACTTTGTCATACGCAATGGTGTAATCTCCACGGACAACCTCCTTCTTGAGAGCAAGTCCCTGCGTATGTCTGCCATAGGCAAGATTGACATTGCTGAAAAGACGATGGATTCGAAACTGGGCTTGCATCCTTTTGTAACCATAGATAAGATTATCTCCAAGATTCCCCTTGTGGGATGGATAATAACAGGCAAGGACAAAAGCACCATAACCATGTACTACGAGATAACAGGGCCACTTAAGAACCCCCATGTTGAACCCGTACCTGTCAAGGGGCTGGGAGAGAAGGTCCTGGGTATCTTCCAGAGACTGCTTACCTCACCCATAAAGGCCATGGAGCCTCTCAACAGGGAAGACAAGAAGGATGAAGAGAAACTACTGGAACCGCATTAAGGCACGCTGGTACAGGCGAGGGCTCGATTACTCAAGCTTTGCACAGACGGTGCTCACAAAGATACTGCCCCTCACAGAGGAGTGCCGTAGCTTTCTCGATGTGGGCTCTGGCTGTGGAACCCTCAGCATCCCCCTTGCACGGGCAGGCAAGAAGGTTACAGCCATCGATGCCTCCCCACACATGATAGAGATACTAAGGGAAGACATGAAGAGGCTCGGGATAAAGAACATAAGACCCATCGTTGCACAATGGGGCGAGAAGAAACTCTGCCCACACGATGTGGTCATATGCGCCAATGTGCCAGAGCTGCTCAAAGGCTCCGAAAGGTTTCCCCTCGAGGCCAACGACCTCTCCAGAAGGTTTGTCTTCCTTGTAACATCTGCTGGCACTGAGCAGGACAAGTTCTACTACAGGGAACTCTACCCACTGCTTTTCAACAAACCCTTTGAGAAAAGGGCGGACTACCTTAAGACCTACACCACACTCCACTCGATGGGCATATTTGCAAATGTCGAGATAATAGAGTATGACTTCGACCAGCCCTTCCACGACATGGACGAGGCCATGGAGTTCTGGAAGGAATACCTTGGTATAGTTACAGAGGAGTTCGATGGGAGGTTGAGGGAATTTCTCTCAAGAAAACTTGAGCCCATAAAAGGCGGGCTTCTGGCAAGGTTTCACAAAAGAAGTGCCATAATATGGTGGCGCAGGGTGAGGGGCTAAAAGCTGTGTGAGCTCTCCATAAGGAGACCCACCCCGAGGTATGTAAAAAGGGTGATGAAAAAACCCACTATGGCGGTTACACATATGCTCTTCTCCCTCATACCCTTCACATAGAACAGATGCAGCATCCCTGCATACCAGAACCACAGTATGAAAGACCAGAGTATCTTGGGCTCCCACATCCAGTACATACCCCATGCAAGGTATGCCCATATTGCACCTGAAAACATGGAGGCAGAAAAGCACATGAAACCCCAGAGCACCGATATTCTGGCCACCCTGAGAAAATCCTCCCTGCCGTGCCAGTCCCTTTTCATCATGTAGAACAGAGCCCCTGAAAAGCCCACCGTAAAGAGCGAGTAGGCCACAAACGATGTTATGACATGGACTTCGAACCAGTAGGTCTGGAGTATAAGCGGAAGAGGTCTCACCTCTTCAAGCATTATGGCGGCAAGAGAAAGGGCAAAGAATGCAATGGGCAGGGTTAGCAACTCTACATATATCCTTCCATAGCGTATGATAAGAAGAAGGGTTGTGCCCACGGTTACCCAGCTGTAGAAAATGAGCGTTTCATCCATACCAACCACGGGTAGCCTGCCTGCCCCGTAGCTACGCCACAGTATGGCCACGGTATGGAGCAGAAGCCCCGTGGAAATGAGCCCTGTGGCTATCCTGTGGGATGTCCTCTTTCCCCGCGTATACAGGGTGATAAGGTCTACAAGACCTGCTATATAGAGAGATAGTGATGCTATAATGAGTATCTTCATCAGTGCGAGGGACTCTTCTCCCCTTTCTTCCATATGTAGGTATGCATCTGAACCTGCAGCCTCACCTTGAGCCCATCCATTAGTATCCACTCTGCAAGCTGTGATGGTTCAAGCACAGGTCTTACAGGGGCAAAGAGCACTTTGGTGGTTCTGTCCTGTATGTAGTCCTCCACGAACTTCTTTGCAAACTCGTAGTCCGCCCTGTCTTCCACGACAAACTTGATTTCGTCGTCCTCGGTTATGTAATCGAGGTTCTCCATGAGGAAGGAGCCACATGCCCCACTGGATGGACACTTCACATCCACCACCTTTATGACCCTTTTGTCCAGGTCCTTAAGGCTCACACTTCCGTTGGTCTCTATGAGTACTGTGTATTTCTCATCGAGAAGCCTTCTTATAAGCTCTGGGGTCTCTTCCTGAAGAAGTGGTTCTCCGCCTGTAACCTCTGCAAGCCATGCCTTGAAACTCCTCACCTCTTTTACAACCTCTTCTGTCGTCATCTCTCTTGCGTCTTTAATCTCCCTTGCATAGGTGGTATCACACCATCTGCACTTGAGGTTGCATCCTGCAAGCCTTACGAACACACAGGGTATACCCACATATGTGGACTCACCCTGGATGCTCAGGAATATCTCACTTACATGGAGCATGGTCAACCCCTGTTGTCTCCTTTCTCCTCTGGGTGTTTTCTTCTTCCAAACTCCTTGTAACTTGTTGCAAGCTGGCGGAGCCTGTCTTCCACAAGCCTGTTTATTGTGCCTTCAGGAAACTTTCCATCCACACCCCTTGTGCCTGCCGGCATGGAGGCGAGTATCTCCATACCCTCGTCCACATGCTCTATGGGATATATGGCGAACCTGCCTTCTCTTACTGCCTCCACCACCTCGTCCTTTAGCATGAGGTTTTTAACATTCCTCTTCGGTATTATAACACCCTGCCTGCCTGTAAGCCCCTTTTCCTTGCATACATGGAAGAAACCCTCTATCTTCTCGTTTATTCCACCCACGGGCTGAACCTCTCCTTTCTGGTTCATGGAGCCTGTAACGGCTATACCCTGGTTAAGTGGTATGTCTGCAAGGCTTGAGTAAAGGGCATAGAGCTCTGTGCATGTGGCACTGTCGCCCTCCACTTCCTCGTAAAGCTGTTCGAAGCATATGGAGGCCGAAAGTGTCAGGGGGAAGTCTGTGGCAAAGCGTTCGCCCAGGAAACTCTTCAGTATCATCTGCGCCTTGTTGTGAATCCTGCCGCTCATCTTCACCTCTCGCTCTATGCCAACCACACCCTCATCACCTGTGAATATACGGGCGGTAATCCTGGAGGGTTTGCCAAAGGCGTAATCACCCAGGTCTATGACGGCTATGCCGTTTACCTGCCCGGTCTCTGTGCCATCGGTGGTTATCATTATGGTATCTTCTGTTATGAGCTCACGCAGGCGGTCTTCTATCCTGGAGTGGCGGAACTCCATCTCTTCCCTTGCCTTTACCACATCCTCTGCGGTTACCACATCCCTGCCGCTCTGTCTTGCCCAGTAGCTGGCCTCCACAACGAGGTCCTCTATCATGCTGAACTTTGCGGTAAGCTTTTCTTTGTCCTGTGCGATACGGCCGCCGTATTCTATGACCCTTGCCACGGCCTCCTTGTGGAATGGCATGAGGGACTTTTCCTTACACTTTTCGGCAACGAACTGGGCATACCTCGATGTGGTCTCTACCGTTCGGGGAAGCAGGCTCTCGAAGTCTGCCTTGACCTTGAAGAGTTTTCTGTACTCAGGGTCATAGTTGTAGAGCAGGTAGTAGAACAGGGGCTCGCCTATTATCACCACCTTCACATCCAGTGGTATGGGGCTTGGCTTCAGCGTGGTGGCAGACACAAGCCTGTATTGTTCCCACACATCCTCAATCCTCACCTCTCTGTTCTTTATGGTTCTCTTGAGAGCATCGTAGACGAATATGTTCCTCAGAATATCGAGCGCATTGACCACCAGGTATCCACCGTTCGCCCTGTGTATGGAGCCTGCCTTTATCATCGTAAAGTCTGTAACGGCCACACCGTACTGAAACCTGTACTCTATCTTCCCAAAGAGGTTGTAGTATGTGGGGTTGGTCTCCACCACCACAGGAGCACCCCTTGTGTCCCTGTGGTTCACTATGAGGTTTATCTTGTAGCGCTCGAACGAAGGTTCTGGCCTGGGCAGCTTTATCCCGAAGGGCGATAACTCTTCTTTTGGCCTGAAGGCCTCTATGTTTCTAAGTATATCTTCACGCACTTCTTCAAGATAGCCTGTAAGGTTATCAAACTCTCGATACTTCTCTATGAGTTCGTTTATAAGCGGGTTTACAACATATTGAGCCACCTCTCTGTCCAGTGCATCTATGCGTTCTTTGGTCTCTTTCTCTATGTTTCTTGCCTCTCTTACGGCATCGTTCAGTCTTTCCTGGAGGAACCTTGTGTTCTCATCTATCTCGTGTTTCTTCTCTCTGGGCAGTTCTTCGTATTCCTTCTGACTCAGGGGCCTTCCTTCCTTTCCTGCAGGCACCACCGCAAGCCCTGCAGGTGTTTTCTTGAGGAGGAATCCCCTCTCTGCTGCAAGTTTCTCGACCCTCTGGAAGAGCGCCCTCGTGCGTTCCTGCTGGCCTTCGAGGATTTCGTCCCGGTGTCTTTCGTAGTCCTTGCTCTCGAACACCCGTGGTATGTTTCTACGCACCGCCTCGATGAGTTCGTCCATGTCGTCCCTTATGGCACTGCCCTTTCCAGGGGGCAGGTTTATGGCACGGGGTCTATCGGGGTCATGAAAGTTGTAGACATAGCACCAGTCATCTGGCACCTTCTCGCCTTTTGCCTTCTCCTCGAGCCGTGCCTTGACTATGGATGTTCTTCCCGTCCCACTATCACCGAGCACATATATGTTGTAGCCGTGCTCCACAAGGCCGAGCCCAAAGTCGAGGGCCCTCATGGCTCGCTCCTGTCCTATCACATCATGGAGTATGGGCACCTCCTCTGTGGTGGTGAAGCCAAGCTCCTCGGGGTTGCATCTTCTTGCAAGCTCTTCTGGTTTGAGAGGTTCTGCCATCCTTTACTATACCCTCAGTTGGATGTAAGGTCATCTGTTGGTAGTATAAAGTATATACCCCTCAGGGGCAAGTATTTCGTAAAGTTCCTGACAGACGAGACCCTATAATCTTTCTACCCATCCTGCCCTACAGGCCTGTATCCTTTGCCTGCAGGAGTTCTGTGAGGAATGACTCCCCCCTGTTTACACCGCTGATACCGAAGTACTGGGCAACCGTTCTTGCCACATCTGCCAGTGCGGCCCTTGTGCCAAGCGCAACACCCCTTCTAAGCCCCCTTCCATAGACCACAAGGGGCACATACTCCCTCGAGTGGTCTGTAGAAGGGGTTGTGGGATCGCATCCATGGTCAGCGGTTATGATGAAGATGTCCTCCTTGCCCAGTCTTTCCATCACGGAGGGCAAAAGGCCATCCACCTCTTCAAGGGCACGGGCATAGCCTGCGGGGTCGTTTCTGTGTCCATAGATGGTGTCGAACTCACCAAGGGTTGCAAGTAAGAAGCCCTCTTCGAACCCCAACAGGGCTTCTCTGAGATAGTTGAGTATATCCCTGTTGCTGTAGGCCCTTATGGTATGGACAAAACCCCTGTGGGCGAATATGTCATCCACCTTTCCCACCCCGACAACATCTATTCCATCCTTCTTGAGTATGTCCAGCAGAGTGTCTTCAGGCGGGGGCATGGAAAAGTCCTTTCTTCTTTCGGTCCTTACGAACCTGCCATCCTTTGTAACGAAAGGCCGTGCTATGACCCTGCCCACATTGTACTCGTTCAGGAAGGCCCTCGCCCTGCGGCATACCCAGTAGAGTTCTTCTGGCGGGATGAGCTCTTCATGGGCAGCTATCTGGAAGACACTGTCTGCAGAGGTATAGACGATGAGTTTACCTGTCTTAAGATGTTCTTTTCCGAGTCTTTCTATTATCTCTGTGCCAGAGGCCGGCCTTGCCCACAGGTGGTCATAGCCTGTCTCTTTCCTGAATCTCTCCATGATTTCAGCAGGAAAACCATCTGGAAAGGTGGCAAAGGCTCTCTCTACCGGCACACCCATCAGCTCCCAGTGTCCTGCGGTGGTATCCTTTGCAGGTGAAAGGGGCATCATCCTTCCAAATGAGGCTACCGGTTCTTCCGAAGGCTCCACAGAACCCACTCCCTCTATGTTGCCAAGCCCCAGGCGGGCAAGGTTTCTGATATTCATCCCGCCCACTGCCTGTGCGGTATTGTCCAGCGTGTGGCTGCCCTGGTCTCCATAGAGGTGGGCATCCGGCAGGGCTCCCACCCCGAGACCGTCCACAACGAGCACTATGACACGCCCACTCATACCTAAAACTTATCAGCAAATACCACCTATTACAAGTCTTTAAGTTGCCGTGGTCCATAGTTTATAGTAAGATTATCCCTATGCCAAGGGTTCTGACACGCTACATACTGAAAGAACTTGCTGTAAACTTTACACTATCAATCCTTGTGCTCACCCTCACCTTCCTTCTCGGGCGTGCCATGACCATAACAAGGCTCGTCCTGGAATACGGCTTCGGAGTGGGTTTCGCCCTCTCATTTGTGGCCTATATACTGCCCTCTTTCCTGATATACACCATGCCTGCCTCGCTTCTTGTGGCGGTTCTTGCCACATTCACCAGGATGAGCTTCGATAACGAGATCGTGGCCATGAAGTCCTCTGGCATAAGTCTCTTGAGGATAGCCAGGGCCGTCTTCCTCTTTGCCTTTGTCATATATGCGGTAACCCTTGTGGTGCACCTCTACCTATACCCATGGGGCAACAGCAACCTGAAGAGGCTCGCCTACGAGCTTACAACCAGAAAGACCACCCAGGCGCTGAAGGAAAAGAAGTTCTACAACCACTTTCAGGATATGGTCCTCTATGTAGACCACATCCCTGCGGGCAGAAGCAAGCTTATGGGTATATTTCTTATGGAAAGAGAGGGGGATGGCTCCCACCTGGTGGTCGTTGCAAGGGAGGGCAGGTTTCTCCATCTTGAAGAGGAGATGAAGCTCCTCTTCGAGCTCAAAGGGGGGGCAATCCACAGAACCCTGGCAGAGGGTGGATACAACATGGCCAACTTCTCAACCTATACCATAGAACTTGAGCTCAAAGAGGGTCTCCTCAAGAAGGCCAGAAGGGGTAAGGAACTCTTCCCTGGAGAGCTCCTTAAGACCATAAGGGAGAAAAGACTCAGAGGCGAGCCCACGGTAAAGTTTGAGATAGAGTTCCACAGGATGTTCTCTCTGCCTGCCTCTGTGTTTGTATTCGCCATAATAGGTCTGCCCCTGGGTATACAGAGGGTAAGGTCTGCAAGGTTTACGGGGTTTGGCATATCCATAGGCGTGCTGATGGTGTATTATCTGCTTGTAAAGGTCTTTGAGGCTGGTGCCCTTACAGGAGCGATTCCGGCCCTTGTGGCACTGTGGGGTGCCAACACGGTGCTCGGGGGGCTGGGGGTGTGGATATTCTTGAGGGCGGTAAAGGAAAGGCCCATCGGGGTGGTAACGGTCATTGAGGGAGCAATGCTCAACCTGTGGGAGCGTATATCGAAACTCACGAGGATATAGAACCATGAAGATACTCAAGCGATACATATTAACAGAGTTTCTGCGCGTATTCGTGCTTACAACCCTGTTTCTTCTGTCCCTTTCAATGGTTGTTGATGTCCTTGAGAAGGCAGACGAATTCCTGAACAGAGCGGTTCCCACGGATGTTGTGGTTACATACTTTTTCCTCAAGGCACCCCAGATCCTTATACAGATACTGCCTGTGTGTGTGCTCCTTTCGGTATTCATCTCACTGGGGATACTGAGCAGGAACTCAGAGCTTACGGCAACAAGGACCTGTGGCGTAAGGCTAATAAGTGTATTCACCCCGCTTATGGGCTTCGGTCTCGTTACGGCCCTTGTGGTATTGCTTGCTGGAGAGACGGTTCTACCGGCAACCCAGAAGAAGGTCTTCTCCATAGAGAGAAAATGGCTGGCAAGACACAGCATAGCCCACTTTGGCACCGAGGGGGCATGGTTCAGGGAGTCTGACAGTATATACAACATTCGCAAGCTCGATATAACAGAAGGGGTGCTTGAAGGTGTGAACATATACACCCTCGACAGACCCTTCAGACTCGTAAAGAACAGCGCAATCAAGAGGCTCCTATGGCAGGATGGGTTCTGGCAGGCAGAGGACATAACCACCTGGCACTTTACAGAGGATGGAAGGGTCATCAAGGAGTACTCGCCCACGGGAACCGTAGCCCTGCGCAACCCCGATGAGCTCATACCCCTTGAACACAGCTATGAGAGGATGACCATCGGGGAGCTCAGAGCCTACATCAACTCACTTGCCATGGATGGCTACGATACCTCCCGTTACAGGACGGAGCTCTACATGCGCTTCAGCCTGCCCTTTGCAAATCTCGTCATGGTGCTCCTGGGTATCCCCTTTTCCCTGAGAACCGGAAGAGAAGGTGGCCTTGCGGTTGGTGTTGTCCTGAGTGTTCTTATAGGGTTTTCCTACTGGATAGTTACAGGTATTGCCCGAACCCTCGGTGAGACCGGCACCCTTCCTCCCATAGTGTGTGCCCTGTTTCCTGATCTGCTCTTTCTCGCCATCGGGGTGTTCATGTTCGGATATGTAAGGGAGTAGACCCTCTTTTTTATGCAGACCTTCCTGATCCAGGTTCTTCTTTGCGTGGTCTTATGACCCTTATGAAGAGTTCCTCGAGCTGGGTTCTACCCACCTCTGAAGGAGCCCCTGTCATGGGGCAATATGCCCTCTGGGTCTTGGGAAAGGCTATTACATCCCTTATGGACTCTGTGCCTGCCATTATGGACACCAGCCTGTCGAGCCCGAAGGCTATCCCACCATGTGGAGGTGCACCGTATGAGAGGGCTGTAAGGAGGAACCCGAACTTCTCCTCTGCCTCCTCTTTCGATATACCGAGTAGATCAAATATCTTCTGCTGTAAGGCTGTTGAGTGTATCCTTATGCTTCCCCCGCCTATCTCCTCGCCGTTGAGCACTATATCGTATGCCTTTGCCCTGACATCGAGTGGTGTTGTGGAGAGTTTTTCTACATCCTCGTCCACCGGGGCGGTGAATGGATGGTGCATGGCAACCAGCCTCTTTTCGGTCTCATCGTATTCGAACATGGGAAAGTCCACCACCCAGAGGAAACTATAGCCCTCTTTTGGCACAAGCCCGCACCTTCTTGCCACCTCAAGCCTCACCCTTGAGAGCACATGGTTTACAACCCCCTCTTTGTCAGATGAGAAGAGAAGAAGGTCTCCCCTTTTTGCCTCAAGCATTGTGGTTATGCCCCCTTTTTCTTCGTCAGAGAGGAATTTTGCTATAGGTGATTGCCAGCCCTCCTCTGTGAGCCTGACCCATGCAAGCCCCTTGCCACCCAGGCTCTGTGCCAGCTCTACAAATTCATCCAGCTCCTTTCTGGTGAACCCTGCACCACCCTCCACATTCATGGCCTTGACTATACCACCCTTCTCCAGGGTATCCCTGAAGACCTTGAACCCAGATTTCTTTACCACACCTGTTATATCCTTGAGTTCGAGTGCGAACCTCACATCAGGCGTATCGGTGCCGTAACGGGAGATTGCCTCCTTGTAGGTGATCACAGGAAATGGCAGGGTAAGCTCCACCCCCAGTGTATCCCTGAAGATGTTCTGCAGGAGCCCTTCCATTGTGCTCATAATCTGGTCTCTGTCTGCAAAGCTCGTCTCCACATCTATCTGGGTGAACTCGGGCTGGCGGTCCCTTCTGAGGTCCTCGTCTCTGAAGCAGCGGGTAATCTGAAAGTATCTGTCGAGCCCTGCCACCATGAGTATCTGCTTGAAAAGCTGGGGGCTCTGTGGCAGTGCGTAGAACGAGCCCGGGTTGAGCCTGCTGGGCACAAGGAAGTCCCTTGCTCCCTCGGGCGTGCTCTTTGTAAGAACAGGAGTCTCTACCTCTATGAAACCATCTTCAGAGAGATACCGCCTTGCACTCATACATACATGGTGTCTGAGGACGAGGTTTCTCATAAGGGATGGCCTCCTTATGTCCAGATACCTGTACTTAAGCCTTATCTCTTCACCGGCATCGGTCTCATCTTCTATCACGAAGGGTGGCACCTCGGACTCATTGAGTATCCTCAACTCCCTTACCCTTACCTCCACCTCGCCTGTTCTTATGGCAGGGTTTACTGTGCCCTCGGGTCTTTCGGTTACCACACCCTTTACGGCTATGACGAACTCGTTCCTCAGCCCGCCTGCCTTCTGGTGCACATGGGGTGCATCGTCAGGGCTGAAGACAAGCTGAACCACACCTTCCCTGTCCCTGAGGTCTACAAAGACAAGCCCACCGTGGTCACGCCTTCTCTGGACCCACCCCATGAGGGTAAGCTCTCTACCTGCATGCTCTTTCGTAACCTCCCCGCAGTAGAGGGTCCTCCTCCATTCTCCAAGCCCTTCGAGATTCATGGCACCTCCTTAAGCCTCTGTCTTTTCTGAAAAGATTAGGTCTTTATATCACATGTGGAGATGGTTTGCAATTTAAAGAAAAAGGATGGTGGTATGTGGGGGGGTTATTCCATCCTTGTTTTGTATACATCACTGATGTATTCGTTGTTGTACACTCCGCCTATGATGTATATTACATCCCTGTAGGCTACCATGGTGGCTCCTCCTGCCTTAAGGGGAAGCTCGAGCACCTTTTTCCATTCTGAAAGAGAGGCATCATCCGTAACAGAGGCAGCCTCTATGGTATATACGTCTTCACTCCCGTGTCCTCCACCCACATATATCCTGTCTTCCAGAACTATCGCAGATGCTCCGTATCTTGGCGTGTTAAGTGGTTGCACCCTGTGCCAGCTTTTGATTGTGCCATCCCTTTCCAGCTCTGCAACGAACACATCCCTTGATGCTCCTTCAGGTGTTCTACCTCCTACAAGGTATATATGGTCTCTTACCACAATTGTTGCGTGCATATAGGATGGGTGTGGAAGTTCTCCCACAAGCTGCCACCTGCCAAGGCTTCCGTCAGGATTTATTCGTGCCCTCTCTATGGTGCGGAGGGGTCTTTCTGCGTATCCGCCGATTGCGTATATATAGCCACCTGACACTATCGTTGCTGCCCCGAACCTTGGGGTGGTAAGCCTGCTCTCTTCCATAACCCACCCATCGAGGCTTCCATCAGGATTTATCCGTGCCCTCTCCACCGTATGGAGGGGTCTACCCTTTCTTCCCCCTGCCCCACCTATGACATATACATATCTGTTGAATGCCGCCACCCCTGCATGCACCCGTTCTGTATTTAGTGGACTCGCCTGTCTCCACTCCTCTATGGTGCCGTTGGGGTTGATGGTGGTCCACTCGCACCCTTTAAGGTAGCCGGCCTCTCCGATACCACCTATCACATATATCTTGTTTCCCCTGACTATTGCAGAGAACCCGCTACGCGCCCCGACAAGAGGCTCCAACCTCTTCCAGTCCCCTGCATCCATAGGCTGGGAACACCCATGGAGAAGTCCGGCGAGCAGAACCACCACAACAGACACACAATACTGTCTCGTTCCCACCATGTCGAGACATCCTCCTGATAAAACCTGACTTGAGACAAAAAAACCCCGGGCCTTAATGGTGCTTCAACCCGGGGCATCATCACCCCCTGCAAGGGTAACAGTGTCCAACAAGATGGTATATTTATAATATTGTCATGGCATAAATGTCAAGGGTTATCGGGTGGTGTTTTGTGATATTCTCCTTTCTCGAGAGCATCTTTTATGCGTTTCATCTCCTCGAGCCTCTTTTTCATCATCTCATCATCTGGACGCAGGTTGTATGCCTTCTCCTGGTTTTCCACGGCCTTATCGAAGTCTCCCTTCAGTGCATAAATATTTGCAAGGGTATCATAGAGGTCTGCACTGTCGGGTCTTTCCTCTATGGCCTTCTCCATCTCCCTTCTTGCATTGTCGTATTCTTTAACCACCATATACAGGGTGGCGAGCTCGTATCTCTTGAGCCAGTTCTTCTTGTCTTCAGGCAGTTTTTCCATCTCCTTTATGCGTCTTCTTGTCTCCACCCTGAACTTTACGCGGCTTACCATGTCCTTGAGGTGGGCTGCCTGTGGTGAGAGCATCATGGCCTTCTGCCACACTTCCATGGCGTCATCGAGTCTATCCAGTCTATAGTATGCCATACCCAGGGTCTCATACATCTTGTAGAATTCGGGGTTCAGGTTGATACCAGTCTCGAGCAGGGGTATGGCGTCCTCTGGGCGCCCAAGGTGGAGGTAGCCAACACCAAGTTTGTATGCAAGTTGCCAGTTCTGCTCACCTCTTTGGAACCTCTTGTTGAGTTCTTCCACCTTCGTTCTCAGTTCATCCAGGGTGGCATATCGTATGATCTCTGGTGTAGACTCTTTCTGCGGCATGAAGTGCCACACAGCTATAACGAACATGGCCATGAAAGAGGCCAGCAGTGTTGCAAGGATAACCTTCTTCATCGTCTACCCATCACTCTCTACTTTATTGGTTGTGGCATTTCTGGCAGGTATTTCTGAGCATGCCTGTTGCTGTGTCATAAGTGGTATCCATGTTGAGGTTACCTCCTGCGTCTACATAGACGAGGTTGGAGTGATCCAGTGTGGGGTCTGTGGCGTTGTTTGGATTTCCACCACCATGGGCATAATGGCAGCTCAGGCAGAAGGGCTGCTCGTTACCATCTATGGTCTCTGTGCCGTAGCTGTCTGGCTCCACATAGCGGGGTCTGCCTGTCATGGCTGTATCAAGCCAGGTGGCTGTATCTACATGGAGGTTGCCTCCTGCAATGGTCATGTTTATGTCTCCCACAGGATGCCTTACCCATGGGGAACCTGTATTGTCGTCCCCTGCGCCCACGCCCACTGCCGGGGTGCCTCCAAGGTTGGTATCACCGCTCTGGCCGAAGAAGTTCGCATGGCATCTACCACACCACTGGGCAAGCCTGTTGTAGTCTGTAGCCCCGGGCTTGTAGAACTTCACGCTGTTCCTGTTGTACTTGAAAAGACTGTCGTTTACATCGGTGGTGTTGTCTATGTCACAGGGGGCAAGCTCCCCTGTTGAGCATACTCCTCCGTCCAGACTGTAGCTTACCTTGACCCCTGCTGCTTCTGTGTCGTTTGTCGGGTTTCCAGGATCATATCTCAGGTTTCTGTAGTTTCTGTTTCCGTGCTGGTCATGGCAATAGAGACAATTGAAGATGATACCATACCTTGTGGTTACGGCTGTCCAGTCCACAGTGGTGTCTGACCCCGGTGGTGTAATGATGGACACATCGGTGCCGACACTGTGGCGGTTGGACTCGTTGGTGTAGTTGAGATGTGCGAAGTCCCCTCCAGAGGGTATGTAACCAAGGGTGTTGTTCCATATATCAGGTGGGGTTGGGTTGGTCATGCCAACCGAGTTGTCCTGATGACAGTAAAGACAGAGGTTCAATATGCTCGAGGCCCTGAGAAGCTTGGGATACACCGCTGCCGTTCCACCATATATGAGAGACTGGCCTCCCTGGGTGCCATGCATGGTATGGCACTGGCTGCAGGCAAGGGTCTCTTCACCTGTTATGGTCTCATCGCCCGATGCATGATAAAGGCCGGCTTTGCCCGATTGGATGGTCAGAAGGATAAAAAGAAGGGAGAGAAGAATACAGGATATTCTGAAAGAACGGCTCCCGTCCAAGGATTTTCTCTCTCTATGCTTTCTCACCTTCCGCCAATCCCTTCGAACCTAAAAGGTCATCAGTCTGAACACACCAATCCTCTTTTTTCCCTTTTCTAATATATATACCACATTATTGCCAAAAAAGTCAATATCTATAGGAAATTCAAGCAGTTCCCTCAAAGGTGGTGAACCCCCGAACTCCATTATCCTCTTGCCCTCGGGGGTGTATACCATAACCCCCCTGAGGGAATCCACAAGCCACAGATTCTCCTCTTCATCCACCCTTCCTGCCACAGGCAGCCCCAGGTTTCCGCCCCTGCCCTCTATGGCCTCGAAGCTCCTCAGATGCTTACCCTCTCTTGTATAAAGATGTATGACTTTGCCTCTGTGGAAGGGTGTGATGAAATATACTATTTTTCTGCCCACGGCCACAGAGGAGACGGGCTTGAGCCCCCTGGCTATCCTTCCTGCAGGCCTGTCTTCTCTATCGAGCACTATACAGCCGCCATTGAGAATATCTGTTATGTAGAGGTAGCCCCTCTCATCCATATCCAGTGTGCCTGGCATGAAGTCCTCATCTCCTGGGGGTTCAAGCCTCTTTACAAGCTCACCCCTGTAGTTATACACAAAGATATTGGGGCTTCCCTCTTCCACCACATATATGTTGCCATCTCTTACAGCCACATCCTTTGGTGCGCTGATACCCTTTCTTTTGCCAAAGCGGTAGACCGGGGCACCCTCGAGGGTGAATATCATGATCTCTCCTCTTGCGTTGTCTGCCACATAGAGCTCCTCTTCCTTCCTGTCGATGAATATGGCAGAGGGGTTCTGAAACCTGTCGTTGTAATAGCCCCCTATGGCAAACTTGAATTTGGGTGCAAGCCTCGATGCCTCGCTGTAGCCAATGAGTGCCACAAGGCAACACACCATGACAAGGGCTATCTTCCTGCCCCTTCCAGCATCATAAGGTTCCATCTTGCCGCCTCATCGTCTGGTTTGATTTCGAGCACCTTCTTGAACTCTTCGATGGCCTCATCGAGTCTGCCTGCCCTCTTCAGTGTAAGGGCGAGGTTGTAGTGCAGGGCAGCACTTGAAGGGGCATACTCCATTGCCCTGCGAAAGTGTTCTATCGCCCTTTCGTACTCACCCCTTGTTGCATATATGTTTGCCATGTAACCGTGGCTTGCCACAAGGAGAGTCAGGCGGGGTATCTCTCCATAGTGGCCCTTAAGGAGCACCCCCATTATGCGCACCACCTCCCTGAACTCTTCGAGTGCCTCATCGTATCTTCCATAGTTTGTATAACACACCCCCAGGTTGTAATGTGGTTCTGCATAGTAGGGGTCTTTCTCTATGGCCATCTTGAGGAATACTATCGCCTCCTGGCACCTGTCCCTCTCAAGCAACCCCCTTGCAAGGTTGTTTGCAGGCCTCACCTTGCCAGGAGACTTCCCGAAAGTATCCTTCCAGAGTGTAACACCGTCCTGCCAGCTCATGTTACGGCTGTAGGAAAGGGTGCCCATGATGAAGATAATCACTGCAAACAGGGCTATCTCCAGCCTGCCAGAAGCCTCTCTTCCGTTGTCTTTCATCTATAAGCCTCTCAAGATGTCTTATGACATCCCTTCTGTACAGGTGAATCAGGCACTGATGTCCTCAGCTATTCCTGCCAGTGTGTGTATCTTTCGAGTTCCTCCAGCACCAGTGCGAGCCCATAGTGGGCACTGCTGTGATATGGGTTGAGAGAGAGCGCCTTCGTGAACACATACATGGCCTTGTTGAACTCCTTCTTTTCATGGTAGATGAAACCAGCGTCCACATATCCACTCGGCTTGAGTGGTGCCATCTTCTACCAGCATATCTCTTACTTGTCATCAATCACCTGCCATTCGGCAGTCGGACCTTTATTTCGAGAGCTCTTCAAACCTCTTTCTTTCCTTTTCTGCAGCCCCTGGTCTGCCCAGTCTGTTGTAGAGTATCTCAAGATGTTTATGGAGCAGTGGATAATCGGGTTCTATTCTCGATGCCTGCTCGTATTCTCTTTCTGCCTCCCCGAGCATGCCCATTTTCATGTATACAAGTCCTGTGTTCAGATATGGTGGCACATAGAGGGGGTTCAGTCTCTTCGCCCTCTCGAACTCTTCAAGCGAGGCATCGAGCCTGCCCATCGCCATGAGTGTAAGCCCGCGCTCGTTTCTCAACTCTGCTGTTTCCGAAACCCTCAGCAGGGCGTCGACCTCCTTCATTGCCTCTTCAAACCTTCCAGCCCTTCTCAGCGCCCTGGCAAGGTTGTGCCGTGTGAAGGGACGGGGGCTCAAGGCAAGTGCCTTCTTGAACGACTCTATCGCCTCCTGATGCATACCCTTCATACTGTAGGCTATACCGAGGTTCGAGTATGCAGGGGCATAGTAAGGATTCTGCGCTATGGCCTTCTTCTCCTCCTCAACTGCCATGTCCACAAACCCCTTTTCGAGATAGGCCATCCCGAGGTTTGCGTGTATCTGCGAAAGATCGGCAAGGGACAGGGCCTTCAGGTAGTTGTCTATCGCTTCATCTACATGTCCATTTCTGTAGTATTCCATGGCAAGATTGTTGTAGGGGCGTGCCTTCGAAGGAGACTTTCTGATGGTCTCCTTCCATAGGGTGATACCATCCTTCCACAGGCTGTTTCTCATAAGGGTAGCAGCAGACAGAACCAGTATCAACGACAGGAATAGCACAACCTCTGTGGTCGAAAGGTTATGGCCTCGCAGGGTCATTGGTCTGTGTATATTTTAAGAGCCATCTTGCACTCACTTCACCACGAGGAAGTCCACCCTTCTTGCCCTTGCCATGGCCTCTTCTGTCTTCTCTTCTGTTCTTACCACTCCCATGGGCACTATCTCGAGTCTTTCGGGCTCTATCCCCTTTTCCACGAGATAGTCGTATACGGCCTTTGCCCTCTTCTCCGAAAGCCTCAGGTTGTATTCCTCCGAGCCTATCTCGTCCGTATAGCCCCGTATCTTTATCCTTGAAGCAGGGTTCTTCCCGAGGTATTCCGCATCCCTGTCGAGTATGCTCTTCATATGGGGAGTCAGCTCGGCGCTGTCGAATGCAAAGTAGACAGGCAGAAGCCTTTCTTCTTCCTTCACCATCTCTTCCACATCCTCGAGGGTTGGTTCCTTCTTCTTTTCGGCCTCTGGCTCTGGAGGTGGCGTGACCCTGGCCGGTTCAGGTGGTGGAGACTCTTCTTTCACCTCTACGACCTCGAACATCCGTATCACCCCGCTCATGTCGGCGACATAGATATTACCCTCCCGTGATACCGCAAGAGACCTTGGCCAGCGGAACACCCTGGGGCCACCGAACTCGTAGAGTGGGTTTCCGTTCATATCGAAGGCTATGACCATCATCCTGTTGGTATCCACCACTATTATCCTTCTTCTGTCCCAGTCCACCCTGAGGGTGACTGGCAGGCTGAACCCGCCAAGAAGGCTCGAAAGACGGCCGAATATCCTGTGCACCCTGCCATCCATGGTTAGTCTGTGCACCCTTGCCCTTCCCGAATCGAGAAAAACGACCTCATCTCCCTTCACGGTCAATCCCTTGAAGTTACTCGCCATGGTCGTCTTCCTGTCCAGTATCCTTACCACCTTCCCTGCGGAATCGAGTGCCACTATGCGTCCTCTCCTGGAGTCTCCTATGTATATATTCCCGTCATCAGCCACATGTATGGATTGTATCTCGAGCACCTCTCTTTCGGGTATGTCATCCAGAGGCACTTCTTTCTTGTATTCACCCCTGTAGTTGAGCACCACTATCCTTCCGGGTTCTGCAATGTATATGTCGCCACTTCGAGTATCCAGAGAGAAACAGCACACCTGCCCAACCCCTGCAAGTGTGTATCTGAAATGATACAGGTATATTCCATCCTTGGTGGTAACCACTATCCTCTTCCTGCTCCTGTCCAAAAGGTAGAGCTCCTCGTTCTCCTCGTCTATCACCATCTGGTCTACCCAGCCAAGGGGGGCTCCGCTCAGCTTTGCATCGAAACCACCAAGGTATTTGAGCCTTACCTTGAGTGGTCCCCTGTAGTCTTCCTGACACTGGGCCACACCGCCGGAAAGAAAGAGCATGGCAACAACAGCCACTATCGTTGTAACAAGTCCCATGTTCATGGCACCCGACCCTCTGGACCGTTTTATCTCTGTCTGTGTATTGTAATAAAAACCTCTGGACGATAGAAACAAAAAAAGGGAGGGGATGTTCATCCCCTCCCCTCTGTATTCAAGGCATCACAGGATTACCTGTTGTGGCAGAGCTGGCAACCCACATTCGAAGGTACGGAGTTTGCATTCTGTGAGCCTGCACCCACTGCCGAGAGGTAGTCCCACCTCAGTGCATCGTAGAACGGACCACCATGTGCAAAGTGGCAGCTCAGACAGAACACCCTCGATGCACCATCATCGCCTGTGGTGCGGTATGCTATGGCTTTGCTCGCATCGCTTGACTTTGCAAGTGGCAGGGACAGGTCCCCAATGGTGCTCACCACATAGTTGTCGAGCCTCACTATGTCCACACCACCACCGGAGTCTGGTGTAGAGTCTATGAGCACATTGTCCACAGGGTGGCGTTTCCAGTCGTCTCCGCTCACATTTCCTGTGGCTATGTCCTCGTGCCAGTTGTCATGGCACTGGGCACACCAGTTGGACATGCCGTCTGTTGCATTGTTGTTGCCTGCTGCCGTCACACCGTAGCAGTTGACCGTTCCACCATCGGTACATACATCTGTCTCATCGAATGCAGCCGTTGACCTGTACACGGGCCAGATGTGGTTCTGTGCCGTGCCATCACCACTCCAGGTGGTGCCACCTGCCATACCCACATAGCTTGTTGTGTAGGTGGAAAGCCCAACTGCAGTTGTCGCACCACTGCCTGCAGGTATACCCTTCAGGTTCCTGTAGGCGTTTATGTTGTTTGCATCCATACCACCTGTTGCGTCTGTTCCATGGGGGTCATGACAGCTTGTACAGGTAAAATAGGAGCCTGGACCAAACGCGGCATCACCACCAGGGGGATTCTTGCCGTTAAGAACCGTGTCGCCGAAGCCAACCGAGTGGCCATAACCGAGTGCATAGTTTGCACCTGCTCCAGTTGGTGTCCATCCTGTTGCGGAATCACCTGAAATCTCTGCAGAGAAGTCTCCACCTGCACCGAGAAGGCTCAGGTTGATACCGTCTGCAGTGTTAGTGTCTGTTCCGGCTCCAGCCTTACCATCGAAGTAGACCTTGGGTGCCGGATGGAGGTCTGTCCCGAAGGTGGCATCAGCCTGTGCACCGTTGTCTGCGTGGCACTGCAGACACAGGTTCTGTATATCTGCGCGGCTTCCAACATTACCCCTCAGAAGCACTATGCTTCCACCGGTTGCACCACCCAGGTTGTCAGGACTTGCGGTGGTTCCACCCTGGCTGTTGTGCATGGTATGACAGCTGCCGCAGGCAAGATCACCATAGTTCTTGTGAACCGCGAACGAAGGCGCGACAGCAATCGCCAGCACGAATACAGCGGTTAAACACAGAAGTTGTAGAAAAGTCCTCTTCATACCCTTACCTCCCTTCTTCTAAAATGTTGTCTTCACATCATTTAAAAGCTACTCCATGGGCATTAAAAAAGCCCCAGTAGGGAAAAGCCTTCTCCTTTCCCCTGAGGCAGCCATCACCTCCTACTGGCACCCTCCTCAGCGCCTTGCTTATTTAAAGATTAACAGATTTTAATATCTGTGTCAAGCCTTTTTTTAAGCTTTTTTTATCGGACAAGAAAGCGAACCCTTGAGCATGAGAAAAGCTGCCAGGTGAAGGGTTCGCTCTACTGTGGTCAGGATAAGGGGAGGCATAAGACCTGTTTGAGGATAGACGGCCCACCTGGCCGTATCCCTGAGGTTACTCAACAGTTGCTTACCACATCCTCGAACTTGCCGTTCTCCTGAAGAACCTTCCTGTATGCACCGAGCACATGCTCTTCGAGCATCTCTCTTGTGCGCCTGTCGAGGGGATGAACGAGGTCCTTGTAGGTGCCATCTTTCATCTTCTTTGCAGGCATGGCAACGAAGTAGCCCTTGTTGCCCTTTATGACCTTGACATCCCGCACGATGAAGCAACCATCGAACTTGATGGTTACGAATGCCTTGAGCCGTTCGTCTCCCTCGACGGGCAATACATTGATTTCTGTTATACGCATATCCCACACCTCCCTGCTTTAAGGTTACAACACCATCCCTTACACTATTGCAACAAATGTGCCACACTCCCTGTATGACAGTAAAAACATGCAATTACAGTGAGTTATACATAGGGAGGGTAAATACTCCACCTGTTCATCCTGGGGGGTTGCACAGAGATGGCCTGTGGTTGCACAATTTTTTGTGCACCCGTTGTGGCCATCTCTGTATCTTCATCATAGGACTTGATTAGTTTTAGAAATTATGTTACCACCTTTATCTATGATGAGGCTTTCGAAGGAACAGATAGAGAGGATAGCCCGCCAGATGCTGGACAATCTGAAGAAGAAGGGGCTCGTGGTCTTCAAGGTCCAGGAGGCCGTGGTGCTCGAAAGGATCATAGAGATATTCACCGCAGACATCCGTAAAGAGGACGAGCTGGATAGAGAGGTTGAGAAGATACTCAGCCAGCACACAGGCGAGATAGAGAGCGGACGAATAGACTATCGCAAGATGTTCAACATGATAAAACACAAGCTCGCAAGGGAAAGGGGTATAGTGCTGTGAGGCTCTCTGAAGACAGAATATCCCATATAGCCCATTTAATATGCGACGGTATATGGAAGGATGACCTTGTGGACTTTACCGACGACGAGAGGGCACTCCAGGAGATAAAGCGCACCATAAGGGACTACCTCATGGTGGAGGACCGGGCAGACACAGCTGCAAGAGAGAAGATACGCTCCCTTTCGAGGCCGATAGCCGAGGGAAGCAGGGAGTGGGAGGTACTGTACAAGAAATACTTCGAAGAGGAGATGGCAAAACGCAGGTTCTGACAAACAACCCACTGTCGAGAACCCCCTCACACTACTGTTTGATTATCTCCCCTTTACATACTATACTATAAGGGGTTCTGCAGAGAACCCTTACATTAATACCTCTGCAGAGGCGTGGATGTATAGATACATTTTACCACCCATAATAGGGGCCTTCATAGGGTATCTCACCAACTATGTTGCCATAAAGCTCCTCTTCAGGCCCCACAGGCCCCTATCACTTATGGGATTCACCATACAGGGGCTCATACCGAAAAGGCGCCAGGAGATAGCAAAGAGCATAGCACAGACCATAGAGCGTGAGCTCATCTCTTCCAAGGACATAGCCACGGTGCTCGACTCTGTAAACTGGAAAGAGGATGTGGAAAGGGCCGTGGAAGGACTAATAGAGCACCGCTTCTCCGCCTCCAGGATAAAGAAGATACCTCTCCTCGGGCTTGTCTCTGAAAACCTCATATACCACATAAAGTACATAATAACCCGGGACATACTCGAGGAGGTGGAGAAGAAAAAGCCCACCCTTCTGAAACGGGTTACAGAGAATGTGGATGTGAAGGGGCTTCTTACTGACCGTATCGACAGGCTTGACCTTGTAAGGTTCGAGAACCTGCTGACCACCTTCATAGCAAAGGAACTCAGATACATAGAGATACTCGGCGGGGTCATGGGGTTTCTCATAGGTATGGCACAATCTGTGCTGGTCTATCTTCTCAGATGAGGTGTGTGCTCACCATAGCAGGCTCCGACCCAACAGGTGGTGCGGGCCTTCAGCGGGACATCGAGACCATCCTTGCCCTCGATGCAAGACCCCTGAGTGTGGTTACATCCATTACGGTGCAGAGCCCCGTCCGTGTGGCAACCGCCCGAAGCCTCGGGCCAGCTCTTGTAAGGCAACAGCTCGAGGCCTTGCTGGAAAGATTCTCTCCCCATGCCGTAAAGATAGGGCTTGCAGGCAGCCCCCGGGCCATGGATGCCATATACCAGCTGTTGGACGAAAGGGCGACAAGAAACATCGTCCTCGACCCCGTCATAAGGGCAACCTGTGGCTACAGGTTGGTAAGAGGAAGGGGCATCGAGGCACTCAGGAGGCTCTTCTCTCTGGCAACGCTCGTAACCCCCAATCTATACGAGGCAGCTCTTCTCACAGGGGTGGACATAAGGGATGAGGCGAGCATGAGGGAGGCGGCCGGGAGGCTTCTTTCTGCCGGCTGCCGCCATGTGCTCATAAAGGGTGGACATCTCAAGGGAGACCCTGTGGATACCCTCTTCGATGGAGAAAGGGTCTACCGCTTTCCCTCGAAACGCATCACCCTTCCTGATGGGCTTTTACACGGCACGGGCTGCATCCTTTCTACGGCCATAGCCTGCCACCTGGCAGCAGGACTACCGATGGCAGAGGCCGTAGACAGGGCAAGGAGCTATCTTCTGAAGGTTCTCGGAAGGCGTAAACTCATGGGCAGCCTTTAGCCGCTGGCACTGTACATCAGTCATCCTCGTCTTCGCCCACCTTGAGTGAGCCCTCCACAGGCTCTGTAAGCCAGCCCCTCTGTCGGGCGCTGAAGTATCCGCCTCTTCCCACTATTATGTGGTCGTGCACCATGATGTCCACGCTGTGGGCAGCCCTCTCGAGCTCTTTCGTGAGTTTGTAGTCTGTGCGTGATGGCGTGGGGTCCCCACTTGGGTGGTTGTGGACGAATATCACGCTTCTTGCATTGTACCTGAAGGCATGCTCTATAATCTTCCTTGGGTAGACGAATGTCTGGTCTATGGTGCCCTCGTGCAGGGTCTCAACGGCAAGCACATGGTTCTTTGTATCCAGATACAGGGCTATGAACTTTTCCACCCTCTCGCCGGACAGGGCGAACTCAAGGTAGTCGAGCACATCCTGTGGAGACTTCACGATGTCTCTCTGCCGCATCCTCTCTTTGAGGTACTCCTTGCCTATCTCCTTTACGAGATGGGTGAGCACACTCGAGTGCTCGCCCATCCCCTCTACAGACTTCAGCTCCTCCACGGTGGCATCGAACACACCACGCAACCCGCCGAATCTTCTTATGAGCCGCTTTGCAAGAGGTTTGACATCCCTTCTTGGTATGGCAAAGGTCAGAAGGAGCTCGAGCACCTCGTAATCGTGAAACCCCTCAAGGGAACCCTTCAGGAACCTCTGCCTCAGCCTTTTCCTGTGTCCTCTGTAGTCATCTCCACGCATTGTTGTTCAACACTGTAAGCTCCATCTAAGGGGCTGTTATCTTAGCTGCCTCCCTCCTTTTTCTCCTCGCGGGAGAGTAACGGTTTCACCAGGTCTATGGGTATGGGGAATATGGTGGTGGAGTTCCTTTCGGAGGCAACCTCGACCAGTGTCTGTAGATAGCGCAACTGCAGGGACATGGGGTTCTTGGAAAGAAGTTGTGCGGCCTCGAGCATCTTCTGGGCTGCCAAGAGCTCGCCCTCTGCGTGTATAATCTTTGCCCTCTTCTCCCTCTCTGCCTCTGCCTGCTTTGCCATGGCCCTTTTCATCTCCTCGGGAAGGTCTATGGCCTTGAGTTCCACCAGGGTTACCTTCACCCCCCAGGGGTCCGTCTGGCGGTCCAGTATCTCCTGCAGTCTCACATTGAGCTTCTCCCTCTCCGAGAGCAGCTCATCGAGATCTGCCTGGCCACACACACTCCTCAGTGTTGTCTGGGCGAGCTGGCTTGTGGCATAGAGGTAGTTCTCCACGGCTATCACCGACTTGTCCGCAGACATCACCCTGAAGTAGACCACCGCATTGACCGTTACAGAGACATTGTCCTTGGTTATGACCTCCTGGGTTGGCACATCGAGGGTTATGGTGCGCAGGCTTATCCTGACCATACGCTGTATCCCTGGAATTATGATAACAAGCCCGGGGCCCTTGACCGACTGGTATCTGCCCAGAAAGAACACCACACCCCTCTCGTATTCTGGCAGTATGTGTACCGCCGACCACAGAAACAACACCGCTACTATCAGGAGCAACAACATACCCGTACTTATACCCAGCATGATACAAGACCTCCTTTTTTATTGTTCGTCCTCTTTCTTTATCCTCTCAACCCTTAGTCTGAACCCCTTTACATCCACAACCTTTACTCTTGTGCCTTTTTTAAGTGGCTCCTCTGACAAGGCGTACCAGTACTCTCCATCAACGAACACCTTTCCTCCTTTCTCATCCACTCTTTCCACCACAACACCCTCTTCACCTACGATGCCTTCCAATCCGCTCACCGGCCTTTTCTTATGGAGCCTCACGGCATAATACATCATGAACACTATTGCCAGACTCACGATGAAAACAGTGGGAAGGAGTACCCCCAGAGATACCCTCATGAATGGCAGAGGAGACTCGAATAGCATTAGAGAGCCCAGAACAAGGGATATTATCCCTCCTATGGTGAGCAGGCCGAAGCTTATGACCTGTGTCTCTGCTATAAAGAAGATGAGTGAAAGTCCTATGAGTGCAAGCCCTGCATAGTTCACAGGCAGGGTCTGGAAGGCATAGAATGCCAGTATGAGGCTTATGGCACCGATCACCCCCGGGAATATGGTGCCTGGGTTCGAGAGCTCGAAGTAGATACCAACAAGCCCTATCATCATCAGTATGTATGCCACATTGGGGTTGGATATGGCATTGAGTATCTTGAGCCTCAACCCCATCTCCACCTCCTTGACGGTGGCACCCTTTGTGTCAAGTGTCCTGGTGCCAGCCACTGTCTCCACCTTCTTCGAGTCTACCCTGTTGAGCAACTCTTCTGTGGAGTCTACCACAAACTCTATGACACCGAGTTCGAGGGCCTCCCGCGCGGTTATGTTCACACTCTCTCTTACCGCCTTCTCGGCCCATTCTGCGTTCCTGCCCCGTTTGGATGCTATGCTCTTTATATATGCCACGGCATCGTTCTCTACCTTCTTCATCATAACCTCGTCCATCTCTCCACCACCCATGGGCACAGGATGTGCAGAGCCTATGTTCGTGCCAGGTGCCATGGCGGCCAGGTGGGCTGCATAGGTTATGAAGACCCCTGCAGAGGCAGCCCTCGCCCCTGAAGGGGCCACATGGACCACCACGGGCACCCTGCTCGAGAGAATGGCCTTTACTATATCACGCATCGACGGATCGAGCCCCCCGGGGGTATCGAGCTGGATAATAAGGGCCGTGGCACCCTTCTCTGCCTCTTCTATGCCCTTGCCTATGTACTCGGCCATCACAGGGTTTATGACCCCATCTACCCTGACTAAATGGACCTCTGCTCCTGTGGCAGGCGAGCTTGCAGCGGATAGGCTACAGAAAAGGGATAGAAGAAGGAGTATGCTGATTGCTGGTCGTCTCATATTGTCTTGATTTCAAGTCTAACAGGCTTTCCCCCTTATTGCAAGATTCCACAAGCTGTTATCTGTATAGTGCCATAACCTTCTTGAGTGCCATCCAGCAGCCTTTCTTCAATTCCTCTCTTTCGAGCATGACACCAGGATGCACCACTGGCATAACCCTTATACCACCGTAGGTGTAGAACCTTCCTGTAACCCTCTCCACGGGTTCGAGCTCACCTGTGAGCACCCTGAGTGGAAGCCCCCCGAGGGTAACTATGGCAACAGGTTCCAGCCTTTTGAGCTCTTCATCCAGGTATTTCACACAGTTTGATATTGCCTCATCGAGCTGTTCTGGCTCTACACGGCACTTCAGGAGGGCTGTAATGTAGTAGTCTTCCCTGTCAAGCCCCATCGCCCTTAGTATCTTCGAGAAAAGTTCATCTTCCTGTGGGCTGAAAAAGCTGCCCTCTCTGGTATTATCACCTGGCAGGCCTGTTATGAATACAACCTTTGCCCCTTCCGAACCCTGCGGCCAGACAGTGCCCATCGAGGAGGCACAGCTTCTACACCCCTCAAGGCTCTCCCTCAACCCTTCGAGCCATGGTCTTCCTTGCGGCAGCAACATGTAATCCACGCCTATGGACTTAAGGTATTCGAGCTCGCCCATAATGGCCCTGAGGAACTCTCTCCTGCTCATTTTTCTTTACACCCTTTCTTTGTTGAGCTAACATATTAGGGATGTTTTCAGTGCTCCTTATCTCTCTTTTTATAATAATTCTCTTCTCAACGCAAGATGCTCTTGCCTGGGGACCTGCGACACATCTTGAAATAGGCTTGAGGCTACTGCATCATACCGACATCCTGAGCCCTGCCATAGTGAGTGTAATAGAGAAATACAGGTATGACTTTCTCTATGGCAACATCAGTGCCGACATAGTAGTAGGCAAAAACTTCGTGAAGGAGCTCAAGCACTGCCACAACTGGCGCTTCGGTTTCAGGCTGCTTAAAGAGGCGAATACCCCACAGCAGAGGGCATTCTCCTATGGATACATGAGCCATCTTGCAGCGGACACAGTTGCCCACAACATATTCATACCGGAGATGATGGTGAAGAGCTTTTCTGCCAGGATACTGCGCCACATATACTGGGAGCTGCGCTTCGATGCCCTGATAAACAAGGAGGTATGGCGGCTTCCGGAAAAGATGGTGAGAAAGGTGCACCCCGAGTGCGATACCCTCCTCAAGGCAACACTTGAGGGCAATACCCCCCTGTCCTTCAAGACCAACAAGACCATATTCTCAAGCCTCCTCACCCTCCAGCGCATGAGACGGTGGCATACCATGCTGGACCTTCTCTCGACCTCATCGCGGTGGAAGCTCAAAAGAGCGGACAGAGAACGCTACCTCAACCTGTGTATGGATTCTGTAATAGACATACTCACCCACGGCAGGAGGGCACATTGCCTCAACGCCGATCCAACGGGAAAGAAAAACCTGGAGCAGGCAAAAAAATTCAAAAAGAGGCTCATAACACTCAAAAAGAGTGGCAAGAGCTGGGAACCTGTTATGGAGGACATGCTGCGTGATATAGTGATAAGATAAGCCCTATCCTGCCAGCTTCTTCAATTCCACTATCCGGGAGAATATTCTGCCAGCCAGTTCTTCCTTCGTGCACTCCTCTATGGTCTGTGTGTTAAGGTCTCTGTCTACAAGGGTTACGCTACTTACCTCGCTATCCATGGAGGCAGGGGTGTTTGCAACGATAAGGTCGAGGTTCTTCTCCTTGAGCTTCTTCTTTGTGTTCTCTATGAGGTCCTCTGTCTCCAGGGCAAAGCCCACAAGGAGTTTGCCTGCCCTGCTCCTTCCGAGCTCATAGAGTATATCCACCGTTCTCTCGAGCTCAAGGGTAAGGGAAGCATCCTTTTTTTTCATCTTTTCGGTGTGTATGGTCTTTGGCCTGTAGTCTGCCACTGCAGATGCCATCACCACGATGGTTGACTGCGGGAAGTAGCTCGTAACGGCATTGTGCATCTCCTCGGCTGACCAGACCCTCACTGTGGTAACCCCATAGGGTTGCTTAAGGTGTGTTGGGCCTGTTATGAGCACCACCTCGGCACCCCGTCTTCTGCCCTCTTTTGCAAGCTCGTAACCCATCCTTCCAGATGAGCGGTTCGATATGAACCTTACAGGGTCTATGGGCTCACGGGTGGGCCCTGCGGTTACAAGGAGCCTTTCGTCCTTTAGGTCCTTCGGTGTGAGCACATCCTTTATGGCCTCGAGCATGCATGGGGGCTCAACGAGTCTACCCCTGCCGCTCCATCCGCAGGCGAGCTCGCCCTCCTCAGGACCCACAAATACATAGCCAAGCCCCGAAATCCTCTTTATGTTCTCCCTTACCATGGGGTTCTCGTACATCCTGTGGTTCATGGCAGGTGCCACAACAACAGGGCCACGGGATGCCATGACCATCGTGGTGAGAAGGTTGTCTGCAATGCCGGAGGCAAGCTTCCCTATGGTATTTGCCGTGGCAGGGGCTATGAGCACAAGGTCTGCCCAGTCGCTAAGCTCTATATGGGCTGGCCCACCTGTGGCGGCGAACTGGTCACAAAGAACCGGCCTGCCAGAGAGAACCTCGAAGGTAAGGGGTGTTACAAACCTCGTGGCAGCCTCTGTCATAACCACCTGCACCTCCATACCTTCCTTCTTGAGCAGCCTCACCAGCTCTGCCACCTTGTATGCGGCTATGCCACCTGTAATACCTATGATTATCCTTCTGTCCCTGAGTATCACCGTTCTACGCTCCTGCTATGAATGGATTGGAGAGCCTCTCCTCTCCTATGGTTGTGGGTGGGCCATGGCCGCAGAAAACACGCACCTCGTCGCCAAGGGGAAGGAGTTTTTCCTGTATGGAGCTTACAAGTTCATCGTGGGAACCACCGGGCAGATCAGTCCTGCCCACAGAGCCATGGAACAGTGTGTCCCCGCTGAAGAGCACCCCTTCGGTTTCAACATATATGGACATGCTGCCAGGCGTATGCCCCGGGGTATGGATGAGCTCGAGGGTTATGTTCTCTGTCTTAACAACCATGCCATCTTCTGCAAGGAGTGTGGGCTCTGGCTGGGGTGTGGCGGCAAGACCAAAGTATTCTGCCTGAAGATGGGCATTCCTTAAAAGCTCGAGATCCTCTCTGTGTAGAACACGCTCCGGTGAGAATGCCCTGGCTATAACATGGTTTGCCCCCACATGATCAAAATGTCCGTGGGTGTTTACAAGATGGCCGAGCCTCACATCGAGCCCCTCTATGAGATTGACGAGCCTTTCCCCATCACCCCCGGGGTCTATTATTACAGCCTCACGGCTCTCTTTGTCCCATATCACATAACAGTTCACCTCGAGCGGGCCAACCACATATGCCCTCACCTCCATGGTGGGAAAAAGATGTAAGCCTTCCATAAGGACGATCTCCTCACAGGGTCTGTAGTCAAGTTCGATTCTATCAGCAAACATCCCCTGGGGTCAAGCACATCGGGTGGTGCTCAAGGTATTCAACAGAGCTGCCGATTACTTGACAAGAGGGGGATAATAAAATAATATATCTATTAGTCTTTTTTTACGGAGGTTGAAGGGTTTGGCCCTCTTGAAGTGGATACCCTACAGGGAACTCCTCTTTCTGCAGGAGCGCATGCGCAGGGTCTTTGAAGAAACCATAGCCAAATACATGGGGCTCGAGGTTCCTTCTGGCGCAGCATGGTCTCCGCCTGCAGACATGTATGAAACGCAGACAAAGGTGATCCTGAAGGTAGAACTGCCAGGGATAGAGATAGAGGATGTGGAGATAGATGTAAAGGACACCTTCCTTGTGGTCAAGGGGGACAAAAGACAGCGTGTCCCAAACAACGAATACTACCACAGGATGGAGTGCTTCTACGGCACATTCCAGCGTATATTCAGCCTTCCTGTGGTGATAGACAGAACCCGTATACAGGCAACCCTGAGTGAGGGGGTCCTTACCATAGTGGTGCCCAAGATAGAGAAGGAAAAGCTCATCCATGTAAGGGTGGAGGCAAAGTAGAGAGTGCCTGTAAGAGATGGAGGAGAAGACTCCTTCAAACAAGACACCCAATGAGGACAGGGAAGAAGAGAAGGGAATGGCCCTTCTGTCTCCAGACTTCTCAACATTATGTGCTTTCACTTTCCGCTTCTGTCCTCATGCACCCTGGAGAGACAAAGAATCCCCGGACAGGCAGGGTCGAAAAAGACCTTGCCATGGCAGGACACACTATAGATGTACTGGCTATCCTCAGGGAAAAGACCTGTGGAAACCTCACAAAAGACGAACAGGCACTCCTTGACAATATCCTCTATGACCTTCGAATGAAGTGTCGCAGGGCCGTAGAGTAATATTAAACTACCTTATAAGGGAGCAGTAACCATGAAAAGGAAGAGATTTGGACTCAAGGCTCTTGTTGTTGTATCTTTCATGTCCCTTCTTGTTGGTGTATTCATCACCGGCAGGCTGGATATTACCAACACCACAAGTGCGGGAGATTTCTGGAAAGATGCCACGGGCAGAGAGGAGCCCATTGGGCCACCCTCTTTTGCAGAGCTTGCAAAAAAGCTCATGCCTCCGGTGGTAAACATATCCACCACACAGGTCGTAAAGGAAAGGCCCCTTGTGCCGTTCCCAGAGTTCAGAACCCCCTTTGACGAGTTCTTTGGCGACGAGTTCTTCAAAAAATTCTACAACGGCCCTCCAAGGGAGTTCAAAAGGCACAGCCTTGGTTCAGGATTCATCATAAACAAGGAAGGTTACATACTGACCAACTATCATGTCATAGAGAATGCAACAGAAATTATCGTAACCCTCTCCGAAGAAAAGAAGGAGTACAGGGCAGAACCCATAGGGAAGGACAAAAAGCTTGACCTTGCCCTCGTAAAGATAGACGCAAAGGATGACCTGCCGGTGGCAGTGCTCGGGGACTCGGATGAACTCCAGATAGGTGAGTGGGTGATAGCCATAGGCAACCCCTTTGGCCTCGGTGGCACCGTAACAGCAGGTATAGTAAGCCAGAAAGGTAGAGTCATTGGGGCAGGCCCCTATGACAACTTCATACAGACCGATGCGTCCATAAACCCGGGCAACTCTGGTGGCCCGCTTTTCAATGTGCGTGGAGAGGTGGTGGGTATAAACACCGCAATAATTGCAGGTGGACAGGGCATAGGGTTTGCCATCCCGATCAACATGGTAAAGGATGTGCTGATTCAGCTTAAAGAGAAGGGCAGGGTCGTAAGGGGCTGGATAGGTGTAACCATCCAGCAGATAACACCTGATATAGCCCTTGCCATGGGACTCAAGGAGCCAGGGGGTGCGCTGGTCTCCTCGGTCCTGCCAGGAGACCCTGCAGACAAGGCGGGCATAAAGCCAGGGGATATTATAGTGGAGTTCGATGGCAAACCCATCGAGGAGATGAATGATCTTCCAAGGATAGTTGCCGCAACACCACCTGGCAAGAAGGTAAAACTTAAAGTAATAAGAGGTGGCAAGACCCTTACCCTTGCACTAACCGTAAAGGAGAAGAGAGAGGAAGAGACGGCGAAGGTAGACACCCGCGATAGAAAGACCCCTGCTGGAAAGCTGGGCATAGCGGTAAGAGACATAACCCCCGAGCTCATGGAAAGATACAACATAGACGAAAAAGATGGGGTCCTGGTCTACAATGTTACACCCGACAGCCCCGCACACAGGGCAGGCATAAGGAGGGGCGACATAATAAAAGAGGTGGATGGAAAGCCCGTAAGGAATAAAGAGGATCTGCGCAGGGCACTGAAGGAAGCAGAGGATAAAGAGGTCATAATGGTATGGATAAAGAGGAGGGACACCCTCCTCTACAGGGCCATAAGGCTTAAATAACCCGGCAGGAGACCCTCTGGCCTTGACAGAATACGCGGTAGCACTTACAGGCGCAAGTGGAGCACCCTATGGCATAAGGCTCATAGAGGAACTTGTAAGAAGGCAGAAAAGCTGCGAGCTCATAGTATCTCCCACCGGGCTTGAGATACTCAAGGAAGAATGCCATATAGAGCCTGAAAAAGATGCGGCCCGGCAGATACTCGAGCGTGCAGGGCTTAAGGAAGGTTCCCCTCTGCTTACAGTTACACCCCACAATCAGCTCACAAGCCCGCTCGCAAGTGGCTCATACGGGCTCAAGGCCATGATAATATGCCCCTGCTCCATGGGAACCCTCGGAAGGATAGCCTGCGGGGCCTCGACCAACCTCGTCGAAAGGGTGGCAGACTGTATGCTAAAAGAGAGGAGGACTCTGGTTGTGGTTCCAAGGGAGACACCGCTGAACTCCATACATATAGAGAACATGCTCAAACTATCACAGGCAGGCGCTGTAATACTTCCTGCCATGCCAGGGTTCTACCACAAACCCAGGTCAATAGATGATATGGTGAACTTTGTTGTTGGAAAGATTCTCGACATACTGGGTATAGAGAACTCGCTCTACAAAAGATGGAAGAGGGATTGATGGCATGCTCGATATAAAATACATCAGGGAAAACCACGAAGAGGTAAAGAGAAGGCTCCTTGCAAGGGGTGATACATTCGGTATAGAGCAGGTGGTAAGGCTCGATGAGAAAAGAAGAACCCTTATAAAGGAATCGGAGTCCCTTAAAGAAGAGAGAAACCGTGTATCCAGGGAGATAGGCAGGCTCAGAAAGGATGGGAGACCAGCAGACACACTCATAGAGGCCATGCAGAAGGTGGCAGAAAGGATAAGGGCCCTCGATGATGAGATAGCCAGCTGCGAGGCCCGACTCCACAGCCTCCTTCTTGAGCTCCCCAACCTCCCCCACCCTGATGTACCCCCGGGCATGGATGCCACAGAAAATGTGGTTGTAAGAACCCATGGCATACCCCCTGAGTTTGGGTTCACGCCGAAGGACCATGCCGAACTTGGCGAGATGCTCGACATAATAGACTTCGAGCGGGCAGGCAAGCTGTCAGGGGCAAGGTTCGCACTGATGAAAAAAGAGGGGGCCCTCCTTGAGCGGGCCCTTATAAACTTCATGCTCGACCTCCACACCGGTGAGCACGGCTATACAGAGGTCTTTCCTCCATTTATCACCAGAAGCGATACCTTCATAGGAACAGGCCAGCTACCGAAGTTCAAGGAAGACCTCTTCAAGATAGACTCGATGGATTACTATCTCGTGCCCACCGCAGAGGTCCCTGTAACCAACATACACCGCGAAGAGATACTCAAAGAGGACCAACTCCCCATCCTTTATACGGCCTATACACCCTGTTTCAGGAGAGAGGCCGGCTCTTACGGTAAGGAGACCAGGGGACTCATAAGGGTGCACCAGTTCAACAAGGTGGAACTCGTAATGTTCACAACCCCGGAGAGGAGCTACCAGGAGCTTGAAACACTCACCGGCCATGCAGAAGAGGTTCTCAAAAGGCTGGGGCTACACTACAGGGTGATGGCACTTTGCACAGGGGATCTCGGATTTTCAGCGGCAAAGACCTACGACATAGAGGTATGGCTGCCCTCACAGGCTCGCTACATGGAAATATCCTCATGCTCCAACTTCGATGACTTCCAGGCAAGAAGGGCTCTCATACGGTACCGCCCCAGAGGCGGTGGTAAACCAGGGTTCGTGCACACCCTCAACGGCTCAGGGCTCGCCGTGGGAAGAACCATAGTGGCAATACTTGAGAACTTCCAGACAGAAGACGGCTCTGTAACCATACCGGAAGCGCTGAGACCCTACATGGGAGGGCTTGAAAAGATAGAGAAAAAAGGGTAAATTATATACACCCTGATTGCCGGAGGGTTAGCCTAACTGGTAAGGCAGCGGTCTTGAAAACCGCCGGGCTTACGCCCTTGGGGGTTCGAGTCCCTCACCCTCCGCCAGCCATTCAGCAGGGAAGTCAAGGGGTCAGAATAGGACCAACCTCTCTTTTTTTACACCCCCCAGAGCGTCCACAAAACCGCAATCAAAGAGGGGGCTGGCTTTCGAGCCAGCCTTTTTGTTTCTCTACCATGTCAAAGCCCTGTTGTTGAGGTTCCTTTGCCGTTGGGCCAAAGAGATGGGCTGGTCAGAAGGGCAGGGTCCTTTGTCAGGCAAGGGGAGGCAGTCCTGCCCTTCTGTATGTAAGCAGCCCGAGGCTTGAGGAGGCATGTTAATGTGTCTGAAACATGGCGTCAAGGGTGCTTCTTTCCTCGGGACTCAGCACCTTTTCCACATCGAGCAGTATTATGAGTCTATCCTCCAGCTTGCCAACACCCCGTATACAGTCTGTATTCTGCACATTGTCGAAAGATGGTGGTGGCTCTATCCTGTCGGTGGACAGCCTGAGCACCTCTGAGACACTATCCACCTTCAGTCCCACGGTCTTTCCGCCCACCTCTACTACAACTATTCTGGTATCTCTTGTCTCTTCCTGGGCCTGCATGCCGAGTCTTCTTCTGAGGTCCATCACGGGTATGACCCTTCCCCTCAGGTTTATCACCCCTTCTATGAACTCCGGTGCCCCTGGAACCCGTGTTATATCCATGGGGCGTATAATCTCCTGAACCTTCAGGATGTCTATAGAGAACTCCTCGGTTCCAAGGCTGAATGTAACGAGTTGTATTATTCCTTTCGTATCGAACTCCTTCATCTCCTCAACCTCCCACGACTTTTATTATCTCTGGAGAGTCTGGCTCTCCCTCCTTCTGTCCCTTATCGTATTCCTTCCTGTCTGTGAGTATGGATACCTCTTCGGTTGTATTTTCCAGGCGGAAGGTCTCAACGAGTTTGCGCAGCTGTTCTGCTATACGGCTCATTTCATCGGTTGCGTTGGAAATCTGCTTTACCCCGTCTGCGGTCTCTACCGATATACCTGCTATTGTGGATATGTTCTGTGAAATCTCTTCTGTTGTGGCACTCTGCTCTTCTGCGGCGGTGGCTATCTGGCGCACCATATCAGAGACCTTCTCAACACTTGCCACAATACTTCTGAGTGCCTCACCTGCCTCTTTGGCAAGGGCTACTCCCTCTTCAACCTGTTTTGTGCCATTGTGCATGGATCTTATTGCCTCACCGGTCTCTTTCTGTATGGAGGCTATCATGTCTCTTATCTCTTTTGTTGCCTTTGTGGTCTTCTCGGCAAGTTTTCTCACCTCGTCTGCAACCACTGCGAAACCACGGCCCTGCTCGCCTGCCCTTGCGGCCTCTATGGCGGCATTGAGGGCAAGAAGGTTGGTCTGGTCTGCTATGTCGTTTATAACCGCAATTATGTGTCCTATCTCCTCAGAGCTCTTGCCCAGCACCTCCACGGTGGTTGCACTCTTTTTGACCGTGTCTGCCACATTGAGCATACCATCTACGGCCTTCTCCACAATCTCTCCGCCCTTCTGTGCTATGTCATGGGTTCTGGATGCATACTGGCTCGCATCCTGGGAGTTCTTCGCCACCTCTATTACGGAGGCACTCATCTCCTCCATGGCGTTCGCAACCTGATTCGTCTGGGCAGACTGTTTATCCGCACCCTTGACTATCTGGGAACTCGATGCGGCAAGCTGGTGTGATGCAGAGGCTATGTTCTCACTGGTGGCTCTCATCCTGCTTATTATATCCTTGAGATTGGCCTTCATCCTGTTTATGGCCGAGGCGAGGGCACCCATCTCATCGTGGCTGTTCACCTTTACATCCGTTGCTGTCAGGTCTCCACCGGCAACTGCCTCGGCAAGTTCAACCACCTCTCTTACAGGCCTGACGACAACCCTGTTGGCGAACCACCAGCCACCTATTGCCACCACTATGGCAACCATGAGAAAGACCACCATGATATTGAACATCCTGTCCAGTTTGGCAGTGGATGCGGCCTCGTACATCTTGACAGCCTTGTTCATCTCTCTGGTAACCTCCATGTTCACCCTCTTAAGCTCCAGATATGCCCTCATGTACTCTGGAGAATTCACCTTGAGGGTCATAAGTCTCTGCACACTGGATGTCATCTTATCCCAGAGCTTCTTTACCACATTGAGCTGAGCCATGATGGCCTGGTCAGAGGTTGCCTCAATATAGCGAAATTCCTTCATTTCGAGGTCCAGCGGCACATTTCCACCATTTATCAGTGCATCCAGGGTCGTCTCAAACACCTCTGCGGTCTTCTCGTAGGCAGTTCCACCCTTCTTCAGCTTTCCCACAGTGTCCTTGGCATAGTTCGTCCTGCCCTCCCTGGTCTGCACCCTGGCTATCTCGGCACCCTTCAATGCACTGGAACGCACCTGTGCCGGAAACAGCTCGTCCAACACCTCCTTCGTATATTTCTGTGCGAGCATCCTCTCCCTGCCGGCCATGTTGATTATAACACTGTCGTCACTCACAGAACTTATAGTCCAGTATGTAACCGCCACAGAGGCGATGATGAGGAACACAAACACGCCCAGTATAACGCCAAGCTTTGTCTTTATTCCAAGATTCATAACAACCTCCTTGTGATCTTCTGACCGATTCTTTTATCTTCTCAAATATCCTCCCCAAAAGGGGCATGAAAACACCGTCCTCACACCTGCTCCCTTTTCTTTTCGGAGTCTACCTCGAAAACTTTAGTTCCATGCCAGAAGCCTGCCAATACCTGCCAGCACAAAGAATACAGAAAGCCCGATTCCACTAACCATCTATCCAGAGATTATGTTAAAATAGTTATGCTTGACCTGATGGATAAATTTTTATAAGATAAAATTTATACTTATGTCATCTGTGGCATGTTTATGGTTGAAAGAATAGGTGAATTGTTACTAAAGGAACGGCTTATAACACCGGAACAGCTTCAGCGAGCAATAGAGGAGCAGAAGCGCAGTGGTGGAAGGCTGGGGTATAATCTAACCAAACTGGGTTATATATCGGAGCAGGACCTCACCAATTTTCTGAGCAAACAGTATGGTATTCCCACCATAGATCTCTCCACCGAAGAGATAGACCCTGAGGTCATAAAGCTTATTCCAGAGGATGTGGCAAAGAAATATCTTGCCCTTCCACTGAAAAGGACTGGTTCAACCCTTGTTGTTGCAATGGCAGACCCTTCCAACATATTTGCAATAGACGATATAAAGTTCCTCACAGGCTACAACATAGAGACCGTGATTTCCAGCGAAGGTGCCATAAAAGGGGCCATAGAGAAGGTATACGAGAAGGCAGAGCTCGAGATGGAGATTGAAGATGTTATAGCAGAGTTCGATGAAGAGGACATGGAGGTGGTCCAGGAAGAAGAAGAGATAGACATAGGGGATCTTAAGAAGGCGGTAGAAGATGCACCTGTGGTGAAACTGGTCAACTTCATCCTGACCGATGCCATAAAGAAGAAGGCAAGTGATATACACATAGAACCCTACGAGAAGGCCTTCAGGGTGCGCTACAGGATAGACGGCGTACTGCAGGAGGTCATGCGCCCACCAATGAAGCTCAAGAATGCCATAGTATCGAGGATAAAGATAATGAGCAGCCTCGATATAGCAGAAAGAAGGCTTCCCCAGGATGGCAGAATAAAACTCAAACTCGGCAAGAACAGGGAGATGGACTTCCGTGTAAGTGTGCTACCCACGCTGTTCGGTGAAAAGGTGGTCCTGAGGCTTCTCGACAAGAGCAATCTGCAGCTCGATATGACCAGGCTGGGCTTCGAGAAGAAGGCCCTTAAAGACTTCCAGGATGCCATACACAAACCCTGGGGCATGGTGCTCGTTACAGGGCCTACTGGAAGTGGAAAGACCACCACCCTGTACTCTGCGCTCTCAGAGCTCAACGAGGTGGAAACAAACATATCCACAGCCGAAGACCCTGTGGAGTTCAACTTCATGGGGATAAACCAGGTCCAGATAAAGGAAGAGATAGGTTTATCCTTTGCAGGCGCACTGCGCAGTTTCCTGAGACAGGACCCCGACATAATAATGGTTGGTGAGATACGAGACTACGAGACCGCAGAGATTGCCATAAAGGCAGCCCTTACGGGGCACCTTGTGCTCTCTACCCTCCATACAAACGATGCTCCATCTACAGTGAACAGGCTCCTCAACATGGGTGTTGAGCCATTCCTTGTGGCTTCTGCATGCAACCTTATACTCGCCCAGAGGCTGGCAAGAAAGATATGCACAAAGTGCAAGACAGAGGCCAATGTTACGGAGAAGGCCCTGCTCGATATAGGTATTCCTCCAGAGGAGACAAAGAAGACAAAGTGCTACAGGGGCAGTGGCTGTTCCGAATGCAATGGAACGGGCTACAGGGGCAGAATAGCACTCTACGAGGTCATGCCCTTTACAGAGGCCATAAAGGAGCTGGTCCTCAATGGTGCATCGGCAGCAGAGATAAAGCGGCAGGCCATAAAGGATGGAATGAAGACCCTCAGGATGAGTGGGCTGACCAAGATGAAAGAAGGGGTTACAACCATCGAGGAGGTCCTGAGGGTTACCATGCAGGATTGAGATAGCAAAACCTGACAAAAACATTGCAGGAGACACAACAAGATGGGTGAAGAAACAGCAGGACCACAAAAAAGATACGATATGCAATCCCTTCTCAGGCTTCTGATAGAGAGAGAGGGCTCTGACCTGCATCTTACCGCGGGCTCTCCGCCGAGGATGAGGGTATATGGCAGGCTGACACCAATCGATGGCCCACCTCTTACGGGAATAGACACGAAACAGCTGTGCTACTCCGTGCTCACCGAGGCACAGCGGCACAAGTTCGAGGAAGACAACGAGCTTGACTTCTCTTTCGGCATGAAGGGGTTGAGCAGGTTTCGTGCCAACATATTCATGCAGCGTGGCACAGTGGCAGGGGTCTTCAGGGTCATACCCTACAAGATAAAGAGTTTTTCGGAGCTTGGCTTGCCCCAGGTTGTGGAAGAGCTTGCAAAAAAACCGAGGGGACTGGTGCTCGTTACAGGGCCTACTGGAAGCGGAAAATCCACAACCCTTGCGGCCATAATAGACAAGATAAACCGTGAAAGGCAGGAACATATAGTTACCATAGAGGATCCCATAGAGTATCTCCACTCTTCCAAGATGGCCCTTGTGAACCAGAGAGAGGTGGGTGCAGACACGCACAACTTCAAGAAGGCCATAAAGAGTGTGTTGAGGCAGGACCCCGATGTGGTGCTCCTCGGTGAGCTCAGAGACATGGAGACCATAGAGACAGCCCTTACCATAGCAGAAACAGGCCACCTCTGTCTCGCTACCCTGCACACAAACTCATGTGTGCAGACCATAAACAGGATTGTGGATGTCTTCCCTTCTCACCAGCAGCCACAGGTAAGGGCACAGCTCTCCTTTGTGCTCGAGGGAGTCCTGTCGCAGCTTCTCATACCAAAGGCAGGTGGCAGGGGCAGGGTGCTGGCACTCGAGATAATGGTGCCAAACGCTGCCATAAGAAACCTCATAAGGGAAGACAAGATACACCAGATATACTCGCAGATGCAGGTCGGCCAGTCCAAGTTCGGCATGCAGACCATGAACCAGAGCCTTATGAACCTCTGTGCACGAAAACAGATCACCATAGAGGAGGCCTTCGGTAGAAGCCCTGAACCAGACGAACTGAAACAGATGCTCATACGCGCAGGGCTTGTAAACCCGAGGTTTTCTCCGTATTAAGAGTTAAACAAGTCAGCCTATGCCGAAGTTCGAATATACAGGAAAGACCGTTGGTGGTCAGGTTACAAAGGGAGAGATAGAGGCGCCAAACATAAACCAGGCAGCCATGATACTGCGCCGCCAGCGCATCGTTCCCTCCTCCATAACGGAAAAGAAGGGGGGACTCTCCTCACTACAGAAAGGGCTGGAAATAAAGATTCCAGGCCTTGGTGGTATAAAGACAAAGGAACTGGTGGTATTCACCAGACAGTTTGCAACCATGATAGATGCCGGGCTTCCGCTCGTACAGTGTCTGGACATACTGGCAAGCCAGCAGCAGAACAAGGAGTTCCAGAAAGTACTGTTCGATGTAAAGGCCAGTGTCGAGGAGGGCTCCACCCTTGCAGATGCATTGAGGAAACATCCAAAGGTATTCGACGCTCTGTTCGTAAACCTCATCGCCGCAGGTGAGGTGGGCGGTATACTGGACACCATACTTAACAGACTTTCTGCCTTCATGGAAAAGGCGGAGAAACTGAAGAGCAAGATAAAGGGGGCGCTCACCTATCCTGTAGTTGTCATCGTCATAGCCGCACTGGTGGTATCAGGGCTTCTCATATGGGTTGTGCCCATATTCGAAGATATGTTCTCGGGCTTCGGAAAGGCCCTGCCAGCACCCACCCAGCTTGTTGTCAACATGAGTGATTTCCTGCGCTCCTCATGGTACATAATACTTGGCGTTCTGGCAGTAACAGTGGTAGGACTCTCACAGCTCTACAAAACAAGGAAGGGCAGAAGAGTCATGGATGGCCTGTTCCTCAAGATGCCTGTCTTTGGAGACCTTCTGAGAAAGACCGCTGTTGCAAGGTTTACAAGAACCCTTGGAACCATGCTCTCAAGTGGTGTGCCGATTCTCGAGGCACTCGAGATAGTGGCAAAGACAGCAGGCAATGTGGTTGTAGAAGAAGCGGTGATGAGGGCGAGGGCGAGCATAAGCGAGGGCAAGACCCTTGCGGAACCACTTGCACAGACAAAGGTCTTTCCTCCCATGGTTACACAGATGATAACCGTTGGTGAGTCCACAGGTGCCATGGATACCATGCTCAGTAAGATCGCAGACTTCTACGAGGACGAGGTGGACGCAGCAGTGGAGGCTCTCACATCCCTTATAGAGCCAATGCTCATGGCATTCCTTGGTGTGGTAGTCGGTGGGCTTGTTATCGCCCTTTATCTGCCTATCTTCCAGCTCGCAGGAGCTGTTACAGGCTGAACCTGAAAGATGAAGACTCCCTTGCAAGATGCCATCAAAGGTAAGTTGCTCACACTCATGATGGCAAGGGTCGTGGTGGCCATTGCCTTCCTCGGTATAATAGTATACTTCCAGCTGAAGAGTATCTCTCCCACGCACTACAGGTTCTACCCGCTCTACATGGTGGTTATAACCACAGGAATGGCCACAATACTATATGCCTTTCTCATGCACCGCGTAAAGGATCTCAGAAGATTCGCCAGGGTGCAGCTCTCCATAGATATAGTCATCATAACCTTTGTGGTCTACATAACAGGAGGGGTAACGAGCTACCTGTCCATACTCTATCATCTATCCATAATAGCGGCCACCATACTGCTTGGAAGAAACGGTGGAATATTTGCAGCAAGCCTCTCTTCCGCAGGGTATGCGGTGCTGCTGGACCTGGACTTCTATCACATACTGCCACAGTCCTATAAATTGTTCCATCCACAGACAGAGCCCATCTGGGACGATGTGCTGACCACCATAGCCATAAACATACTATCCTTTTTCACCGTGGCATACCTTACGGGCTATCTGGCACAGAAGACCACAGAGGTGGAAAGAGAGCTCGAGGAAAAGGAGATAGACTTTGGCAGACTCAAGGAGCTCAACCAGCTCATTGTGGACAACATACCGGCAGGTGTCATGACACTCAACGAACACAAGAGGATAACCTCTTTCAACAGGGCGGCCACAGAGATAACAGGCTACACCCTCAAGGATGTCTACCACAGGGATGTGGAAAGCCTGTTCCCGGGTATAACCAGAAAGTTCGACAACCCTGGCATAAGAAGTGAAATGGAGCTACAGACCAATGGCAAGGACATGTTGATGCTGGGATTCAGTGTGTCCAGGGGACAGGGAGATGACATGGCCTGGGTGGTAATATTCCAGGATCTTACACAGCTCAAATCCCTCGAAGAGGAACTACGACGCAGTGAGAAACTGCGTGCCCTTGGGGAGCTGTCTGCCTCACTTGCCCATGAGATAAGAAACCCCCTTGCCTCGATAAGTGGTTCCATACAGGTGATGAAAGATGAGCTGAAACCCATTGGTTACAAGAGCAACCTCATGGACATAATCCTCAGGGAGACAAAAAGGCTCAACTCTCTCATAACGGACTTTCTCCTCTTTGCACGTCCCCCTGCAGAGAAGATGGAAAAACTCAACCTTTCTCTTCTGGTAAGCGATATAGTCGATGTATTGAGACACAATCCAGAGGCAGAGGACGTGGAGATAGAGAGCTCCCTCGGAGATTCTCTATACATAGACGGCAACCAGCGGCAACTATCACAGGTGATATGGAATCTCATGCTGAACGCGGTTCACTCCATGGACGGCAGGGGCAGGCTTGTCATAGAGAGTGCCAGTTGCAAAGACGACTCTCTGCCTCTGCCCCTGAGGGAGAAGGGAAGGTTCGTAGTGGTATCCATAGAAGACACCGGCAAGGGGATAGAGCCGGAAAACCTTGAGAGGATATTCGACCCCTTTTTTTCCACAAAACCTACAGGAACAGGGCTGGGGCTCTCTATCGCCTACAGGATAATAGAGAGCCATGGTGGGCTAATAGATGTGAGCTCCACACCCGGCAGGGGCACCATCTTCAAGATATATCTACCCCTGCACACACCTCAGAAGATTAAAGAACAAAGAGGTGGCCTATGACGAGAATAATGGTGGTAGATGACGAAAGGAGCATGCGGGAGTTTCTGGAGATACTGCTCAGGAAGGAGGGCTACGGGGTCTCAACCTTTGGTAGCGCAGAGAATGCCCTGGAGTCGTTCATAAAAGAGAGCTATGACCTTGCCATAGTAGACCTCAAGATGCCGGGCATGGGTGGGATAGAGCTGTTAAAGAAGATAAAAAAACTTAATCCCGAAACGATAGTCATCGTCATTACCGCCTATGCCTCCGTCGAGAGCGCCGTAGAGGCCATGAAGGCAGGAGCGTACGACTACTTCATAAAACCCTTCAATGTGGAGGAGATAAAACTCCACATAAAGCGTGCACTGAAACAGAGAAGGCTTGAGGAGGAGAACAGGGACCTGAAGCTGAAATACGGGTTCAACGGCCTTGTTGGCACCAGCCACAGGATGCGCGAACTCTACCGGCTCATAATGAATGTCGCCCCTGCAAAGACCAATATCCTCATTACAGGTGAGAGTGGCACGGGTAAGGAACTTGTGGCAAGGGCCATACACACCGAAAGCCCCAGGAAAGGCAGCCCCTTCGTGGCCGTGAACTGTGGGGCCATACCAGAAAACTTGATAGAGAGTGAACTGTTCGGCTATGAGAAGGGTGCCTTCACAGGGGCACACTCTCCAAAGGAAGGGCTCGTGGAGCTCGCAGACGGTGGCACCCTCTTCCTCGACGAGATTACAGAGCTCCCCCTCAACCTCCAGGTAAAGCTTCTGAGATTCATACAGGACCGCTACATCCGCCGTATCGGTGGAAGAGAGGAAAAACAGGTGGATATAAGGCTCATAGCCGCAACCAACCGCGATATAGACAGAGAGGTCAGAGAGGGCAGGTTCCGTGAAGACCTCTACTACCGTATAAATGTAATAAGAATAGATATTCCTCCCCTGAGGGAGAGAAAAGAGGACATCCCCCACATAGCCATGCACTTCGTGGAAAAATACAACAAGGAGCTCGGGAAGAACATAACGGGCATATCGGAAGAGGCCATGAACTGTCTCGTGGAATACCACTACCCCGGAAATGTGAGGGAACTGGAGAATGCCATAGAGAGGGCCGTGGCCCTGGAGATGGATAGCCTCATCTCGCCGACTTCCCTGCCACCTGCCATACGAGAGAGCACAAGGTCTCACAGAAAGATGGAGACCGGCATGCATCCTCATGTGGAAATACCCCATGAAGGGGTGGACCTCGAAAGACTGGTGGAAGAATACGAGAAGGGCATAATAATGGAGGCCCTCAGAAAGACCGGGGGGGTAAAGAAAGAGGCCGCAAGACTTCTGGGGATAAGCTTCAGATCAATGCGGTACAAGCTGAGCAAATACCATGGAGACAAGGAATAATCAGCTCGAAAGGGTCTGGTATGTATCCCTTCTGGCCCTCCTCGGGGTATTTACAATACTTAGCTCTTTCAAGAAACAGCGCTGGGACACGGACATATTCTGGGCACTCAGGACGGGCGAGTGGATACTTGCCAACATGAGCGTGCCACAGACCGACCCCTTCTCATACACCTTTGCAGGCAGAGAGTGGATAGACTTCACCTGGGGCTTTCAGGTGATAGCCTACCTCTTCTACACCTACCTTGGTGGCTGGTGGGGACTCTTTGTGCTCCAGTGTCTTGTATTGCTGGCCACATTCGTTGTACTGTTCTTCCTTGTCCGCACAATAGCAGGCGATAGATACTGGCTCATAGTGGGGCTCATCTACATTACCTTCACTATAATGGAGAATCGTTTTTTCATAAGGCCACACCTCTTTGGCTATCTATTCATGGTCTCTTACTTCTACATATTCACCCTTTCCGAGAAGAACCCCCCTGGAAGGTATCTTCTGTTGTTGCCTCTATTACAGATTCTCTGGACCAACATCCATTCGAGCTTCGTTCTCGGCATATTCATAGCCGGTGTGTGGGCCATTGGCAGCTGGCTCGATGGATGCAGGGAGGAAAGAAGCCTCACCGCCCCGCCCCCGCAGACATGGCTATATGGAGGCTTGACACTGCTGCTCATCGGGGTCTCCTTCATAAACCCCTATGGATGGAAACTCGTTGTCTTCCCATTCATCCACCAGATGGGCGAGAATGCAGAGGCCCTGCGTTACATACAGGAGTGGCAGAGTGTTCCCATAAACAAGTTCCTCTTCGAATTCTATCCAGTTCCGCCAGGCTGGCTGTTTCTGAAGATACTGCTGGCCCTGTCAGTAATAGCCATCTTCATGAGCGGCTCCATGAGGACAAGGGATGCGATATTCCTTGCCGTGGCCACCTATATGGCGATGAAACATGTAAGGTGGGCTGCCATCTTTCCCCTCTTCACGGTGGCACTTGTTGCCTCCAACATCACAGAGTATACAAAGATGAAGATCTCACGGGGGAATCTATTCAAAGTGATAATGGTGGCCATAATACCACTCTCTGTGGGGCTGCTCGCCTATAATCTTTACATCAAGAGAGACTACGGGCTGGGCATAAAGAAGGGAAGGTTTCCAGAAGGCACGGTAAGGTTCATCCGGGCCATGCACCTTTCCGGCAACCTGTACAACAAGTACATATTCGGTGGATACCTGATATACAACGACATAAAGGTGTTCATAGACGGCAGAACCCCCACCCTCTACAGCCCCCTATTTTTCTGGAAGACCAGGGTGGCAGAGATGAGAAGACGATGGGACAGGCTTGCAGAGGAGTATTCCATAAACATGGCACTCCTGAAACGGGGGGACGGATTGTGTGAGGACCTTGTAGCCCGTGAAGACTGGGTGCCCGTCATCTTCGACGATGTAGCTGTGCTCTTCCTGAAAGAGGATGTCTTTCCACAGATAACAGACCAATGGGCGCTCAGGGAGACCCCACCCTGCTACAAACCCGGGCGCTACAAACTTCCTGAAGACCCTGAAAAACTCAAGACCATAGAGGAGGAGCTTGAAAGGATGAAGACATTCTATTCTGACCATGGAATGAGCGAAAGATTCGCCACACTCTACAGACTATCAGGGCTTGTATACATGAGGATGGAAGGTAGACTCGAGGATGCAAAGGAAGAGCTCACAAGAGCCCTCGAGATAAGGGGCGAAGACCCCTACATAGAGTATGACCTGGGGCTTGTGGCCCTTGAGCTCGGAAGGCTCGATGAGGCAGAGGAACACTTCCTCAATGCAAGGGAGTTTCCAAAGGCCCTCGTTGGCCTTGGTAGAGCATACCACAGGATGAAACGCCATGAGGACGCCCTCGAGGTGCTCGCAGGATACATGGAAGAGAAGGGAGACCACACAGAACCAGATGCCTACAGGCTTGCCGGGATAAGCTGTTTCGAGCTCAAAGACACCGGATGTGCAATGTATTACCTCGAGAGGGCAGAGTTCGTCCTTACAGAACCAGACAGGCTGGCAGAGGTCTACTACTACCTTGGCAGTATCTACCTCGAGCTCGGCCAGGAAGGAAAGGCAGCCCACTACTACTCCAATGCAATAAAAACAAAACCAGACTACAGAAATGGCCTCCTTGAACTTGTGGAGATATTCAAAAGAAAGAACATGCCAGAAAGGGCAAGAAGGCTCGAGAAGATATTGAACTCCATCCATTGACAAAAATTGACACCAGATATGACAAAAATTGTCCAACCAGCGTGATCCCGTCTCCCCAAGGTATTGATTTTTAAAGATTTCAATATATGGCATGGGTATTGCATCTGTAATATCAACAAATAAAACTTTTGACGGCTTAATTATTTAAAGAAAGGAGGGTGGACGATGATACTCCAGAAGATTGGCAAAAAGAAGGATGAACGGGGTTTCACACTGGTTGAGCTGCTCATAGTGGTGGCAATCATCGCCATACTTGCAGCGATAGCCATACCCCAGTTCCAGAAGTATCGTTACAGGGCATGGAGGGGCGAGCTCTCATCTGATGCAAAGAACGCCTTTACAGCAGCCCAGGCATATCTGTCAGACAATCCAACAGGCACAGTCGATTCTCTGACCACACTCACGAACAACGGTTACAGGAAGTCGACCAATGTAGAGGTCAAAAAGACCACCATGACCCTGAGTGCTGGCAACATAGTACTCTACAGCACACCGCTCAATACAGCCGCTCAGGACAACAACGAGGCTGTAATAACCTTCGATGGTGCGATAACCTATCAGTAAAGATTGCACAAACAAGAAAGGGGAGGCACTTGCCTCCCCTTTCTTGTTTTTCTATTTCCCATTCCATAGACTCTGCAGGTATGTTAAACTTACCCACCATGGAAGAGAGGTCTTCATCAATCCTTGAGAGAAGATGGCTCAGGGGGCTGCTCCTTGCCATACCCTTCGTTCTTGCCATCGAGATGGTGGACAGGGTATTCTCCTACACCGTGGGGGCAGACCATGCAAGATATGTGCTTCTTGCAAGGTCCATCGCAGAGGGCCATGGATACACAGATTTCTTCGTATCAGGCAGCCTGGCCCCTGTGGACTACCCTCCGCCGCTCTTTCCCCTCCTTCTGAGTATGGTATACACCATGGCTGGATACAACTTCATGTGGATGCACCTTGTTGTGGCCTCCTTCTATGTGGCAGCCTTCTTCATCATAAGG